>JAFZRJ010000013.1 GCA_017619935.1 Muribaculaceae bacterium | reverse complement strand
TATATTTTTTTCAATATTATTCTCCAGTTTGCTCTGAACGGCCAAAAACTGATAAAATAGGACCGAATCATTGACATTAATCGGATTCCCCGCTTTATTGAAATAATATTTAGCTGAATCCAATTGATTGAGGTTTGCATAAGACAATGCCAAACTATACCAAATGTCATTTGTAATATCAGTAGTATTGCTCACCACATACGAGAATGTGTCTTTTGCTTGATTATATTTTTTATCATAAAATAAAAATTTGCCAATTATTTTTGAGAACTCTAATGAAGTTAGTTTGTGGTTTGATTGATTGGTATATGATTTTGCCAGTTCTCCATAATAGAGAGAACTGTCTAAACTGTTAAATGAAAACAATTGGCTTAATCTAAGCGCGCAATAAGTAATATTCGGAGTGTCTGGTATCAGTCGAAAGTCATTGAGTGAGAGTTTGTATTTAGAGATTGCCCGTTCAGTAACGTAAACACTTTGATATAAAAATGCCATTTGTTCAAGGGCGTAGCCGCGGTGATAGTGGTCGTCGGGGCGGGACTCGAGTTCGGTGCGCTTGTACCAGCGCATGGCGCTGTCGGGATGGCCGAGTTCCTCAGCTACGGTGCCGCTGTAGAGCATGGCACGGATGCGGCGGTCGTAGGAGCCGTTGTCGCGGTAGTAGTCCCAGGCGCGGCGGATGAGCGTGTCGCTCGTGGCAGGGATGTAGGCCTTGTAGAGCGCCTGCACGGTGAGCAGAGCATGGTAGGCGCGCTCCTCGCCCCGCAGCGAGTCACCGTTGATGTCGGCCAGCAGCGAGAGGGCGCTGTCGGGCTGGTCGCACACCAGCGAGTCGATGGCGATGAGCCTCGCCTCGGTGTCGCTCACGCGGTGGCAGCACGTCGCCGCGCACGCCACCATTACGCCCAACAATATGTAAAGCAACTGCTTCATATCGTAGCAATTATTGCAATGCAAAGTTAGATAAATATTTTTAGACTCCAACCATTTCCCGTTTCTTTTTATCGCAAACTGCGTCACGTCTCCTAAAAAATCCCCTAGATAATCCCGCAAAAACCAATAAGTGCTGAAAGCATGAAACAACGGCATGGATTTTGTGTCGCTCTTTCAGAGCTTGTTTTATGTGTGATATTGAAAAACCGGGGTTGCGCTGTCGCTTCACCCCGGCCTATATTGCGTCGTGCCTTCAGCACTCACCAAGTTATTTGAGGGAGGTGACGGCGGTGCGGAGGTCGGCTCCGCGATACACGATTTTGCCGGTGGAGTCGGTGGCCACAAAATAGGGGGTTGTGGGAATTCGGAGGTCTTTTAACGCGTTATCCATCACGCCCCCCGGTACCCAGTAGTGTTTCCATGTGGCACCTGCCGTGCGGCTTGTGACGCTCCAGCCGATGGTGTCGGCATCAAGGAGGATGTCGGCCACCATGACCTGTGGCTGGTCGGTGCGCAGGGCATTGATGTCGTTGATGACGTTTCGGCGGTCTTCATTTCTCTTGCCCCAGAAGTAGAGCAGTGAGGGCTGACTGTCGATGACCAGCGCCTCGAAGTCGCCGCTGGAGCCGCACAGATTGAGGGTGTGCAGCACTTTCGTCGTGCTGGTGGAGTAGAACTTCGCCAGCCATTCGACCGAAGCGATGAGGTAATCGGGTCGTGCTTCGGGGGTGATGATGCTCAGCAATGCCGCCTTGTCATTGTCCAGCAGGTTGCCGTGGTCATAGAGCAGCAACAGCGTGGAACTGACCCGCTTGGGGTTTGCTTTGACATATTTCTCGATGGCAGCGTCCAGCTCGGGATTGGGCTGGCGGTTGTAGAGGCTGGCATTGGCTTCGCGAAACTCCATCCACTCGTCGGTCACGTCGTTGCCGCTCACCTTGATGGCGTCGAGATGGTCGATGTGGCCGGTGAAACTGATGTGGTCGCCATTGCTTGCGGCAAAGCGCGCAATGATTTGGCCTCGCATATCCATGACCGTCACCACGGTGAGTCGGCTGCTGTGGCACTTCACCCTGATTTCGTTTTCATGGGTGGGCATGATGTTGTCCACGGCGCCATTATCGCCCTGGTAGATGATGTGCACGTTCTGTGTGCCCAGCCCCTCAACGTTGCCGTCAATCTTGAAACTGTCGCTTGAACACGACGAGGCCAACCAAGCGACGATGCTGGCCATGAGCACAAGGCTCAACTTATGTGTAAACAGGTTATTCATCGTTGGGAGCAGGAGGGTTAGAGGTTCCGTATTTCGGGACAGGTAGCGGAGGTGGCATCCGCCGAGTCCATGAGTGTGTTACCGCAATGAGGACGACGGCGACCACCAAAAAGTAGAACGGATCGCGTATTTCATCCCACGAGAAGCGATGCAGGCACATCGGGACGAAAACAATCACGGCCGTCAGGCAGCAATAGGCGATGACTTTAAGCAGTTTAAACAAGATGTTCACCGGTGAGGCACAGAAGTTGCCCACGTAACAGCACCATCCCAAGAACAGCCAGAATCCGGCCATCAGCATCAGCGCCTCGTGCTGGGTGGAATTGGGTTCGCCCCAAATCACTTCCGAAAACACCTCGCTCAGCTCTGGCACTTCGGGCGTGGTCACGTTGCCCTCAATGGCGTCGGTGGCGGTGTTGACCACCGTCTCGGCCACCACGGTCGATGCGTCATTGGTAAAACTGTGCACCAAGTCGGGCAGTAATTGGTAACTGGCGATGCCGGCGCCAAAAATGAGGATGATAAAGATTTTGTCCTGAATCCATTTGACGGCATTGCCGGGTTCCCATCCCAGTCTGGGGTCGCGTTTCCCCAACTTATACATCGCAACGCAGAAGGCGATGCCCAAGACGGCTTGGGTGCCTATCATGGCGTAGAACTGCCACAGGGTCATCGGGGGTAAAGAGGTCGTTTCCATTATGGTTGAGTTGATGTGATGTAGTCCAATACTTGGGAGACCAATGTGATGACGTTGGGGTGGGTGAGGGCATCATCGGCGGGATTCCACCCCTTGCCTTTGAGCCACAGCACCCGGCAACCGAGCGCTTCGGCGGGCTTGATGTCTTTGTGCAGGCTGTCGCCCACGACGAGCACTTGCTCGGGCGGCAATTCCAGCGCATCAACGGCCAGACGGAAGAGCGTGGGGTTCGGTTTGCGAATGCCCACTACCGAGCTTTCGATGATTCCTTTGAAGTATTGCCGGATGTCGTAGGCGCGGAGCACGCTGTCGATGTTGCCGTAGAAGTTGCTCACGAGCATCATGGGGAATCGCTGCGCAAGCGTCTCCAGTGTGGGGCGGGCTTCCTCGATGCAGCGGCGGGCGCGACGGTCGCAATAGACGGCGATGGCATCGGCGGCGCTGTCGCTCAATGCGGCTCCTTGATTACGTAAGGCCTTGAACTGGATGGCGATTTTCTTGCGCATGAGCGCCAAGAAATCGTCGTTGGGCATGATGTGTCGCACGCGCGCCAATTCGCGTTCTGCCTCAACGTAGGCATCGCGGTACTGCTCCTTGGCGATGAACTGGTTAAGCCCGGCATCGACATAGCCGTCCCATATCACTTCGCTCCAGTGGATGCCCCGGCTGTCGAGGGTGCCGCCGTAGTCGAAGATGATGCCTTTCACGTCAGGCGTCGTGCCGTCGGAGTATTTGAGGTCAATACTTTCCATCTCTCAGTTCTTGGGTGAATCGCTGGCAAAAGCGCTCATGGCACACTATCATATACACCATCATAGCATTGAGCACAACGATTTCGAAGGCGAAATAGAGCCATGGCATCTGTATGATGACCGCAATGAACATGGCTATGGTGCGGGTGTTGAACGTGAGCATGTTGGTGTATTTCATCATGGGCAGGCTCTTGGCGCGGAAAGCGTCGCGGAACGACTGTGGCACATCGTTGCCAAATCGCTCGGTGAGTGTCAGCCGCAGTTCCTGCATGTGGGGCGTGACCCTCTCCTGCTGTGCGGTATAGCCGCGATAGGCGAGCATGGTGAGTTTCTTGAAGAAGTGGCCTTTCCATGGCACTTGCTGATAGACCTCGTGGATCTGTGCGGAACTGTCGAGTTCGCTGCCGTCCTTCCCCTTCAGGAAATAAAGGTGGAACTGGCGGTAGTAGTCGGCACTGGTGGCTTGTTTGGCGTGGCAGATTCCGGCTATGATGGCCATCGCCCAGATGATGAGCGGATGCTGGGGGAAGTAATTACCGGCTAACAAGTCGCCGAAATGCAGTTCGCGGAACGTGAGCGCAAAGTAGATGGCGAGAAACCACAAGTCGCCGCTCACGCCGTCCAAAATGCGCCCGATGCGGGAGTACTGCTTGGTGAGTCGGGCCAACTGGCCATCGGCGCTGTCGTAGGTATTGGCCCAGACAATGAGGAAGATGCCCACGTAGTTGAGCCATCGCGACGGTTGGTCGCCGAAGTAGAGCAAAATGCCGCCGGCTACGCCCAGAATGATGCTGGCGACGGTCACCCAGTTGGGCGTGACCCCCAGCTTGGCAAACAGCTTTGCCCAAAGGAATCCCAAAGGACGATAGAAAAAGAGGTCGATGTGTTCTTCGGTGTCCATCGACTTGAGTGAGGCCTTATACTCTTCTCTCAGGGTCATAAAGGGAAGTGTGTTGGATGCTGGTCAAGGCATCTTATTTATGTTCCTTGATCAAGTTGAGCACCGCCTTGGCGATATGGGGCGCTGCCTCGTTGCGGCAGGGAGCGAAACTGGGCCAGTCGTTGAAATCGATGATTTGCAGTGAACCATCTTCGCCCACAATGCAGTCACCGCCGTAGATGTCGATGTTCACCTCGTTGGCAGCGCGGTTGCAGATGTCCTTGAGGAGATGTTCGTCGAGGGGGTTGTGGCTCGATTCATCGACGTCGCCCCAGCCATAGACGCTTTCTTCCTGGTTGGACGGGCAGAACCACCAGAAGAACGGGAAATTGCGGATGCCATAGAACTTGATCATGTCGCCCGTCAGATGCGCGTTGATGACCGCCCGCGTGATGCCGCGATAGAAATACTCTTGCAGCACTTCCTGTGCTTCTTCGACGTGCCGCACGAAGGAAATATCCTCCTTGTGCATGGCATGGTAGTCGCCCCGCTTGATCCAGCAACTCTTGAAACCGGCCTTCTCGATGAGCGGCTTCACGTTCTCGTTGGTGTTGACAATGAGGCTTTCGGGGTAGGGGATGCCAGCCGCCAGCAGGATGCGTGTCATGCGTTCGCGGGTGCAGTTCTCAATGCCGTAGCCCGAATTGATGACCAGTCGGCCTTCGTCTTCCAACGCCTGCAGTTTGGCGACAGATTCAGGCTCGCGGCACATGTTCATGATGATGTCTTCGGTCACCCCGTCGCGGTTGAACTGTTCTTCGGAGTAAATATTAACCTGACAGCCACGTTTGCGCAGTTCGTCGGCCGTGGCGTTAAAAATGGCGGTGTCGTTGCCGATGTGGTTGGGCGAATAGGCACCGGCTCGCAGTATTCCAGCAATGATTATTTCAGCCATATCTCAGTTTGTTGTATGAATTATCTTTTTTCGTTTCGCCTGTCATGAGGCAATCAATCGCTCGGCGACGGCAATGTCGGCGGCATGGTCCACGTCGATGATGGTGTCGATGGCGTAAGCCTTGAGGCAAAACCCGGCATCGATGAGCGCACGTTGGAAGTTGCGCATCCGCGCCATTCCGCTCTTGACGCAGCGCTCCAGCACCGGGAAAGCCTTGTGGGTCATGGCGTAAATCCCGCCCGACACCAGGTGGGCCCCATCGAATCGCCGGTCGCTGAATGCCGTGATGTCCATCTGCTCGTTCACATCCACGTAGAGCGGTTTCTCGTCGTCGATAAACGGGGTGACGGCCCACATGCCGTCGTGGGTGTCGTCGGCCTCGAAGGCGGCGATGTAGCAAGCGAAATCTTCCTCACGGCAGACGGTATCGACGGTGGTGAGACAAAACTTGCCTTCGGGCAGCACGCGGCTCAACTCGTAGAAACTGTGCATGGAGCTGGGAGTGGATTTGACCACCACGTTCAGCGGCACGGGCAACTCCAGCGAGTCGAGATACTGTCGCACCTCGGTCATGGACTCGTTCACGATGATGCTCACGCTCTCGGCGTTGCAGCGCACGAAGATGCCCATCAGCCGTTCCACCATGGGAGTGCCCCCCAGGGTGACGAGCGGTTTGGGCTTTTTAACGCCCTCTTGAGCCAGTCGCGAGCCTTCGCCCGCTGCAATGATTGCGTAATGCATATCTTGGTTAATCCATTTTAATCGGTCGTTGTCGCTAGGTTGATGAAGTTCTCGTAGCGCATGATACCACGTTTGAACCAGCCAATGCGCATCAGTCCCCATTCAAATATCGCGATGCCCACAATGGCGCATGCGATGCCCAGCAACACGTCAATAATATAATGATGGGCCGAATAGACGGCCGTCCACCAAATTCCCACTGTGATGACCGCAAAAACAGCCAGCATGGCCCAGTGCTGCTTGCTCAGTTTAGCATACACGAGGGCAATGAGCATATAGGCGGCGTGAAGCGACGGCACGGCGGCAAAGATGTTGGCGTTCTTGTTGTATAGATTGTCGAACACATGCCATCCCACCAATTCCTGGAACCTGCTCAGTCCCGCCACGTTGCCCGGCGTGTTGATGTCAGCCTCGAAGCCGTAGTTGATGACATACCATGGCGGTGCGGCCGGGTGAACATAGTAGAAAAAGAATCCTAAAAAGTTCACAAACAAAAATGCCAAAGCGAAACGCAGATACCACAAGTATTCCCCCTTGAAGTACAACCAAATGCCGAAAGCAATGGGCACTGGCACCCAGCACAGGTAGAAGATGCCCGCCAGCAGGTCGCCCACCGCCGTGTTGTGGATGTTGAAATACTCGCCGGGAATCATCCTGACTCCTTCCACGTTGATGCCGAACCACGACATCTCGGCGTCGTACAAGTCTTTGACGTCTATCGGGTTGACCTCATAGTTGGGCTTGATGCGCATCCAGTCGTAGGAGATGGCAAAGACCACAAACGGCAGCAATGCCACCGCCAGTTTGCGTGTGGTGGGCGAGGCGAAATATAAAACATTGAAAAGCCCCACAAGCAACCAGTGGTCGGGTCGTAGGCCTATGAATATGGCGGTTGCCGTCAGAAACACGACCGACAACACCACATCGGCCACCACCTCGGTGCGAGTCATTGAACGAAGGTCAAACAGCCTCATTGCTTTGCGTTGCGGTCACGACGGTTCAACTCGTTATAGCAGTGCGCAATGCGCCAGAACGCGGTCACATTGGCAAGAATGGCGATAATCCACATGGGCACGATGAGTATCCATATCGGGTCGAACGACACTGTCGAAGCAAGCGCCCAGCACAGCAGTGCGCCCAATGCGGTGACCACCACGCGCTCGGGACGTTGCATCAGACCCACTTTGCACTCAATGCCCAACCCTTCGGCGCGGGCACGCACATAACTCACCATCACCGAGCCTACAATGGCGCACAAGGTCACCACTCCGCTGTATGGATAGCCGTTGAGCAGCAGATAGACGGCAATGCCCGACAGCGTGAACAGTTCGCTGTAGCGGTCCAATGCCGAATCCCACAAGGCGCCGAATGTGCTCTGCATGTCGCCCACACGCGCCAATCGCCCGTCAATCATGTCAAACAGGCCGGCAAAGAGGATGATGGCACCAGCCCAACCTATCAGGCTCATGTCCGACGGAGCATAGATGGCGGCATAGACAAAAAATGCCGCGGCTACAATGTTCAGCACAAGCCCCACGAAGGTGATGATGTTGGGGGTGATGTGCAGTTTGACCAATCCGTTAATCAACGGATTGATAATCTTGTAGATGAGTTTTTGAAGAAAGTCTCTATAATTCATGTTCGGTATTTGTTTTTTTCTTTAGGAATGATACGTTGCGATAGACAAAGAACCGTTGTAAAAGATAGTTCCAGAAAAATCCCACAAACAGCGATACGGCAGCCTTGGCAATCAGAAAATAGTCGTCCACTCCCCACCATTCGGTAAGCAGATAGGTTCCCAAGTTGTTAAGTGAAATGCTGCCGGACCACACGATGAAATACTTGATGGCGACTAGAAGTTTGCTCTGGCCTTGTGCCCGGAAGGCCCATTTGTAATTGATGGCGCAATTGACGATGCCGCCGCACACCGACCCCGTGAAATTGGAGTACATGTACCATATCCCGCAAACGTATTTGAGAAAAGCCGCTATAGAGAAGTCGACAAATGATGCAATCTGTGCGGTCACCTGCGCTTTGCAGAAGGTCCAAATTTCCTTGTGGGCTTCGGTTTGTGCCTTGAGGAAATCCAATGTTTTTTTATGCCACTGCATGATATATAGCGATGATTACTCCTAAAACAATTGCCGAATAGACTCCTGCCAGCACATCGTCGAGCATCACCCAGATGGCTCCGTGACGGCGGTCAAGGTTGCGGATGCCCAGCGGCTTCACGATGTCGAAGAAGCGGAATAATACCAGTGCGGCCAAGGCCCACCACCATTTGAGTTCCGGCTCGCCAGCCAGCAGCAGCGGTATCCACACTCCCACCATCTCATCGATCACAACACGGCTTGGGTCTTCACCCCAGAATGGCTCAAGGTGTGAGGTGGCCCACGTGCCGGCTATGGTAAACACGACCACTAGCACGAGCGTGACGAGGGCAAGCGTCCCGACGCTCAATACGTTACTCAATGCCAGCCAAATGGCGGTGGCTAGAACCGCTCCTGCGGTGCCAGGTCCCCATGGCCAAAAGCCTGAGCCAAATCCTGTCCCGATGATGACAGGCAATAGTGGTGGTCGATTCATCTATAAAATGATGCTGTGAAGTGTTATATCTATTCGCTTCAAGTTAATTTTCATGTCACAATGCCGACACAACAACACATTGCCAAAATCCATCTCTTTTGGCAATAACTGTCGTTATCCGCTTCAATAGGCTGCAAAGTTACCACATTTTTCTGGAAACCTCACTATCAATCCCCAAAAATAATCACACTATAGTATCTAGATTCACAAATTATGATTATCTTTGCGAAAAAGTAATAACCAACCCCAATGGATGATATCATACAAGACTCCACCCCTATGGAGCAATCGCATATGGTGAAATATCAGGATACTCATATCGATGCGGAATATGTTAAATGGATAGCCGAATTAAAGCACCGCTATCGTTCGGCTCAGGTGAAAGCAGCCGTCAAGGTAAATGCTGAGAAGTTGCTGTTCAACTGGTTGTTGGGTAGAGATTTGGTGCAAAAGAGAGCCGAAGAACGCTGGGGCGTAGGAGTGGTTGAGCAGGTAAGTCTTGACTTGAAGCGCGAGTTTCCTAATGAGAAAGGTTTCTCAACTTCTAATATGTGGTATATGAAGAAATGGTATTTGTTCTATACTCAAGGAGGTTCTCATATTCTACGCCAGGCCGAAAAGGAATTACAACGTCTTGAAAATCAATTTGATACAAAAATCCACCAAGCTGGTGGAGAAATGTCGGCCGAAAAAATCCACCAAATTGGTGGAGAATTTCCATTGCCGTTTGTTTTGGTCCCTTGGAGACACCATGTAGAGATTATCACAACATGTAAATCTGTAGAGGAGGCATTGTTCTATATAGGCAAAACTATAGAGCAAGGACTCAGTCGGGCTGCGCTTATAAACATCTTAAAGGCCCATCTATATGAACATCAAGGTAAAATTGTCAACAATTTCTCTGATCATTTACCCGAAGTCCATAGCCATCTTGTTCAAGAAGTTCTTAAGGAAAACTACGATTTTGGCTTTGCAACAGTTGAGCATTACTCCTATGAAGAACGTGAACTGGAAGAAGCATTGACCCGAGACGTAACAAATCTGCTTCTAGAGATGGGTACGGGCTTTGCTTTTATTGGACGGCAAAAGGAACTGATTGTTGACGGACGTTCACGAAAAATAGATTTATTGTTTTATCATATTCGATTACGTTGCTATATTGTCTGTGAATTGAAGGCTAGATCATTTGAGCCCGAATTTGTAGGAAAACTAAACTATTACGTAAGTGCCGTAGACGAATTGCTAAAAACGAATGACGATAATCCCACAATTGGATTGCTTGTTTGTTCTGATATGAATAAAACGGATGTCCAATGGTCATTCAGAGGCATAACCACACCTATGGGAGTTGCTACATATAACAACATTAGAATTAAAGATGCTTTGCCTAGTCAAGAGCAGTTGGCAGAACGAGTGCGGCTGTTACAAAAGGAATTGCAAGAAACGAAACGCCTAATTGATAATAGAGAAAAGCAAGAAAATGAATTTTAATTTGCCCACTTTAACATGGCATTAGCGCATTTCGCATTAATGCAAGTGTGTTTGCATTATTGCTTATGGTGAAGCAATCTTTTATACGATACAGTTGGCTAAGATTGTTGGATGAATGATAACAAGGGTGATGTGTTGCGGAGGGTGGGAAGAATGTTAAAACATACAAACATTGTGGCGTTTTGCTAGAATGTCCCGTTTGTTATGCTTAATTTTGCGCTTTCATTTAAAGAACGACAATGAGCGAAACTATTAAACGCGACGTACTTAATTATGACGATGTCTGCCAGATGGCCCCCTTTTTTAAGGGCAAGCCACGGCTGGTGAAGTGGCTTATGCACTTGCTGGCGGTGGACAAGGTGAACTGGATTCATGACCATAACTGCGATACGCCTGGAGTACCTTTTACGCAGGGCTTGCTCAAGGATTTGGACGTCACTATCAAGGTGAGCGGGAAGGACGTGTTGGAAAATCTGCCGGAGGGCAGTTTCATCACCGTGTCCAACCATCCGTTTGGCGCTCTTGACGGCATCATGCTCATCAAGTTGGTGGGCGAATACCGTCCCGACTTCAAGGTGATGGTGAACATGATATTGAACTATATCAGCGCATTGCGCCCCAATTTTATTGCTGTAGATGCCTATCAGAGCGATGACCCGGCAAAGCGTGCGGTGTCGGTACAAGGTATTGCCGCTGCCATCAAGCATGTGCGTGAAGGTCACGTGCTGGGCTTTTTCCCGGCTGGCGCCGTCTCGAAGTTGACACGTAACTTGCGAGTCGAGGACCGCGAGTGGCAACCTTCGGTGATTCGCATCATTCAAAAGATGAAGGTGCCTGTGGTGCCCATCTTTTTCCATGGTCGCAACAGTTTGTGGTCGCTCTTCCTGGGCGTCATCGACTGGCGGTTACGCACGTTGCGCCTGCCCGCTGAGGTGTTTCGCAATCATGGCAAAACCTTCCGCATCAGCGTGGGCGACCCCATCATGCCCGAAACACTGGCACAGTACGACACGCCAGAGCAGTTGGGTGCATACCTCAAACAGCAGACCTATGCGTTGAAGGCCCGCAAGAAAGAGGATTTCCAATAATTAATTGTCAGGTTACTCGTCTTTTGTAAGATCAAGTACCACATTGTCGCGCCCACGGGCTTCGTAGAGTTTGCCCAACGGGTTAGCGGTGGCTTCGTCGTGGTTTGACCTGTTGCGGAAGATGTTGATGGCGGCATAGATGGCCTGTCGCATCGAAGCGGCGTCGGCCATGTTTTTTCCTGCGATATCATAGCCCGTTCCGTGGTCAGGGCTGGTGCGAATAAACGGCAGTCCGGCCGTGAAGTTCACGCCTCCGTCGCGCGCCAGTGTCTTGAAAGGCGCCAGTCCTTGGTCGTGGTACATGGCGAGTATGCCGTCGAAGTGGCGGTATTGCTCGTGGCCGAAGAAGCCGTCGGCGGCGTAAGGGCCGAAACAGAGGATGTGGTCGTCGTAGGCCTGCGCGATGGCGGGAGCGATGATGTCCTTCTCCTCATGGCCAAGCACCCCATTGTCGCCGGCATGCGGGTTAAGACCCAGCACGGCAATGCGAGGACGTTCAAGTCCGAAATCGCGCCGGAGCGAGGCGTCGAAGGTGTGCAGCATGGTCACAATGCGCTCCTGTGTGATGACTCCGGCAACCTCGGCCAGCGGCAGGTGAGTGGTGACCAACGCCACGCGCACATGCTCGTCGAAGAGTATCATCAACGCACGTGCGTCGTCGCCGGCAGCCGCTTCGAGGTAGTCGGTGTGGCCTTTGAAGTGGAATTGCTCACTCTGGATGTTGTCCTTGTTGATGGGTGCCGTCACCAGTGCGTCGATACGACCCGCCTTCACGTCGGCCACCGCCATCTTGAGTGCGGCCAGCGAGGCGGCTCCAGCCTGCTTGCTGGGTTGTCCCAATTCCACTTTCACCTCTTCTCCGTTCATCA
The DNA here is from genome assembly GCA_017619935.1 of Muribaculaceae bacterium. Classification (GTDB taxonomy): domain Bacteria; phylum Bacteroidota; class Bacteroidia; order Bacteroidales; family Muribaculaceae; genus Sodaliphilus. The sequence continues at coordinate 79,792 of JAFZRJ010000013.1, read as the reverse complement.
CTTCGATGAGGTTCACGGCTCCATCCTTCATTTGGTCAGCATGTTTGATGTTCGCAACCGAAAACTGCTGCATGTCTATGGCTTTGCGGTGGTAACTCAACACTTTGGGCGAGCCGTAGATGACTGGTGTGCACAAGTCGAGCATGGTGTCGTCGGCAAGTGCTTTCATGATAACTTCGTAGCCAATTCCATTGGTGTCCCCGTGGGTGATGCCAATGCGTATTTTACTAGTATTTGCCATTATATCAATTAATTATGATGGTGATTTAATCTCCGTGGCCATACCCATGGAGCAATTCAATGTGCTAAATTACTACATTTTCGCCAAATGGCAAAAAAATGTGCGTCAAGCTGGAGTTGAATCTTTCCATTAAATATCATTAGGAAAAATTTGCTGATTTGATGATGATTTCTTATTTTTGTGCCGTTAAAGGAGTCGGTTGTGTTTTGCAATCGGGCGTAAGGTTGCTGATAATAAGCTGTTTTCGGCAAGTTAATTTCAATAATTATTATCATCAAATAACCAAAAATATGAGTTTCGGTGTCAAACACACCGAGTATTCTATGATGCGAGAATATCACATAACTGTCAATATGTCTAACAGGGTGCTAACTAGCATTCATCTGTTGAGTGACAGCGTGTTATTGTCTCCTGATTATACATGGCAGATATCTTATAATCAATCGTTTACGGCACATTCTGGCTTCGGTTGTAGTGTGCCGCTTTTGTTGTGCAATTAACTTTATTATTCACTCATAAAACTTAATGTGTATGAAAAGAATTTTACTTTTATTTGCCGCCTTGGCAATGCTTGTGATAAATGCCAATGCCGAATCTTTCACTGTCGGAAAGTTGAAATTTTGGCTTAATGACGACGGTGTCAGTGTTCACCTTCAGGGCACGGCAACTGGAGAGCCCCTAACGGGCGACCTCATCATCCCCTCTACGATAAATTATGAGGATAGGGACTATACGATTGTGGGAATCTCGAATAGCGCATTCAAAAACAACACCGGGTTGACGAGCGTCACCATCCCCAACACGGTCACCATGATTTGGTCTTCAGCGTTCCAAGGCTGTACCAATCTGAAAGAAATTTATTTCCCGAACGCTATCAATCATCTTGGAAACAATGTATTCTATAAAACGGCGTGGTACGACAGTCAGCCCGACGGCGTGGTGTATGCCGGCTCGGTGCTTTACGCCTACAAAAATGCCAAAGCCATGCCTCAAAACACCAACATAGTGATTCAAGACGGCACCACTTGTATTGCCGAAAAAGCCTTTTACGAATGTACCAACCTGAAGAGCATCCAAATTCCCAACACCGTCAGAACAATCAGTGACAATGCGTTCAATGGTTGCACCGCCTTGACGAGCGTGAACGTCCCCAGTTCGGTGAGGGTTATGGGTGTCAATACTTTCAGAAACTGTACTTCCTTGGTCGATGTCACTCTTCCCAACACCATTACTCTTCTCAATGGCGGTATGTTCCAGAACTGCAAATCCTTGACCAGTATCACCATCCCCAATTCGGTGAAATATATAGGTGCAAGTGCCTTCAATGGCTGCTCTGGTTTGACGAGCATCAGCATCCCCAACTCGGTCACAGGAATTGGTGGCTGGGCGTTCGCTGGTTGCACCAACTTAGCGGAGATTTCCGTTCCCAGTTCGGTGATTGATATGAGAGAAGAAGTGTTTTATAAAACGGCGTGGTACGACAGTCAGCCCGACGGCGTGCTGTATGCTGGCACTATCGCCTTAGGTTACAAAGGCGAGATGCCCTCAGGCCTTTTCACCATCAAGGACGGAACAACGGCCATAGCGGGAGTGGCATTCAAAGATTGCACAGGCATCACGCTTTTGCGCCTGCCCAGCTCCCTTAAATATATCAACATCCAAGCATTCTATAATTGCTCTAACATGTCGGTGCTCACCATTCCCAACAACGTGAAAGCCATCGGCTATCAAGCGTTCTACAATTGCTCCAACTTGACCGAAATCACCTTCCCCAATTCCCTTGTTAAGGTGGGTCAATCGGCATTCATCGGCACGACGTGGTACAACAGTCAACCCGACGGTGTCATGTATGCCGGCCCTGTGGCATTATCATATAAAGGCAACATGCCCGACAACAAAACGCTTACCATTAAAGAAGGAACGAAGGGCATAGCGGATTATGCATTCGATGGTAAAAGTTTCTATAATGTCATACTCCCTAACTCCCTCACGAGAATTGGGCAACGCTCGTTCCAGAATATGTATTATCTTCAAGAGATAAATATTCCTCAATCGGTCACTTCAATCGATGAGGCGGCATTTTTCTCCTTAAGAAACTTGCAGCGGGTTGACGCTTACGTGGATCCGGCCAAGGTGACGATGGGATATGACGACATTGCGTTTAGAGAGCCCAGTGCCAACATTTCTAACCGATTGTCGTATTGCTTGGTATTCTCCAATTATATGGACGGCCGCACGCTCCATGTGCTTCCCGGCAAGGAGGACAGTTTCAAGAACTCCTTGTGCTGGGCGCTGTTCAGGAACATCGTGGGCGACCTCGGCCTGGGCGGCCTCAAGGGTGACGTGAACGGTGACGGCAAGGTGGACATCGAGGACGTGAACGCCGCCATCAACATCATCTTGGATTTGAAGCAGCCAACCGATTATACCGGCAATGCCGACCTCAACGGTGACGGCAAGGTGGACATCGAGGACGTGAACGCTATCATCAACATCATTCTCACTCAATAGGCACTAAAACATCTAGATTATCTAGATAGTCTAGAGCTTCTAGAAAAATGAGGGCGTGCCAAAATTCTGACACGCCCTCATTCGTTATCCATCGTTGCGCCGGAGCGCAAGGTTCAAATCAATTATTCAGGAATAGTGTTCTCATCAGTAGGCTGTTGTGGGAACTGATAAGGCTGCTGCATTGGATTCTGATAAGGCTGTTGCTGCATGGGCTGTTGCGGAGCCTGATAGGGCTGCTGCATGGGCTGTTGCGGAGCCTGATAAGCCTGTTGCATGGGTTGTTGCGGAGCCTGATAAGGTTGCTGCATGGGATCCTGATAAGCCTGTTGCATGGGTTGTTGCGGAGCCTGATAGGGCTGCTGCATGGGCTCGGGCTGTTGCATAGGTTGCTGTGGAGCCTGATAGGGCTGCTGCATAGGCTCGGGCTGTTGCATAGGCTGTTGCGGAGCCTGATAGGGCTGCTGCATAGGCTGTTGCGGAGCCTGATAGGGCTGCTGCATAGGTTGCTGTGGAGCCTGATAGGGCTGCTGCATGGGTTGCTGTGGAGCCTGATAGGGCTGCTGCATAGGTTGCTGCGGTGCCTGATAGGGCTGCTGCATGGGCTGCTGTCCGGGAGCCGGAGCAGGTTGCAATGCGGGTTTCTTGTTTTTACCGCGAATAACAAGGAACGCAATCAGTCCTATTGCTATTACCAAGAGCGATATACCCAAGACAGGTCTGTAGAAGATCCATGCTACGGCAATCACGATGAGCGACCATGCGATACCCAAAAGGGTGCAAATCAGTCCCACACCGAAGTTCATGATACTTGCCAAGAAAGGAATCACCTTGAACAGTGTCACGAGGAAGCCGAAGATGCCCTTCAGGCCACCGATAACGAGCAAGATACCCAGTATGCGCAAAGCCCACTTGATCATGTTGTTCTCGTCTTTGGCGGCTTGAATCATCTCATCTTTCGTCTTTTTGCCGTTCTTCAATTCCGCAAACTTGCCATTTTTTGACTGGAACTCTTTGAAAGTGTCGCCAGCCACCTCAGCCATGATTGAAATCTCATTTTGGGGAGGAATGGCGGTGAAAGTGATGCGAACGTCACCCACACGAACATTGCTGGGGTCACCATAATAAACCTCGTTGCCACCGAACACATAGTCGTCGGTGTTGGCAAGGCTGTTTTCTGCTTCACGAAGTTGGGTCTCGGTGATGCCGATATCCTCAGTCGTTTCCTCTTCGGTTGCTTCTTCACCTTCAGCGTCGGTTTTGGGTACGCTGTTGTTGCCCGCCAACATGGCGGCAAACTCTTCGGTACTGCCCGCTACATTGGCATCGGTATAACTACCCACTTTTTTGATGAAGAAGTCGGGCAGCTTATAGGCGCCAAACTCAACATTTGTAGCATATTCCAATTTGTCCTCCACTTCAAGGCGAACGGTGTTCTTGCCACGATAAGCGGGGTCGTGGAAGCTGCTGGAGTTGACGGGTTCATCCACCCATTTCAGGTCATAGTAGTAAGTAGTGATTGTTTCTTCACCACCCCCGACTTTGTCGCGTTTCTTCTCCTCTTTGCGCTCGACCCACTGATAGTATTCCACATCGCGCTTGAGAGCGGTGTAGTTGCCAGCCACCGGGTATTGTCCGTCACTCAAAATGTCTTTAGAGATCGCGTTACCAGTAGCGTGAACAAGTTGACCTTCCAAACTTGCGTCCTTCTTGTCGGGTGTAGGCATTTCAACCGCCTTGTCGTTGGCGAAATTAATGTCTTGTTCACGATGAATGGTGCGTCCCTCGTTCCAGAACAGCAACACGGTTCCAATGATGAACATCAAAAATCCGGAACCAATTTGCTTGAATGAATTTCCAACTCGAGTTCCATAACTCGTGGTTGTCGTTTCTGTGTAAGCCATAATTACTGATTTTTGTTAAATATTTGATTTGTTAAACTAATTTCAGATTGCAAATTTAGGCAAAAAAGTTGATTTCGCAAGCAATTCGGTCGGCAAACTGTCTTTTTTTGCCCTAAACGGGCCGAATGCCATGTGCGTGTCAATAAGCCATCAGATACTGGTAATCATCCTGAAGGATAACAAACTGGTCGATATATTCACGCATGATGGTATAGTGAATTCCTTCCAATGAATTCCATCGCGTGTAGAGTTCCAGGCCGTTTTCGGTGGCCATCATGGCCATGATTTGCGGAGCGTGGAAGAGCATGTCTTCGACCATTTCACCACTGGCGTTCATGTCGTCATCTCCTGGGGCCATGGGGACCCAGTCGTTACACACCGAAACCACGTCGCCTTCGGCAATGCATACCAGTGAAGTGAGCACATAGCCATCTTGGGGCTTGAACACCACGTAGTAGAAAGTACGCTCGTTGATTTCGCACGAGGCCAGCCAGCGCGAGTCGTAGATTTCACGTTCGCCAAAGTAGGCTTGAATGATTTGCTTTACATCGCGATTGGCTTTGATTTCCTTTTCGCCGAAGAGCCAGCGGCTATATTGCAGCGGTGTGTGTGTTTCGAGGAATGCTTTGGGCACAATGACGGGGGCCGCCTGGGTGCTGGCATATCCGCGGAACATTTTCTTGGTCATGGCCGGATTGATCAGTGCAAAGGAATAAACCACTTCCTTGTTGGTGGTTTTGGTTTTGGCCAATTTTACCTCACCGATGTGTGGCTTGAAAATCATGCGGTCGTATGACTTGATGGCGTTGGGCGAAACGTAGGTCCACACCTCGGATGACGCCGAGAAGCGGTTGGCCGCGATGTCGATGTCGTCACCAAACAAGGGGCGATGTTTCAACGTGATGTCTTTTTCGGGGTGGCCTTCGGTGTCGCCTGAAGTGAAATACCACTTCAGTTCTTTCCAGTCAAGGTCTCCCACATTGTCGGCACTCACCTGATAGACCGATTTGCCGTCGTATTTGAAAGCTGACTTGTATTCCTTCGGGAAGTCGGTCAGTACCATTTCAAGGCGACCGTCTCCGTCAATGTCGGCATAATCAAAATAATAGGCGAATCGTTGGCATGGCAGTTCGTGATCAAAAATTTCAATCATCATGCCCAGTTCAGCATTGAACGCGTCGAAATAGGTCTTTTCCTGTTCGCTGTGCTGCGCCCAGATGGGGCCGAAAGCCATCAACAAAAGGGCAGAAATCAGTGTTCGTTTCATATTAGTCATTTTTTGAGGTTGATATTTCTTGACGAGAGTTTGCTCCCAGCGGTAGGGTGTAACTTAGGCTGAACGAGAATCCAAGCGACTTTTCACGCGGGCCGTAACCTGGAATGAACCAGGGACTGCCGTTCTCCGATTTTTTGTATTTGAATAGCCAATGATAGCGGATGGTCCACCCCAGCGACCATGCCCGCCAGATGTTGACCTTGATGCCGGCGACCGCTTCGCCCCACAGCGCATGTGAGGAAAGTCCCTTGACGCTGAAGGTCTCATTCTCGTGCCAGTAATCGTTGGTGTAAGTGACGTCGGTCACGTCGTACTTGAAAGGGCTGTACCCCATGCGAACGCCAAGCAAAGCTTGATAACGTGGGTCGCTCTTGTACATGAAATTGTAGTTGAGACCCACTTTGGCATAAGGCGACGGTTTTGAGCGATAGGTGAAGTTCATGTCATCGGGCGTGCTCTTGGCCCATCCCATACCCACTTCAACCACCGGCTGCAGGCGGTTCCACATGTTGAGTGTGGCATGAATGTCAACGCTGGCGTAGTCCTGCCCCATGAGCATAAGCACCGGGTCAATAAAGTTAATACCTACTGTCACGTCGGTCAGTAGCGGGTAGTGCTTGTAGGCGCGTCGTGCCGAATCGCGTCGCGCTTCCTCGAGCGCCAACGTGTCGCCCGCAAGAAAGCGTTTGATGACTTCCTCGTCAGTGCCACGTGCCGGCGGCAGCGTCTTGTTGGTCGCTGGGCGCACGGGAGTCACATACCGGGCCGAATCCTGGGCAGTGGCGCACAGGGTCAGGAGCGTCACACACAGCAAGGATAATATGTGTCTCAAGTCAATACTCATTGGTGACAGGGAAAAATAGCCGAATGGCTACGTCGGTGCCGTTGTCAATTACTGGCTTGGCTATTGCTATTGAATCAATCACATAACGGGTGGAGGTGACCGACGACAATTCGAAATTATACATCGCTCCGCACTCGGCGCTGGAAAAATAAGGCACGCTGCGGTATTGCAGGGTAATGGTGTCGGCGAGTTCCGTTTCGCCGCCATATTCCAGCACCCACTGGGTGGAGTTGGCGCTCACTCGCAGGGGCAAGTACACCTCACTCACCGCTGAACTGTCAACAAGCACGCTGTCGCCGGGCGCGTCCACTCCGCGAATGGTGACGCCGTCAAGCGTAACCTGTTGGGTTGTGCCCGACTTATAGAAGCGCACCAATGGCAACGCGCTGCCGTTGTCATAACAACTGTTGTCGTCACAAGCGACTAGCGCCAGCAGCATCAATGGCAATATGACATGGAGCCACCTCATTTAATTTCTTCTTTGATTTCGTAATGATTTCGGCTGGGTGAATTTCTGGTGATGAGTTCGCCCAGAAATCCCGTGAGGAATAGTTGGGTTCCCAGTATCATCGCCGTGAGCGCAAGATAGAAGTAGGGTGAATTGGTCACCAGCGTGTAGTGATTGCCGGCCCACATGTTGTAGAGTTTCAGTCCGCCCACAACAATCACGGCAATAAAGCCCAGCAGGAACATGAGGCTGCCTAGCAGGCCGAAGAAGTGCATCGGTTTTACACCGAATTTGGCATGGAACCACAGGGTGAGCAGGTCGAGATATCCGTTTACGAAACGGTCCAGACCGAACTTCGACACGCCATACTTGCGGGCTTGGTGTTGAACCACTTTCTCACCTATCTTGTTGAAACCGGCATTTTTGGCCAGATAGGGCACATAGCGGTGCATATCGCCATAGACCTCGATGCGTTTGACCACATCACTCTTGTAAGCCTTCAATCCGCAATTGAAGTCGTGCAGGTTGTGAATGCCGCTCACTCGGCGTGCCGTGGCATTGAACAACTTGGTGGGAAGGGTCTTCGACAGTGGGTCGTAGCGTTTCTTTTTCCATCCGCTCACCAGGTCATAGTCTTCCTCGGTGATCATGCGGTAGAGTTCGGGAATCTCGTCGGGACTGTCTTGCAAGTCGGCATCCATGGTGATGACCACATCGCCTTGAGCGGCGGCAAATCCGGTGTTCAGCGCCGGCGACTTGCCGTAGTTGCGGCGAAAACACACGCCTTTGATGGCCTCATTCTCTTCATGCAATTTTTTGATGACTTGCCACGAGTCGTCGGTGCTCCCGTCATTGATCATGAGCACTTCATAACTGTAGCCGTTTTCATCCATCACTCGTTTAATCCACGCGGCCAATTCGGGAAGCGATTCCGCTTCATTATACAAGGGTACTACGACTGAAATATCCATATCTTTTTTTGTTGTTGAATTCGTTGTTAAAGGGCGATTATGACAAGCGTCGCGAAGCGAAAGCCGCCGTGATGGCGCTCATCATACAACCCGAGAAAGTGACAAACCAGAACATTTGGAACACCAGCTCAATGGGTGTGGGCAGCGCATTTTGGTCGATGGCTTGCTGCATCACGTCGAGAATCTCGCCCAACTGCGCCTTCATCGACGGAATGGCATTATAGGTGTCGACGGCCATCTGCGCTTGGTCATAGATGTAGGACGGGCGAATGTACTGGAGGACGAGGTAGGTGGCCGCTCCTGTAATCAGGGCGCCATAAACCACCATGAGAATGCCTTGCATCCATAGGGCGGCATATTCGGTCATGCCGTTTTCTTCGATGAAATAGTGTCGCTGGAAACGATAGATGACGTATGGCCCGGCAAACAGCATCACAATGACGGCCAAGGAAAACAACGGCACTTTGTCGGTGAATAGCGACATCACCGAGATGGTGGTCATGTACAAGCCCATGGGTACACCACACTCGGCACCGCGTTTAAACACACTTTTTCTTTCGTCCATAGGGCAAATATTCGCTCTTAGTTGATTTCTGGGTCATTATGACCACAACCACTGTGATGTGGTTTAATGATGGTCATTTTTTGGCTTTGTTTTTTTCCTTTTCTTTGTCTTTCTCAACATCCTTTTTCACCTTGCCGGCCAGCATGCCGCAAGCGGCTTGGACATCCTCGCCACGGCTGCGACGAATGGTGCATATCACACCCTTGCTGTTCAGGTAGTCGCGGAAGTAGGCCATGCGCTCATCGCTGCTGGTGCGCAACTTGGGTACATCGGGTATCATGTGGTAACGTATCAAGTTCACGCGAACGTGCTCGTTGGGTAAGATGTCGCGCAGCGCCTCGGCGTGCTTGATGTCGTCGTTGAACCAGTTCCACATGATGTATTCCACCGAAAGGCGGCGCTGATGGGCGAAGTCGTAACGTCCCAACAGGTCGAGCACGTCCTTGATGTGATAAATCTTCTCAATGGGCATGAGCGACTGGCGCTCCTCGGGCACGGCGTTGTGGACGCTCACGGCGATGTGGACACTGGTGCGCTCGCACAGTGTCTTCAACTCGGGTTTCTTGCCCACGGTGCTCACGGTGATGCGCTTGGGACTCCATCCCAGACCCCATTTTTCGGTGAGTATCTCGATGACTTTCAAAACGGGCTCAAGGTTGTCAAGTGGCTCTCCCATGCCCATGAACACGACGTTGGTGAGTTGGTCGCTGTGAGGCACGCTCAGCACTTGGTTGATGATTTGGTTGGCGGTGAGGTTGCCATGGAAGCCTTGACGGCCAGTCATGCAGAAGTAACAGTTCATGCGGCATCCTTTCTGAGACGAGATGCACAGTGTGGCGCGGTCTTCTTCGGGGATATATACCGATTCCACAGCCTGGCCGTCGCCCACGTTGAAGAGGTACTTTTCGGTGCCGTCCTCACTCACCACGCGGCTGGTGGGATAGTTCAGGCCCACGCAATAATCTTCGGCCAACTTCTCGCGGCCGCTCTTGGAGATGTTCAGCATCTCGTCGAACGACCTCACGCGCTTGCCGTAAATCCACTGAGCCAGTTGGGTGGCAGTAAACTTGGGCAGTCCCAGCGATTCGGTCACCTCACGAAGCTCGTACAGTGTCATGCCAGCCAGTGGCTTGAGTTGTTTTTTGTTTTCCATCGATTCTTTTCTTTTAGTTGGGAAAACCCCAAAGTGCAAAATTACTACTTTTTTCTCGCTCACAACGCATTTTCTTTGTAATTTTGTGGCGAAATTAAAAAATGAAAACATGAAAAAAATATTTTTCTTTTTCTTGATGATTGCATCGCTCACTTGCTGGGCGCAAACCCAAGTGGTCGCGCATCGTGGCTACTGGAAAGCCCCGGGGTCGGCACAGAACTCCCGCCGCTCGCTGGTGAAGGCCGACAGCATCCATTGTTGGGGCACGGAGTTTGACGTGTGGATGAGCCGCGACGGGGTGCTTTTTGTCAATCACGACGAGGACATCAACGGTGTCGAAATCCAAAAGTCCAAATCTCGCGATGTGCGTTCGCAACGGCTGCCCAACGGTGAGGTGATTCCCACGCTGGAACAACTGCTGCAAGTGGCGCAAGGCACCACGCTGCAACTGGTGTGCGAACTCAAACCACACGACGACAAGCAACAGGAAGCCATAGCAGTGAAGAAGATTTTGAAACTGTTCAAGAAATATGGATTGGAAAATCGCGTGACCTATATCACATTCTCTTACCCAGGCACCAAAATGCTCATCCAGCAAGCCCCAAAAGGAACCGAAGTCTATTACTTGAACGGTGAGTTGTCGCCGCGCGACCTCAAGGGCATCGGTGCAGCAGGGCCCGACTATCACTACAGTGTGTTCATGCAACACCCCGAATGGATTGACCAATGTCGCGAACTGGCGTTGAAAACCAATGCATGGACCGTGAACGAGGTGAAGGACATGCAATGGTGCATCGATAATGGCATTGACTATATCACCACCAACGAACCCGAACAACTTCAACAATTATTGAAATAACACACTCAGCATCCATCATGGCAATGAACGTCGACGACATTCGTGACATACGTATCAGTGATTATAACTACGACCTGCCCGATGAGCGCATCGCCAAGCATCCGCTGGCGCAACGTGAACAATGCAAACTCCTGTGTTGGAACGACGGTGACATCGTTGACAGGCATTTCTACGAAGTGCCCGAGTTGTTGCCGCAACAGGCGATGCTCATCTATAACAACACTCGCGTCATCAACGCCCGTCTCCGATTTCGCAAGGAAACGGGGTCGCTCATTGAGATTTTCTGCCTTGAGCCGCTTGCCCCGCACGACTATGAACAGGTTTTTCAGACCACCCACAGTTGCACCTGGCAGTGCCTGGTGGGTAACAGCAAGCGCTGGAAACAGGGCGAACTGCGACAATCGATTCATGTAAACGGGCAGGATGTCACGCTCACCGCTAGGCGCGGCGAACAACTGGGCAACGCGTGGGCCATCACATTCGGATGGGATGGAAACGGTGTCACCTTTGCCGACGTGCTGGAAGTGGTGGGTGAGATACCCATCCCGCCATATCTGAACCGTGGCACTGAGACGAGCGACTCCACCGACTATCAGACTGTGTACAGCCACATCGACGGCAGTGTGGCGGCACCCACGGCGGGTCTGCATTTCACCGACGATGTGCTGGCGGCTTGCGATGCCCGTGGCATACGCCGCCGTGAACTCACGTTGCACGTGGGCGCTGGCACATTTCAGCCAGTGAAAAGTGAACAGATTGGTGACCACGACATGCACTATGAGTTTGTGCAAGTGTCGCGCGACCTGATTGCCGAGTTGGTCAGCAACACGGCTCCCGTCATCGCGGTGGGCACCACGTCGGTGCGTACGCTTGAAAGTCTCTACTATGTGGGGCAAATACTGGTGGAGAACCCTGATGCCACCGACCTCACCGTGCGACAATGGATGCCTTATACCACCCCCTGTACCATCACGGTCAAAGAGGCCCTGCAAGCCATTGTGGACTACCTCGACAAAAATGAACTTGATGAACTGGTCGACAGCACTCAACTCATGATTGCTCCAGGCTTCCAGTATCGTGTCATTGATGGGATGATTACCAACTTCCATCAGCCACAGTCCACTCTACTGCTGCTTGTGTCGGCCTTCACAGGGGCGCATCGCTGGCGGAAAATCTACGACCATGCTCTGGCTCGCGATTACCGTTTCCTCAGTTACGGCGACGCCTGCTTGCTTACTCGGTGAGAAAAGTCACGATTTCTGCTCCGTCGTGCTGTGTGCAAGTCGGTGCACGGTGCTGTGCGACACACCGGTGATGCGGGCAAGTTGTCTTACGCCTATGCCGGCTTTGAGTGCCTCCGACAGCACCAAATCGCGTTTTTTGCGAGGTAACTCTCCCAGGTTTCTTTCAATGTTATTGGCTTCGCAGATGGCTGCTACGCAGTCTTTGGCTTGAGCGTCGCTCATTTTCAGCGTTTGCTCAATCGCGGTTTTGGACAGGCTGCCGGTTTTGTTGATGGCGCACACCATATCCCGGAGTTCGCCCCATGACATATTGCTAAAAGGCACTGAGTGGGAACAAATGCCTGTCGCGTCTCGCTGATACTCATGCCAGCTGCTCCAGGCATAGTCGTCGGGCGACGCCACCATACCTGCCTCAACGGGGTTTTGGTGGATGTAACGCAACAGTCTGATAAAGTAGCCTGCGTCGGCCACGGGCTCGCTCAAAAAACGGTCTTGGAACAGATGTCCGATACGGTCATAGCGTTTGTTGACGTAGCTCACATAAGCCACACCAATACTTTTCATCAATTGTCCTAGTGATTTGTTGCACTCGCGAATGAGCAGATGCACATGGTTGGTCATCAGGCAGTAGGCATAAATCTCACAGGCCGGCGGCAAATCACGCCCGTCCTTGTCTTGAGGGTGGGCCTGTGACTGTAAAATTTTGATGAATTTCCTATAGTCAAGTTCATCATGAAAGATGACTTGGTGATTGATGCCTCTCAACATCACATGATAGACTCCGGTCGCACTGATGGCTCTTGCTTTGCGTGGCATGACAATGGTTTTTTGTTGCTGGCCACAAAAGTAAGACAATTTTTGGAATCCTCAAACAAAAAATGGGACAAAAGAACCGTCCCTCTGTCCCACTCTGTCCCAAAGTGGGACAAAAGAACCGTCCCCGTGTCCCATTATTCGCGGACGGCGATGAAGGTGCGTTCGGTCTCGCCGTCGCTAAGCGTGAGCTCGCCATCGGTGAGGCTGACGATTGTGTATTCGCTGACTGCGGGCAAGTCCTCAATGAATTGTTTAATCATTTCTGGCTTTTCCTTCTCCAGTTCGGGTCGAAGCAAGCTGGTGAACAAATCAATGGTGGATTTGTCCAGTGTTTCGGAATCAAATTCGAATTCCAGGTCGGCCTTGGAGGTGTCAATCATCATGTTCAATTGATCGCCGTCCAGCAGATAAATACCGGGGCAGACAAAGGTCAAGTTCATGTCGAGGTCCGTTTCTTTGTCGACAGATTGGGTGGAAACCATTCCCATAGCGCATGTGCCATCGTCGTCAAAAGTCATAACTAGACCTGTGTCGGGCATGTCGTTGGTTGAGATGTCGGAAACCCAGGTTTTGCCCGTTAAACTTTGGGCCTGTGCCGTGACCATAGCGGCAAGCAACAGTAACAGTGTAAACAGATTCTTTTTCATTGTGTATAAATTATAGATTGTGGATGTTGTTAGCGTGCAATGAGCAGGTCAATGCCCATTTCCTCGATGGCCTTGATGTTTTGTTCGCTTATGTTGGAGTCGGTGATGATGAGGTCCACCATTTCCATATCGGCAATCTTGGCGAACCCGCGCCGGCCAAACTTGTTGCTGTCGGCAAGTACAATGGTTTTTTGGGCTGCCGCCATCATCTTCTTGTTCAGTTCTGCCTCACGCATATCGGTGGTGGTAATGCCGTATTCGAAATCCACGCCATCGACGCCCAGATAGAGTTTGGAGAACGAGAAATTTTGCAAGATTTGCTCACTGTATTGCCCGACGACCGAGAGGGAACTGTGTCGCAGCATGCCGCCCAGCTGTATGACGTCGATGTTCTCGTTCAGCGCCAGTATTTCGCTCACCACTAGTGATGCGCTCACCACCGTGAGGCGGTGGATGGGCTGGATGCAACGTGCCAGGGCATGCACTGTCGACCCCGAAGCAATGATGATGCTGTCGTCACGGTCGATGAGGCGTGAGGCTTCGAGCCCGATGCTGCGTTTGGCCTCAGGAGCGATTTTTTCTTTGTCGTTCACCGAGCGGTTGTTGATGTAGGGGTTGATGAGGATGGCCTTCCCGTGGCTGCGGTAGAGTTTGCCCAGTTTTTCCAGTTCGGTCAAGTCCTTGCGAACGGTTACCGATGAGACTTTCAGTTTGTCGACCAGGTCGGAAACAAGTATTGAGCCTTGTTTCATGAGTGTGTCAATGATGATTGAGTGTCTTTTTTCCTTAATCATGGTTCATCATGTTTAATTTCACGGGCAAAACTAGCCATAAAATATGAAACCAGCAAATATATCTTTCGTTTTTGTTCAAAATTTGAATATTATTGAAACTTGTGCATAAAATTGCTGTGCTAATTTTGTCTAAAAATTGACCAAAACGAAATAAAATAAGAACAAAACGAAATTAAAAGCGAGGTGGTTTATATTATTGGTTTTGTACTTAATTTGCTGCATTTATGGATGTTGATATGTTAAATCTTGAAGTTTCGTTGAAATTTTTTTCGTAATTTATTTGCAAAATTGAATTTTGTTTGTAATTTTGCCGTGAAATTTCTTTGGACAGTTTCGTAAGTAAAGAATAATGTTCTTTGACATTGGCTTGTGGGTGTGAATCTGAAAACTAATGAATTTGCAAAAAAATGAAAAACTTGCGTTCCTCATTTTGTTTTGCTTTCTTTTTTCAGTAACTTTGCATTCTATTAAATTAATTAATGTCAATCAGTGAATATGGACAATAATAAACACTACGATGTAATCGTCATAGGCGGTGGCATAACAGGTGCGGGTGTGGCGCGCGACTGCGCCATGCGCGGCTTGAGCGTGTTGCTGCTGGAACGCTTCGACTACACCAACGGTGCTACCGGCCGCAACCATGGCCTGCTCCACAGTGGTGCGCGCTATGCCGTCACCGACAGGGAAAGTGCCACTGAGTGCATTGAAGAGAACATGATTCTGCGAAAAATCGCGCGTCACTGTGTGGAAGAGACCGATGGCCTGTTCATCACATTGCCCGAGGACGACCTGGATTACCAGAAGACGTTTGTCGAGGCTTGTCATGCTTCGGGTATCCGCGCCGACATCATTGACCCGGCCGAGGCACGAGCCATCGAGCCGTCGGTCAACCCCGACCTTATTGGGGCAGTGCGAGTTCCCGATGCTGCGGTCGATCCGTTCCGCCTGACTGTGGCGAATGTGATGGACGCTTGCCTGCACGGGGCCGAGTCGCTCACTTATCATGAAGTGACAGGCTTGATTGTCAATCAGAATCGTGTTGATGGTGTCAAGGTGCGTGACCATCGCACCGGCGAGGAAAAAGAATTCCGCGCCAGCGTCACCATCAACGCCGCAGGCATTTGGGGCATGCTCATCGCGCAAATGGCGGGAGTGACCGTCAATATGTTCCCTGCCCGCGGAGCGCTGCTCATTTTCGGCCATCGTGTGAACCAAATGGTGATCAATCGTTGTCGCAAGCCTGCCAATGCCGACATTCTTGTGCCCGACGATACCGTGTGCGTGATAGGCACAACCAGCGATCGCATCCCCATTGAGACGGTTGATGACATGCGTGTCACCGACGATGAGGTGCGCCTGTTGCTGGCCGAGGGCGAGAAACTGGCGCCGTCGCTGGCTACGACACGCATTCTGCGTGCTTACGCCGGTGTGCGTCCTCTGGTGGCTGCCGACAATGACCCCAGCGGTCGCAGCATCAGCCGAGGCATCGTGTGCCTCGACCACGAGACCCGCGACGGACTGGCCGGATTCATCACCATCACCGGTGGAAAAATGATGACTTACCGTCTCATGGCGCAAATCACTACCGACATGGCTTGTGCCAAGTTGGGCAATAATCGCCCCTGTGAGACGGCCGACATACCTCTGCCCGGTTCAGAGAAGCCGAAGTCGGGCAATGCACAGCGCAGTTTCGCCTTCAACGCGGCCGAAGGCCGTCACGGCACGATGACCAGCAAAATCAGCATGGAATCGGATGCTGACAAGGCGTTGGTGTGCGAATGTGAAGGTGTCAGTGTGGGCGAAATCAAATATGTGGTGGAAAACCAGCATGTCCACAATCTGCTGAACCTGCGCCGTCGTTCCCGCGTGGGAATGGGCACTTGCCAAGGCAAGTTGTGTGCATGTCGCGCTGCGGCCTTGCTCGGGCGTTTCAACAACAATATTCCCAAGGCCCAAGAAGACTTGGCGGAATTCCTTGATGAACGGTGGAAAGGCATGAAACCCGTGGCGTGGGGCAGCACCCTGCGCGAGGCACAACTCACAGCAACCGTTTACCAAGGCTTGTGCGGACTCGACAAGGCCATTACAAGAAAGGAGGGCTCGAAATGAAATTTGACACAATCATCATGGGCGGAGGCCTGAGTGGACTCACTTGTGGCATCGCGTTGGCAAGGACTGGCAAGCGCGTGGCTATTGTGGCCGGTGGACAGAACACCTTGCATTTCTTCGGTGGCTCCTTCGAGTTGTTGGGAAACGTGGACGGTGCCGATGTGACCAATCCGCTTGAGGCCATATCATCACTTGACCAGCAGCATCCATATTCAAAGATGGGGCATGAGCAAGTGGCGCAGTTGGCCGAACAAGCCAAGAGCCTGTTGGGCGACGCTGGCATTAAGACCTCTGGCGACAGCGCCCGCAACCATTACCGCATCACGCCGCTCGGCGTCACCAAGCCAGCCTGGCTCACTCTTGACGGCCTAGCCACTACCGACAGGCCCGATAGTTTGCCCTGGAAAAAAGTGGCTCTCATCAACCTTGAAAGTTTTATCGATTATCCCATCGACTTCGTTGTGGAGGGACTTCGTGCGCTGAATACCACTGTGGAGATGCCCACCGTCACCCTTGAGTGCATCAAGCGTGCACGGCGCAGCGCCACCGAAATGCGTGCCACCAACTTGGCAAAAGTGTTCACCAACACCCGCAATGTCGCACAGTTGGCCGAGGCTATCAACGCTGTTGCCGGCGATGTGGATGCTGTACTGATGCCCGCTGTGGTGGGGATTGACAATGAGGACGCCAGCGATATCCTCAAGGCGCAGGTCGAGAAGCCAATGTACTTCTTGCCTACCTTGCCACCCTCTGTGAGCGGTGTGCGCATTAATGCGGCACTGCGGCACTATTTCCAGATGCTGGGCGGTCGCTTCCTGCTGGGCGACACCGTGGATAAAGCCACGCTGGAAGGTGACCGTGTCACGCGCGTCAATACCGCCAAATTGCAGGATACTCCATTGGAGGCTGACCAGTATGTGCTGGCAACCGGCTCGTTCATGAGCAAGGGACTGGTGTCCAATTTCGAGCGCGTCTATGAGCCGTTGCTCGACCTTGACACCAATGCGCCGAAAGAGCATGCCCAGTGGAGCCAGTTCGGGCTGATGGGCGACCAGCCGTTCATGAGTTATGGTGTGATGACCGATGAGCATTTCCGTCCGCTGAAAGACGGCAAACCATTGTCGAATGTTTATGCCATCGGTCAGGTGCTGGGTGGTCATAACCCCCTCACCTTGGGCGACGGCACAGGCGTGTCGCTGCTCACGGCGCTGGCAGTGGCTCAAAACATCTTAGACCAAAAGTGAAGATAAATCATACAGTAATTATAGTCTTGTAGCTAAAAACTATGGCAACAACTCAACTGACAAGCATCAGCGACCACAATTTCGAGCAGTGTCTCAAATGCTCGATTTGTACGGTTTATTGCCCTGTTGCTGCCGTCAATCCCGCATACCCCGGTCCTAAACAGGCGGGGCCTGACGGAGAGCGTTACCGCTTGAAAGACCCCAAGTTTTTCGACGAAGCGCTCAAGCTGTGCTTGAATTGCAAGCGCTGTGAAGTGGCTTGCCCGAGCGACGTGCGCATTGGAGACCTCATCCAGCAGGCGCGCATGAAGCACACCACACACCGACCCAAGTTGCGCGACATGATGCTCGCCAACACCGACTTAGTAGGGTCGATGGCCACCATTGTCGCTCCAATCACCAACTTCTCGCTGGGTCTGAAGCCCGTGAAAGTGGTCATGGATGCCGTGATGGCGATAGACAAGCACCGCACTTTCCCTGCTTACTCTGCGCAAAAATTTGAGGCATGGTATCGTAAGAATGCGCAAGCGCAGCAGGACAAGTTTGCCCACCATGTGAGTTATTTTCATGGTTGCTACGTGAACTACAACTTCCCGCAGTTGGGAAAGGATTTGGTCACCGTGATGAATGCTGTGGGGTATGGAGTTCATCTGCTTGACAAGGAAAAATGCTGCGGCGTGGCGCTCATTGCCAATGGAATGTATCAACAGGCCCGCAAACAGGGCGAAGTGAACATGGCTTCCATGCGCAAGAGCATCAACCAGATGCGCCGTCCCATCATAACAACCAGTTCGACTTGCACCTTCACCATGCGTGACGAGTATCCTGAGTTGCTGGGTGTGAACAACGACAACGTGCGCGAACATCTCTCGCTCGCCACTCGTTTCCTGTTCCAACTCATCGACGAGGGCGAGGTGAAACTCGCATTCCGCCCCGACTTCAAGATGCGGGTAGCCTACCATACCGCTTGCCACATGCAACGCATGGGATGGGCCATCTACAGCACCGAACTGCTGCGCATGATTCCCGGGCTGGAACTGGTGGAACTCGACCAGAACTGTTGCGGTATTTCAGGAACATACGGGTTCAAGAAAGAGAACTACGAGACCTCGCAAGCCATCGGTTCAATTCTGTTCGCCGACATTGAAGCCGCCAAGCCCGATTATGTGAGCACCGACTGTGAGACCTGCAAGTGGCAAATAGAAATGTCCACAGGTGTGAAGGTGCTCAATCCCATCAGCATCCTGGCCCAGGCCATCGATGTTGAAGCCACGCAGAAGCTTAACGGCGTGAGATGAATCAACAAAAAAGATCAATATACAATATTCCTTAAAAACTACATTTTATGGCAAATTTTTTAGCCCCTCCGGCCTATAAGCCTGAACAGACAGGCCCAGAGGCTGACGCGAAGTACAAACGCCTTCGCTGGCAAGTGTTTATCGGTATCTTTATTGGATATGCCGGTTTCTACTTGGTGAGAAAAAACTTATCCATGGCAGTTGCGCCTCTTGGCGTCCTCGGCTTCGATGAAGCGATGCTCGGTGGTGCGATGGCTATGAATGCTCTCGCTTATGGTATCTCTAAATTTGTGATGGCAAGTGTGAGCGACCGCAGCAATGCCCGTCGTTTCCTGCCCCTGGGACTGATACTGTCGGCCATCGCCATGGCGTTTATGATTGTGCCCGTAGTGGCGATTGGTCCAGCGAACAAAGGATTGGCCGTTATGCTGATGGGAGTGTTCAACTTCCTGGTGGGTTGGTTCAATGGTATGGGCTGGCCTCCGTGCGGCCGTGTGATGACTCGTTGGTTCTCCATCAAGGAACGTGGAACATGGATGAGCGTGTGGAACTGCGCCCACAACGTGGGTGGCGCCCTCGTCGGTCCTATGGCTGCTTATGGTGCCGTTTGGTTCGGCTCTTGGTTCTACGGCAATGATGAGAAGATGTACTTCCTCATCGGAACCTATGCTTTCCCGGCTGCAGTAGCCATTCTTATCGCAATCCTCGCTTATATCCTTATCCGCGACACCCCACAATCGTGTGGATTGCAATCCATTGAGAAGTGGAGCGGGTCGGCTTCTAAGCATTATGACGAGAAGAAGAGCGAGCAGACACTCTCCATGAAAGAGATTTTCAAGACCGTGCTCAGCAACAAGTTCTTGTGGTACATCGCACTGGCCAACTCATTTATCTATATGGTTCGCTACGGATGTCTTGACTGGGCTCCCAAAATTCTTGACACACAAGGCGCCGACCTCAAGAGTGCAGGATGGGCTTATTTCGCTTTCGAATTTGCCGCAATCCCAGGCACCATCTTCTGTGGATGGCTCAGCGACAAAGTCTTTAAGGGCCGTCGCGCATTGCCCACCATGATTTTTATGGCGCTCATCATCATTGCCATTGTGGTTTACTGGCAGTACATCAACAACCTGTGGGTGGTGGTAGGATGCCTTATCGCCATCGGTTTCCTCATCTATGGCCCGGTGATGCTCATCGGTGTTCAGGCACTTGACTTGGCTCCGAAGAATGCGGCGGGTACAGCAGCCGGACTCACTGGTTTCATGGGCTATGTGCTCGGTACGAGTATTCTGGCAAACACCGTCCTTGGCTATGTGCTGAAGTTGGCGAAAGGAGCCGACGGGACCTACAATTTCTCGACCTATTTTATCTTTATCATCATCGCTTGCATCCTCGCCATCTTCTTCATGGGCTTGACCTATAAGGAGGAACAGTATCTTGTGGCCGACCGCAAGGGCGAACACAAAAAGTAAGTCAACTATGGCCTGATAACAGTTAGGTGACACTTTGTCAAAACACTAGAATAAAATAATAACCAACCATTTTTTTATTAATTTCAATTTTCAAACTTATGTTTAAAAATCTCATTCGAATGGGTGTAGCCAGCCTGGCGCTGGTGGCCCTTGCAACCTCTTGCTCCGAGGAGCAGCAGTTTACCAGTGAGAAAACCGATGCCAAACGCGTTGAAGTTCAGGTGCTGAATGCCGACCTGGCAAAGGTTCGCGACTACGTTCCCCTGTATGCAGTGATTGCTCACCGCGGTTCTACCTTCTGGGCTCCCGAGGAGACCGAAGCATCGTGGCGTTGGGCTCGTGAAATGGGCGCCGACTATTTGGAAAGTGACGTGCAGTGCACTAAGGACGGTATCGTGCTGGCCAACCACGACGAGAATTTGAAGCGTACCACCAACATCGAGAACATCTTCTCGGAGACCGTTCCCACCACCCGTGTGGACTTCTACATGAGCTTGGGCTTTAGCAAAGCTGATGCCGAGGCTCAGTATGGCCGCGACATCGCTTCCTTCCGTCCCTTCTACACGCTGAGCTACTACTATGCTGAGCTGCTCATGCTTGACTCGGGCAGTTGGTTCAATGAAACCAGTCTGGAACAATCTCGTCCTTCGTTTGCAGCCACCCAGAATGGCTATTTTGACAAAGGCACTAACAAGATTGTCTATAGCAACGGCCTTTATATCAGTGCTATTCAGGACCAAATCGCTTATGCCGAGGGCAAGCGCCTCGTGCGTGACGCCAATGGTCGCCGCGTGCTCACTTATAAGATTAAGGACGAGTACAAAGGCATGACTCTGCAGCAAATCTACGAAGCCATTAAGGCTAAGGGTCAGTACAACGCCAAGTATATGGACTTTATCGAGTATGATTTCGACCATGCTTATGAGGCCGATCCCGAAGACACCGGCAACCGCCCCGGTATCTATGTCGAGTTCAAAGAGAGCTGGCTGAACCCCGGCAACATGGAACAGCGCGTTTATGATGTGCTGACCGAGTGCGGCTGGAACATCATCGAGAAACCCGCAACCGAGACCGCTTTCTACAAAGCTGGCAAGGTGAACGTGGGTAACACCAATGGTAAGGTGATTCTCCAAACCTTCTCATTTGATGCTTTGCGTCGTGCCAACGACATCTTCAAAGGTCGCGTGCCCATGTGCTACCTGCTGTGGATCAGCGAACCTGCTTACGCTACCGATATCGCTATCGACGACCCCACGGGCTATGCAGCCTTCATCAAGTGGGCTCAGGACAATGGCGCTCACATCATTGGCCCCGCCATCAGTGGCGCTCCCAACAACTATCCTGAAATGAACGCTCCTTGGCAAGCCTACATGATTCGCAAGAGCGGCATGATTAACCATCCCTATTCGTTCGACTCTTGGGCACAGATGTGCAAGTACATGGGTTATTACAACTACGGTCTGGAGACCGAGTTTGACGACCTCCTGCGCCTTGAGATTCCCTCTACTCCCTACACGACCACCAGCTATCCTAATAGCGTGCCTGTGTACATGGACGGATTCTTCACCAACCGCACCGAAATGTCGCTGCGCTACATGATTGAGAACGGTTTCCGTGGCAATCCCAAGCTGCCCAACCCCTTCCACGCTGGACAGGTTTATGACAACTCGGCTGCCAATGTTACTGTGCCCGATGCTGTGGAAACGCTTGTGCGTCTGGGTTACTAATTTGTGGTTAACTCATGTTTCAAAAATTACTTTAATTAATTGATTAGACAACAATTATTATGAAGAAATATTTCATCTTGCCCGCTCTCGCAATCATGGCTCTGAGCGCAGCAGCGCAGGACTTCGACACCGATCCCACCCTGCAACTCGAGAAACAGGACGCTAAGTTTACCATCGGCGCCCGCTTCATGGCCGATGCTGCCACCTATCACAGCGATTTCACTCCTCTGCAGAGTGGCGCTTCGATAACCGATGCACGCATCCGCACATCGTTCACCTACAAGAACTGGTATCTCTATGCCGACTTCGGCTTTGGCGGTGGCAAGTTCTCGCAGAAAAACATTTTCGCACAGTGGTGCGACGGCACTCACGCCATTAAGGTGGGTTACTACAACGATCCCGCTGGCTCTATGGCCCGCAACACCTCGCTGGGTAGCTACCACTTCATTTCTCGTCCCGGTTCTAGCTACGCATTGGGCGAAGGACGCGAACTGGGTATCAGCTACAAGTACAACAGCGACCGTTTCATGGCTTACCAAGGCGTATTCACCGAGAATCAGTACAACAAGATTGAAGCTGGTTTCAATGGCCTGACAGTGGCTGGACGTTATGTGTTCCGTCCCCTCATCGACGAGAATCAGACCTTCCACATTGGTGTGAGCGCACGTTATGCTCATCTTGGTGGCGGCACTGTTTACAACAACATCTTGAAGAAGACCTATCACATGGGACAAACTCTTGAAACTTTTGTTGATGAAGACGAACAGTTTGTGCATGCCGATCTTGACTGGGCCAACAATGTGTTCAATGCTGGTGCTGAACTGCTCTACAACAACGAGAAATTCTTCGTCCGTGGAGAGTACTTCTACAAGCACGTGACCAAGAAACGTGATACCTACTCGCTGATGATTGATGCTCAGAACAACATCGACGGTTGGGGCTCGCTTGAAGCATGGGACAATGCCAACAAGCTGCGCAGCAACAACTTCCACGGCGGTTACGTGGAGGCTGGTGTCATCCTCTTCGGCAATGGCTACAAGTACAACAAGTGCGAAGGTCTGCTCGGTGGTCTCAACGGCAAGTCACTTGAACTGGTGGCTCGTTACAACTACACTGGCCTGAACGACCTCACCGATGGTGAGTACTTCAATGCTGGCCGTGGCCACTACTATGCAGCCGGTTACATGGAAGACTGGCCCGGCACTGGCGCTACCAGCGTTGGCGGCGGTAACCTGCACAGCGCTACCATCGGCCTGAACTACTCGTTCAACAAGTATGTTCAAGTGATGGTTGACTATACTTACCATAACCTGAAGAGCGACTACTATCCCAACGACAAGAACTTCCACGTGGGACAAGCTCGCTTGCAGTTCAACTTCTAATAAGAGCGCATAACTTCATGCGATATGCCCTGCGGCCACGTGATGGTCGCAGGGCCTTTTTTTGGTGAATTTTTCGGTAATGTTAATTCGTTATGTTAATGGTGTTAAATATTGACCAACTAACGTGCCGTGTTGAAATAATAACTACCTTTGCACCGATTTTTAGCGTTTGTTGGCTGAAATGTTCGCTGTGCACGATAACAATACGTCATTCTTCATCTGTGTCTATGAGGACATAGAGCACTTTGTGACCACATCAACGACACATGCTAAGAAACTGCTTCACGCTGCACCATTTAGTTTGTAAATGGAGCAGCGTGTCTTTGCTTTGAAAAATAATTCAATTGTTTCATTAATATTTAATAGTAATGTTCAAAAAAATTCATTTTCTGTCATTCATCGTGATGCTTTTTGCAGCTTTCGCCATGAATGCTCAAGTTACTACCTCGGCTTTGTCGGTGAATGTGACCGATGACGCGGAGGAAGCTTTGATTGGCGCAACAGTGATCGCCACCCACCTTCCTTCGGGAACCACCTACAACGCTGTGTCGAACCTCGCCGGTTTGGCTCACATTCAGGGTATGCGTACCGGCGGTCCATATCGCGTGAAGGTGACTTACGTTGGTTACGAAACACGCACCGTGGATGGTGTGGTGCTCCAGCTGGGTAACACCTATAAACTGGACGTGCACATGAGTGCTGCTGTTAGCCAACTCAACGAGGTTGTTATCACTGGTGAAGGTCGCCGTCAGCAGGCCGGTGCCAGCCACAACTTCTCAACGGTAAATATTGAGAATGCCGCTACCGTCGACCGCAACATCTACGACGTGGTCAAGAACATGCCAATGGCCAATCGTTCAAAGATTGGTGGTATCTCGTTTGCCGGAAGCAACAACCGTTACAACAGTTTCCAAATCGACGGTGCTGTCAGTAACGATGTGTTTGGTCTGGCCAGTAGCGGTACCAACGGCGGTCAGGCGAGCGCCAACCCCATCTCTATGGATGCTATTCAAGAAATTCAAGTGGTAGTGGCTCCCTTCGACGTGCGTCAGAGTGGTTTTACCGGTGGTGGTATCAACGCAATCACCAAGCAGGGTAACAACGACTTCCACGCCACTTACTACACTTATTACAACAACGAGAACTTCTACGGCCGTTACAACGCCGCTCAGGACTACAAGAAAGACCCGCTGTCGAAACAACACTCCACTACCATCGGTGGTAACATCAGTGGTCCCATTGTGAAGGACAAGTTGTTCTTCTTCGTTAACCTGGAGAACCACAACGAGAGCTATCCCGCCAGTTTCTATCCTGGTGTGGCCGGGAACTATCTGAGCCTCGATGTGGCAAAGGCTATTGTCAATAAGTATAAAGCCCTCAGCGGTATTGATGAGAGCTTTGACCGCCGCGACGTGAAGCGCAACGCTTTCGACCTGTTGGCTCGCATCGACTGGAACATCAACGACAACAACAAGCTCGCCTTGCGTTACCAGCATGGCAATGCTTACGACGACAAGTGGAGCTCGGGTGCCACCAGCTACTACTTCAACAACTCCAGTTATCGTTTCAACAACGTGACCAACTCGTTTGTCGCTGAGTTGAACAGCAACATCGGTGCCGGTGTATATAACGAACTCCGTCTGAGCTACAACCGCATCCGCGACAGCCGCGACGTGCCTTATCAGGGTCCACTGTTCTGGATTAAGAACGTTCCTTCGGAGGATGGTTCTCGTAATATCAATGGTGTCAATATTGGTACTGAGTACAGTTCGGGCGCCAACTTCCTTGACCAAGACGTGTATCTGTTGGAAGACAACCTGTCGTGGTACAAGGGACGTCACACCATCACGCTGGGTACGCACAACGAGTTCTTCAAGATGCGCAACCTCTTTATCCAGGCTGTGAACGGTGAGTGGGTTTACAACTCTTACAACAATTTCCTTAACGACCAGCCCGACCAGTTCGTGTTCAAGTGCACCGATCCCGCCATCACCAATGGCGACTTGCGCTGGACTCCTATCGTGAAGGCCGGTCAGTTGGGTGTGTATCTGCAAGACAAGTTTGACGTGAACCGTGACTTGCAGTTCACCTATGGTCTGCGTGTAGATTTGCCCTTCATGTACACTCGTCCTACCGACAACATCGCTTTCAACCAGTATGCTTACCAGAAGGGTTGGGATGCCAAGGTTGGCCAGATGCCTAGCGCCAAGCCTCTGTTCTCGCCCCGCTTCGGTTTCCGCTGGTATGCCGATGAGAATCACAACACGTTGTTCCGTGGCGGTCTCGGTCTGTTCACCGGTCGTGTGCCTTTCGTGTGGTTGAGCAACGCTTTCAGCAATACAGGTGTGGAAATCACCGGTACAACCATCAACAATGCTGCCGACATTCCTGCCGTTACCAACAACACCACCGAACTCGTGGATTACCTGACCAAGGGTAGTGCTTCTCGCCCCGACATCGTGACAGTGAGCAAGAAGTTCCGTTATCCGCAAGTGTTCCGCGCTAACTTGGCATGGGAGCAGATGCTTCCTGGCGACGTGAAGTTCACTGTGGAAGGTTTGTATAGCAAGACCTACAATCAGGCTTACTTCAAGAACTTGGCTCTGAGCCAGACTGGCAGCACCTACGCTGTTGAAGGCGTTGAGGCAAGTGCCGCTCCTTTCTTCACTGTTGACAGACAGTACTACTCGGTTATCAGCACCGAGAACACCGACAAGGGCTACACTTACAGCGTGAGCGCTACCGTTGAGAAGAACTTCAACTTCGGTCTTGACCTGTTGGCCAGCTACACCTTCGGCCACAGCAAGAGCATCTACGACGGTACTAGCAGTGTGGCTTACAGCAACTGGAAATACAACTACGCTGTAAACACTTTTGCTCCCGATTTGACTTACTCGTCGTTCGACCAGCCTCACCGCATCCTTGTAAACGTGGGTTACACCACTCCCAAGTATGCCAACGGATGGCTCCAGACCAGCGTCAACATCATCTATAACGGCACCAGTGGTTTCCGTTACAGCTTGACCATGAACGAGAGTGGCGATTATAACGGTGATGGTCAGAAAGGTAACTCAATGCTCTACTTGCCCACCGACGCCGAACTCGACAAGATGGTGTTTGTTGACAACAAGGATGTTACCGCCGATGCTCAGCGCGAACTCTTCCGCGAGTTCCTTGCCAACGATGACTATGCAAAGAATCACCGTGGACAATATGCCGAGCGCAATGGCAACATCGCTCCATTCGAACATCAGTTCGACCTCCACATCGCTCAGAGCATCTTCGCTCTTCGCGAGCGTGGCAGCAAGATCATGCTTACCTTCGACGTGCTCAACTTTGGTAACTTGCTCAACAAGAAGTGGGGTGCCAACTATAGCACTAGTTACAATGTGACTCCGCTCAACTGCACAAAGGTTGAGAAGACCGCCGAAGGCGTCTATCGTGCCAACTACACCTGGAATGGTTACACCGAGCCTACCAAGAACGCTATCTTTAGCCGCTGGCACGCTCAAGTGGGTGTGAAACTCATCTTCTAATCGAAGACATCATTCATAACTTCAATGAGGGTGTGTCAAAATTTTTGACACACCCTCACTAGTTATCAGTCGTTGCTCCGGAGCGCAAGGTTCAAATTTTGGCGTGTTGCGTCGAAGACGCAGAATGCTTCGGAGAAACTATTTGTCTTTAAGACCATGCAAGAGGGTCGAAGACCCTCGCAGCTTGGTCCTTGCGCTATCTATGAAAAGGTGCCTAGAAGAGGAACTTCAACCAGTACATGCAGCGCCAAAGACAACGCAGAAGTTCGTCTTCGACGCACCGCCCAGAGTCGCAGTTGTGAACCAAGCGTCGCACCCTTACTGGGTGCTCGCATGGTTTTTAACACGATGCCGGGGCTTCGACCCGCCTAGCATCTTCGATGCTTCACCACCTAATATTTTTGCGTGCCCATTGCGGAAAAACAGGAAAAAGCATAACAACTTTGAAACAACTGAGGGCATGCCAGAATTTTGACACACCCTCATTGATTTCCCTAATACATTTATAATCCTGAAAAGTTATGACTTTTCGGGAATTTTGTATCCCTTTCATTTATTGTTCCATGGTTCAATATGTGGTTTTGGTGGTGAAAACCACTCTTTCGGGACAATAGTTTGCACTTTGCCGACAAATGCGTACCTTTGTGCGAAATTAATGGTTTTTTCATGAAAAGAATATTTATCACTTCAGTAGTTGTCTGGCTCGCGATGGTCGCATGGGCGGCGGGACGCGACTCTTACACTGTGATTGTGTCACTCGACGGCTTTCGTTGGGATTATACCGAAGCCTATGACACGCCATTTTTTGACCAACTCGCGCAGCAGGGCGTGAAAGCGGTCATGACTCCCTCGTTCCCCAGCAAGACGTTTCCCAACCATTACACGTTGGCCACAGGACTGGTGCCCGACCATCATGGCATCATCGCCAACAAATTCAAGATTCGTTCTAGCGGCAAGAAGTTTTCGCTCAGTAATACGGAAACGCGTACCGACCCGCAATACTATGGCGGCGACCCCGTTTGGCTCACGGCGAAACATCAAGGTGTGAAGAGCGCCACTGTCTATTGGGTAGGCAGCGATGTCGCCATCAAGGGTGAATATGCCAATTATTGGAAAGATTACTTGCAAGATTTGCTCACGAAAGAGCAACGTGTGGATGAAATCATTCGGTTGCTCTCATTGCCCGAAGAGGAACGTCCCCATCTGGTAATGGCCTACTTTGAGGAGCCCGACGCCAGTGGACACAAGTATGGTCCCATTTCCCGCGAAACGCGCCAGGCGGTTGAATATATGGATTCGCTTATGCAGGTTTTATGGACGCGCCTGCAAGCACTGCCCATCGGTGAAAACATCAATTTTATCGTTACTGGCGACCATGGTATGACGTGGGTCAATCCCGAGCGGCAACTGTATCCCAAAGATTATCTGAAAGAAGAGTGGGTGGAGCACATTTATAACGACTTTCCGGCGCTCATCTACGCCACTCGTCCGCAGTTCGTCGACTCCATCTACAACGCGCTGCAGCACGTTGACCACTTGCGCGTGTGGAAACGAGGTGAGATGCCGGCCTATCTCAACTACGGCCACAACGAAAACATGGGCGACGTCATCGTGTTGCCCGATGTGGGTTGGGTGTTCGACAAGGATCCATGGAAGCCTGGCGGGACACACGGCTTTGACCACACTTGCAGCGATATGTGGGTGGGATTCCGTGCCATAGGCCCGGATTTCAAGCAGGGCTACACACGGGCCAATACGTTCCGTAATGTGTGCATCTATCCCTTGTTGTGCCATCTGTTGGGCGTCACCCCTTCGCCTAATGACGGAACCTTAGACGAAGTGACCGACCTGCTCCGCTAACCTGTAAAACGAGGACAAATCTTTTGCAACTTCCTCTAGGTTGCTGTTTCTTAGTGATTTATGGCTATTAAGTAGCTTTGAATCCACCTTTTAATATGAGCCATTTCAGTTTTTAGGTGGAAGAAAAAGTGAGTTTATTTTGGTGGGTTGTAGAAAAAGCAGTAATTTTGCAGCGGGTAAGTCCTATACGGCCAGCTCCCCAAGAATCCCCCAGGTCTTGACCGAAGCAAGGGTATTGGGTTGTAGCGGCGCGATATAGTTCGCTTACCCTTTTTTTGTTATGGCACGGTTTTTGTCTACTACCATTGAAATCACATGTCAGGCATGAATCAGAGCAAGCAATTATCTACACGACTGGCCGAGAGCCGCGTTTACGGCTGGCTGCATCGTGTGGCCACGGTCATGGACAAATATTACCTTGATGCCGCGGCAGGACTCATCCCGGGTGGGGTGGGCGACATAGTCACGGCTTTGATTTCGATGGTGTTTGTCTATGTGGGCGCATTTGTCGTCAAGTCGCCCGCCTTGAGCATTGCGCTGCTCAACAATATCGTGCGCGACCTGATGCTGGGTCTCATTCCATTCTATGTGGGTGATGTGATTGACGTGTTCCACCGCAGTAATAAACAGAACATACGACTTGTGGAAGGATATGTGGGCGGAGATCCCGTAATCATCAATGAGGTGAATTCCAGGGTGTGGCAGAGTGTAGCAGCCATCGTGCTCATGTTGGGGGTGATTGTGCTGCTCGTGTGGATGGTGGCCAAGGTGATAGGTGCTATATTTTGATGCGCTTCAGCAGCCATTTATAAGCAATAGCCAGTACAAACGACACCACCAGATAAAGCAGTATCAACGAATAGATGTAACCATCCTTGGCATGGTCAATGAGTACGGTCCTCACTAACGGGTGCACAACAAAGAGCATGGCCGATATGCCTCCCGTCCACACCAGTGGGGTGTGGGTCCATCGGGGCAGCGCCTTGGCGAGCGATACAACCGACACCACAACCATTGCCGGTGCCCACAGCCACAGGTGGAAACTGAAGTTCATGCCTAGCACTACGGCCCACGCGGCTAGCCATCCCAAGCACCATTGCCATCGCTTGAGCGTGAACGACACTTGATAGCGTGCTACCAGCAGCCCCAGCGCAAACGGCAGTGCAGCCACAAAGAAATTATAACGCATCCATCCTAGCCAGCGATGATGATGAGGATTGGCACCCCATATTTGCATCACCCAACACACCAAGATGAACACCACAGGCCACACCCAACGGCGCGCTTTGCTGTCGCTGGGAGCATAAAGTACGGCTCGATAAATGACATAGAGTTGCAGCATCAATCCAAAAAACCAGTAAGGACCAGGCTTGATGCGAAGCCACGGTTCGGAGAGAAAGTTGATGACCATGGCGAATTGGGCCAATATGTTCACCTTTCCCATGGCAAGCGTGTGGTTCACTTGCATGGAATAGCGGATAATCATGTAGCACACGAATCCCAGGAACATGAGTTTGAGCAACTTCACATAGTGCTGTCCCACGAACCGGAAGAACCCTGGAGCGGCATGTTCGCTACGCTCATACTTCATGACCAACCCATATCCACTCAGAAACAGGAACAAGGGCACACCGTAGTGGCCGAAAAACGAGAGCAGATGGAGCAGAATGTTGTAATCGGGATGTGCCAGATGCACTAACAATTCTTTCCCTCGGTCGACCGTGAACGAAAACTCGTTTTCCGGCACGATGCCCTCAATCAGATGCGAAAAGTTGTGGGTCATAATCATCACGATGGCAATCGCTTTGAGTATGGCACATTCGCTGCGTGTAAGTAAATCTCCTTTGTTCATCTTGTTCGGTTTCTTTGGTCATTTCACACGGTCGGGGTTGGCGGTGACGAATGCTTTCCACGACTTGGCACCATGTGACTGTATCGGTTTCTGACTTTCGTAGAAGTGGCACAGGGCCACGGCTAGCGCATCGGTGGCGTCGAGCAAGTCGGGCATTTGTTCGGGAGCGATGTTCAGTTCGCGTTGTAGCATGGCGGCCACTTGCTCTTTGCTGGCAGCGCCGTTGCCGGTAATCGCCATTTTGATTTTTCGTGGCTCATATTCGGTGATGGGCACTTCGTGATTCAGTGCGGCTGCCATAGCCACTCCTTGGGCACGTCCCAGTTTGAGCATTGATTGCACATTCTTGCCGTAGAACGGTGCCTCGATGGCCATCTCATCGGGCAGATATTGGTCAATCAAGCCTTTCACACGCTCAAAGATGCGGTGCAGTCGCATGTAGTGGTCTTCCATCCTGCTCAACTTGAGCACACCCATCACTATCAGACTCGGTTTCTTTCCCTTGATGCCCAGCAAGCCCCAGCCCATCACGTTGGTGCCGGGGTCTATGCCTATAATGATTTTATCCCACTGTTCAGTCATACTAATTCTCTTGAGTTTCTTTGACGAATCGTCGCCACGTTTCCTGCTCCTTCGAGTCGTAGGGGAATTCCAGCTTCACCATGTCGTCGGTGAGTTCGGGCAGCACCAGATAGTAGCGCCCCGCCACGTTCAGACAGCAATAACGCATGGGCATGAATTCAGGAAATTCGCCCCATCTTTTTAGTCGTGCCGACTGCTCGGCTCCAAGGTGTTCCTCCATAGAGGCGTAATAAACCTTGAGGGTTGAAGTTCGCACCTGGGGGCGCTCGGTTCCAACGTCGATGATGGAATATGGGTGTCCTTCAAACGTCATGATATGCAGTGTGTCGCCTTGTGTTTCCGATACAAAGGGAGCCACCGTTCCGCCTTCAAGCATCTTGCCGCTTTTGTAGCGCGAGAAAATGTCGGGAGCCAGGAATTGCAGGTCGCTCTTGTGATAATAACGGGCATAATACATCTGATGGGGGAAGTAAGCCTCGTTGTCATAGTTCACGGGGAACACCCACCGGCTTTGAACCGGAGTGCGTGCTGCAGGCAGAACACACTCTTCGGGCGCAGCCTTGATGGCGGCAATTACGGCGTCGTCATACTGTTTATATACATAGACCTTACGCACCGCCTGCACCCCTAGCGGAATGCAGCCAAGCAGCAGGGCAACTGCCAACCATCGACTCCATCGTTTGTCATCAAGGTACTCATGCAGCCATTGAGCCACGATGAGGAAACTCAGCACCGAAAAAGCCGTGTAGCTGCGGTAACTGGTGGTGATGCTCAGCGCGATAATGGATGCCAATATACCAGCAAATACCCACACCAGTACGTTGCGCTTCAGTTCCTTGCCCCGATGGGTGATGAGCATCAGTAACGCGCCCACGACAACTAGCACAGGAGTTACAAAGTGGACACTCTTGGTGCAAGTGTTGATGGCGCGGCGCGACACCATTTGCCCCAAGGATAAATGCAGATTCACGTCGCCCGACATCAATCGTGCCCAACCTCCCGGCGAAGCAAGAATGACGACAAACCCCAAGACATAACCTAGTAAAAGCAGTATGGCCGAGCGTTTGAACAACGACGGGTTGAGGGCAAAATATATCATGAGTCCCAGCAGTGTGCCGGCCGTGAAACTCTCGTTCATGGCCCCCGCAAACAGGGCATAGAAGAACAACGCTACATCTCTCCAAAGGCTTGCCATGGGTTGGGAAACACTGCGGTTGAGCCACATCAGCAGAATCAGTGTCGCGGTCATTGACCACAGATAATTGGTGGCACCCGATATCCACAGCATAGTTTCACCAGGTGTTGGCATCAATGTCATCACAAAGGCCAGTGCCAGCGCCAGTGCCGTCAAACTGCTGCGCCCACGCGCGATGAGCAGTACCATAACATGGAAAAATGCGACGGTGACCAGCACATTTACCAAGTTGAAGGCGGGCTTGCCAAGGAGACCGCAAAACAGTTGGGCGAAGAAGTCAGCGAGCCGGCCGTTGTCGTCCATGTAATGAAACGCCTGCGAACGCATCAGCGATGACCAATTAGTGATGTGTTCGGTGGTGTTGCCGGCCACAAGGCCATGCAACAGGTCGTCGCCTTTCCATGTGGTGAGCACATTCAGCACACCAAAAAGCGCTGCTATCAACAGCAGCACACACCAGTAGGCAATTTTCGATTTGGATATCGTTCGCGACAACATATATAACAACAACTTTTTGTTTGTTTCACAACGGCAAATTTACAAATTTTTCGCCAAATGGCATAATTAATATTTGGATAATGATGGTCAGCGAAGAGCTAAGTGTTTTTTAATGACCGAATATTGATTATTCAAAGATTATTACTAACTTTGCCAACGGAATTAAACAAGATAATTTTGAAAAACTGCTACATCAGCAAGAAAAAATAGAATATGTATAATGCAGATTTCTGGGCTTTAGTCAATGCAATTATTGACGAGGGGTTTACCCCCGAAGGTCTGCAAAAACTTGACAGTTATGCCGAACAATTCATCAATGGAAAGCTTGTTTATCAACGATTTTCACCGATTGAGCAGCATGGTTGCTCAACGGGAGGTGCAACGCATGTCATTGCATCCTTACTCGCGGCAGCAAAAACTGGAACAAATTCGCCAACTCAAAGTCACTTCTCAGACTTCAAAGCAGAACTTGAAAACGCAAAACAACAAGCCGAATGCATAGAGTCGTGGGCTCGCGCCACAGGATGTTGGATTGACAATGTTAATAAGTCATTATCAATAGACTTGGGAGAACAAATAGCTGAGGGTGGCGAGGCTGTCGTATTTGACCATGGCCCATCTTTGATTAAGTCAATAGGTTTAGACTACTACATCCTGCCATTATTGGCTTTGGACCGTGTCACGTTGCACAATGCTTATTTTCCTGAAACGCGTCTCATCGTATTGGGCTTTGGCCGAGATGACAAGGGCGATTTCAAAATAATTGTTGAACAACCTTTTATCAAGGGACGTCATATTTCAGATGAAGAGATTGCTCACTTTTTAGGAATGATGGGATTTGAATTGAAGAATCCAGGTAATTGGACTTATGCCACTCCTAAAATCTATTTGAGCGATGTGCATGATGAGAACGTTATCATGTCTGATGGAGGAAATGTGTTTGTTATAGATTGTGACATTCGACTAAATACTCCAGATCTCAAACAGGGAGGCATACGTCAGATATCTAATGAAATGCTGGATTTGGATGGATTAGATACTGATAATCTGAAAAGCAATGAGCCAACAGCGAAGGAACCTATTGCTGAATATGGATTGAGAGGTGTTAAGCAATCGTTGATTGAACTGATATTGTCTACAGATGATATGTCAGTTTTGCGTCAAGTTAAGGATTACTTGGCAACATTGACAAAAAAGTAGTCTCTACTTAACGGGAGTTTGTAAACTTATTTTTTCTTGAAATAATGGCGGGTAATCATCAGTTCGGAGATTCGCCATGCTTCTTTCATGCGGTTGACCGTAGCGGGGTCGCTGTGTCCTTTGACCAAGTCGGGCCCGATAGCGACCGCGCCCTCAGGATGGCGCAGCATGCTGCGACCCAGTCCTTTCCAGGGGTAGTCGTTGGCGCCCATCAAGTCGAGCACGGTGGGGTACACGTCAATTTGGCCCACAATGTCATTGATGCGACCTCCATGGCCTGTGTTCAACGCGATAAACACACAGTCATCACCCTCTGGACTGATTGATGCCCGCCCTTTGGGGTCGTCATCCACGCGCTCGGTGTGGTCGCTGGCGATGACGATGATGGTGTTGTCGTAGGCACCCATCTGTTTCAATTTGTCTAGGAAGATGCCCAGTTCCTCGTCAAAAACGCTGGTCACATCCAGATAATTACGCACCTCAGGAGTGTAGGCCTTACTGTCCGAAATCCAGCCGGTCTTGACCATGCGCGGTTTGTCGTAAGGACTGTGCATGTTGGCCGTGACCATGAACATAAAATATGGTTTTCGGGCTTTCGCCACATGGTCAGGACCACGTCTGAACAGCGCCCGGTCTTCCATCCAGTCGCACTCTTCCACGATGGGTCGTAGGTCGTCAAAATCATACAGTTTTTCAAAACCATAGCTACGGCAGGTCTCAAATTGGTTCCACACGGTGCCACCCTCACATATTCGTTCAAAACAGTGATAGCCTTTCAGCGCCTTGGCTAGGGCGGGGTAGTCGCAACTGCCGTAGTTCATGGCGACGCTCTCGGTAGTGAGTGGCAATAACCCAGTGTTATACATGAAATGCCCATCGCTCGAGTGGCCCGTCTTCACTTGCGTTTTCACGTGAAGCGCCACCAGGGCTGAACTATCGGCACATAGTGCGTTCAGTACAGGAGTTACCGGTCGGCCGTCGATCTCAAGGTCGATGACCCATGCATTGAGCGATTCCACCACGATGAATATCAGGTTCTTCCCTTGTTGGCCGAAGGGGTTGTCGGAATATTTCGGCAAGTCGGCAAGATAAGCCTCCACTTGTTGACGTTCGTCGGCACTCATGTCGCGGCTTTCCATCACAGTGCGGATAGCGGCTCGTGTGCTATAGGCCACAAAACCAAATTTGAGGTAATAGCGTGTGTGTGTGGCTATGAGTTGTGAGTAGGTTTTTACCCTGCGGTTGAGTGGACCTTTTTGTACCAATAGGCCGCCATCGTTGGCAAAAAGCATGCCGAAGTGGATTGCCAAGTAGGCGAAAACACACGTTATTACCATCCACATGCGTGTGCGGTGTGGCAAGTGCTCGTTGGCGATACGACGTCGCCACAGCACCCAAGCCACCAGCAGCGCGGTCATGGGTACAAACAGCAACAAGTGCATCACTTTGAACTCGCCCAGCGCGCTATGGATGAGCACCGAGTCCACGTTCTGCACGTAGGCGAACGATGACCACGGCATGATATCGTGATAGGTGGGGAAATACAGCATCTGCACCAAGCCGTACACGAGCAGTAGCGCCAGCAGCAACCAGGTCCAAACCTTGCGCCGTTGCGGCAGCAACCAGTACACCGTTAGCAGGATGATGGCGTCGGCCAATGCCACCGCCGCGCTGTAGAACTTGAAAATGGTGGTGTTGTAGTTGTAATTGAATTTATTGACGATATACCTGTTGAGCAGGAACAACTGCAACGCGAGTGCAGCCACCGCCAGCACGAAAAACAGCATCGTGCGAGAGCGCATCAGGTTTTTGAATCCTTTGATTTGGTCCATTCATTTTTGTTTTTAGTCATGACACGTTTTTGCCCCAGTTTTTGGTGGTCAAAAACGCTTCTACAGTCATGGCTTTTTCTCATTTCGTGCAAAATTACTACAAAGTGAATTCACCTCAAAATAATCTCCCCAAATTTTGGCCACCCCACCCTCTATTCAGCGATGATATGGCCCAACCTTGTATGGAAAGCACAAATGATTTAATTAGGAGTGAATATCAGGGGAAAAATGGGCGGTTTTTTTGTGGATTCAATATTTATTACTAATTTTGGGCGTTAATTATTAACCAAAACCAAAATACAAATGAAAAAACTTTTAACCATTATCGCTGCGGTCTTTATTCTGATGGCAGCAAATGCCCAAGAATTTTATGTTGGTAAAATTCGTTATCAAATCGTTGATGAGACCCAGAAGTGGGTTCAAATCATTGCCCCTGAAAATGGCAGCTATTCAGACATCGTAACTGGCGATTTGGCTGCTACGGTAACTTACAACAACAAGACATATACCGTGTTTGGAATAGGCCCGGGCGCATTTCAGAACGCTACTTTAACAGGAATGGTCACATTGCCTGAAGGTCTTATTTATATTGACAATGGTGCCTTTGATGGTTGTGGAAATGGTACAGGAGTTCGTCTGCCCGCTACTATGCAGTATGTTTCCGAAATTGCTTTTGTCAACAACAAACTGGGTCATATCACCGTTCAGAGTAGCAATCCGTATTTCGGCAAAATAGCTATTGAGCCTCAGGGTTCTCTGATTAATATGCTCACCAATAAGGAAGGCAACAAATTGATTGCTTTCCCAGGTCATAAACTCCTTAGTGCCGCAGGTGAAGGTACTTATGTTTCGCAAGTGACCATACCTGATCAAATCACCGAGATTGCACCTTATGCTTTCTATGGTAATTCTGACTTGACCAATGTCACTTTCCACGATGGCATCACAAAAATTGATCACCATGCCTTTACCGATTGTCGGAAGCTCACCAGTGTGCGTCTGCCAAGTGCCGGTGTGGAGCTGGGCGAGAATGTGTGGGCCAGTTGCGTGAATGTCACTAGCGTGAGCCTGCCCGAGAACATCAAGTTGAACAACCACGATTTCTACTGCTGCTCCATCGAGAACCTCACCGTGCCCGAGGGCGTGACGGTAATCCCCATGATGTGCTTCGCCGGCAATGAACTCAAGAGTCTGAGCCTGCCCGAATCGCTGGAACGCATTGATAGTTGCGGATTCCAAAACAATCCCGACTTGGCTAGCGTGGACTTGAAAAATGTGAAGCGACTGGAACACCATGCCTTCATGGGCTGCACTGGCTTGACGAGATACACCTGCAGCGGCCAGCTGGAGTTCATTGCATCCACTGTGTTCTGCAACACTGGTTTGACCGATGCCATGCTCCCTGAGGGGCTGAAGGTCATGGAGGGCAATGTGTTCTTCAACACCAACTCGCTGCAAACCATTACTATCCCCAGCACGGTGGAGACCATTGAGTACAACCCCATCACCAAGTGTCCACTCGTGAAACGTGTGCAAGTGGCTGAGGGTAACACCCATTATGCCGAACTGGACAGCTGCCTCTATGAAATCAATGCCGCCGGCAATCCTATCCGTTTGGTGTCGGTTCCCCAGGGTCGTGAAAACACTGTGCTTATCGTTCCCGATGGCGTGACAAAACTTGCCCGCCAAGCAGCTCGTAATGTGGAACTCACCGAAATCTATCTGCCCTCCAGCATACAAGAATTGGAGTCCAGCGCTTTCAGTACTATCACCGCCACTACCAAGGTGACTTGTATGGCTCAGAATCCTCCTACGGTAGATATCGAAAGCCCGTTCTTCAGTAATGAAGTGTTCACCAATGCAACACTTTATGTGCCAATGAACTCGGTTGAGGCTTACCAAGGCGCTGATGGCTGGAAAGAGTTCCAGAACATTGTGGGCGTTGAAACTGGCGATGATCCCCAACCTGTTGTGGTAGGTGACCTCAACGGTGATGGTGTAGTGGATGTCGCCGACGTGAACATCTGCATCAACATCATCCTTGAATTGGATAATGATCCCGATGTCAAGGCGCTTGCCGACCTGAATGGAGACGGTGTGGTGGACGTGAGCGATGTGAATGCCATCATCAACATCATTCTGGAATAAAACAATTCTGTTGGTTATCTGAGACCTCCGAGTTCTTTGAGTTCTCGGAGGTCTCAGAGTTCTCGGAGATGTCGTAGGACTAGGAAAAACCTGAAAGAAGAATCTATTTTTATAATATTTTTCAATGAAAAGAATCATCAATCTTATTTTTGCGGTTGCCATTTGCGCATCGCTCTCATCCGCTCAAACGTTTTTCACTTCAGGGAAACTGCGTTATGAAGTGGTGGATGAGACCAACAAGTGGGTTCGTGTTGTGGTAAAGAATCCCAATAACCCAGATGACATTTATCAGAATATCACCACGAACGATTTCTCGGCAACGGTGACTAACGGCGGGGTCGAGTACACCGTGCTGGGCGTCGGTCCTGGAGCCTTCCAAAAAGCCACATTTTCGGAAAACTCAGTTATTCGTTTGCCTGAAGGTTTCATTTATATTGACAACGGTGCCTTTGACGGAGCCGTAGGTGTTTCGCTGCGATTGCCTTCAACACTCACTATGCTTGCTCCTATGGCGTTGGGTGGCAACAAGTTCCGTTTCCTTGCCGTAGATGACAACAACCCCGAGTTCAAGCGCATTGCCGTGTCGTCGCAAAGTCGCGACGTGTCCACCATCACAAACAAGGCTGGTGACAAAATCATCGCTGTGGCGGGTTCTATGGTCATTAATTTTGATAATGGCGCGACCTACGTCACGCAATATACGATACCTGAGACCATCACCGAAATCAATGAATATGCTTTTTACAAGCACCCCAACTTCACCAGAGTGATTATTCCGACATCGGTGACCAAGATAGGTGACGCAGCCTTCTACGAATGCGAGAAACTTACCAGCGTAAGTCTGCCTAACCCCAACGTGCAACTGGGCAAGTCGGTGTGGGCAAGTTGCGTGAATCTCGCTAGCGTCAGCTTGCCCGAAGGCATGGAAAAGCTGGCTCGACACACCTTCTATATGTGCGGTTTGGAGAGCATCACGTTGCCCGAGGGCATGAAAAGCGTCGGATTTATGTGTTTTGGTAGCAACAACATCAAGACCATCAATCTGCCTAGCACGCTGGAAAAGATTGACAGTTGCTGCTTCCAGAACAATGCCGAACTTGTCAGTGTCAACCTCAAGAATGTGAAACAACTGGAACAATTCGCCTTTATGGGTCGTTCTGCTCTGAAAACCTACACTTGTAATGGCCAACTGGAAAGAATCGGATCAAGTGCATTCTGCCGCACTGCACTGGTTGATGCGCAGCTGCCCGAAGGGTTGATACGTATGGACGGCAACGTCTTCTTCCGTACCACTTCGCTGCAAACTATCACCATCCCCAGCACGGTTGAAAGTATAGAATTCACACCCATTGTGGGCTGTACATCCGTCAAGGAAGTGAAGGTGGCCGAGGGCAACACCCATTTCGTTGAACTGGACAGTTGCCTCTATGAAATCAATGCTGCCGGTAATCCTATCTGTTTGGTGTCGGTTCCCCAGGGTCGTGAAAACACGGTGCTCATCGTTCCCGATGGCGTGACCGAAATCGGTCGCCAAGCCGTGCGTGAAGTCCCCATGACCGAAGTGTGGCTGCCAAAATCTGTCCAGACGGTTAGCCATAGCGCGTTCAGCAGCGTTACCTCAGCCACCAAGGTGACTTGTATGGCTGTGAATCCACCTGAAGTAGATATGGAAGGTTCGTTCTTCAGTGATGAAGTCTTTGCCAACGCTACGCTTTATGTGCCCATCAACTCGGTTGGGGCTTACCAAGCTGCCGATGGTTGGAAAGAGTTCCAGCATATCGAGGGCGTTGAAACTGGCGATGATCCCCAACCCGGAGTTGTGGGCGACCTCAATGGTGACGGCGTAGTGGATGTGGCCGACGTGAACATTTGCATCAACATCATATTGGAGATTGACAATGATCCCGATGTGAAGGCACTTGCCGACCTTAATGGTGACGGTGTGGTGGATGTGGCCGACGTGAATGCCATCATCAACATCATTTTGGAATAAACAAGTGAAACGAACTTGAGATATTTGGGAGGCCTCTGAGAAATCGGGGGTCTCTCAATTTCTCAGAGCCCTCGGAGTTCTCGGAGATTTCGGAGGTCTTGGATTTAGTGGTGGCGTTTAAGCCATCGCGCCACAGGAGTGGTGAAATATCGTTGTGTGAGCCATGCGAGAGGTATCACCAGCGCGATGATGATAGCGATGTGCAGTTCAGGATTGAATTTGTGCCCCACGCAGATGACCCCCAGTTTGCAGACGAAGCAATGCACGATTAATTGCAACATATACATTTCAAAACTGATTCCGCCTATCCACACCAATGGTTTCCACGACAGGAGTCGCGTGAGAACGGAATTTTCGTGTTCGGCCATCCCCAACGCGAAAATCAACAAGGCAAGCGGCGCATACCACACAAACGAAAGGAATGCCACGCGGGCAAACGGGGTGTGATGCGGCCAAGCGATGAGCGCCATCACCAATATAATGGCGACCAGAGCGAAGAAACTGGCTGTGGATGTTGTAGGTGCGGCGTCGGATGCTTTCGCCCGGCTGTAAATGGTGGCGAGAAAAACGCCTAATCCAAAGTCAATCAGTCGAGTGACGGGCAACACATAGTAGAACCAAGAATAGATGCTGCTGGGTATGAGCATGAAAGCACCCGTCATCAGCAGTGTCGCGATGCACAGTATTCCGGCGGTGACGGCAGGTTTCAAACGTCGGCTCCAGTAACTGAACATGTGGAAAAACAAGTAACAGAAAACTAATGAGGCTACAAACCACGAAATGCCGTTGTAGGAAAACCATACGCTCTCGCTGGTGAACCAACTTTGTATCAGCAGCACATTGGCCAATAGTTTCCAGTTGATTCCTGCGAGATAAATCATGGCTAAAGTGAGTACGAGATGCAGGGGGTACAACTTGGCGAGCCGGTCGCGCATGAAGTTCTTTAGGCTGAAATCTTTAAGGGAGTCAACGGGATGGTGGAGCGCCAAGGCGAATCCGCTCATGATGAAGAAAAACGATACACCGCATGCCGTCGCATCCACAATCATTGGGGAGCGAGAATAGTAATGATAACAAATTATCACGATGGCGAAGATGCCGCGTAAACTTTGGAGTGACTTGATCATAGCGATGCATGTTTTTTGTGAGTTCTCACCTTGAAGACCAGCCATGAAACAATGAGCAACAAGGGAACTTGGAACCACACGTTTTGGTCATAAATCATGATACCGAAATGTCCGAATAGCGGTGCCAAGAAGTAATTAACCATCAATGCCGCCACCCCTTGGAAAATATAGATTTCCAGGCTCATGTCGCCCAGCCACTGAAATGGTTTTGATTTCAGCACTTGCCCCAACCAGCCTTCTTGCCCGTTGAGCATGGCGGCCGACAGAACGATGAGCATGGCGGGAATCCACCACAGCAAGTAATTGTCCCAGATGGTGACAAGTTCGGTGGTACGGTTGATGAAAATGATTTCCAACGCAAAAAGAACTGCAGCCAGTTCAATCAAGGTGGCCTTGGCGCGTGAATAGGTGAACTGCGTTTTGGACATCAGGCGATAGAGGTTGCCTGCCACGATGCCAAAAATGAAATCTCCGAGGCGAATGGCGGGGCATACATAAGTATAAACCCGTTGTTGAGCCGTGAGTTGCTGCATCCACCATGCCAAAAACACAAAGATGGCCGTAATCAGAATCATCTGCCACCGCAGTCGCAGTCGTGAAAACAGGTAATTGATGAGCGGGAAACAAGCGTAACAGAACAACAACGCCCCCAAAAACCAACTCACGCCATTATAGCCGAAAAAAACTTCTCGTTTGGGAATCCACCCTTGCACAAGCGCCACCTGGGCAAAAAAACTCCCGGGTTCGAAAGGCTTGTGTTTGGCCATCAAATAGAAATAGGCGATACACGCCAGCGCTAGCCAATGAATGGGGTAAATGCGTCGCGCACGTTTCCACCAGAAAGACCACCATTGCTTGGGGTTGACGAGGCTTTCGGCACTGTGATGCAGCGCCAACAGAAACCCGCTGACAACGAAAAAGAAACTTACCCCCAGCGACACCGCTTGGTCAGTAATGTGGACGTGACTGTGGTAGAGCACAATCACAATGGCGAAAATGCCGCGCCAAGCGTTGAGGGTTTTGATTCTCATTGAAGTCAGGGTGATGCCGAAATTAGATATAAGTCGTGTAGTTGGTCTTTTTGTGCCGCAATTCGCGAAGCCAGTATTTGGCGTTGATGAAGGGCCGTGCCAGGGTGAGTGGCATGGCTGTCAGTCGCAGTGGCGGTGCCTGCAGCAGTTTGCAGTCGCAGCGTGTCAACAAGGTAACCACCACCCAAAGTGCGGCGATGAGTACGATGGCGGCAACGAGCACAGTGGCGTTGGGCCAAGCAAGAACAACCGCTGCAATGAGAGCGGCGTGCGCCAGCCACAACACCCAACTCATAGCGCCATGTTCAATGAACGCACGACGTGGCACCAGTCGCGACGTGAAGTCGCGCCGGGTGCGCAACAGGCGGTGAGCGCGAAAGATGTTCTCGTAATATACGCTGAGTTGGCTTTCAGGCACAAGTTCGACTCTAGTGTTGTCGCCACGGGCTATCTGGCAAAGGAAAACGTCATCTTCTCCCCAAGTGAGGTTCATGGTCTGTGCAAAGCCGTTCACATCGAAAAACAAGTGCTTGCGGTAGGCCAGGTTGTCGGTAATGCCACGATAGGGGCGTCCCGATATGGCGCTGCCTATCCATTGCATGGCGGTAGTCACCGTGTCAAGGATGCGCC
Source organism: Muribaculaceae bacterium (assembly GCA_017619935.1). Classification (GTDB taxonomy): domain Bacteria; phylum Bacteroidota; class Bacteroidia; order Bacteroidales; family Muribaculaceae; genus Sodaliphilus. The sequence goes on along the minus strand of JAFZRJ010000013.1, from coordinate 36,806 downwards.
AATGCCGTGCCCAGCGTTTGTCGCGATGGTAACGGTAATGCGAGTAGCCCAAAACCACGTCGATGCCCGGCACGAAATTCCGCGCCATGAGCCGCAGCCACTGGTCGCTGGTGGGGCGGCAGTTGGCGTTGGTAGTGAGCACGATGTCGTGGTGCGCGGCCTTGACGCCAATCATCAGCGCCAGTTTCTTGCGTGACAGTGAACGCGTGCCGTGAGGCGTGAACGTGATGTGCAGGTTGGGGTATTGCGCCTTCATTTCGCTGAGCATGTCGCTGGTGCTTTCAGCGGCTCCATCGGCGATGACAATCACCTCATATTCGGGATAATCCTGGTTGAGAACCAACGGGAGGAACCTGACGAGTTGGTCGGTCTCGTTACAGGCGTCCACGATGATGGAAATGGGTGGCAACTCGTCGAGGTAATCTCGCGATTGCTCGGTCTGCTCCACGAATTTCTTCATTCGTCGCGTGTTCATCCAGCGCCATAACGCGTAACCCAGGGCGAGAACAAAGCCCAATGCCAACAGTGTCCATACCAGTGGCGATATATCGAGTGTAAAAGTCATATTCATCTCTTCGGTTGTTTCAATCTGCAAAGTTACTACTTTATTTAACGCAAGATGGAGAATTAACAATTAATAATGAACTGCTCCTGAATCGGCAATTCTTGTCCATTCGCTAGATTTCATGTCAATTGCTTGCAAATATCTAGAATTATTTAGAACTTTGCCCTGAAGTTGGGCATAGTGGTTTTCTGATGGTCAAGACTGTGTTCTGGTAAGCCATTAAAAATCACATTAATGCAGAACTTTGTGTGGACAAAATGACAAAAATACGATTCTTCGAACTATTTTTTTAATTGAGTAACGCATGATTGTAACTATCGTTGGCGCAGGAACAGTGGGGTCGCACCTTGCGAGGTATCTGTCCGGCGAACATGTTGACATCTATATTATCGACCGCGACCCGAGCAGGTTGGAACTGCTTGATGCCGAATATAACCTGATGGCTATCGCAGGCGATGCCATCGAACCCGCCATCTTGCGTCAAGGCAAAGTGAGCGAGTGCGACTTGTTTATTGCCGTGACCGAAGTGCCCGAACGCAACTTTGTGGCTTGTGCCATGGCCAAGTCGATGGGCGCAAAAATGACGGTGGCTCGTGCTGACCGATACGACTATTTGCTACCACACAACCTGGAAGTCGTGCAGCAGATGGGCGTGGACAATGTCATTTGCCCCGACTATCTGGTGGCTCAAGGCGTGATTGACTCGTTGCGCCATTCGTGGGTCAATTACTGGTATGAGTTCAACCATGGCGAGATGGTGCTCATGGGAGTAAGGCTTCCTGCCAGCGCTCCCATTGTAGGCAAGAAATTGAGAGAACTGGCGGCACCTGGCCGATTCTATCACATTGCGGCCATCCGTCGTGAGCACATCACGATGATTCCTAAGGGCGGTCACACACTGATGGCCGATGATATGCTCTATATCGCCGTGACAAGCCAGCATCTGCAGGATGTGGTCGAACTCACGGGTTGTGAGCCGAGAAAGATTCGCCGCGTGGTCATTTCGGGCGGCAGCGATGTGGCTACACTGATGTTGCGTTTGGCGTCCGATGAATACCGATTCACCATCATCGAGGGCGACCAGGCCCGCTGCAATGCCATCATCTCGACATATCATGATTGTGAAGTTATCAATGGCGAAGCGACCGATTCAGACATCCTTGCCGAAGCGGGAATGGGCATGGCCGACGCGTTCGTTGCGCTGACCCAGTCGGCGGCCGAGAATATACTGACGTGCCTTTCGGCCAACGATTATCAAGTGGTGAAAACCGTTGCCGAGGTCAATCTGAATCAATTTGTCAATATGGCCGAGTCGTTCAAAATAGGCACAATACTCAACAAGCAGTGGCTCATGGCCAACGCCATCTATCAGTTGCTCATTGATGCCGGTTCGTCATCGCCCAAGCGTTTGGCCATCCCCGATGCCGAGGTTGTCGTGTTCGAAATCAAGCAGGGCTCCAAGTTGTCGGCATCGACAGTGAGCGAATTGAAGATTCCCGAAGAGGTGACTTTCGCTGGCCTGGTTCGTGACGGCAAGTGCCAGATGGTGACTGGAGCGACACAATTCCAGCCCGGCGACAAGGTGCTGGTGATGTGTCTGGCTGGAGCGTTGAGCAGGGCGAAGAAATTTTTCAATTGATAAGGATGCAGCAGCCGATGCAACATACCAGGCACGTGGCGGTAAACATGCCGATGATACTGCGGGTGACAGGACAGTTGTTGCTCGTTGAGGCTGCGTTCATGTTGTTGCCACTCATCGTGTGTCTGTTGCGTGGCGAGCACGACTTTCAAGCGTTTGCCATCAGTCTGGCGATGATGGCTGGAGCCGGTGCGTTGCTGGGTTTCCTGGTCAAACCGCGCAATCGTGTCATGCGCCGCCGCGACGGACTGCTTCTGGCGTCGGTAGCGTGGGTGGTGTTCTCCATTTTTGGTATGGTTCCGTTCATGTTGTGCGACACACCGCTCAATGCCAGTGAAGCCTTTTTCGAGACCATGTCGGGTTTCACCACGACTGGAGCCACGGTGATTCGTGACGTGGAACAATGCAGTCACGGTGTGCTGTTGTGGCGCGCTTTGACCCAGTGGATTGGTGGTTTGGGCATTATCATCTTCACACTCACATTCATCCCGGCGCTGAATAATAGTGGCAGCCTGATTATGTTTCACGCCGAAGCTACGGGCATCACACACGACAAACTGGGCGCACGCATTGCCCGAACAGCCAAATTGTTGTGGGGCCTATACATCATTTTCACCATCGTGCTTGTCGTTTTGCTGTGTCTTGGGCCGATGAGTGTGTTCGACAGCGTCTGTCAGGGATTCACAGCCATTTCCACAGGCGGTTTCTCGACGCACAACGACAGTATAGCCGCGTTCAATTCGCCATACATCAAGGTGGTGCTGACGACGTTCATGTTCATTGGCGGTGTCAGTTTCGGATTGATTATCACTAGCATCAAGTCGCGCCGTCTGGTGTTTTGGGCGAATGATGTGTTCCGTACCTATGTGGTGATGATACTTGTTTTCTATGTGGCTGTTGTGGCGGCCATCGTAGGGCGGGGTTACTTTACGGGTTGGGAGAGTGTCACCATCGACCCCATCTTCCACATCATTTCGGCGGTCACCTCAACAGGCTTCAGCGAGGGCGACTGGGAGGGGTGGGGCACCATCGTGCTCACACTCACGTTTTTCATGATGTATGTTGGTGCCTGTGCGGGTTCGACAACGGGTGGCTTAAAGGTTGACCGACTGCTGTTCTTGATTAAAAACCTCAAGTTGGTTGTGCAGCGTTACGTCCGTCCACGACTTATGCGTTCGGTCTCTATCAATGACCAAATTGTGGACTCCAGCCGCGCCACCGATATCATCGCTTTCATTACTATTTATACGATACTCATCGTCATTGGTGGGGTGGTGCTTGTTTACCAAGGTTTTCCCATCGTTGACGCATTTTTCTCTTCGTTCTCTTGTGTGTCAAACAATGGCTTGGGCGCTGGCGTGACGGGCATCACCGGATCGTATGACTTCCTTTCGTCTTCTGGTAAGTGGGTCATGTCGTTGCTCATGCTAGCTGGCCGTCTCGAAATTATGACCCTGTTGGCACTGTTGATGCCCTCCTTCTGGAAGCACTGATTTATCTGTCATTGTACCTCTCAAACAACTGAATATGTCTCATTTGAAAATATAAACCTTTAATACTTTAAACTTATGTCAAAACGAATTTTTTTGCTCTTGTTTTTCGCCTGTATGGTGGTTTATTGGGCAAACGCTTTTGAGTATAATGGCCTTTGTTATGAGATTATTGACAACAACAATGTTTGTGTAACCTATGAAACTCCTTCTAGTTTAAGTTCTACACCTGCATATAGCAATCTTAGTGGGGATTTGGTGATTCCTGAATCAGTTATATATGATGACAATGGCAAAACCTATTCTGTCATCGCAATAGGCAATGAGGCTTTCCATCGATGCGGCGGCTTGACGAGTGTGACCATCCCCAACTCGGTAACAAGTATTGGAGATCGTGCGTTCTATCGATGCAGCGGCTTGACGAGTGTGACCATCCCCAATTCAGTAATTGATATCGGCAGAGGTGCGTTCTGTACTTGCCGCGGCTTGGCGAGTGTGACAGTTCCCAACTCCGTCATTTCTATTAGCGAAGAGGCCTTCTATTTTTGCAGTGGCTTGACGAGCATGACCATCCCCAATTCAGTAACTAGTATTGGAACTGCTGCGTTCGCTGGTTGCAGCAGCATGACGAGCGTCACTATAGGCAACTCCGTGACTAGTATTGGTGATGATGCGTTCTATGGTTGCAGAGGTTTGAAGAGCGTGACCATCCCAAACTCCGTGACTAGTATTGGAGCTGCTGCGTTCTCTGGTTGCAGCGGCTTGACGAGCGTGTCCATAGGCAATTCCGTGACTCGTATTGAAAGTTCGGCGTTCTCTGGTTGCAGCGGCTTGACGGGCGTGACCATTCCCAACTCAGTAACTAGCATAAGATGGGGTGCGTTCGAGAGATGCAGTGGTTTGACCAAAGTTAATATCAACAATTTGGAGGCATGGTGTAACATTAATTTTGATGATGATTCCAACCCACTTATAACTGCTCATCATTTATATCTGAATGATAGCGAGGTCAAAAATCTTGTTATTCCATCGTCAATTACCGCGATAAAAAAATATGCGTTCGAGGGATGCAGTGGCTTGACGAGCGTGACCATAGGCAATTCCGTGACTAGTATTGGTGATGATGCGTTCTCTGGTTGCAGCGGCTTGACGAGCGTGACCATTCCCAACTCAGTAACTAGCATAAGATGGGATGCGTTCAAAGGTTGCAGTGGTTTGACCAAAGTTAATATCAACGATTTGGAAGCATGGTGTAACATTGATTTTGGCTCCAACCCGCTTGAATATGCTCATCATTTATATCTGAATGATAGCGAGGTCAAAAATCTTGTTATTCCATTGTCAATTACCGCGATAAAAAAATATGCTTTCATGAATTGCACAAGCTTGACGAGCGTGACCATCCCCAACTCTGTCACTGCCATCGGTAATTATGCGTTCTCTGGCTGCAGTGGTTTGACGAGCATTACTATCCCCAACTCTGTAACTAATATCGGTGCTAATGCGTTCGACTCAACGCCTTGGTATAACAACCAGCTCGATGGACTTGTCTATGCCGGTCTCGTGGCATATCGTTATAAGGGCATGATGCCCGACGGAACGTCAATTACAATCAAAGATGGTACTAAAGGAATAGCTGCCTTAGCATTTGAGGGTTGCAGCGGCTTGACGAGTGTGACCATCCCCAATTCTGTCATCGCAATAGGCAATGAGGCTTTCCATCGATGCGGCGGCTTGACGAGTGTGACCATAGGTAACTCTGTCACTACCATCGGTGATTATGCGTTTTGTGGATGCGAAGGCTTGACGAGCGTGACCATCCCCAACTCAGTAACTGATATCGGCAGAGATGCGTTCAGTGGATGCGTAGGCTTGACGAGTGTGACCATAGGTAACTCTGTCACTACTATTGGTGATTGTGCGTTTGCTTGCTGCTATGATGTAGGTGAAATTATCTGTAAGGCTCAGCGTCCGCCAATAGCAGATGACGACTCGTTTTGGGGAATAAACTATCAAAAATGTGTACTCTATGTGCCTGCCGGATTTACCCAAGAATATGTGACGGCCACTGGTTGGAGTAATTTTGTTAACATCGAGGAACTGGGCGAGGTTGAGCCTGTCGCAGGCGACATCACGGGTGACGGCGAGGTGGATATTGAGGACGTGAACGCGGTGATTAATATCATACTTGAGATAAAGGCAGAAGCCGATTATGCTGGGAATAGTGACTTGAATGGCGACTGCAAAGTGGATATTGAGGACGTGAACGCCGTCATCAATATCATTTTGTCAAACTAGATCCTAGCCGCAGTGCTGTTCGTGCTAAAAGCATAGCGAAGCCCGGGGGATGCCGCCAGCACCCCTCGGGCTTCTATTTTTCCCGAATCAGTCGTAAAAAAGTCGGGGCCATCAAACAAGACCATATTTTGAGAAAGAGAATAAGCGTGCAAAGAGTCAAGTCGGAGACTTGACGTATTCCCCACCTTTTGGCGATTGTTCTATTTTTTTTCCGTGCTCAGCGGATGATTAATCACGCGGCTCCTCGATGGCCGATTTTATGAGGCTGGTACAGAAAACGAGTGGGGGGAGAATAAAAAATGTGAAATATCGCATCATTTTATTGCCGAAAATGTGAAATGTCGCATTATTCTATTGCCGAAAATGTGATTTTTAGTATCCTGCCCTTGAAAATAACTTCTGTTTTACCCATGCGAAACTGTTGCTGGTAGGACACATTCGTTGGAAAAAATGTAGAGATGCGGTGAATCGTGCCGAAAGCATTGCGGAAGTGCCAGCACATAGTGGAGTCAACAATTTGGTGGGGGAGTTGTTTTTTGGGGTGGGTTTTTTGGTGTGATTGTTGGTGCTGTCAAATGATTTTATTACTTTTGTGGCCGTGAAGCACAAAGAGCAAATATCATCGTGGATTCTGCTGTCGGTATTCCTGCCGATGATGCTGTTTTCGTATCTCCATGTTCACGTGGAGCGTTATGAGATGATCGACTGTGATGCGTGCGTTGAGCACATGCATCATGCCGGACACATTACCTCGCAGGTAACCACGGTAGATGACTGCTTGCTTTGCCGATTCTTGGGACAGCAGTACGATGCCTCGTCGGATCAGCCGTCGGCTGTCGGCGACCATGCTTTTACGGCTTTTGTCCCAGCCTTGAATCAGCAGCATCTAGTGCTGGCCACTGGCGTCGTCGCTTCGCTGCGTGCTCCGCCGGAAATTCTGTAACATCATCATTCGTTGGCTCACGGTGAGCCATGTCGAGCGACCACTGCACTGCGAGGTGCGGATGGGAGCCGCTATTTATTAATTCCAGTTTCACAGTTATGAGACTAATATTCAATGTTACAGAATGAAAAAAATAATATTTCTCATTATGGTTGCCTTGTGCTTGCAGGTGTGGGGTCAAGAAGCCGATTCAAGTGACGTTTTCTATCGTCACCTCAGTCTGAAAGAGGTGGTGGTTACCGGCGCGACCGGACTGACCAAGTTGAAGGACACTTCGGTGCCAGTATCGCTGCTCAACAACCGTGACCTGCAACTGCAGTCATCAACCAATATTATCGAAGCCGTGACCGAAATGCCAGGAGTGACGCAGGTGACCACCGGCAGCAGCATCTCAAAGCCTGTGATACGAGGTCTAGGCTATAACCGCATTGTCGTGGTGAATGACGGCATTCGCCAGGAGGGGCAGCAGTGGGGTGATGAACACGGCATCGAGGTCGATGCCGCCTCGGTCAGTTCGGTGGAGGTGCTCAAAGGTCCTGGTAGCCTGATTTATGGCAGCGATGCACTGGCTGGCGTGTTGAACTTCAACACGACGCCTATCGTGCCACTAGGTAAAATGCGCGCCAATTTCAGTACGGAATATCAGACCAACAACGGCCTGTTTGACTGCTCATTCAACTTTGCCGGCAATAAAGGCGGCAATGTGTGGAGCGCACGATACAGCGAGAAAATGGCGCATGCTTACAAGAACCGCTACGACGGCCGTGTGCCGAACAGTCAATTCCGCGAACGGGCGGCCCAACTCATGGGTGGCGTGAATCGCCACTGGGGCCACTCGCGGCTGACCTTGAGTTACTACAATGTCACCCCCTCCATTATCGAGGGCGAGCGAGATGAGGCCACAGGAGCGTTGCTGTGTGAATACGGCAAGGTGAACCAGTATGGCCACGGAATGCCATACCAGCAGGTGTATCACTACAAAGCGGCGTGGGACAACACCATAGCACTGGGAGCGGGCAAACTCAATGCCATGATAGGCTACCAGCTCAACCAGCGGCAAGAGTTTGAGGATGCCGAGCACCCCAATGACTATGAACTCTACTTCAAACTCCACACTCTGAGTTACAATGTTCACTACTTGACCAGCGCATTTGAAGGGTGGAACCTCACGGGTGGCGTGAGCGGGATGTATCAGCACTCGCTCAATGCCGGTGAAGAATGCCTGATACCTGAATATACAATGACCGATATAGGCCTGTTCGCCACCGCAACCCGCCAACTGAGCAACGTGAACCTGAGCGGTGGATTGCGCTACGACTATCGGCATCTACACTCGGAGCAACTGTTGGAAGACGACGTGCTGCGCTTCAGCGATTTCAAGCGCAATTTCAATGCCGTCACAGGCAGTCTGGGGGTCGTGTGGCATGCTTGCTCGCACTGGGATTTGCGGGCCAACGTGGCTCGCGGTTTCCGTGCGCCGAACATCAGCGAACTTGCATCCAATGGTGTGCATGAAGGCTCGGTGCGATATGAACTGGGTGACCAGAACCTAAAACCGGAATACAGTCTCCAGTTCGACTTGGGCACCGAGTTCACCAACGACATCGTGGATGTGCAATTGTCGCTCTTCGCCAGCCATATCGACAACTACATTTTTCTGCACCGAGTTGATGAGGTGATAGACGAGAATTACGACACCTTTTGCTTTGACAGTGGCGACAGCCGCTTGTGTGGCGGTGAGTTCTCGCTCGACTTCCACCCGATGCACAACCTGCATCTGGGCACACGCGTCGATTTTGTGCGGGCCGTTCAACTGCATCAACCTGAGCAGTCGAAGTATCTGCCGTTTACCCCCGCGCCCCGGTGGAACACCGACGTCAAGTATGAGTTTACGCACGACGGACGTGTCTTCAACAACGCCTTCGTGTCGGTAGGGTTGGACTATACGTTCAAGCAAAACCACTTTTACGGCTTGTGCGACACCGAAACGGCAACCCCAGCCTACGCACTGCTGAACGCATCGGCAGGCACCGATATCATGTGCCGAAACCGACGCTGGGCATCCATAGCCGTGATTGCCACCAACATTACCGACAAGGCTTACCAGAACCATCTAAGCCGTTTGAAGATGCTGGATGTCAATGCGGTGACAGGCCGGCGAGGGGTGTTTAATATGGGCCGTAACATCACTTTCAAACTCACCATTCCCCTAGAGTGGTGAAAATACTCGGGGAGAACCCGGTTATTGACTAGGGAAGGCCTCTCCGAGCGGCAAGACATCTTCGGTTGAGCAGCCTGCCGGCTTCTGGTGGGCTGCTCTCATTTTCGTGTTTTGTCGATATCAGGGTGTTGTGACCAAAATAATTGCTGAATGAGAATCATGGATTGTGAAATTGTTTGTATCTTTGCAGTTTGAAAAAAAACTATAATAAAAAAACAATACGAAATGAATACATTAGCAACCAAATACGACCCCAAAGCGGTCGAAAACAAGTGGTATGAGTATTGGGAAAGTCATGGTTTGTTCAAGTCGGTGCCCGACGAGCGCGAACCATACACCATCGTGATACCGCCCCCCAATGTGACCGGTGTGCTGCACATGGGGCACATGCTCAACAACACCATTCAGGACATTCTCATCCGTCATGCCCGCATGGAGGGCAAAAATGCGTTGTGGGTGCCTGGCACCGACCATGCGAGTATCGCCACCGAGGCGAAGGTGGTGAAACGCCTTGCCGAACAGGGCATCAAGAAGCGCGACTTGACGCGTGAGCAATTTTTGGAGCACGCTTGGGCTTGGACCCACGAGCATGGAGGCATCATTCTGCAACAATTGCGTAAACTGGGTGCTTCGTGCGACTGGAGCCGCACAGCGTTCACTATGGACGACATCCGTAGCGAAAGTGTGCTGCGCGTGTTTGTTGATCTCTATGAGAAGGGACTCATTTATCGCGGACTACGCATGGTGAACTGGGACCCGAAAGCCCAGACGGCATTAAGCAACGAGGAGGTAATCTATCATGATGAGAAGAGCAAACTCTACTACCTCAAATACTATGTCGCCAACGACGACATGACCGGCGAGACAGGAGCCGAAGGCGAAGTCGTGCATCGCGATGCGCAAGGTCGCCGCTATGCGGTGGTGGCCACTACTCGCCCCGAAACCATCATGGGCGACACCGCCATGTGCATCAACCCCAAGGACCCCAAAAACCAGTGGCTTCGCGGAAAGCGCGTGATTGTTCCGCTGGTGGGCCGCGAAATTCCTGTTATCGAGGACCATTATGTCGACATTGAGTTCGGTACGGGTTGCTTGAAAGTCACGCCCGCGCACGACCCCAACGACTATATGCTAGGCAAGACGCATCAGTTGGAAACCATCGACATATTCAATCCCGATGCCACCATCAGCACCGAGTCGCCACTCTATGTGGGCATGGATCGTGTGGAATGTCGCAAGGTCATTGCCAAGGATTTGGAAGAGGCTGGTCTGATGGAGAAGGTGGAGGATTACTAGAACAAGGTGGGTTACAGCGAGCGTAACCCCGACACCGCCGTTGAGCCGCGCCTGTGCAAGCAGTGGTACCTGAAGATGAAACACTTTGCCGAAATCGCCTTGCCACCGGTGATGAACGATGAGTTGAAATTCTTCCCGCCCAAGTATAAGAACATCTACAAGGTGTGGATGGAAGGCATTCAGGACTGGTGCATCTCGCGCCAGTTGTGGTGGGGACATCGCATCCCGGCTTATTTCCTTCCCACCGAGAATGAGGAAGAAGAGGTGTTCGTTGTCGCTATGAGCGAAGCCGAGGCCTTGGAGAAAGCCCGCAAAATCAAGGGTTATGAAAATGTGGAGTTGTCCGACCTCAAGCGTGATGAGAACGCGCTCGACACTTGGTTCTCCAGCTGGTTGTGGCCCATCTCGCTCTTTGACGGTATCAACCATCCCGATAACGAAGAAATCAAGTATTACTATCCCACGAGCGACCTGGTGACGGCTCCCGATATCATCTTCTTCTGGGTGGCGCGCATGATTATGGCCGGTTATGAGTATGTGGGCGAGATGCCTTTCCGCAATGTCTATTTCACGGGTATTGTGCGCGACAAGTTGGGTCGTAAGATGTCCAAGTCCTTGGGCAACAGTCCCGACCCGCTGATGCTCATCGACAAGTTCGGTGCCGACGGCGTGCGCATGGGCATGATGCTCAGCGCGCCTGCCGGTAATGACATTCTCTTCGATGAAGCGTTGTGCGAACAGGGTCGCAACTTCAACAACAAGATTTGGAACGCCTTCCGTTTGGTGAAGGGTTGGGAAGTGGCCGATGTGGAGCAGCCTGAACACAGCCGCCTGGCGGTGCATTGGTTCCACGCCGTGCTCGACGCCACGCTCGCCGAGGTGAAGGACTTGTTCGGCAAGTTCCGCTTGAACGAGGCACTGATGGCCGTCTATCGCTTGTTCTGGGAAGAGTTCTCGGCTTGGTACTTGGAAATTGTCAAACCCGCCTACCAGCAGCCCATCGACCGCGCCACGATGGATGCCACGCTCTATTTCTTCGACACGTTGTTGCGGTTGTTACACCCATTTATGCCCTTCATCACCGAGGAATTGTGGCAGCACATCGCCGAGCGCAACGATGGCGAGAGCATCATGTATGCCCGCATACCTGAGCCTGGAAAACCCGACGAGGCATTGCTGGCAGCCATGAATCAAGCCAAGGAGATGATCAGTGGCGTACGCAATGTGCGTAAGTCGAAGAACTTGCCCAACAAAGAGGAACTCACGTTGCAGGTGGTGGGCGAGTTCACTAACCCGTTGTCGAGCATCATCAGCAAGTTGGGTGGCCTGAAAGCCATCGACTGTGTGCCAAAGAAGGATGCCACCGCTGTTTCGTTTATGGTTGGAACGACCGAGTTTGCTGTGCCCATGGGCAATAACATCAATGTGGAGGAGGAAATCGCCAAGTTGGAAGCCGACTTGAAGTATGCCCAAGGATTCTTGGCAACGGTTGAGAAGAAACTGGGCAACGAGCGTTTTGTCGCCAATGCCCCCGAGGCGGTGGTTGCTGCCGAACGCAAGAAGAAAGCCGACGCTGAGAGTAAAATCGTTACGCTCACCGAGGCGTTGGCAGCCCTTCGCTCCTGACCTCCAAACCATTTCATACAGAATGGGAATTTATTAATTGAAACGATTATGATAATAAAAGAAAATGTGCCGGTGGGACTCTGCTGCGACCACGCCGGATTTGAGACCAAACAGGCCGTGATGCGTTGGCTCGACGAGCAGGGCATCGCCTATAAGGATTTCGGTACTTATGGCACCGACAGTTGTGATTACCCCGACTTCGCCCATCCGTGCGCACTGGCGGTGGAGAGTGGCGAGTGCTATCCCGGCATCGCCGTGTGTGGCAGTGGCGAGGGCATCAACATCACGCTGAACAAGCATCAGGGCGTTCGTTCGGCTTTGTGCTGGATTCCCGAGGTGGCTCGACTGGCGCGGCAGCATAACGACGCCAACGTGCTGGCTATGCCAGGCCGGTTTGTGACCAACGATGAGGCCATTGCCATGGTCGAAGCCTTCCTCAACACCGAGTTTGAAGGCGGGCGCCATCAGCGTCGCATCGACAAGATTCCTGTCACTCCCATTGAATGATGAATTAAATGAGGTGGATGGTCATCATGCCGAAAGTCCACCACGGTATAAACAACAAACCATAACAACAATGAAAACTGCATTGAACACCGCTTCGGCTCCCGCTGCCATTGGCCCTTACAGCCAAGGCATCGCCGCTACTGGAACCACTCATTTCCTGTCGGGCCAACTGCCCATTGATCCCACTACAGGCACTTTCCCCGAAGGGGGCATCAAGGAACAGACCCGCCAGTCGTTGCTGAACGCCCAGGCCATCTTGAAGAGTGCTGGTCTGGACCTTGACAACGTGGTGAAGACCACCGTGTTGCTCAGCGATATTGCCAACTTCGGTCCTATGAACGAGGTGTATGCCGAGTTTTTCCATGAGCCTTATCCCGCTCGCTCGGCGTTTGCTGTGCGCGACCTGCCCAAGGGTGCGTTGGTCGAGATTGAGATGATTGCAGTGGGCTGAACTTAAACCCGAATCGGTCATTAGACCGACGACATGTTGGTTTTTAGGTCTTTTATGTCCTATCAGATTCTTATTGGCATCTTGTTGCCATTGTTCTGTCCTGGAATCAGTTGCAAAAAGGTGGTGGGACAGTAAACAAGACAATATTTTGAAAAAGAGAATAAGTGTGCAAAGAGACAAGTCGTAGACTTGACGGTATGCGAAACACATTGTGCGTTCCAGCTCGAAGAGATGGGGCGCACTGTGTGATTGACGAACTCTAATGGCTGCACGTCGAAAGATGTGCAGTTGTGGTTGCGTAATAAGTGAATTATCGCTATTATTGCACAAAACATCGCTAAAATCATGAGTAAAGTTGTCTCACTTCATCACATTGTCATCAACACCAAGAATAGGCAGATGACAATCACAAATGAGCATTGCGAGGACATGTACCGCTTTATCACAAGTATCATAAAGCGTAACAACTGTGTGCTTTACCGCATTGGGGGAATCGAGAATCACATCCACATGTTGGTTGATCTGTCGCCAACAGTCACCCTTTCCCACTTGATGTGGGACATAAAACGATCAAGCAGCGACTGGGCAAAACAGAGCGGTCATTTCCCTAACTTTGTAGGCTGGGGAAAGGAATATGCTGCATTTTCAATCTCTGTCTCTCACAAAGATGCCGTTATCGCCTATATAATGGGGCAACGTGAACATCACCAGCAAGTGGACTTTGAGGGCGAACTAAAGCGCATCACAGAGCGGAATGGCATCAAGTGGGGAGATTATCTGCTTACATAGACAGTAGGATGACTACTGCACATCTGCCGAAGTGCAGTATTAGACACAGTCGCCTATCACACAGTGCCGCCCACCGCTGAAAGCGACGTGCGGCACAATGTGTTTCGCACATGGTCAAGTCTACGACTTGTCTTATCCCTCATCTTTTTGCGACTGTTCCCTGTTCTGACATAAATCCTAATGATTTGTGCATTTTAGGAGGCGGCTATTCGGTGGGTAGTGCGCGGAAACCGGTGCCCAAGATTTCGGAACTCTCCAGGATGTTGACGAAGGCGTGGGGGTCGATGTTGTGGAGCGCCGCCCGGAGGCGAAGCATGTCGCTGCGGTCGAGGGTGACATAGACCATTTTGCGCTCGTTACCTTTGTAGAGTCCACTGCCGGTGATGCACGTTCCGCCACGCTTGAGCCCGTTGATAATGAAGTCGCGGATGGGCTCCGGGTCGTCGGTGATGATAAACATGGTGCGGTAGCTCTTCATACCGTCAATCACAAGGTTGATGACCTTGCCTTCGATGAAGATAATCAGTATCGAATAGATGGGCAGCCTTATGTCGCCGAATGCAACCAACGTGCTCAGTGTGATGATGCCGTCCACCACCATCACCAGCGTGCCCAAAGAAATACGGGTGTACTTGTGCAGAATCATCGAAATGATGTCGGAGCCACCACTGGTTGCGCCCGAGCGGAAAATCAAACCGATGGCCACGCCGTAGATGAGTCCTGCCAAGACGGTGTTAAGGAAATAGTCGGGGGTGAACCATCCGCCATCGTGTGGAATGGGTACCATGGGCGCGCTGCCGGTGGCGCTGATGGCACCGTCGTGAATCACGGGATTATAGCCCCATGAACTTTCGAGCAAGAAAGTGAACACAAAAATCAGTATGGTGGACACGATGGTCTTGATGCCGAACTTGGGCCCCAGAATCCAAGTGCCGATGATGAGCAGGGGCACATCCATACAAATGGCGTAGAAGGAGATTTTCCACGGCCACAAGGTGTTGAACACGTTGCTCAGACCGTAGGTGCCGCCGGGCGCCATCAAGTAGGGGTTGACAAACATCACGTCACCGATAGCGAAAAGTGCACTACCCACTGTGAGCAAAAAATAAGCGATGATTTCCTTTTTCAGATTTCTCATATTGTCAGCAGTCATCATAACAGTATTTATAGTGGTTCTTTCAAAAACGGCGACAAAATTAGTGCAAACCTGATGCAAAACCAAATTTTTTTGGTTTTTGCTTCAGGTTCGGGGAGATGACGCAGCACGAGTTGCGCGAAGCGCAGCGTGCGGTGGCTTCAGCCAGCGGCACTCGACCCAACTTGAGAGCATATCCGAGCCGAAACCTAATTTGGAGGCAAAGCATCGAAGATGCGCGACGCTTGGTTCACAGCTGCGACTCTGGGTGGTGCGTCGAAGACGAACTTCTGCGTTGTCTTTGGCGCTGCGTGTACTGGTTGAAGTTCCTCTCCGAGGCACCTTTTCATTAGATAGCGCAAGGACCAAGCTGCGAGGGCCTTCGACCCTCTTGCATGGTCTTTCCGACAAATAGCTTCTCCGAAGCATCCTGCGTCTTCGACGCAACACGCCAAATCATTTGTCCTCCTGTTAGTCGCCGACGGCCCCCCCCTATTAAAAATCGAACTTTCAATTGAAATTTTTACGAATTTTATAAGGAAAATTGTGAATTTTTGTTTACCTTTGCAGCAAGATGGGGTATTGTTTGCTGTTTCGACACCTTTTCGTTGTTTTGAGGCATCCCCGTGCAACCATCATCAACCTGATAACTAATTATAAACTTAATACAAACCACGATGAAAAAGATTTTACTCACAACACTGCTTGTTGCCATGGCGACACTCGGTATTCATGCCGCCACCAAGTACCAAATCAATGTGGGCGGCGTGGAAGTCACCAGCGACAACAAGAACAACGTCACCGGCGGCGACATCAATGGCGGAACGGTGAAGTACGACCCCAGTAGCAACACCCTGACGCTCACCAACGTGACCATCTCCCGCAGCGGCGGCAGCAACTATGGCATTCATAACCGCGACTGCGCCGGACTGACAATGAAATTCGTGGGCACCTGCAACGTGTCGTCGAACACCGCCAACGCGATCCATCTTGACAAAAGCACCACCGTCGAGGTCACCAGCGGCAGCACGCTGTACGCCAAAATCACCGCTGGTGAGAATTATGGTCGAGGTGTAATCTATGTCAATGACAATGCCACAGCGACCATCAAGGGCCCTGGAACACTTGACATCGAGGGCAAGATGAAATCAGGCGGAAGCACAAGCAATTGTGCCACCTGCGGCTTCGAAGGCAAGGGCAAGACCAGCAGCAGCCATCTGAGTTTTTCTAACGTGGTGGTTACGATGAATGTCACCAATGAAGGAATCGATGAGTTCCGGTCGGTGACAATGAATGCTGGCACCGATATGAAAATCAAATATAATTATGGTTTCCGGGCACTCTATGATGTCAACACTTTTACTTGTAATGGTGGCGTGGCGTGTGTGACGCCTGCCGACGCCACTTTCAACAACAGTGACGGCACTTTCGGCGGCAATGACTACTACACCCATTTCACCGACAATTACGGCTTGATCATCAGCACCGCCAACTTCCCCGACGCCAATTTCCGCTCCGCCGTGCGCTCGAAGTGCAGCGTCGACAGCTACAGTGGCTATCGGGAGCAGTACCTCACCAAGAGCCAATTGCAGAACCTCACTTCGCTCGACGTGAGCGGCAAGAGCATCAGCAACCTCACGGGCGTGACTCTGCTCACCTACCTGACCTCGCTCAACTGTTCTAGCAACAGTCTCACCT
Organism: Muribaculaceae bacterium; assembly: GCA_017619935.1. GTDB lineage: Bacteria > Bacteroidota > Bacteroidia > Bacteroidales > Muribaculaceae > Sodaliphilus. Next base: position 20,148 of record JAFZRJ010000013.1, on the reverse strand, counting down.
CGCTGCCCACGCTGCCCAGCAACCTGACCTACCTCAACTGCTCCAGTAACAGCATCTCTTATCTGCCCACGCTGCCCTCCTCGCTGCAGGAACTCAACTGCGGTGCCAATAAGTTCACCACCTCGTTGACAGTCACGGGCAAAACGAATCTGAAAACCCTGAATGTGGCAAATTGCACTAGCTTGATCAACCTCGACTGCTCCTCCAATGCGTTGACTAGTCTCAATGTGAGTGGCTGCTCGGCGATGACCAAACTCAAGTGCAACTATAACCAACTCACCTCGTTGCCCACGCTGCCCAGCGCGCTGCAAGTGCTCTACAGCGACAATAACAAACTCACCTCGTTGCCCACGCTGCCCAGCACACTCACCTATCTCGACTGTGGCAACAATCAAATCTCGTCGTTGCCCACGCTGCCCAGCAATATCGAGTATCTCTACGCACATGGCAACAAAATCACGAGTGTGAACACATTGGATCACACCAAGCTGAAGCTTATCTACTTGGCCAATAGCAGTGCTCTCACTTCGCTTCAGGTTTCGGGCAACTCTGCCCTTACCAGCCTGACCATCACGAGTTGCCCATCGCTGACGACCCTCTCGATGCAGAGCCTCTCGAGCTTCAATTTCTCCTCGTTTTCGGTTCCTGGCACAGTGACCTACTTCGACTGCGGTTTCAACAACCTCACCTCGTTGCCCACGCTGTCCAGCGGGCTCAAGACGCTGTGTTGCTACCACAACAAGCTCACATCGCTACCCACGCTGCCCAGCGGGCTCGAGAAACTGGAAGCTAACGACAACCAGTTCACCACACTAACCATCACGGGCAATTCAAGCCTAAAGACTGTCAGACTCGAGGACAACTCCAAGCTCACCACACTCGACTGCCACGGCAATGCCTTGACAAGCCTCAACATATCGAATTGCCCGGCGATGACCACGCTCAATTGCGCCAGCAACCAATTCTCCTCGCTGCCTACGCTGCCCAACTCGCTGCAGACCCTACGCTGCGACTATAACAGTCTCACGTCGCTGCCCACGCTGCCCAACTCGCTGCAGAACATTGACTGCTCGAGCAACAAACTCAGTTTCCTGTCGATCATCAACCGCAGTGCGCTCAAGACGCTTAATGTGAGCAACAACACCAGTCTGACCGACCTCAACTGTTACAGCAATGCACTAACCTCGCTCAACGTCACTGGCTGTTCAGCACTGACCGACCTCAACTGCTACAGCAATGCGCTGACCACGCTCAACTTCACTGGCTGCCCAGCCTTGACCTACCTCGACTGCAAAGGCAACCAGTTGACCTCGCTGGGCACCCTGCCCAACTCGATTCAGACGATTTACTGTTCGGGCAACAAACTCAGCGGCACAATGAGCATCACCGGCTTCAGCGCGCTCAAGAAACTCTACGTCAGCAACAACGCCAGCCTGACCACACTCAACTGCTACAGCAATGCGCTGACCACGCTTGACGTGAGCGGCTGCACGGCACTGACCACACTCAACTGCTACAGCAATGCGCTGACCAGTCTCAATGTATCTAACTGCTCGGCCCTGACCACACTCAACTGTTACAGCAACCAGCTGACCTCGTTCGACACCCTGCCCACCACACTGCAGACCATTGACTGCTCGAGCAACAAGTTCAACTACCTGTTGATTATCAACCACGATGCGCTCAAGACGCTCAACGCCAGCAACAACACAGGCCTGATTACAATCTACTGTTACAACAATGCGCTAACCTCGCTTGACTTGAGTGGTTGCTCGGCCCTGACCACACTTGATTGCAAGTCCAATCAGTTGACCTCGCTGGGCACCCTGCCCAACTCGATGCAGACCATTAACTGCTCAAGCAACAAGTTCAGTACGTTGAGCATCACCGGCCTCAGCGCGCTCAAGACGCTTAATGTGGGCAGCAACACCAGCCTGACCACACTCAACTGTTACAGCAATGCGCTGACCACGCTTGACGTGAGTGGCTGCACGGCTTTGACCTCCTTGGACTGCCGCGAGAACCAACTCAAAACACTCGATGTAAGCAACTTAGATAAACTGACATCACTACATGCCCGCGACAATGTGCTGACCTCGGTAAAAGTCAATGGCTGTACTACCTTGAACACCATTCAGCTCCAGAACAACCAGCTCGAGTCACTCTCGGTGGCCGGCTGTAATGAATTGCGCCAGTTCTATATTACAAGGAACAAGATTAAGGGAGACAAAATGACCGCGTTGGTCAACAGCCTGTGCACTATTCCTGAAGGGTCGCAAGGCACCTTTGGCGTCATCGCTGTAAACAGCGATACACCCGAATATAATGAGATCACCGCTCAGCAGGTTGATATTGCCCGTGCCAAGCGATGGATGCCCATGAAATGGGAAAACAACGCATGGTCCGACATCCCCGGGACTGGCGACGGTGTTCTTGGCGACGTGAACGGCGATGACAAGGTCGACATCGAGGATGTGAACGCCGCCATCAACATCATCATCGATTTGAAGCAGCAGACCGACTATCCCGGCAATGCCGACCTCAACGGTGACGGCAAGGTGGACATCGAGGACGTGAACGCCATCATCAACATCATCCTCACCCAGTAAAGCAGGAGATACTGGCAGTTCCAGAACCATTTACCAGATAACTAATTATATACTTAATACAAACCACGATGAAAAAGATTTTACTCACAACACTGCTTGTCGCCATGGCGACACTCGGTATTCATGCCGCCACCAAGTACCAGATTAACGTCGCCGGCGTGGAAGTCACCAGCGACAACAAGAACAACGTCACCGGCGGCGACATCGATGGCGGCACGGTGAAATATGACCCCGACAACAAAATCCTGACGCTCACCAACGTGATCATCACCCGCAGTGGCGGCAGCAACTATGGCATCCACAACCGCGACTGCTCAGGCTTGACGATAAGATTCGTGGGCACCTGCACCGTGTCGTGCAAAACCGCCAATGCGCTCCATCTGGACAAACACACCACCATCGAGGTTACCAGCGGCAGCACGCTGTATGCCAAGATGACCGAAGGCGAGAATTATGGTCGAGGCGTGATTTATGTGAATAACAATGTGTCAGTCCTCATCAAGGGCTCTGGAACACTGGACATCGAGGGCAAGATGAAATCAGGCGGCAGCCTGAGTAGTTGTGCCACCTGCGGCTTTGAAGGCAACGGCAAGTCGAGCAAAAGCTATCTAGCTTTCTCGGATATCAATGTCCGCATGAATGTCACCCACGATGGTATATACAAGTTTCTCGCGGTAGAAATTGGTGCCTACAGCGATGTGAAGGTCAAATTCAATTATGGTTTCCGGGCACTCGATGAAGTTGGTAATTTGGACCTTAGTAGTCGAGTGGCATGTGTGACGCCTGCCGACGCCACTTTCAACGACAGTGGCGGTTATTTTGGCGGCAATGACTACTACACGCATTTCACTGACACCAACAATTACGGCTTGATCATCAGCACCGCCAACTTCCCCGACGCCAATTTCCGCTCCGACGTGCGTGCGAAGTGCAGCGTCGACAGCTACAGTGGCTATCGGGAGCAGTACCTCACCAAGAGCCAAGTGCAGAACCTCACTTCGCTCGACGTGAGCGGCAAGTACATCAGCAACCTTACGGGCGTCAGCCGCTTCTCTTACTTGACCGAACTCAACTGCTCAAGCAACAAACTCACCTCGCTGCCCACGCTGCCCAGCTCGCTCCAGCAACTGAATTGCGCAAGCAACCAGCTCACCTCGCTGCCCACGCTGCCCAGCTCGCTGCAGCAACTGAATTGCGCAAACAACCAGCTCACCTCGTTGCCCACGCTGCCCAGCTCGCTCAAGGTGCTCTACTGCGTGAGTAACAAACTCACCTCATTGCCCACTTTACCCAGCTCGCTGGAAAATCTCAACTGCAGCAACAACAAGTTCACCACGCTGACCATCAAAAACATGACCAACTTGAAAAACCTGTATGTTGAGAACAACACCAGCTTGGAATCCCTCATCTGCTCGGACAATGCCTTGACTTATCTTTCTGTCGATGGCTGCACGTCGCTGAATACGCTCAATTGCTCCAGCAACATTCTCACGTGGCTGTCGTCGTTGCCCAGCTCACTCAAGACGTTCTCTTGCCAATCTAATCAATTCACCTCGTTGCCCACGTTGCCCAACTCGCTGACCATGCTCAACTGCTACGACAACAGGCTCACTGTGATACTCAAACTACCGAGCTCGCTCACCTCACTCAACTGCTACGGCAACCAGCTCACCTCGCTGCCCACGCTGCCCAGCACGCTCACCTCTCTCCGGTGTGAAAGCAACCAACTCACCTCGTTGCCCACGCTGCCCAGCAACATGGAGCGTGTCTATGCCTCATACAACAAGCTCACGAATGTGAACACAATGGGCTGCACCAAACTGAAGATTCTCGATTTATCGTACAACAGCACGCTCACTTCGCTTCAGGTTTCGGGCAACTCTGCCCTCACAGACTTGAACCTCACGGCATGTTCGTCGCTCAACACCCTCTCCATGCAGAGCCTCTCGAGCTTCAAATTCTACAATTTCACGCTGCCCTCCAGCGTGACATACTTCGACTGCGGTTTCAACAACATCACCACGCTGCCCACACTGCCCAGCGGACTCAAGACGCTGGACTGCTATCACAATAAGCTCACCGGGCTTCCCAGGCTGCCCAACGGGCTTGAGACGCTGGAAGCTAACGACAACCTGTTTGACGAACTGAGCATTTACGGCAAGTCAAGCCTAAAGACTATTAGACTCGAAGACAACCCCAAGCTCACCTATTTATATTGTGCCGACAATGCCTTGACAAGTCTCAACGTGTCGAATTGCACCGCACTGGAGAATTTATACTGCAATAACAATAAGATTACATCGCTCAACGTGCAGGGACTCAACGCATTAAAAACACTCCGATGCAACATAAACAAGCTCACCTCGCTCAACGTGAGCGGATTGAGCAACCTGAATTTGCTCATGTGTGACGACAACGACTTGACAAGCCTCAATATCACGGGTTGTTCGGCACTGGAGACTTTACAATGCTACAACAACAAGCTCACCGGGCTCAACGTGCAAGGTTGCAACGCGCTGAAAGAGCTCAACTGCTCCAGTAACAGTATCTCCTCTTTATCGGTATCAGGTTACAGCGCTCTAACTACTCTAAATGTCAGCAATAACACCTCGCTCACCACTCTTAATGCCCGAGACTGTGCTTTGACCTCGGCCAATGTCAGCGGCTGTTCTGCCTTGACCACCATTCAGCTTCAGAACAACCAGCTCAAGTCATTCTCAGTGAACGGCTGTAATGCATTGCGCCAGTTCTATATTACGAGAAACAAGATTAAGGGCGACAAAATGACCGACCTGGTCAACAGCCTGTGCACTATTCCTGAAGGGTCGCAAGGCACCTTTGGCGTCATCGCTGTAAACAGCGATACACCCGAATATAATGAGATCACCGCTCAGCAGGTTGATATTGCCCGTGCAAAGCGCTGGAATCCCATGAAATGGGAGAACAACGCATGGGCCGACATTCCCGGCAGCAGCGTTCTTGGCGACGTGAATGGCGACGGCAAGGTGGACATCGAGGATGTGAACGCCACCATCAACATCATCATCGATTTGAAGCAGCCGACCGACTATTCCGGCGATGCCGACCTCAACGGTGACGGCAAGGTGGACATCGAGGACGTGAACGCCATCATCAACATCATCCTCACCCAATAGGAACTAGTTGGTCTAGAGATTCTAGAATTAATAAACTGGTGGCGCGGCTCTCGGGCGAGGGTCGCACCACTTTGTTATTCTGAATAGTGGAGGTTGGGGATTAGCTGCGTAATGGCACGTTGGAGGTTGGCGCGTGCCACGTCGGGTTGCAAGGCTTCGGCTAGTGGGGTGTCGGGTGGAGTGATGGTGATGATTCGGTCGAAACCGAGAGCGACGGCATCGACATCGGGCGCGGCGGCGCCACCTACCGCCACGACAGGGACCCCGCACTGCCGTGCGAGGTGAGCTACGACTTGTGGCGTTTTGCCCATAGCGGTAGAGCCGTCGATGCGTCCTTCGCCGGTAATGACCAGGTCGGCATCGGCGATGCGGCTTGCCAATTGCGCTTTTTTCAAGATAAAGGCAGCACCCGGCTCAATGGCGCAGTGTGGCAGGAACGCAGTCATTCCCGCCGCCACGCCTCCTGCGGCTCCTGCTCCGGGTTGGGTGGCCTTGTCGCTAACGAAGCGTGCGTAGCTGTTCAAGGCATGGTCGAGTTGCTCCACTTGTTGCGGTGAGGCCCCTTTTTGTGGTGCAAACACGCGTGCGGCGCCTCGTGGCCCACACAGGGGATTGTTGACGTCGGTCACCAGTGTGAATTGAGTGTTGAGTACGTCATCGGGAATTCCTTGAAGGTCAATCTCGTGCACCAGTCCCACACTTTGGGCGCAAGGATAGAGCAGATGTCCGAAGGCATCGAGAAACTCCACACCCAGAGCTGCAAGAATACCCATCGCACCATCGCAAGTGGCGCTGCCGCCCAGACCCATCACGATGTGGTTGCAGCCCCGATTCACGGCATCGAGAATCATCTGTCCTGTGCCAAGGCTGCTTGCCTGCATAATGTCGCGACGGTCAATCGGTATGAGCGTCAGTCCGCTGGCTTGTGCCATTTCCATATAGGCGGTCGTGCCATCGGCATCGATGGCGTAATGAGCTTCGACAGGTGGCAGCTGCCGCAGCGGTGCATCGACCAAGCAGCTCACCCATTGCACGGGTCTGTCGCAAGCCGCTACCAGCGCCTCGACGGTGCCTTCACCGCCATCGGCCACCGGCACGGCCTCGACAGCGATGGTGGGGTCGGTCTCTCGGATGACCTCGGCAATGGTCTCAGCGATTTCCCGCGAGGTGAGGCATCCCTTAAATGAATCACAAGCAACAACGACTTTCTTCATGGCGTAACCGTTTGTTGGCTACATCTTGCCAAAGCTGTTGCAAGACGTGGCGCGATGAATGACCAGTTTTGCAACAGCTTGGAGATGTAAAATTGATGAATAGAAAAGTGAAGGTGGGTTTACTAGTTCATGACAGCCCCACCTTAATTACTTACGGCAAGAGGTCGGCATACTTGTCGGCGAGATGTCGCGAGAAAGTGAGCACGTCGGTCACGTGTGGCAACGTGATGGGGGAGTGCATGTCGGCCCAAGACAATTCGTACTCAAAGAGACGTTTGTCAAATTCCTCTTGATTGAATTCGCGTCCTTGTTGCACAGCAGCCGTCACATCGTCGATATACATTTTCCAGCGGGTGTAGTAGTACTCGCCGATGAGTCCTGCCCACGAGCGGTTAGCGTAGTCGTCGAGGTCACCGCCCCAGGTGGTGATGAGCCGTCGGGCATTCATCTCGTAATAATCTTTCAGCTCGGGAGTGTTGCCGTAGTCGCGAGCCATGTCTATCCACTTGTTCACGGTGCAATAGGGGTGATGGGCAGTCAGTGCGTCGGCATCGGCGATGATGTCGAGCAAGAGTTGTCCGTTGGTCTTCAGCCCGTTCAAGTCACGATTGTCGTAGGCTTGGTCAAAACGCTCTTTGGCTTTGGAGAATGCCAGTCCTAACGCCTCGCGCCCGGCGGAAATGATGTCGAGCGTCATGGCGTCGCGCTTGACGGCGGGTTGCTGGAGCAAGTTGAGCCAAGCCTGCACCATGCGGTCGTGCTGGTAAAAGATTTTGTCGCGCGACCACTTGGCGTTTTCATGCATACGAGGCACAAAGTTGAATTGTGGTCCACGGGTATAGGCATAGTGAACAAACACGTCTTTCGCCAGTGACCACCAAGCCACGCGTGCCGGCATCGATGCTTCGCCCGCATGACGCACGGCGACTTGAGCCACATAGGTGCTGTCGTTCACTCCGTAGTTCCATGCTTTGTCCAAAATGTATTCATAGGGGAATTGCTGCACGTCAAGTCCTTCGAGCGTGGAGCCGATACCGATGAGGTCTTTGCCGGCTTCCTGATAGGCTTTTTCAAACTTTGCGCCAGCCTCCAGCACGTTGCCCTGCATGGCTGAAGAACCACCGAAATTGCCCAGATAGCACCAGATGAACGGTTGTCCGTAGAAGCCGTTGTGCATGCGCCACACTTCAAGGTTTTCGCAGAAATAGTCGAGCATGGTCATTTTGCCTTCGGGCACTCCTTGCATCATGGCTCTGGTGCGGTCGTGGTTCCAGTCTTTGCGCTGGTAGTAGAGGAACCAAGCCATTTGCAGCCACTCGGCCTTGGGGTCGGCAGCCGCCAGCGACTGGTAGATGTGCTTCGACACACGGCCCAGGTATTCGGGATCCCAATTTGGGGGCGACATCTCGTTGAAGGGGTCGATGCCGTAGATGTGGTCGGTGCCGAACGCCTTGGTCTGTTCCTGGATGAACAATTTCTGGATGCGGGTGTATAAGGGGTCTTCGGAATCAAGGAAATAGGTGTTGTAAGGCTTTTCAAATTCGTCCCACACCTCCAGCGGCTTCACGTCGCACTTGGGGTAGAGTTCAGTGAAGCGCAAAGGCACGTGGCCGGCGAAGGCCGGGAGCACCGGGCGCATGTTCAAATCGCGCTCACGCGCCACGATTTGCTTCTGCAACACTTCTTGGGTCTCAAGCCAGTGCTTGGGCAGGGGGCCGCACCATGCGTCGATGTTTGCCATGCGGTGCCAAGGCAGGTAGGCTGGTCCGGTGAAGTAGGAGCGAATTTCCTCGTCTTTCATTCCCAGTTTTTTCCACACCTTGTACCAGATGCTTTCTTGGCCGGTAATGGCCAGAGGCAGGTTGACACCGTTGAGTGCCATCCAGTCGATGAAGCGCTCCCAGTCGTGCCACTGCCAGAACACCATAGTGTAACCGTAGGTGCAGTAGTTGAGGAAGAAGCGCTGTGGTACACGGGCTTTGATGGTCACCTTTTTGTCCACTGCGGGCAACACGTCGGGCAGCTCGACAGGAATGTCGGCAAACCATGAAACGGTGGTGTTGCAGTAATCTTTGAGGTAATGCCCCAATCCAGTAGCCATGGAATTAGCGTTGTTGCCCGAGATTTTCACTTTGCCGCCTTCATCTTCAAGAATGAAGTAGTCGGCATCCTGTGCGGGCACTTGCACAAAGGTGACGTGCGCCGCCAGTCGGGGTGACAGTCGGTTGGCCAAGTCCTGAGCCTGTTGAACGTCGGAGGCCATTGCTTTCGATGAGAGTGTCATGACAGTGAGCACGACACCCAGGCAGAGTAATAGTCCTTTTTTCATTGTTACTTGAATCTAAAAAAGATGGGAGTGTGCAGCATGCGCATTCCCATAAAGGTTAATTATTAGTTAGTTGATTTTAATCACAAGATAGTTGGAATATTCCCAAAACCGTTGTGGGTCGTCGATAACCATCACCTTGGAACCTCCGTTGTCTTTGAAATGATAGGACCCGGCGGGATGCTTCGACATCACTTCGGCTTTTTTGCTGCTCAGCGGAATCTCGCTGAGCGTGCGCTTGTCGGCACGGGTAAAATAGGATTTCTCGAAGTCGCCCTCCATGATTTTGGTCTTGCGCAGGAATCCGGTTTCGATGATTTTGTTGGCCTTCAGCTCTTTCTTGGTGCCGATAGCGTAATAACAGGTGTTCAACTCGTTCTCCAGTCTTTTCGACTCGGCTTGGGCTTCGGTCTTTTCGCGCGTGACCTCGGTGTTGACGTTTTTCAGCGAATCGACGCGGGTGTTCAGGTTGCTGATTTCAACGTGCGCAGCCGCCAGCTGTCGCGTGAGGTCGTCGATGGTGCTTTGCTGGGTGGCGAGTTGTTGCTTCATGCTCTCGATGGTTTTCTTCATGTCGGCCGTGTAGTTGGTCGATTGCTTGAGCCTTTTCTCCAACTCGTCGAGCTTCTTTTGACGTTCAGCGATGGCCTTCTGGATGGCAACCATGTCGTTGCGCAGTTGCTGTTTGCGGTCGGGCGTTTCCCGGCTCAGGTCTTGTACCGACACGATGTCTTCCATCTGCTTGATTTGAACCATGCCTTCATTGATTTCGTTCATCAACGACATGAGGCTGTCTTTCTCGGCGAGCACGGTGGCCAGCGAGTCGTTGAGCTCGGTGTTGATGGAATCTTGACGTTGCGATTCCTCGTTGGAGGCGTTGTCACGGCATGAAGGCATCAGTGCCATGGCGATAATGCCTAAGACAAAGTACTTAATCTTCTTCATTGCTATGTTGTTTTATATGTGTCTGTTTGAACTGGGCATATTTGTCCACTTTGCCCGAGTGGGGCGGCTCGCAGCCTGCCACGACAATCACAATCTCACCACGTGGGGCGTTGGCTGAGAAATAGTCAATCAGTTCGCCGAGGGTCCCGTTATGGGTGGTGTTATGCAGTTTTGAAATCTCGCGAGAAACCGACGCTTCCCGTTCGAGGCCAAAGCTGTCGGCCAGTTGTTGCAGTGTTTTGAGCAGCCGTAGGGGTGATTCGTAGAAAATCATAGTGCGCTGCTGTGTCTTGAGTTCTTCGAGGCGAGTGGTACGTCCTTTCTTTTGCGGAAGGAAACCTTCGAAGGTGAATCGCTCGCAGGGTAGCCCAGAATTGACCAATGCCGGAACAAAAGCCGTGGCGCCAGGCAGAGTTTCCACTTCGATGCCGTGACGGCGGCATTCGCGCGCGATGAGGAATCCCGGGTCGCTGATGCCGGGGGTGCCTGCGTCGCTCACCAGTGCGATAACTTCACCGGCTTTCAGACTCTCGATGATGGAGGGGAGGGTCTCGTGTTCGTTGAACTTGTGGTGCGCCCGCATGGGTGTGGCAATGCCAAAGTGCTTCATCACCACGCTGCTGGTGCGGGTGTCCTCGGCAAGAATCAACGACACCTGCTTGAGTACCTCAACGGCGCGAGGAGTCATGTCGTCAAGATTGCCGACGGGGGTGGGCACTATGTAGAGCTTGCCAGCCATTTATTCATCAAAGTGATGTCTTACAATGTTGAGGAACTCGGCCACTTCGGTCACGTCTTCATCCCAACCCAGGTCGCCCAGGAAATAGTCGGTCGCCTCGGAATAGGAATGCATGGATTCTATCATATTGATGGCGTCAACAAACTCGGCCTCGCTGTTGCCGAAAAGTTCTCGTTTGAAGCGGAAGCGGTCGTTGACCGAGAAGGCTTTTCGCAAGTCCTTTGACAAGGAGCGTTGGAGTTTTTCTTCGACACTCATGCCGCTTGACGGGATATCGCTGTTGTCGGCAGGTATATTAAAAGTGAAAACCTCTTTAGGCTCGTCTTCGGGCGACAGCGAGGGGCGGTCGTCTTCTTCCACTTCATTATCGTCGGAATAGGCGACGGGCTCGGCGGGTTGTGGATGGAACGCGGGAGGCTCGGCACCGGGCTCGGGTGGAGTGAGTTCTTGAGGCTCTTGTCGCACCTCGGGCTCATCATTGGTAGGCTCTTCAAGCAACGCCACCATCTCGTGAATGGTGCGAGCGTGATCACGAATGCGTTCAAACACGATTGAAGGCGTTTCGTCGCCATGTTTGTCGGCCACAAGAAGCAGTCCTTCAAGCTCGTAGACTGACGTCAGTATCTTTGCTAAAGCGATATCCATAGCTCTTGATGTGTTAAGTTGAAATCAAATCGACTGCAATAATAGTAATTTTTTTTGAAACAAGCCACTTTTTTAACTCTAAAAGATAATTTGCCAGTTTTTCCTGATACTGCTAGCTGGGTTAAGACCCACCCAAAAACGGACAAGCTCATTTCGCCGAATTCAATTATAAATGGTTTTATTCTGCTGGTAGTGAAAAAAATGTTTAACTTTGCACCGTTTATGGACGTTAATGCACAAAATAGCTGTTTTTCTACAAAGAAGCTGGCTTGAGTGGCCGATGTGTGTTGATGGGCTATTAACGCCGGAATTTTAATATTACAGGTATTCAAGTTGAAGACAGTTAATCAATTAAAAGCGGGAGCGGCCCTGAATTATATCATTTTAGGGCTGAATGCCTTAACTGGGCTCCTTTATACGCCATATATGTTGCGTATGCTTGGGCAGAGTGAGTATGGCATTTACTCACTGGCATCCTCAGTGATTGCATATCTGTCAATGCTTGACTTTGGCTTTGGAAATGCGGTCATCAGATACACAGCCAAATATCGTTCGGAAGACAGAAAAGAAGAGCAATATGAGTTGTTCGGGATGTTCACCAAAATGTATTCGGTGATATGTCTTCTGGTGTTGCTGGCAGGCGTCATTTTGTATTTCTCGCTTGATACGATGTTTGGCGCGACACTCACCGCCACGGAATTGTCGCGAACGAAGATTATCGTGTTGCTGATGATATTTAACCTGGCGTTTTCATTCCCCTTGAGCATTTATGGTGCCATCATAACAGCATACGAGAATTTTGTGTTTCTGCGGTTGATACAGATTGCAAGGATTTTGTTGAATATTGCCGTGATGATTGCGTTGCTGCACTTCGGCTACAAGGCTGTCGCCATGGTTGTGGTGAACACGGTGTTCAATTTCGTCACGCTGGGCATCAACATCTTCTACTGCCGTAAGAAACTGAACGTCAAAATCCGCTTCACAAAAATCAAATGGTCACTGTTCAGTGAAATTGCCGTTTATTCGTTTTGGATTTTCTTGAATGTGATCATGGATAGGATATATTGGTCAACGGGCCAATTTATCTTGGGGGCGTTTTCTGGTACGGTTGCCATAGCCATCTTCTCGGTCGCGGTTCATATTGAGGGTATCTATATGACGTTTTCAACGGCGATTTCGGGCGTGTTCTTGCCGCGTGTGACGGCAATGGTGACAAAAAAAGGCAGTGAGAAAGAAGTCTCCGATTTGTTCATTCGCACAGGCCGGATACAATACTGCATCTTGGCGTTTATTCTTAGCGGATTCATTGTTTTCGGTGAGGGCTTCATCAATATCTGGGCAGGCAAGAATTACCAAGACGCCTATTTGATTGCTTTGATTTTTATGGTCCCGTTGACCATACCTCTGATTCAGAACATGGGAATTGTCATTCTGCAGGCTCGCAATCAGATGAAGTTCCGTTCCTTGCTGTATATCGTCATTGCTTTGGTGAGCCTTTGCTTCCAGATACCTCTGGCTAAGTATTACGGTGGTGTGGGTTGTGCCTGGGCCATATCAGGGGCGCTGGTAATAGGACAGATTATTATTCTGAACATCTATTACCAGAAAAAGCAGGGGATTGACATGATGCGTTTTTGGAAAGAGATCCTCAAGATGAGTGTCGTTCCCTGTCTGGTCGTCATTGCCACAGTCTTCATGTTGTCGAAGTTCCAAATCGACAGCATTGCCAGATTCTTGATTGCCGGGCTCGTTTTCTCAATCATTTACATTCCTCTTTTCTGGCGTTTTTCCATGAATCAATACGAGCGTGACCTGGTGTTTACACCCCTCAAAAGACTGAGATTGAAATGATTGACATCAAAGACAAAAAACAATGTTGCGGATGTGGGGCTTGCGAGCAACGATGCCCGAAGCGATGCATCTCATTGAAAACCGATGAGCAAGGATTTCTGTATCCGTATGTTGATCAGGAGGCGTGTGTGAATTGCCATGTGTGCGAGCAGGTATGTCCTGTGCTCGACAGCGCAGAAAAGAAAAAGCCGGTCATGACCTATGCCGCCATGAATCCTGATGATGGTATCAGGCTGAAAAGTTCTTCGGGTGGGGTTTTCACTGCCCTTGCCGAGTATGTCGTCAAGAATAGTGGTGTTGTTTTCGGAGCGAGATTCAATGAGAGTTGGGAGGTCGTTCATGACTACACCGAGACCATTGAAGGCATTGCTGCGTTTCGCGGCAGCAAATACGTGCAGTCGGTCATCGGTGACTACTATGTGAAGGCGGAGCAATTTCTTGAGCAGGGCAGGATGGTGCTATTCTCGGGTACTCCATGCCAAATTGCTGGCTTAAAACATTATTTGAAAAAAGAATATGAGCGTCTTCTGACCGTTGAAGTCGCTTGCCATGGTGTTCCAAGTCCTTTGATTTGGAAAGAATATCTTAGTGAAAACACCGAGAAAGGTGCGGTCAAGGAACTGTCATTCAGGGAGAAATCTAACGGATGGAAAAACTATAATTTCTATATTTGTCAAGACCATGTATGCCATAAGGAACTTTTCAAAGACAACATGTTCATGAAAGGTTTTCTTAATGATTTATACTTACGGCCGGCATGCTATCATTGTCATTTTAAGGCTGGGAGAAGTGGCGCTGACGTGTTGTTAGCCGATTTCTGGGGTGCTGGCGCTGTACGTCCTGAGTTGGACGATGACAAAGGCCTGTCGTTGATGTTTTTATATTCACAAAAAGGAAAGTTGATTCTGCAAAATCTTTTATTGGAATTTTCTGAGGTTGATTATAAAGATGTTGTCAAGTATAACCCCGCCGTCATCAAGAGTGCGAATCCCTATTTCAACCGTTTGTTTTGGAAATCACATAAGGAGAAAGGTTTGGCTTCGATAGAATACGTTTTGTCCAAAAAGAGGTTTCTCCTGTTCAAAAAATTCCACAACTTGTGGCGCAAGGCGTGGCGCAAGCTGTGGAATTAAGGTTTTTTAGGAACGGGCTACTTCTTGGGGTTGAAAAGGTTGATGAGCAGCCGGTCGATGTGGTTCTTCAGTTCTTTGCGAGAGCAGGTGTAGTTGTTGACAAGGACGGCAAAGGCATATTGCGGGTCATCGGCGGGATAATACCCCACAAAGCATTGCACATCGGTCATGCTGCCCGATTTGAGCACGATGTTTGTGCTGAGTTTCGTGGATGGCAATAAAGTGCCTATTCGGTTTCCGGCTTTAGGCATCAGGTCGCACAGCCTTTTGTCGTTATACTTTCGTTGTGCCATGTAGGCCAGCATTTGCACCATCATGTGAGGCGTGGCTTTGCCGGCGCGGGCCAGTCCGCTGCCGTCTCGCATGAACAGCCCTTCGCTGTCGATGCCCCGGTTTTTAAGGAGCTGCTTGACGCATTCCACACCTGTGCGGTCGAGGTCGCCACTGCTTTTCCAGTTCTTGTCGCGCACCGCCACTGCCCGTAGTAGGGCGTGGGTGAACATATTGTCGCTACGGTCAAGCAGCGATATGATGATGTCGTTCAGTTCCGGTGAGTAATGCGACAACAGTATTTCGCTGACAGGCCGTCCGCTGTGCGAGAAGACGTCGTTGCGCCCCATCACTTTGACGCCAGAACGGGTCAGGCTGTTCGACACGCTGTCGATGAGCAGTTGTGAAGGGTTGGGATTGACAAAGGTGAGGTTGTAGCTGCCGGGGCACACGGGTCCCATGAGTACCAGTGCCGGCATCGCATATTCCAGCGCAAAGTCGATGTTCTCACGGCTCGAGTTAAACCGCATTCGGTTGATGACCTGCACATCGCTCAGGTGTGGCCGGGTGGTGAATGTGGAGAATCGCCCCCATTTGTCCACGCGGAAACTCACGTTGGCCACGTTGTCGCAATAATTGATAGAGTGCACGGCCGCTCCGTAGTCCCATGCCAGGTCGCCCACATCCCAGTGGATGCTGTAAGGTGGGTAAGGGTAGAGGCTGTCGTCGGCCAGCACGCGTCCTTCAATCACCTTAATGCCCCGGTTTTTGAGTTCTTGCGTGATTTCCTTGACAATGTTGGGATTTTTCGGGAAGTGCCGTGAGCCAAGGGTGGGGTCTCCACTGCCCACCACGACGATATCGCCATGCAGCGTGTCGTTAGCCACCTTGCCCCGCAGGAGCACTTGCGTTTCAAACCTGAAGTCGCCACCCAGTGTCTCCAGGGCCGCTGTCGAAGTCACGGTCTTCATGGTCGAGGCGGTGGTGATGGCCTGGTCAAGCAGATTGCTGGCAATCACTTTATTGGAATCAAGTTGCATGACCGCAACACCGGCCGAGGCGTGTTTCAACGAGGGGTGCCCGGCAAATAAATCGACGGCTTCTTGCTTGGTGATGCCCCAACAGGACAATGCGATAATCAGTGAGAGCGATATGATAGATATCTTGCGCATAATTTTCAGATTAAGTCGTTGTCTTCGTATTCAAAAAGGTTGGCGGCAATGCCGTCGGCAAGTTGCACCAGCGAGCACAGCGGATGCTCGTCGCGTGCGGTGTTCAGGCATTTGCCAGCCTCGACGCTTTGGAAGGGCAGGTCCCATGCCGTCATGTGCCATCTGATGGCGAGCAGTTCTTCCTGTGTGATGTCAAGCCCGCCCCACAGCGCCATGATGGCCGATTTCTCGCCGTGTCCCATGGGGAAGTTACGGTAATCCACATTATAAGATTCAACGTCCACCCACAGCCCGTTTGGGTCTTTTTTCTTTTTGATGGCGGGTTTGTAAATGTCGGCCTTGCAGATGTCGTGAAGCAACGAGGCGATAATGACGCTGGCCCTGCTCAGTTGCGACTCAAGTTCGGGTCGCTCGGCGAGGACCATTTCACGCAGTTTGAGTGCCGCATGGCACACGTTGAGCGAGTGACGCAGCAGTCCGCCGTCGTGGTTCAGGTGGTGGTTCACGCTTGCGGGAGCGGTGAAAAAGTGGTTTTTGCCCTCATCAAGGTACTCGATGAGGTCGTCCACTCCTTCGCGCCCAGTGGAACGTAACAATTCTATGAATTCCGCCTTGTCGGCTTTAAGATTGATATCCATTGTTATAGTAGATTAATCGGTTGATTTTCGGTTGTCTTTAGGGAGTCGGGAGCCTGACCTCATGCGTGAAATCCAGGCGTAGGGTCGCCGGTGCTTCAAGTAATTGAGGTCGCGCTGATGTGCATATGCCTCACGCTCGAAGGAGATGTTGCGATAGGCGTTGCCTCGCATGATGAGCCTCACGAGCCATTCAATCACGTAGATGAGGTAGAAAAAGATGATGCCCAGTTCCAGCATCTGCCGTGTGTGGATGCGCTCGTGGTTGATGAGTTCGTTGGACAGGTACACGCCCGGATGCACAAAGAGAATGCCCATCAGGTTGATGGCCGAGAAATGTCCAAACGGGATATGTCGTGTCCTTACGATTTTCATCTGTTCAATCGGTTGATGATGCGTTGCGCCGCCTCAATGCAGCAGTTCTGTTCGCCCAGCATGCTTTCCATGCGTGCATAGCCGTCGAGTTGCGCTTGTCGCTCTGGTCCGTCGGAAAGCAGTGCCGTGAGTTGGCTGTCGATATTTTCGGTTGTGCAGTTGTGAACGAGTAACTCAGGAATCGTCGCTTCATTATTGATGATATTGGGCAAAGTCACATATTTGCCTTTCAACAACCGGTGCATGAACTGATAGAGCCATTTTTTGCCGTTCATTCGGTAGCATGCCACTTGCGGCGTGCCCAAGATGGCTGTTTCGAGAGTTACCGTTCCGCTGGTGACCAGCGCCACCCGTGCCGACCTCAGTAAAGGCCATGTGGCTTGGTTGACAATGGTCACGGGAGCATTCCCCAGCAGACTGCTGTAGAGCGCCGCGTCGATGTTGGGCGCTGCCGCCAGTGCCACTTGGCAATCCTTATGCCGGCTGGCTGCGGCAAGCATGGGTGGCAAGTTTTCACTGATTTCTTTGACGCGTGACCCTGGTGCCAACGCTATGATGTGGCGCTTCGGGTCCAGACCATGCTCATGGCAGAAAGCCTCACGGTCGGGCAACGTCGTGATGGCGTGCTTGATTTCGGTCATCGTGGGGTTGCCCACATAGGTGGCTTCGTAGTTGTGCTTGCTGTAAAAAGCGGGCTCAAATGGCAAGATGCACAGCATCTCATCAACCCATCGCTTGATGTCTTTCACGCGCCACTCCTTCCACACCCACACTTTGGGCGAAATGAAATAGAAGACGGGAATGCCCAGGCTGTGGGCGTGCTTTGCCACCTTGAGGTTGAACGACGGGTAATCGATGAGCACCACCGCATCGGGTCGCCATTGCGTGATGTGTTGCTTGGCGGTACGCATAAAGCCCAAAATGGAAGGCAAGTGTCTCACTACCTGAGTGAGGCCCATGTAGGCCATGTCGCGGTAGTGAACGATGGGGGCGAGTCCTGTGGCTGCGGCCATGAGGTCGCCACCCAGGAAACTGCAGTCGGCTTGTGGGTCCTGCTCACACAACGACTTGATGAGTTCCGACCCGTGCAGGTCGCCCGATGCTTCACCGGCTATGAGAAAATACTTCATTTCGGTTCACTGGCAATTTTAGCCTACAAAATTACGTCAAATCACCCGTAAATGCAAATCCACGGCAGACTATGAGCGGTGGAAAGACCTTGACTTCGTTGTCGGCATTGAGGTGCAGTTAAGCAACAACCACAACTGCAAGGGAGTGCCAGCTGGTACGTTCTTTGACATCTGCGATGAACTGAAAGGCAAGTACCCCAAGGACTTCAAGTTCACTGGGTGGCATCCGCATTGCCGCTGCATCGCAACGTCCATCCTCAAGACCGAGGAGGAGAGGATGGCCGACAACCAGCGCATCCTCAACGGCGAAGCACCATCCGACCCCAGCGATAGTGAGAATGCTATCAACGAACTTCCCGACAACTTCAAGGACTGGATGGAGAACAATGAGGAACGCATCGCCCGTGCCAAGTCGCAGCCATATTTTTTGCGAGACAACCAACGACAGATTAGTGGTACAACTACATCAATTGAGGTAGAAAAGACTCTTACTCCGCAGGAGATTGCAAAGCAACGACATGCGGCACGAACACCCGAACAGATTGCAGAAATTCAAAATCGTTGGGCGATTAGACAAGACTTGCGCAAATATACAGATGAGCAAGTGGCTAACTTTGCCGAGGTTGAGAAAGAACTTGGTGTTAAACGAGGTTTATCCATGTCTCACATTGAGGCTAATCAAGACAGACCAAACCCGAATTTCATTAAAGATGGTAAGTATCGTATCAACTGCCAGTCGTGCGTGATGACTTATGAGATGCGCAGAAGAGGATTTGACCTTGAAACATTGGCATTTTCAACTAAACTGCAAGAAAAGTTGTCATACGACACAACGATGCTTTGGATTGACCCGAAGACTGGCAAACCTCCAGTCATGCTCCGTGCTGGTGGAGATTTAGAAATAAAACGTGGTACATGGCATCTGAAGCCGAAATCAAAGAAGGTTATTGCCGCTGATTTTGAGAAAATGACTGCTGATGAAGGTCGTTATCACATGGAATTTTCATGGAAAGGAGGCAGGGGAGGCCATATAGTCACTTGTGAAAGGCTAAAAGATGGCACGTTACGCATATACGACCCACAGACAGGTAAACTTCACGACTTAAAGTACTACCTTGATAATATACAGACGAGTCGTGGAATCCTAATCAAACGAGTGGACAACCTAATTCCTGCTACTGGGAAAGGGACATGGTCACATGATAAGCCTCTCACGCAGGTAATGAAGAAAAGCGGAACGGCAACACCTCGTATTTCTATAAGAACGACAAACAAAAGTGGCGGAATTACAGGTGGGAAGATTGAGTTAAGCGAAGAAGTTAAGAAGCGTAGGGCTGAGATAAAAATAGAGGCAAAACCATTTACTGAAAAAACAATTACACACGAATCACTCAAAGGTAAATCTATAGGAATATCAAACAGAGGAATAAAAGAATGGATAAACTAGCCACATGAGTTTTATGCAGAAAAAAATGAATTACTGCTTAAGATATACGAAGAGTTGCCAAAGATGGAATATCGTGGATATGCTTATGATAGGCATAATGTCGTTATAAAAACGCATTTATTTGAAACAAAAATTTGTGGGAAACCATCATGGGTTCTTGTTAAAGAATATCCAAATGGAGAAAATCTGATATATAGCATTAGCGATAGTCCTTCCATCTTGGATTTTTTAGTAAAATAAAAGACCTTGTAACCGTTAAACCGCAAGGAACTGCAATCCAAGGGGCAGCATTACAAAGTCTCTCGTTGCAAAGGTACAACTATTTTTTTAATTGTGCAAATATCGTGCCAAATTTTATTCTTGGAAGATTCAACTCCAAAATGCAACTACGTTTGCAAAGGTAAGAAAAAAGTTTGTACTGGAGCTTTGTAGCCGAGTTTCTTTCTTGGTCTTGCATTGATTTTGTATTGTATTTGCTTGATTTGTTGGTCGGAATAATTGT
>JAFZRJ010000012.1 GCA_017619935.1 Muribaculaceae bacterium | reverse complement strand
TCGAGCGTTTTGCCGCCCATGCAGTGGTTATCGCCACTGGCGGATATGGCAACACCTATTTCCTCTCGACCACCGCCATGGCCTGCAACTGCTCGGCCGCAATGGCCTGCTATCGCAAGGGAGCCATGTTTGCCAACCCTGCTTATGTACAGATCCACCCCACCTGCATCCCGGTGCACGGCGACAAGCAGTCGAAACTCACGCTCATGTCTGAGTCACTGCGTAACGACGGCCGCATCTGGGTGCCCAAGAACATTGAGGACGCCAAGAAACTGCAAGCAGGCGAAATCAAGGGCAGCGACATCCCCGAAGAGAACCGCGACTACTACTTGGAGCGTCGCTATCCCGCCTTCGGTAACCTCGTGCCCCGCGACGTGGCCAGCCGTGCCGCCAAGGAGCGTTGCGACAAAGGCTTCGGCGTGAACAACACGGGTCTTGCCGTCTTCCTTGACTTCAGCGAAGCCATCAACCGCCTCGGCATTGACGTGATTCGCCAGCGCTACGGCAACCTCTTCGACATGTACGAAGAAATCACCGATGTGAACCCAGGCGAACTCGCCAACGAAATCGACGGCGAAAAATACTACAACCCCATGATGATTTATCCCGCCATCCACTACACGATGGGCGGTATCTGGGTTGACTATGAGTTGCAGACGAGCGTAAAAGGCCTCTTCGCCATCGGCGAATGTAACTTCAGTGACCACGGCGCAAACCGCCTCGGTGCTTCGGCGCTGATGCAAGGTCTGGCCGACGGTTACTTCGTACTGCCCTACACCATCCAGAATTATCTGAGCGACCAAATCACGGTGCCTCACTTCACTACCGACACTCCGGAATTTGATGCCGCCGAAAAAGCCGTTCAAGACAATTTGGACAAACTCATGAGCATCCAGGGCAAGCGCTCGGTCGACAGCATCCACAAGGAGTTGGGCCACATCATGTGGGAATATGTCGGTATGGGTCGCACTAAGGAAGGACTTGAAACCGCGTTGCAAAAACTCAAAGAGTTGCGCAAGGAATTTGAGACCAACCTCTTCATCCCTGGCGACCAAGAAGGCATGAACAACGAGTTGGACAAGGCTTTCCGTCTGCGTGACTTCATCACCATGGGCGAACTCATCGCTTACGACGCACTGAGCCGCAACGAGAGCTGTGGTGGACACTTCCGCGAGGAATATCAGACCGAGGAAGGCGAAGCCAAACGCGACGACGAGAACTACTTCTATGTGTCTTGCTGGAAGTACAACGGCGACGACGAGACCGCTCCCACACAAATCAAGGAGCCGTTACACTACGAGGCCATTAAGGTTCAAACACGTAACTATAAAAACTAAATAGCACTATGGAGAAAAACATCAGCTTCAAGCTTAAAGTCTGGAGACAGAAATCTCCTAAGGCTCAGGGACAATTCGTGACTTACGAAATGTCTGACATCCCTACTGACACGTCGTTCCTCGAGATGCTTGACATCCTCAACGAACAACTCGTCGAGAAGGGCGAAGAACCCATCCACTTCGATCATGACTGCCGCGAAGGCATCTGTGGCATGTGCTCGCTGTATATCAATGGCCATCCTCACGGACCGGCCACCGGCGCCACCACTTGCCAGCTCTATATGCGCCGCTTCAACGATGGCGACACCATCACCGTTGAGCCCTGGCGCTCGGCTGCTTTCCCCGTCATCAAAGATTTGATGGTGAACCGTAACGCGCTTGACCAAATTCAGCAGGCCGGCGGATACGTAAGTTTCAACACTGGCGGTGCCCAGGATGCCAACGCCATCCCCATTTCGAAAGTGGATGCCGACGAGGCCATGGACAGCGCTTCGTGCATCGGTTGTGGCGCCTGCGTGGCAGCTTGCAAGAACGGTTCGGCCATGCTCTTCGTGAGCGCCAAGGTGAGCCAGTTCGCCCTGTTGCCCCAAGGCCGTGCCGAGGCGAAGAAACGCGTGAAAGCTATGCTCAGCAAGATGGACGAACTGGGATTCGGCAACTGCACCAACACCGGTGCCTGCGCAGCCGAGTGTCCCAAGAACATCAAACTCAGCAACATCGCCCGTCTCAACCGCGAGTTCATTCACGCCAAGTGCACCGATTAATCGCGACGCGAGTATCGATAAAGCAAACCAGCCTTGCTCCCCAGTGGCGCAAGGCTGGTTTCTTTATCATGTAATTATCGGACGATTCCGACCTTTTGGACTACATCAACACTCAATTCTCCAGAATGATGTTGATGATGGCATTCACATCCGAGATGTCCACTTTGTCGTCGCCGGTCAAGTCGGCATTACCAGGATAGTCATCCCTCGTCATGTGCTCAAGGATGATATTGATGGCGGCATTCACGTCGCTCACGTCCACCTTTTCGTCGCCGGTTACATCACCCACCTCGTAGGGCGGAGTTTCCCAGTCACCAATCACGAAGGACGACACGCCACCCCAGATGTAGCCGTAATTGTAATACGGATTATGGAGCGCCAAGTAACAAATATCACCTTCATTGGCCTCGACAGAGAAGTTATAGGTGAACACCTTCTTCTCGCCTGCTTTGAGAGAGATGGGCTTGTACTCATAACCCAACACACGGTATTCGGGAGTCAACACCCACATCAGCACATAACAATTCTCCAAGTCAGCGCCCACAGCCTCAAGCTCCACTTTGGCGCGCACATCATTGGCCGGCATCACTTCGGCATAGGGTTCCAAATCACGGACAAGCGACAAATTTGCGCTCGGTTCAGTAGCAGGCTTGATACTCACAATTGCCGTTTGGCCCATATTATAGCCTCCTTCGGAGGAACCTGCGCCCTGATCTCTTGGATTCAGCACCGTACTGGCGAAATAACCGTCGGAAGTGCCTCCCCAACCCCAATTAATGTGGAAATAGCCCCTCGAGTCATATCCGTCAAACACGAAGGCGTGACCCGCGTTGGTATTGCTGCCACTGTAATAGATGGGGCGAGCCTCATCCAACTCACTGCGCAACATGGCGTCCCAATCACCTTCA
This sequence comes from Muribaculaceae bacterium, assembly GCA_017619935.1. Classification (GTDB taxonomy): domain Bacteria; phylum Bacteroidota; class Bacteroidia; order Bacteroidales; family Muribaculaceae; genus Sodaliphilus. The sequence goes on along the minus strand of JAFZRJ010000012.1, from coordinate 3,632 downwards.
GTATAATCATCACGCAAATAATACTGCATTGATTCGTCGTAGTCGAAATAAGTCAGCAAGGCATTCATCACATTATAAGAGCCTGTGCCGCTGCCACTGCTGCCATACTTCATATTCATCGCGATACCCACGTCACTCATCAGTTGAGCGACGGCATCTTGCTGTTCCTGCGTGGCCAAGAAGTAACCTTCATCGTTCAACACATAGAAATTCCAGTCACTGTCGTAGGCGTAACCATTGGCCATATCGGACCACTGATAATGCGACTGACTGAAATCGGCACTCAACTCCACGGGCTCGCCGTCTTCATTAACCCAATAATAACTGTGACTGGCTCGTCCTTGCGCGGGCCACTCATAGTATTTCATGATTTGGGCGGTGGCTGTCGCCACACATCCGGTCCAAGCGCGACCCGACGATGTACCATAAACTTCGGGGCAATAGAGGTTGTAGGGAGGACTCTGATTCCATTGCGTGGCCAGCAAAGGCTCGACTGTAGACGACAACTGCAGGTCTTGGCGTGGAGAGGCTTCGGGATGATTGCGTAGCCACTCTATCTGACGCTGGTATTCTCCAAGCCACCAACGCATATTTTCGGGCACGTTGCTGGTGTCGAAGGTTCCGGTAGTACTGTATCCCAGCACTGGGATGGTGCGGTCATCACCGCTTACCACGACGTAGCCACCATTGGTGCCACGGTTAAACACATAATAATCGGTAACACCCGTAGCAGCCTTGGCCTCACTGACCAAATCCAGCGACATGGCACCTGCCGAAGGCATATAACGAGCTTGATGTTGACCCATAAACGCCTGGGCCACTTCAAGCGCTTGGTCCGACGTGATGCTGGCAGCTTCCATCGACAGAAGGGCCAGCGTTGACATTAACGAAAACAAAAAAATACGTTTCATGAGAATTTCTTTTTAAATATCGGTTTTTCCCGAAACAACAAAAATCATATACAAATCATTAAAGCACGGTACCCTCTTCAAAGCCCTCCTTGAAGGATTCAGAAAATTCGGGCGTACTGATAACAATAATAATCGAAACAATGAGTCCTATCACAAGTATTGCCAGCGAAATCAGGAACCACATTTTGGCACTGCTGGCAGCGTTCTCGGCCTCGGCTTGATTGCCGGCATTATAGAATGTGCGAACATTCCCCGACTTCACGATGCCGATGATACCCGTTATCAAACTAAACGGATTGCAGCAGCATAACAGACTCATAATTGTGATAATAATGTTGGCGACTTTCCAGTCATTGGGCATGAGACCTTTGGGCTGGGGAGCATACTGCGGTTGTGCATAGTACCCTCCCTGCTGTCCGTAGGCCGGCTGGCCATACTGAGGCTGCTGGTATTGCTGTGGCTGGCCGTATTGTGGCTGCTCATACTGCTGTGGCTGGTATTGCGGCTCGTATTGCTGCGGTTGAGGCTGGCCATATTGAGGTCGCTCGTACTGCTGTGGCTGCTCATAAGCAGGTTGCTCGGGTTGTTGCATGCTGTGCAACAAGTTCATCACTTCCGGCACGTCGCTGGCAGATGACCAACCCATCATGGACTCATTCCAGACCTGTGAATTCACAGTCAAGCCATGCTCGAGCAACTCGTTCAATTCAAACGGCCCCGCGGGCTGGCCATTTTCGGCAATATAATACTTCATAATGATGTTGAGCTAATGTTTGACTGCAAATTTACACACATTTTTTGAATAATGCCTATTTTTATCCAAAAAAACAAAGCGAGTCACGAAACTTTCGCTTCGCAACCCGCCATGAGTTCTTAAAGTAAATGAGGCTTAGTAGCTCGATGCCAAGGCGCCACCTACGCCAAGCACCACAACCAACACCACATACAGGATGATAACCACAAGTCCGCCCACGATGCCCCATGTCATCCACTTCTTGGCTTCGTTGGAGGCCTGAACGGCAGCGTTATAGTTACCCTGATTGTAATTGTTGCTCACTTGCGAAGCCTTGATGATGGCTACAATACCTAAAGGCAAACAGCAGAACAGCGTGGTGAGAATAGCGCCCACCATGTGGGTGTCAGGCATAGGCATCGACCCTGCCGGCTGCTGATAGGGCTGTTGGGCATACTGCGGCTGAGGGCCATACTGCACCTGCGGTTGAGGCTGCGGCTGGACGTATTGCTGCTGAGCGTACTGAGGCTGCTGCGGCTGCTGGGGCTGGACATACTGCTGTGTCTGCTCATAGACCGGCTGCTCATATTGTGGCACAGGCGGTAGGGGCGCGTTCAACAAGTTCATCACTTCAGGAATATTGCTGGCGGCAGTCCAACCAGGCAACGTCTCGTTCCACAGTTGAGTGTTCATGGTCACGCCATGCTCAAGCAACTCATTTAATTCAAATGGCCCTGCGGGCTGGCCATTTTCGGCAATGTAATACTTCATGCTTATTTAATATTGGTGAATGTTTCTCTGCAAATTTACGCACATAGTTTGAAATATCCTAATTTTCAACACAAAAAAATTACACACACCCACCAATTCTTGTGCCATCATTAGAATTGTCACTTTAGTAGTACTTCCCAATGGCCTCCTTTATCAGGGCATACACGGGTAATAATTCCCAGTTGTTGAAGTTTCTTGAGATGATATTTGATGCCGTCCTCTGTTATATCCTCAATTTGAATAGCAAGTTCCTTTCGGCTTAATGTTGGTTGGGCTATGAGACAATTGACTATTTTTTTAAACTTAGGAAATCTTCCGGGTGGTTTTCTGGGTGGTTTTCTGGGTAGTACCCTCTTCTTCTTTAGAGGAATTGGGGCGATTAAACTCCTTCTCGGTGTTCCATTCTGGCATCAACGTTGCCTTGAGAATGAATGCATCAACATGGCACGACGGAATGGTGGAACGAAAAAAACTGCCGTGAGGCCTTTCGGACGCACACGGCATGATGTTTATTTTTTCACGAATAATTTGTCAATTTGTTCCTTTAAGTTTGGTGCAAGCGGTGGAATGTTGTGTGCTTTCTCATAGCGCAGCAGGTCGTCATAGCTCTTATCCACATCATTATCCTTGCGGGTCTGCTTAAACTCTTTTTTGTCGATATAAGCCGTCTCGGTGGCAAACGACTCTATGATGAGGATATATTTCTTCTTTGTGCGTTTGAATACACCGATGTCGAGCGACTGCTGCATCACAAAATCGCTTATTGTAGAACGACCGTTCTCGTCCATGCGGTAGATTTCAAAATAACTATGCTCACTATTTTGCTCTGTGGCATCAAGCTCGGCTTGCTTTTTCTCTTTCTTCTTCTCGTTCTTCTCATTGGCTATATTAAGATGCTTGTAAAAGAGCCATTCGTTGAACGAGACTGTGCGTTTGCCGCCAGCTTTGTCTTCATCGATAAATCCTAGCACCGATACGGAATCACTGATTATTTGCCTGCCAGTGGAGTCGACGGCAACACTCACTTTGGCCCAGTTTCCTTTGTCGCTGTTCACCATCTGATATGTTGAGTTCTTATGCAACTTACATCGGTTTTTAATCAGGCGTCCTGCAAGTGCATTGAGTGCAAATTTAAGGAGTCCGCTCTCGGCTTCCGAGATGCTTTTTTCCTTGATGTCTATTTTTTCCTTTGCGAATTCGTAGGTGTTGTCAATAAT
>JAFZRJ010000011.1 GCA_017619935.1 Muribaculaceae bacterium | reverse complement strand
GGTGATGATGGTGTGAATGAGAGTGGAGCATGATGTGACGGAAATTTTTGAGTCCTCTCCATTTGAGATGAAGAAATCCAGCAAACGCCCCCAGGCAATTAAACAAGATGTCGATGATATCATAACCACGCCCGATTTTCATGGTCAACTGCAGCACTTCCATGATAAGTCCCAGCAGCATGGCGCTAGCCATGAGCGCCAATTCGTGATTGAGCTTGGTGTGGTGGGGCAGTTTGAATTTGGCGTAGTCTATGGTGAAAGCGTATGTGGCCATGAAATACATGAGGAAATGGGCCACTTTGTCGGAATGCTTGAACAGGGACACATGTGACGCGCCCAACGGATCGCGGGCAAGCGATAGATAGGCGATGATGGCGATAGCAATCACCGAAAGCGTTCCTACAGGTATGTTGCGTAAAAAAGTTTTCATAAACAAATGAGATAGACATTTCTAAGTTTGTTGCAAAATTACGGCAAATGAAATGAAAAACAAAATTTATTTGCATTTACACACTGTTTGCGGTTTGTTGAGGGTTTTATCAGTCAAAATATCCCCACATTGTAGATAAAATTGAAAAAAATCATGTTTTCATTTTGTATTTCACTCGTCTTTCAGTACTTTTGCGACAATAATGGGTAAAATGAAAGAATTCCTGTCGATGTCGCGTCACGAGCGCAGGGGCGCTCTGGTGGTGTTGGCGTTGATAGTTGTTGTGGTTGCCATGTTGTGGGCGGCTTCGACCTATCGGCCATCGCCGTCGGCTGTCGACAAGGCGGCATTGGAGCAATGGGCCACGCAGGTCGATAGCGCACGGCAACAGGCTGCGGTGCGCGACTCGATGGCCAAAGCATCCAGAACTGCGCGGGTTCATCGCCACAAGTCGCATGACTCGCATGGTGACGCTCACAAGAAAGGATCCAAGAAATCGCCGTCAACGCCGAAACCGCGGCCGCAGGGATTGCCGTCTCCGGTGCCTCACATCCAGTGAGGTGCGTTGTGAACGATGGACAAAGACCCCCATGTATTAAATGAAAGCCGAACAACTCATGCTGAATAGATTCAAGACATATCAATTGAACTTGCGTGGCCGTGAAGTGACCATTGAACGTCCTTGGGTAATGGGCATCCTCAATGTGACGCCCGACTCGTTCTACGCCGAAAGTCGTCGCATGACCGAGCAGGGATTGCAGGAGCGGGTCGAACAGATGGTGACCGAAGGTGCCGACATGATAGACGTGGGCGCTTATTCCACAAGACCAGGGGCTGCTGTGGTGGAGCCTGAGGAGGAAATCTTGCGGTTGTCGCTGGCGCTGGAGGTGGTCAAACGGGTGTCGCCCGATGTGTATGTCTCGGTCGATACTTTCAGGTCGCGTGTGGCCCAACTGGCGGTCGAAGAGTTTGGTGTCGATGTTATCAACGATGTATCGGGTGGAACGTTGGACCCGGAAATGAGCCGAACGGTCGCCCGGCTTCATGTGCCTGCGGTGGTGATGCACATGCGTGGCACACCAGCGACTATGCAACAGTTGTCGCAATATGACAATGTGGTTGGCGACGTGCTGAGCGAATTGGCTCAGACCATCGCATTATGGCGGCAGGCGGGCGTGACACAAATCATCGCTGACCCAGGTTTCGGCTTCAGTAAAACGCTGGACCAAAACTATGAATTGTTGTCGGGCTTGGAAGCCTTTCACTCGCTGGAAGTCCCGTTGCTTGTTGGGGTCTCGCGCAAATCCATGATATACAAAGCGCTTGGCTGCACTCCTCAAGACGCGTTGAATGGAACAGTTGTGATTAACACGCTGGCGCTGCTGCAGGGTGCCCACATTCTGCGGGTGCACGACGTGAGGGCTGCCGTTGAAGCCTGCACTTTGATAGAAACTTTGAACAGGAATAATAAACACAGTAAACTCTCCTTATAATGAACTCAATATTCGCGATATTTGGAGTCAAGGACTTGCTCGACATTTTGTTGGTCGCCACGATGCTGTATTATCTGTATCGTACGATGAAGGATTCGGGGTCGCTCAACATCTTCATCGGTGTGTTGGCTTTTGTCATTCTGTGGGTGGTGATGTATAAAATATTAGACATGAGGCTAATAGGCACCATCATGGACAAGTTTATTGACATCGGTTTGTTTATTTTGGTGATCCTTTTCCAAGACCAAATCAAGCGTTTCTTGATAGAACTGGGTTCTCATAAAGGCTGGGGCTTTGTAGCGAAGGTGTTTCGCCACAAGTCGTCGAGCGATGAGGACAAACGTTGGGTGATGCCTGTGGTGTATGCCTGCATGAGTATGTCCAAGTCAAAGACCGGCGCGCTGATTGTCATCCAGCGACAAGTCCCGCTTGATGACTACGAACACACGGGTGACATGATAGACGCCAACATCAATACCCGATTGATTGAAAATATATTCTTTAAGAACAGTCCGCTTCATGATGGCGCGCTCATCATAGCGGATAATAAGGTGAAGAGTGCCGGCTGTATTTTGCCGGTGTCGCACGACACGTCTTTGCCGCGTTATTTGGGCTTGCGTCACCGCTCGGCTTTGGGCATCGCCCAGGTCACCGACGCCATCGCCGTTGTGGTGAGCGAAGAGACAGGTAACATTTCCTACGCCTATAAGGGCGAGTTGCATCAAAAGTTGAGCAGTACCGAGTTGGAGCACGCCCTGTCGCAGATTGCCGAGAGTTGATGCTCGCCAATAGTTTTTTTCGATACGATTGTTATGTTTCAAATCCAAAACACGCTGGTCAGTCTTGATCTGGTGGAACGGTTTTTCTGCTGCGATTTGGACACTTGCTTGGGCGCTTGTTGCATTGAGGGTGATGCCGGCGCTCCCATCACGCAGGCCGAACGCGAACAACTGGAGGCCATTTTGCCCGAAGTGTGGAACGATCTTTTGCCTCGCGCGCAACAGGAAATCCGCGAGAATGGGGTGGCTTATACCGACCCCGAAGGCGAACTGGTGACCTCCATTATCGACGGGAAGAACTGCGTGTTTACTTGCTATGAGCCCGGAGGATTGTGTTCATGCGCCATCGAACGGGCATATCGTGCGGGACGTGTTACGATGCGTAAACCCATCTCGTGCTACCTCTATCCGGTTAGGGTGAAACAGTACGATGGCTATTCGGCTGTCAATTATAACCGTTGGAAAATTTGCAAATGTGCCGAGGTGCTGGGGCGTAAGCAAGGATTGCGTGCTTACCAATTTTTGAAAGAGCCGCTCATTGAACGCTTTGGCAAGGAGTGGTACGATGAGTTGGTGGCTAACTGTGAATTATACATCAAGCAGTATCTCAGCGACTAAAAGGTGTAATTTGTTGAATTTCGACAACTCTAAGAACTGCAGTTTTCAAGCGATTTGATGGCTGGAAATGATGGCGAGTGCCGGCTGATGCCGAGGGGCAATCAGGTCGGAAGCGTGTGCTTGATTGGTGGGTCCGAAATGATTATAAATTGTTAATTGTCAATTTTATTTGGGAAAAATCATTGCCAAACAAAAAAATCGTTGTAATTTTGTGCCGCTTTTCGCAATCTCTGGCAAGAAAATCGAGTGGCTTGCGCATATTGCGAATTGATTATTAATGAATTAAAACCTATAACAATGGATTTAATTAAGGTTGTTGAGCAAGCATTTGCAACAGGCAAGGAACTTCCTGAGTTTTTCCCTGGCGACACCATCACAGTGTCTTATCGCATCAAAGAGGGTAACAAGGAACGTATCCAGCAGTACCGTGGTGTGGTGATTCGCATCACTGGCGAAGGTGAGAAGAAACGTTTTACTGTTCGCAAGATCAGTGACAACATCGGTGTGGAGCGCATTTTCCCCATTGAGTCTCCGTTCATCGACAATATCGCCATCAACAAGCACGGTAAGGTGCGTCGCGCAAAGCTGTACTACTTGCGCAAGCTCACAGGTAAGAAGGCTCGCATCAAAGAGCGTCGCATCGTCAAGAAAGAGGCTTAAAGCTCTTTACAACAAAGATGAAAACATGAGGAGGTTCACATTGGTGGCTTCCTCGTTGTTTTTTTATGGTTGGCCACATTTTTTGAAGACGTAGAGATAAAAATGCGTCACTTTATTACATTTTGTTGCAATTGTCAATTTAATTATGTAATTTCGCAAGCGAAAGAGATGGCCGAAACGCTCGAAAGGGAGTAGGCGCAAACTAAAAATCAAGAAACTATGGCAGAAGAGAAAAAAGGCATCTTAGATGCTGCGAAAGATTTTATTGGCGATAAGGTGGGCGATGCCGGTGAATTGGTGGACAAGGCAAAGGACTTCATCGGTGAGAAGGCCGGTGATTTGCTGGAAAACGCTGATGAACTGAAGAAGAAAGCCGTGGAAGTGGGCAAATCAATCACTCCCGATTCGCTTGACGACAAAGTTGAAGGAATGGTCGACAAGGCTGTTGACTTCCTCAAGGACACTTTCGGCAAGAAAGAAGAAGAGAAATAATCGTGCAGCGACACGCTGTAACCTGGGCGGCTCCATGTGGGGCCGCCTTTGTTACGCCCGTTTGTACAATAAAAAATGATGTGCTTGGCACTCACCAAATTTTCAAGCCCATGAAAGATGACTACCTATTTGGCACTTTGCAATAGGGCTTTTGACTACTATCTGGTGTTTTTATCGGTCTTTTTTATAATGACTGGCTTATTATTCGGGAATTATAGCTAAATTTGCATGAAATTATCATTTGGTGCATTTTTGAAAAGAAAGAAAAAATGAAGGGACAGAAAGCTTTATTGATGATTCTTGACGGCTGGGGCGTAGGCCCTCATGCCAAGAGTAATGCCATTTATTATACGCCCACTCCTTACTGGGACTATCTGTTGGCGCGTTATCCAAACAACCAACTCCAGGCAAGTGGCGAAAATGTGGGTTTGCCCGACGGGCAGATGGGTAACAGCGAGGTGGGGCACCTCAACATCGGTGCCGGCCGAGTGGTGTACCAGGACCTGGTGAAGATTAACAAATCTATCGCTGACGGGTCCATCAAACGCAACCCGGAAATTGTGAACGCCTTCACTTACGCCCAACAGACGGGTAAGGGCATCCATTTCATGGGGCTGACATCAACGGGCGGCGTGCATAGTTCGATTGACCATCTGTATGCCTTGTGCGACCTGGCAAAGGACTATGGGCTGAAAGATGTGTTCATCCACTGTTTCATGGACGGCCGTGATACCGACCCCGAGAGCGGCAAGGGTTTTGTGGCCGACGTGGAGGCCCATTGTGCCAAGTCGGCGGGTGTGGTGGCGACAATAACTGGCCGTTATTATGCCATGGACCGTGACAAGAACTGGGACCGCATCAAGTTGGCCTACGACCAACTGGTGAATGGCGAGGGTCGCCAGAGCGACAACATGACGCGCGCCATCCAGGAGAGTTATGATGAAAAAGTGACCGATGAATTCATCAAACCCATTGTGAATTCTACCGTTGACGGTCGCATCAAGGAGGGCGATGTGGTGATTTTCTTCAACTATCGCAACGACCGCGCCAAGGAGATAACCATCGCCTTGACTCAGAAGGATATGCCCGAGGCTGGTATGCGCACTATTCCGGGTTTGCAGTATTACTGCATGACTCCGTATGATGCCACATTTACGGGTGTTCATATCTTATTCCCCAAGGAGGATGTAACCAATACCCTGGGCGAATATTTGTCATCAATCGGCAAACGTCAGTTGCACATTGCCGAGACGGAGAAATATGCTCATGTCACCTTCTTCTTCAACGGTGGTCGTGAGGCTCCATACGATGGCGAAGACCGCATCTTGGTGCCTTCGCCCAAGGTGGCTACTTACGACCTCAAGCCCGAAATGAGTGCTTATGAGGTGCGCGACAAGTTGGTGGAAGCCATCGGAACCGAGCAATATGACTTCATTGTGGTGAATTATGCCAATGGCGATATGGTGGGTCATACAGGCGTGTATTTGGCTATCCAGGACGCGGTGACCGCCATCGACACCTGCGTGCGCGACACCGTGGAGGCTGCGCGCATGGCAGGATATGAGGCGATTATCATTGCCGACCATGGCAATGCCGACCATGCCGTCAATCCCGATGGAATGCCCAATACGGCTCATTCGCTCAATCCAGTTCCGTGCATCTATGTGACGGAAAACCGTGAGGCGATGGTGAAAGCGGGCCGATTGGCCGACGTGGCGCCCACCATCCTGCAAATCATGGATTTGCCGCAACCTGCCGACATGACAGGCACACCGCTCATCGAGCGATAAATCCATCTGTTTGTCACGATGTTGCAGATCAACGAGGCTACAAGGCTCTATATTCGCGAACACACCGGTGAGGATGTGAGGCGGTTGGCCTTGCAGCCTCGTCGGCATGATGTGGATATGCCCTTTGCGCTCGACCAAATCGCCGGTCGTGAAGTGGCTCGCCATAAGTTGCCTGCATGGGCCGCGATAGAAGGCATTGTTTATCCTCCACATCTTGCTCTGGAACAATGCTCTGGAGAGGCGGCCGCGCGTTACAAGGCGTCGCTGTTGAGCGGTGGTACGCTGGTTGATCTTACCGGAGGGCTAGGAGTGGATTTCTCGTTTATGTCCAGGGGCTTCCAGCGGGCTATTTATGTCGAACGTCAAGAGGCCTTGTGCGAAATTGTAGACCATAACTTCCGTTTGATGGAATTTGACAATATTGAAGTGGTGAATGGTGACGGCGTCCAGTATTTAAATGATATGTTTCCTGTCGATGTCATCTATCTGGATCCCGCCCGTCGCGATGCTGCGGGGCGGCGAACCTATAGCATAGCCGACTGTACGCCCGATGTGCAGGCGCTGGCCGACACACTGCTAGCCAAAGCTCCGACTGTGCTAGTAAAACTGTCGCCTATGCTTGATGTGAGCCACGTGCTGGCCACATTGCCATGCGTGACCGATGTGCACATAGTGAGCACGGGAGGGGAATGCAAGGAATTGCTTGTGCTCATGCGTCGCGGTGCGCTGTCGCCGAAGACAGTGCATTGCGTGAACGATGGAATAGATTTTGCCTATGAGTTGGGTGGAACGATACCAGCGGTAGAATTGTGGGATGGTGAGAGTCGCGGGGTGATGTACCTCTACGAACCCAACCCGTCGATGATGAAAGCCGGTTGCTTTAATCAGGTGGCGGAATACTATGGGATGCAAGTGGTGAGTCACGACAGCCATTTGTTGGTTTCAGACAAATATGCCGATAATTTCAGCGGCCGGTGCTTTATCATAGATGCAGTAACGACCATGAATAAAGGCGAATTGAAACACATATTGGTCGGCATCAGCCATGCCAATGTGGCGGTGCGGAACTTTCCGATGCGGGCCGCTGATTTGGCCAAGCGCCTAGGTCTCAAAGATGGTGGCGACACCTACATCTTTGGTACAACCACGGCGTCGGGCAAGCGTATATTGCTCATTTGTCGCAAAACCGAATCGTGCTGAAACATTTTCGATGGTTTTCCATCGGGTGCGTAGTGGCGATTTTATTTGTGTTTTTGGGTGAGTTGGTGTAACTTTGCAACATTGAAACAAATTATATCAAATAATAAAATGATGAATAACTTAAGAAAAATCCTTATTGCTGCTGTGATGATAGTCATGGCGGCTGTGGCTGTGCAGGCCGAGCATGTGGTGATTATTGCGTCGAATGACACACATTCGCAAATCGAGCCAGCCAACGACAATCAGGGAGGTGTGATGCGTCGTCGCGCCATCTACGACCAGGTGCGTCGTGACAACAAGAACACACTGCTGGTGCATGCCGGCGATGCTGTGCAAGGCACGGTGTATTTTTCGCTCTATGGTGGCGAGGTGGAATATGCGTTGCTCGACACACTGAGTTATGACATGATTGTGATTGGCAACCATGAGTTTGACAACGGTTTGGAAAGTGTTGCTGGTTATTATAGCCATGTGAAAGCCAAAAAACTGAGTGTGAACTATGATTTTAGCGGAACCCCGATGGAAGGCATGTTTGAGCCGTATGTCATCAAGGCTTATGGCGACAAGCGTGTGGGATTCTTCGGCATCAACGTAAATCCTGAAGGACTGATTTCGGCGAACAACTATAAAGGCGTGCGTTATGTGCGTTCGCTCGACGTGGCAGACGCCACAGCCCGTTTCCTGAAGGAAGTGTTGAAAGTGGATTATGCGGTGATGATCTCACACATTGGTTACACTTCATATGACCCCAACGAGCCTAACGATGTAGATGTCATCAAGTCGAGCCATTACATCGACTTGGTAATTGGCGGCCACTCTCATACCGTGGTAAAACCCGGTACAGAATATGCCACCGTAATGAATGCCGACGGCCGTCCCATCCCCATCGGCCAAAACGGAAAGAGCGGCAAGTTTGTAGCCACTTACGATTTGGATTTGGAAACTGGCAATGTGGTGTATAATCAGATTCCTGTCAATTCCGATTGGGATGAGGCTGCAAAGTCCTATCCTGCCATGGAAGCTTGGTTGGGTTATTACAAGCATGGTGTGGATTCGCTGATGAATAATCCTGTGGGCGAGTCGGTACGATATATGAATAACAAGAGTGCTGCCGCCCAGAACTGGGTGAGTGATGCCACGATGGCTATCATACCCGCTTTGTCGGGCGTGAAAGACGTGCAGTTTGCCATCATGAACAAGGGCGGTATCCGCACCGATATGCCAGAAGGTGTCGTTACCGAAGGCTTGATTAGTTCGATGTTCCCCTTCGACAACCGTTTCATGGTGCTTGAAATCACTGGTCAGGACTTGCTCGACGCGCTGAAGGTGATGGCAGGTCGCGGAGGCGATGCTGTGAGCAAGGAACTCAAGGTGACGTTCAATGACAAGGGCGAAATCACTTCGGCCAAGGTCAATGGCAAGAAAGTGGACCCCAAGAAGAAATACCGTATGGCCACCATTGACTATCTGGCTAATGGAGGAGACTACATGGTGCCGCTGACAAAAGCCACTCGCCTCTTTGAGGATGACGTGAAATATGGCGAACACATCCTTAACTATGTGAAGTCGCTCAGCGCTCAAGGTAAGAAGATAGACAGCACCGATGAAGTGCGTATGCTGAAAAAGTAAAATTTCGCTATTTGGTACAGATGTTTAACGAGCATTTGCGGTAAAAATCTTACGGGATGAAAAGACTAAGAATGCAGACTGCTATTGTGGCGTTGATGGCAGTGATGAGCCTCGGGGCTCGTGACAAGGGCGCCCAACCCACCATTTTCAACAATGTGGACCAGAAGGCCATGGAGGCTTGGGTGGAGACCCAAATTAGCGCCATGACTCCTGAACAACGCGTATCGCAACTCATCATTATGGCCGTTGATCCTAAAGACGATGAGCCCACACGGGCGCTAGTGAAACGATATGTGTCGGAAAACCGGGTGGGTGGACTTATCTACAACGAATGCACGGTGCATGAGTTGGCTTCCATCACCAATTATGCGCAGTCGTTGGCTGCGGTGCCACTGATGATAACCATCGATGGCGAGTGGGGACTGGCCATGCGCGTGGATAAGACCCCAAAGTTCCCTCGCAATTTATTGTTGGGTGCTATTGATGATGACAAATTGCTGTATCAATATGGCCGTGAGGTGGCGCGGGAATTGCGCCGAGCTGGCATTCATGTCAATTTCGCTCCCGTGCTCGACGTTAACGATAATCCCAAGAATCCTGTAATTGGCTCGCGCTCTTTCGGTGAAAGTCCCGAACAGGTCTCTCGCCATGCCATCGCTTACGCGCGTGGTCTGGAAGACGGAGGGGTGCTTTCGGTCGGCAAACATTTCCCGGGACATGGGTCTTCGATTGAGGATTCACATAAGACATTGCCGGTTATTGACAAGTCGATGCGTGAAATTAATACCTGTGAACTTGTTCCTTTCCGTCATTACATCGATGCTGGTTTGTCGGGCATTCTGATGGCTCACCTCAATGTTCCCGCCATTGACGACAGTGGTCGTCCCACAACCATGTCACGACGCTGTGTCACCGATCTGCTCAAGAAGCAGATGGGCTTTTCCGGACTAGTGTTTACCGATGCCTTGGGCATGGAAGGGGTCAAGAAAAACATGACTGGCTCGCCTTGTGTCAATGCATTGTTGGCCGGTAATGACGTGTTGCTCATGCCCGCCAATGCCGATGCCGAGGTTCAGGCTGTGATGACCGCCATCGGAGCAGGCCAACTTTCTCAAAGCGATATTGATGAACGTTGCCGCAAGATGCTGAGATATAAATATGCGTTGGGCATCACTACAGGTCAAAATGTGGTTGAAAATGGATTGGCGGCCGAACTGAATGCAGCTCCGTCGCAAGCATTGATGCGTCAACTCATGGGCGGTGCGGTGACTGTTATCAAGAACCACAAGGACATTCTGCCCATCCGCAACTTGCAGAGTCGCCATATAGCCGTGGTGACCATTGGCGGAGAAAAGGGTAAAAAAGCGATGTTCCATAACCGTGCCGATGATTATGCCGCCATCACATCCTATCATTATCAAACAGGAGAATCGGCGTCGGCATTGGCCCAGCAACTCAAGGATGGCCGTTATAACCTGATTTTGGTGGCTTTATGTGACGATGACGCCACTAGCCGTTACGCATTGCAAACCATAGCTAAGCAGTGCGACCATCTGGTAGTCACCATCATGAACAAACCGTACGACATCGCCCATTGTGCCGACGTGATTACCAGCAGTCATGTGAAAGCTGTCGTGCTTACCTATCAGAGCGGTGACCTAGCTGAGGATTATGCTGTGCAGACCATCTTTGGCGGTAATGCGGCCCAAGGCAATCTGCCTGTTTCTGTCAAATGTGGCAACAAGACATATAAAGCGGGTCATGGCATTCACTATGTGGCTTGCCGACTGGGATATACATTGCCAAGCGAGGTGGGGATGAACGATTATCTGCTGCATCAAATTGACTCGGTGGCCAATTTGGGTGTCAGGGCGAAGGCTTTCTCAGGCTGTCAGGTTGTTGTAGGGCGTCATGGCAAAATTGTCTGCAAGCGTTCTTATGGCGAAACAGACTTTGGCAGCGGTGTGGCTGTCGACGACAACACACTTTACGGGTTGGCGTCGGTCTCCAAGGCCACTGGCACCCTGTCAGCGGTGATGAAGCTCTATGACGATGGTAAGTTCAAACTTGATGAACCAGTGAGTCGCGTTATTACTGATTTGCGCGACGGTGACAAGTCAGATCTCACTTTCCGCGATTTGCTCTATCACGAGACTGGAATGCCCGCCTCGCTGAACATGTGGAATATGATGATGGACCAAAACACCTATACTGGCACGCTAGTGGCCAACAGTGCCGATGATGTTCATACCATAAAAATAATGAACGGCGCATGGGGGCATAAGGATGCCAGACTGCGTACCGACATTCTTTCCACGTCCAAAACCGACCGTTTCAACATAGCCATTGCTGATGGCATTTGGGGTGGACGAGTGACCTACGACTCCATCATGCAGCGCATCTATCATGCCAAACTTGGCAAGAAAAAATACCTGTACAGTTGTTTGAACTTCTGCTTGCTTGCCGATGCTGTGCAGCGAATGTCAAAGGCGCCACTCAACTATTTTGTCAATAGTTACGTTTTTGCCCCTCTGGGCGCTTATCACACGCTTTATCGGCCGTTGAGCAAGTTCCCGCGTGAGCAGATTGCTTATACCGAGGTGGATACATATTTACGGCGGCAACACATTCATGGTTATGTGCACGATGAGTTGGCGGCATTTTCGGGAGGCGTTCAAGGCAATGCTGGACTGTTTTCATCGGCCAACGACCTTGCCAAATTGTTGCAATTGTGGTTGAATGGCGGCACCTACGGCGGCATGCGTTTCTACAAACCATCGACGGTTGATGTCTTTACCACACAGAAAAGCGCCAACAGTCACCGTGGGTTAGGATTCGACAAACCGGTGGTGGGCGATCCAGAAGCATCAAACACATGCGCCGAGGCTACTCCAGAGACCTTTGGCCACACGGGTTTCACTGGAACGTGCTTTTGGGTGGATCCCAAGAACGACATGTTCTATATCTTCTTGAGCAACCGCGTGAGCCCAACGCGCAACAATCCTAATTTCTCGCGCATCAGTGCCCGCAGTCACATTCAATCCTTAATCTATAAGAGTTTGAAGGACTAAGGAACAAGCGGGGCGAATCATTTGTGCAGCATGTGCGGTAAATGAAGGAAAAGTGGGACAAAGAACCGTCCCTGTGTCCCAAAAAGGAAGCGACCCTGTTGGAGTCGCTTCCTTTTTTATGTGGTGTGATGGATTATAGGCCCAAGATGATGTTGATGATGGCGTTCAGGTCTTCAACATCAATTTTGTTGTCTTCCAAGAGGTCGGCATTGCCTGGATAATCTTCAGTGGTCTTGAGATTCAGGATGATATTGATGGTTGCGTTCACATCTTCAACGTCCACCTTACCGTCGCCATTGACATCACCTCGGAGTCCTGGGGTGGGTTCGTCATCCTCTTCGACCCAGATGGTGGAGAATGTGTAGCGGTTGGTAATGAGTGAAATGCGGGTGGCTTCGCCCGTGGTGATATCCACTTCGTAGAGGGCGGTGTCATACTTGCCGTTAGTCTTCCACTCGCGGTCGGGCAAATTGCCTAAACTGCCAGAGTCGTTGTAGCCTTTTCCGCTATTGACATATCCCACCCAGTACATGATGTTGGGGTTCGACTTGCTGAAGCAGGCGCTCTGACGTTTGGCTTGTGAACAATAACCGGTACCTTGCGAGTATTTGTTGACGTATTCAGTATAAGGCTCGCCGGTTTCTTCGTCAATAGCCTCAACGGGGACAGTGAGCATAAGACCTGTTTCAAGGTCGAACTCATAAAGTTGGGCGCCAGCCAGATTGCCGTCAATGTCATACACTTTAACATCCTGATTGCCATTCAAGGCAGGCAGTGTGCCACCACTGGTGAGAGCAAAAGCACGTCCTTCGCTATTGATGGCGAAAGTGACGAAGTTGCCGTAGTATAGTCCAGGAGTGATAGGAGTGATAATCATCGTTTCAAGATCAATGGAGCAGATGCAATAACCGGCGTCGGTACTAGTGGCGTCGCCTTCTTGATCAACGAAGAAATCGGGGTCGTTCAAAATTTCCTCGGGCAGGTCTTGTTGGGTAAGGTAGAACAAGCCATACATTTTTCCGTCAACAGGATTCACTGACATGCCGGCTGATTCCAGACACATGCTTCTTGGGAAATAGTCGTTTCTTCCTGAAAGCAAATTGCCGGTCAGAGCATCCCATTTGCGAACGGCAAAGCGCTCACTGTCTTCGATGTCGTCACCGGAGCGTGAATGGATGGTGGTGATTACCCCGTTCTGAATACCAGCGCCAGAGTTGCCCGACATGAGGTTGAAATCGTTTGCCCATGCCGCCATTTCATCATTGGTGAAGACACCCGACCATTGTCCTGTGCGCTCGAAGAAATCTTCTACGTTTACAGGGGGTTCTTTTTCGGCTGTAGTTAGTGTGGTGCCGTCCCACTGCATCATGTAGATGCCTTGGGGAACAATCGATATGGATTTACCCAGGTTTGAATTCCACCCCAGATAAGTCCCTGCCATTTCGCCGTCGTCATCACGACCTTGTTGGTAAACACCTTTGATTTTCAGTTGTGCACTAGACGAAAGGCAGAAAATAGCTGCCAATGCCAACAACAAAAATTTAAAATTTTTTTTCATACTTCGGTTAATTGCTAATATATTACAAATAAAGATAATGAACGAAGGTCAAAAAGAGAAGCAAAATTAGAAATCTCTCATACTCCAATGGTTTGCGGCACAAAGTTAGATTGTTTTTTTCGATGGTACAATATGACCCACATATTTTATATATTATTAAGAGGTATGGAGATCACCTTGTTAATGAAAAAAGCGCGGCCCTCGTAACGAGAGTCGCACTTATATGCTAATTGTTTTCTTCTATTAATTGGCCAGGATAATATTAATGATAGCATTCACGTCCTCAATATCGACCTTTCCGTCGTTGTTCACATCGGCGTAACCTTTGAAAGAGATTGGGCTTTTGAGCTCCAGGATAACGTTGATGACAGCATTCACGTCCTCAATATCGACCTTTCCATCGCCATTGACATCGCCATTGACAGGGTCGCCATCGTAATCCACCCAGCCACCACTATAATGCTTAGGATACCATCCCTTGCTACGTGCGGCCTGGACTTGTGCGGGTGTGATTCGGTTGCCTTCAAGCCAACTGGAATTGTTGGCATAGCGCACATTGAGAGTGCCGGTTGAGCCGATATTGGCTCGGTTGTAAAGGGATTCAATCATTCTGTCCATGTTTCCGCCCCTAATCAGGTTCTGCTGACAAGCCAGTTTAGTCAGCGAAGAGTTGTTGGAGAGGTTCAGGGTAGTGAGTTGGTTTTGGTAGCAATTGAGTGTTTGCAGAGAGGGGCATTCGCTTACGTCAATCTTGCGGATTTTGTTGTTGTAGCAAGAAAGCGTTCGGAGTTCATTACAGTCGCTCAATCCAAGCGTTGTTAGCTGGCAATCTTGGCAATACAATTGTTTGAGATAAGTGCAAACATTCACTTTAAGTGAGATGAGTTGTTTGTTGGAGTAGCAATCCACATATTCCACATTGAGCCCCGACAAGTCCAGCGTGGTGAAATCATTGCTGAAACAATAGAGGGTTTTCAACGCTTTGCATCCTTGCAGGTTGAGAGAGGCCAGTTTGTTGTTGCCGCAAGACAGCGTCTGGAGCTTGGTGTTCCTACTCACATCAAGTGTTGTTAGGTTATTTGAGCCCACAAGCAACTTGGTGAGCGCGGTGAAGTGCTCAATGCCTTTGAGGTTGCTGATGCCTTTGCCGTTAAAGTCCAGTTCGGTAATCGCGTTAATTTCGGAAGGAGAGAGATACATATCATAACGCACAGAATTGAGCGTCTTGAGATATTCAAAGAAAACAGGGTCGGGGAAATTGTCGGTGTCCACATCCACACCTATACCGTTGAAAGTGTATGTATTGTCTTCGTCCGACATGGCCCGAACATTCCAGGATTTGTCTTTCAATTGAATCACCTGTTTGGGACTCACTTCATTGCCGTCCTGGCCAGAATAGGACTCATACACATAAATGTAGGAAGAAGACGATGGGGCGTTGGGGAGTGTTTGAATAGTTTTGCCTATCTCGTAATAAGGAATCATGTTGTGCTCAAAGCTGATATTATTCAATTTTGAACATCCCCCAAAGTCAATATATTTATTCAATTGATTGTGATGACAACTCACCATCTCAAGATTGGAGCAGTTCTTGAAACTGAGGAGGGTCATTTGATTATAGGAGCAGTTGATACTTTTAAGGTTGGTCATGCCAAAATAACTGCGTTGCCCACTAAGGTTATTGTGAGAACAATCAAGCGTCACAACACTTGAACTGAAACTGAGGTTAGACAGGCCCATGTTATTACACTTGAGGGTTCTCAGTTTGGTTAGGCTGCTCAAGAACAGGTCGCGCATCGTGTTGTAGCTGCAATCAAGAGAGGTCAGATTGGTGAAATATTCAATACCCTGAAGATTGCTGATGTTCTTGTTAGGCACTTGGATGGTATTGACCGCTGATAGTTCAGCGTCGGAAAGGATACCATCTTTGTTGGAGTCAAAGTTGCTTGACACATAGCTTCGGAAATTGCTGTCGGGAAATTTGTTGGAATCAATGGTGACACTGGCGTGCGACACCATAACAACCAGAGTCAGCAGCATCAAGGATGAGATAAAATTTTTCATAATTATTGTTGTTTTAGTTGATAATCGTGAGTTGTTGTTCGCCTCGTTGTTGGCGCAAAGTTACATCATAAAAATTGTAAATCCAAATTTTGGGAGGTGTGACTGGTCGTTTTTCATCAAAAAACAGAGGCTTTTCCTCCACTTTCTCAATCATAAAAAGCATGAAATGCGTGTTGGTTTTGTATATCTAGTCAGAAAACACTAATTTTGCTCTTCGAAAAGATATCTCGGCAAAAAAGAGCAAGAGAAGCTTTCGCCGAAAAAGAGGATGAATTTGAACAATAAATAACAGATAAAATGAAAAAATGGATTTCGATTATGGCATTGGGGTTGTTGTTGGTGGCCTCGTGCAGCAAGAGTGGGCACTACAAGGTGGTGGTGACTTTTGCATCGGATAGTGCTGATGGCGACACGGTCTATCTCACTAGTTATGATTCGGGCGACACGCTGGTAAGCGGTGTGGTAAAAGATAAATTTGTGGTGCTTGAAGGCGAAGTGGACGGGTCGTTCATGACCCGTATGCTGGTCGCAGGCAAGCGCAAGACATTCGTTGTGGAGCCTGGAGAAATCTCGGTGATGTATGACGACGGTAAAGTGACGGGAACTCCCTTGAACGAGAAATTGAATGCCCTCAATGAAGAACTCGATGATATTGAGGAGGATTCGGTAGCCGCCAAAGTATACTACAAAGCCTACGAGGAGAATAAAGACAATGGAATTGGCCCATGGGCGTTCAATTATTATTTAATGTGTAGTCAGTTTCAACCTGCACAGATTGATTCGTTGCTGAATGTCGCTCCTGAAAATTATCGTGGTTTGAAACGCGTGCATAAAGCCATCAAAGCCGCCGAGCGTATGGAAATCACAGCAGAGGGTAAGCCTTTTGTTGATTTCTCTGCGCCCGAAGGACAAAAATTGTCGGATTTTGCAGGAAATGGCAAATACACACTGGTAGATTTCTGGGCCAGTTGGTGTGGCCCATGCCGTCGGGAAATTCCCAACATCAAGGAACTCTATGACAAGTATTCGACGAAAATGAATTTTGTGGGCGTTGCTGTGTGGGACAATCCCGATGATACGCACAAGGCGATGCAGGACTTAGCCATTACCTGGCCAGTGCTGGAGGGAGGAAAGAACTGGGCCGAACCTACAGACCTGTATGGCATCAGCGGCATTCCTCACATTCTGCTCATCGATCCTAAAGGCGTGATTGTGGCCCGTGGCTTGGAAGGTGAAGCGATGAAGAAAACCATCGAAGAACTAGGCTTATAAAAGTTGATAACAAGTAGAGTAATGAAGAAAATGATTTTATGTGGATTGGCAATGTTGTCAATCCACGCTACCGCACAGGTAAAACTGAATGACGCGATTGATTATGTTAAGGAACATATCACTTTAGCCGGTTATGCTCAACTGGGATGGGAATATCACGACCAGTCGAGTCCGAAGCATTCGTTCGCGGTTCATCGGATTATTCTTATGGCCAACTATCAGATTACCGACCGCTGGAATGCCTTTGCAATGGGAGATTTCAAGTCATGTAGTTTGCACGAAATGTGGGTGGGTTACAAGGTGGCGCCTTGGATGCAATGGAAAATAGGGCAGTTCAAGACGCCGTTCTCGATTGAAAATCCCATTACACCCGTGGAGATGGAGATGATAACCCAAATGTCGATGGTGGGCACATACATGGTGGGCGGCTCCTGTCCGCTGATGATGCCAGGTGGTGCAGGCCGTGACATCGGTGTGGCCGTGAATGGCGACATTGACAAGTGGGTGAGTTATGACCTCGCCTTGATGAATGGGGCGGGCCGTAACCGCTGGGACGACAATTCATGGAAGGATTTTGTCGGGCGCATCACATTCCATCCCATCAAAGAATTGAATCTGAGTGGCTCGGTCATTGCTGGTAAGGGAAAACGCTCCACATTGGCTGAATACCTTGGAGAAGATGAGCCGTCGACAGTTACAGGCGATTATACCCGCAACCGCTTTGCTGCAGGATTTGAACTGAAGACAACACCCGTGAATTTGCGTGGCGAGTGGATGTGGGGCAAAGATGACCAGTTGAAGTCGAATGGTGGTTATGCCACCGCTCAAGTCAGCAATGTGGGCGTGAAAAACCTGGACATTGTGGCTTCGGTCGATTATCTGAACAAGGATGGTGAGAAGGTCAACCGATACCAAGCAGGATTGCAATACTGGTTCTATAAGAAATGCCGCGTTCAAGCTTGTTATTCCTATACCGACTATGATGGCCTGGGTCACGAGCATGGCATCCTCACGCAGGTGCAGGTGGCATTCTAGTCCGGCTTGATGCTGGTTTTTTCTTGCATAATGGTAATTTCTTCTTGAGACGGCTTGATAATCCCCATTTTTATATAACTTTGCAGCAATTCGTTAATTTCTGGGGAGAGCAAGCACATTGCTACGAACTACGATGTTATCTATTTATTTAGGGAAACAACTACATGGCTTCAAAATTCAAGGTTTACGTCATTCGACCTGTCAGAAACTTCCTGATTTATCATCTGCTCTACCTGATGTTCGTGTTCGGAAGGTTTATGCCGCGCAAGTTGTTGTTGTGGTGGCATGGCTGTTTGGCGAAACTGGCATATGTATTATTGAAAAAAACTCGGAACTCGGTGATAAAAAACTTACAAACGGCATTTGGCTCTGAGAAGTCCGAAGACGAGTACTATTCAATCGGAAAACGTATGTTTGTTTCGCTGTCAAAAACTTTCACCGATTATATGATATTTTGGAAGTTGAAAACTCGCGAACAGTTTTCGCGTTATTTCAAATTTGTTGGTGAGGAAAACCTCAAAGCCGCTTACGAAAGGGGAAATGGGGTGCTTTGTATGGTGACGCACACGCTAGGGTGGGAGTTCTCTGCCATTTTGCCTCCAGTGATGGGTTACAAATCGATGGGGGCGAGCAGTCGCATTCATAATCCAGCACTCAACCGATTGATGATTCAATCTCGTGAATCGCGTGGCATGGCCAACATCACACGCGATCACAGTTATGACATTCTTGTCGAACGGCTCAAACAGGGTGAATGCTTGATTATCATGATAGATCAAGACACCTTAAAAGCCCGGGGTGAGTTCTTGCAGTTCTTTGGTAAAGAGGCATACACTCCTATTGGTTGCGCTCGTTTGGCCATGGCTACTGGAGCGGCGATAGTGCCCATGCATACGATTAGAAATGATGCCGACGACACTTACGAGTTCCGTATTTTGCCCGAAATACCTTTTGTGCAAAAGTCAACCGAACTGGAGACCCTCAGGTATAACACCCAAATTCACAATGATGTGATTGAACAAATTATTCGTGAGCATCCTGAGCAGTGGGTGTGGATGCATGACCGATGGAAAACAACGCCCGAGGACTTGCGCCGACATCTTGAAAACAAGCGGCGGAATCAAGGTTGAGCCTAATGATAGATACCCATTTTTATCATAGTGTGTGGATTATGAATTTGGCAAATTAGCCGAAAAGTGCTATTTTTGTCGCGCAAATCATGAAAGCCTATGAAATTGTTTCGTTTGTTAGTCATCGTTCTGTTTACAATTGCAACCACATGCTCGGTTGCGGCACAATCGCCATGGCCCGATGATGAGAAAGATCGTGATGAGAGCGTGCGTAAGCCCGTTCGTCGTCTTCATCCCGAGCGTGAACGCGAAAAAGCCATCAAGGAATACCAGAAGGAGCAGGAACGTCTGCAACGTGCCAACGGCACTTGGACCGACAATGAAGAAGAAACCACTCCGAGCCGTCCCAAGAAGGACAATCGCAAGGTGGTGGGCAGGGTCCCGCACCAGCAGACTTCGACAAGCGACAAAGCCGCTTTGAAAGAAATCTTGAGCAAAGATTATTCGCTTGTGCAGATTGTTCCCGATGCGCCCCAACCCTACAAATGGAAAGATGAACCTGTCGATGAGAACGAAAGTGACTTGTTGCGTGTTCTCAACCGTGGCAACGAAGGTTCGGCCATGCGTTTCATGCCACGAAACGTCACCATGCAGAATACGGACAACGCATTCTTCCTGTACTTTGATGAACGCAGTGTGCCCGACCCGCTGCGCTTGAGGGTGCAGTATTGCGCCGACGACCCCTTGCGCTTTTCCCGCATCGATTTTGTGATAGACGGATTCGAATACAGTTACACCCCAGTCCAAACCAAGCGCGGGAAAATCTCGGCTCGGCTTTACTGGGAGATGAGCGATGAGCCGGTGAAACAAGCCGACAAAGACTTGATTTATGCCTTGACTCACTGCAATTGGGCCGAAATGCTGCTGATTGGAGCCGATGGCATCAATCACCGCAAAGAGTTGAACGAAGACCAGCTCAAGGCGCTTAAAGCCACGCTTCAGCTCTATTTGCTGCATGGCGGAACGCTCTAGTGGAGTGTTAAAAAATCCAACGAAAAAATTTATTTTTGAAAATTCTTGATTTATTTTTGTAAATTCAATTTGTTTTTGTAATTTTGCACGCAGATAACAAAACCTTGATAAATTGAGTTGAAAAAATGAATCAAAGAATCAAAACCAATATTGGTGCAATGC
The DNA here is from genome assembly GCA_017619935.1 of Muribaculaceae bacterium. Classification (GTDB taxonomy): domain Bacteria; phylum Bacteroidota; class Bacteroidia; order Bacteroidales; family Muribaculaceae; genus Sodaliphilus. The sequence continues at coordinate 31,345 of JAFZRJ010000011.1, read as the reverse complement.
TGGTGTTTGCAGCGATGACTGTAGGCATGTCGAGTTGTGCATCTTTGTTCGGTGGTAATCCCAATTGCCATTGCACACATCCCGGCCCCTGCGTGTGTTGTGAGACAGGTGTCGTGGTGGGGCATCAAAACATTCAGCGAGATACCGTAGCCGATGATTCTTTGTTGAGCGTATTGCTCGATTTGTCAAAGTATGAACTCAAAAGTTATCTGCCCGAAGAGCCCCAGCGAATTGTTTGGCTCGACGACACGATTCATGAAACACAGGAAGAGTTGATGTCGGGACTCAAGTTCAAGGATGGCCAGTATATGCCCATCGGTGTGACGACCAGCAACTCGGACAATGCCATCTACTTCTGCTTCAAGGAGCAGGCCGACGGCACTCCCGAGCCCTTGCGCTTGCGTATCCAGTATTATGCCGACGACCCGTTGCAGTATTACGAAGCGGTGTTCAACATCAATGGATTTGAATATCGTTTCAAGCCCGAGAAAATCAACCGTGGCAAAGAGAAGCCTAAATTCTATTGGGAGAACAGCGATGACGCAGTCAAGGCTGTCGACAAGGATTTGGTGTATGCGCTGTCGCACGGACAATGGGGCGAGATGATATTGCTTGCTTCAAACGGCATCCACCATCGCAAGGCTCTTACCGAAGCACAAATCAAGGACTTCTACAACGTGCTTCATCTCTACCTGCTCAAGGGTGGTAAAATAGACTAATCAATTTTATAGGTGATAAATAGTGATAAGTGCTAGCGGTGACTCTCCCGGGAGGAAGGGTCATCGCTCTTTTTGTGCATGGTGCTTCAGGTGTGGTCGAGTGGGGCTGAATTCGTGCCACTTGAGCGAAAAAATGTGTTTTTTGTTTGTTGAACAAGTGAAATTTCTTAATTTTGCCGATGTTAATACGTAATGTCTGAAGTAATCAACGATGAAGCGATTGTTGCTGATATTGGTGCTGAGCATGGGGCTGCTGCCTGCTTGGGCTGCGGTGCTAGGAGATGTGACTGGCGACGGCAAGGTTGACGTGGAAGACGTGAACGCGGCCATCAATATCATTCTTGAACTCAAGAGTGCGGATGACTATGACGGGAATAAAGACCTCAACGGCGACGGAAAGATGGATATTGAAGATGTGAACATCATCATCAACATCATTTTGGGGCTGTATTATGAAGATGAGTCTTATACGGTCAATGGCGTGTCGTTTAATATGGTGGCAGTTGAAGGCGGCACGTTTACGATGGGCGCTACGGCGGAGCAGGGTGGTGAAGCCGACGTCACAGAGAGCCCAGTTCATCAAGTAACCGTATCAAACTTCAGAATTGCCGATACCGAGGTCACACAGGCGCTGTGGCAGGCGGTAATGGGTAGCAATCCGAGCTATTTCACTTCGAAAAACAATTATACCACCAACTTGCAGCGACCAGTGGAAAATGTGAGCTGGGACGATTGTCAGACGTTCATCTCCAAATTGAACAAGCTCACGGGCAGAAAATTCCGACTGCCGACGGAGGCTGAATGGGAGTATGCCGCTCGTGGTGGGAATAAGAGCAAGGGTTATAAATATGCCGGGAGCAACAACATTGGTGACGTGGCATGGTATTTTGAGAGCATTCCTTCACAGACGATCGGGAAAAATGGCTATGGGACACAGGCTGTGGGCAAGAAGGCTCCCAATGAGTTGGGACTGTATGATATGAGCGGCAATGTGTGGGAATGGTGCCAGGATTGGTATGGCAGTTATAGAAGCAGCGCACAAGTCAATCCGTCGGGTCCGTCGTCAGGTTCTGTGCGCGTGAACCGTGGCGGCAGTTGGTTCTATTACGCTTGGTACTGCCGTGTGACGAATCGTCATAGCTACTCTCCATCGACCAGATATTACAACTTGGGCCTTCGCCTCGCCCAATAGCCCTCCATAATTCCTTCATAACAACAAAAAAGTGCCACGCGAAATCGCATGGCACTCAGTTTGCTTAACTAATTGTAGTTTAGAGCAGAGTGACTTCAACGTCAGTTTCAGTCTCATTGACATTAACCTTACCTTCGCGGGCAAGCCAGCCAATAGCTGCATAAACTTCTTTCTCTTTTAATTTTGTAGCTTTCTTCAGGCCCTTCATGTTCAACATGCCATTGGCGTCGTTGAGAGCATTCCAAGTGGCACCAGCCCACAATCCAATAGTTTCTACGTTCATAATTAAAACTTTTAAAATATAATCTTTTCTCTTAAAAACGCTGCAAAGTTACACCCTTGTCATGGCATAAATTCAAGATTATTTGGTTTATATGATAAAAATGCGAGTAAAACGATTGCATAACCCATGAAAATTTGTAATTTTGCAGTCTTATGCAAGGTCTAGTCGTTAGAAACACTGGAAGCTGGTATGTGGTGCGGCCTTTAGACGGAGGCGCTTCCATTGATTGCAAAATCAAGGGCAACCTGCGTTTGAAGGGTTTTCGATGCACCAATCCTGTAGCCGTTGGCGATGTGGTGAACATGGAGCCAAAACCCGACGGCACGGCTTTCATCGTGTCGGTTGAGCCGCGTCGCAACTACATCATTCGCCGTGCGAGTAACCTGAGCAAGGAGTTCCAGATTATTGCGAGCAACCTCGACCAGGCTGTGCTGGTGGTCACTCTGATGCATCCTGTGACCAACACCACTTTCATCGACCGTTTTTTGGCTACTGCCGAGGCCTATCGTGTGCCGGTGGTCATCGTCATCAACAAGACCGACCTGCTCACGTCCGAAGACGATGTTGCTCTGTTGGATGCGGTGGCTCACCTCTATCGCACCATCGGTTACACGGTGATAACCACGTCAACCGTCACTGGCGATGGCATGGAATCGCTCAAACGAGAACTGACGGGAAAGATGTCGTTGTTGTCGGGCAACAGTGGGGTGGGCAAGAGCTCCATCATCAACTGGCTGGTGCCGGATGTGAATTTGCGCGTGGGAGATGTGTCCACGTCGCACCACACGGGTATGCACACGACCACGTTCAGCGAAATGATAGATTTGCCCGATGGTGGTGCCATCATCGACACTCCCGGGGTGAAGGGCTTCGGCACCATCGATTTTGAACGTAACGAAGTGGCGCACTTTTTTCGCGAGATTTTTGCCGAATCGAGCAAGTGCAAGTATGATGACTGCACCCACACGCACGAGCCGGGATGTGCCGTGCTGCAGGCGGTGGAGGAGTGCCGCATCAGTCAGTCGCGCTATGCCAGTTACTTGAGCATACTGGAAGAAGACCCCGAAAATAAATACCGAAAGCCTTATTGATTTCAAGAGAGATACGGATTCCTTAGAAATGATTAAAAAAACCAACAAAGCATGAAGCGATCAGGATTTGCGACAAGATTAGGTGCCATTGCGGCATCGGTGGGCTCGGCCGTTGGGTTGGGCAATATATGGCGTTTCCCTTACGAAGCCGGAGAGAACGGCGGTGGTGCCTTTATTCTCGTTTATGTGTTGTGCGTACTGTTGCTAGGCATCCCGGTGATGCTTAGTGAGTTTGTGATAGGGCGTTCCACCCACAAGTCGATGATGGGTGCGCTGGATCAACTCACGGGCGGCAGCAAGATCAAGTGGTTCACGCTGGTATGCATCACAGGTGCTGTAATCACGTTGAGTTTTTACAGTGTGGTTTGTGGCTGGGTATGTGAATATTTGTATCTTGCCATGACGGGAGCGTTGAGCGGCCGCACGATGGAGGAGTACAGAGGAATCTTTACGACATTTATGGCTTCGCCATGGCGTTGTGTGGGATGGACGGTGCTATTCCTTGTGGTGAACTTCGCTGTCCTGTTGCGAGGTGTGCAGAAAGGCATTGAGCGCCTCTCCACGTTACTTATGCCGCTGTTGTTCCTGTTGTTGGTGATTTTCTGCGTGAACTCGTTCACGATGCCTAAGTGCCGTGAGGGTTTGAATTTCATGTTTGCGATTGATTTATCCCACTTCACGTGGCATGGCGTGATTGACGCGTTAGGCCAGGCGTTCATGTCGCTGTCGTTGGGTGTGGCGTGCCTGATTACCTATTCATCGTACTTTAGCGACAAGACATCGCTCACCCGCGATGCCGGTGTGATTGCTTTCCTCGACACGCTGGTGGCATTGCTGGCAGGTGTGGTTATTTTCCCGGCTGTGTTCTCCTACGGGTTCCAACCTGAGGCGGGTCCCAAACTCGTGTTTCAGGTTTTGCCGGCGATTTTCGAGCAAATGTCTGGCGGGCAGATTTGGTGTGTGTTGTTCTTTGTGTTGCTGCTTGTGGCATCGCTCACCAGCACCATTTCGTTGAGCGAAATACCTGTTTCCTTCTTGATTGAGGAAAGGAAGATGAGCCGAACCAAGGCTACCCTTTGGTGCGCTTTGGTAGTGGTTGTGGTGGCGTCGGTGTGCGCTTTGTCGTTCAACGTGTTGGACCATGTCAAAGCATTCGGCATGAACATATTCGACCTGCTCAATTATGCGTCCGCCAACATCTTCATGTTGTTGGGTGGCCTGTTCACAGCCACCTTTGTGGGGTGGATTGTCGACCGCAAGGTGGTGCGTGAGCAACTCAGCGGCGACTCTCGCCTGTCGCCGCTGGTGAGGAACTTCGTGGTGTTCTGCCTGCGATTTGTGGCACCGGTAGCCATACTGCTCATCTTCCTCTACTACGTGGGCCTGTTGTAGTTCAGGCTTAGTACATCCATTCCATCAGGGCCACCAGGATGGTGGCGATGGCCAGCATAGTGAGTTGGAAATGCTGGTCAACATGGCTGCACTTTTGTGTCGAACTCATGGTCTTTTCAATAAGGTTCATCATCTCTTTCATTGTGGTGTGTTTTTGATGTTATTTTAGGTTTGTGAAGTTTTCACGTTACAAAATTAGGCACATGGTGTGCCGTATTTGAGCACATGATTTTTAAATTATATAAATTCCCTAAAAATACTCATCAAAGGATATTAAATTTGTATGCCAATAAGAATGGGCGTTAATCGAAATGCCTAGGAAATAACGACTTATGATGAAAAGAATTTTTACCCCGCTTCTGCTGATGGTGGCCGTGCTGCTGCCGCATGTCGCCGTTGCCTACGACTTTATGGAAGACGGCATCGCTTACTATATCAATGGTGATGGCTTAACTGTGACTGTTACTTATGAAACGAATCCTAATTTTGATGAATTACAGCTCCGTTTCGACCCTACATATTCCAATGCCAACGGTTCGCTGACCATTCCTGCATCGGTAACGCACGACGGCATTGATTACGAGGTGACCACGATAGGCGGTTACGCCTTCGCCGGTTGTCGCGGTTTCTCGGGCGCGCTGACCATTCCTGGTACGGTCACTGAAATAGGCGAGGGTGCTTTCGCCGAGTGCAGCGGTTTTACATCTATCAACAACCATATCGACCACCCGACAGATGTTCAGCTGGGTATCTCCGTTTTTTATGGCATTGCCAAGGACAAGTGCATCCTCTATGTGCCCGTCGGGCGAGAACAGGAGTATCGTGATGCCGACCAGTGGGGTGAATTCAATCAAATCATTGAAAGTGATTGGGGCGAAGTGATGTATGGAGACGTGTCGGGCGACGGCAAGGTGGATGTTGCCGACGTGAACGCTGTCATCAACATCATTCTGGAACTCAAGACCGCCGACGATTATCCGGGTGATGGTGACGTCGTCGCTGACGGCAAGGTGGATATTGCAGACGTGAACGAGATTGTCAACATTATCCTGGGCTTGCCGCACGGCGGCCCCCGGGTCATCGTTGTGAGCGACAAGGCGCTCACGTTCGCCGGGGAGGTGAACGACATCTACACAAAGACGTTGACCATTGGCAGTGACAACCTTCACGAAGCGGTAAATGCCGAGGTAATCGGTGGCGACGGTACTTTTGCGGTTTCTCCCACGACATTGTCGCTGGAGCAGGTACAGCAAGGTGTCGAACTGACCGTGACCTATGCTCCGCAGTCGGCGGGCACCCAGACCGCCCGTTTAATTCTCACTAGCGAAGGAGCCCCTTCGGTGACGGTGACGCTTAAAGGCTCAGCCACCGATGGTTTGACGGCGACCTATACGGTTAACGGCGTGAAGTTCACGATGATAGGAGTGGATGGAGGCACGTTCACAATGGGCGCCACCACCGAGCAGGGCAGTGATGCCGGAAACGAGGAGAAACCCGCTCACGAAGTGACGTTGACCAGTTACAGCATTGGCGAGACCGAAGTCACCCAGGAACTGTGGGTAGCGGTGATGGGCAGCAACCCGAGCAACTTCACCGGTAATTTGCAGTGCCCGGTGGAGTGTGTGAGTTGGGACGACTGCCAGGAGTTCATCGCCCGCTTGAACGAACTTACAGGCAAGAAGTTCCGTTTGCCGACCGAAGCCGAGTGGGAGTATGCTGCCCGTGGCGGGAACAAGAGCCAGGGGTACAAGTATGCCGGGAGCAATACTATCGAAAAGGTGGCATGGTATTGTTATAGTCTTCCCTCTCATAGCGATAAGCCACAACCTGTGGCTACCAAGGCACCGAACGAACTGGGCTTGTACGATATGAGTGGCAATGTGAGTGAGTGGTGCCAAGACTATTATGGAAGCTATAGCAGCAGTACGCAGACCAATCCTGTCGGGCCCGATGATGGTTATTACCGAGTGGTCCGTGGCGGCTGCTGGTTCTTCTATGCCAAAAACTGTCGCGTGACATACCGCACCAACGGTTCGCCGCTGATTGCTGCCGACTCCCTCGGTTTCCGCATTGCCCTTTAGTTTAACCCGCATCGGTCATTAGGCTGACGACAGGTTGATTTTTAGGTCTGTGGGCACTTTGATACCTATAATCCCATATTTTTTTCCATATTTTATCGGAGAAAAAATCAGAAAATAATCACAAATCGTTGATAGTCTTTGAATTTTGCGTAATTTTGCAAATTCTTTGGAGATTCTTAATGAATAGCAGTGTCACTACTAGGGAGATGCTGCCTCAGAAAAGTGTGGAATGAAGAGACTTTTATTGCTCTTGGCTGTGATGGTTATGGCCATATTGACTCAAGCTGCCGACTTGAGTTCGGTCAATTATCCGCCAGATAGAATAAATGTGAAATTGGAGCAGACCAATCTGCCCATCGTGTGGATGGAAGTTGATGGCGCACGCATCGACCTCCATGAGCGTATCACGGCCCGCATGAAGATTATCGACAACGGAGACGGTCGGCTCAACTATGCCGACACTGTGGCTCATCCTGGCCAGCGCATTGACTATGAGGGATACATCGCCCTGCGTTACCGTGGCAACTCCTCTTTTTCGACCAGTGCCAAGAAGCCCTATTCGTTCCGCCCGCTTGACAAGCCGCTGGAAGACGGAGGCGAAAAAGTGAAGGTGAAAATCATGGGGATGAGCAAGGACAACAACTGGGCTTTGCTGGCGCCTTACAGCGACAAGAGCATGATTCGCGACCTGCTGACGTTTGAATTGTCACGGCCATGGATGGACTATGTTCCCACGGGTCGATTCTGCGAACTGTTTCTCGACGGCATTTACTATGGGGTGTATATTATGACCGAGGTCGTGAGCAAGGGTAAGCGCCGTCTGAATCTTGAAGACCCAGGTACTGCAGGGGATGCGGTTACGGGCGACTATCTAGTGGAGGTGGACCGTGACGACGAGGTCCACTATACCTCAAAATACCACCCCGTTGACAATGCGGGCAATGAGTTTACTGACCGATATGTCTATTATCAGTACAAATCGCCCGATTACGAGGAGATGACTCCGGAGCAAATCGACTACATCAACAACCGCATCGACCTGATGGAAGATGTGTTCCATTCTGACGATTACAAAGACCATGAGACGGGCTATCACCAGTATATTGACCCATTGTCGTTCGTCGATTTCCAGCTGGCGCAGGAGTTCGGGCACAACGTGGATGCTTACCGTCTCAGTGCCAAGATGTACAAGCGTCGTGATAGCATGGATGGCCGGTTCAGGATGGTGCTTTGGGACTTCAATCTGGCTTTTGGAAATACGAAATACGACAACGGGTGGTGTACCGACAGTTGGATGTGGCAGAACAACGATGTGTTTTACAGTCGCAATGGTTACAATTTTGTGCCTTTCTGGTGGCAAAAACTCAATCAGGATTCCGAGTACACCGACTTGCTCAAGGAGCGATGGAGTGAATACAGGAACAACAACTTCAGGATTGACCGCATCATGGCCAAGATTGATTCGATGGTCAATGTGCTCACCGTGCAAGGTGCTGAGGCGCGCAACAGCAAGGCCTGGCCGCGATGGGGAAAATATGTGTGGCCCAACAAGTACATCGCCAAAGATTACAAGGATGAGATCTCGTACATGAAAGACTGGATTGTTCAACGCCTGGCATGGATGGACAAGGAACTGGAATTTACCTTGCTGCCCGGCGACATCAACGGTGACGGGCTCGTGGACGTGGGCGACGTGAACGTCATCATCAACATAATCCTCGAACTCAATGATGCCTTGAGCTATCCCGGTAAATCCGACCTTAATGACGACGGCAAGGTGGATATCTCCGACGTGGGCGAAATCATCAACATCATTTTCTTGTCATAACCTCAACCCATCCGATTGCGGGATGATCCTATTTTCGCGAGTGTGAAACCGACCGTCATGGTCGGTATTTTGCTCGTTTCCATAGTTTTTCGGTGAATTTAGGGTGGCAAAATTAAAGTTTTGCTTTAAAAATGATGCAAGAATGGATTTTTTTTGCTAACTTTGTGCCAAATTTAGTTGATGATTATGGCAACTGACTTGCAACAACGGCTCAATCGCATTGTGGGCAAGAGCAATGTGCTGGTGGAGAAGTACCAGCAACTGCTTGCCTCAAAGCAAGTTTTGGATGAGCAGTTGGAGCAGTTGCGTCACGACAATGAAGCATTGCGCGTGGAAAAGGAGAAACTGGAACGTGAGAACCATTACTTGCGTGTGGCTCGAACGATGTCGTCGACTCCTGAGCAACTGAGCGAGGCTCGCCTGATGATTAACCGTCTTGTGCGGGACATTGACAAGTGTATTTCACAATTGAATACATAGATAAATGATGGCTGTGGACGACTGTGGTTGTCCGATAGCCGTAATGAAAAATGGCAAACGAAAAACGACATAACATCTGGATCAATCTCGCCGATGTGAATCAGCCCATAGCGCTGAGTGTGACACCGGAAGACGAAGTGGCCTCGCGCGAGGCCGAGAAGCTGGTCAACACGCTGTGGGACACGTGGATGAAGCGTTATGGTGAGAAGTCGTCGTCACATGAGCTGCTGGCCCGTGTGGCGTTTCAGTTTGCCCGGCTCTACTGGGTGGCTTACCAGCAGACCAACGAAGTCAATGACTATTTGGCCGAATTCGAGCGTCAGCTTGATGAAGTGGTCGTGAATATCGAATAACCGCTTTTCAACCGGGTTTTATCGGGTTGTCTCGCGGCTGTTTTGAAGAGAGAATAGGTTCCTGCACTTCCCTGAGCGGAGAGTGCGACGCATGCACATGAACGATGCGTCGACACGCCGCGGGGTGGTGCGTTTTTATTAATATATTATCAATTTTAATGTAATGGAGAACATTATAATTATTGTGGTAGTTGCTGTCGTTGCGCTCGCATTGGGTGCACTGATTACCAACTACATAGTGCGCAGAAGCGCCAAGTCGCAAGCACGCGAGATTGTAGAAAAGGCAAAGCTTGAGGCCGAGGTGCTGAAAAACAACGAGGTAATCAAAGGCAAGGAAGAGGGAATGGCCATCAAGAGTGAGGCCGAGAAACAAGCCAACCTGCGATTGCAGAAGGTGCAAAATAGCGAGGCAAAGGCCAAGCAACGTGAAATCCAACTCAATCAGCAACAAGGTGACTTGCAACGACGTCGCAATGAACTGGACTCGCTCAAACAGAAGCTGGACAGTCAAACCAACGAGCTGGAATATCGCACCAAGGAAGTTGACAAACTGGAAAAGAATGTGCGCGAGACCCTTGAACATGTGAGTGGTCTCACCGCCGAAGAAGCCAAGGAAAAACTGGTGGAGAGCATGAAAGATGAGGCCAAGACGGCTGCCGCCAGTTACATCAACGATATTATGGACGACGCGAAGCTCACCGCCAACAAGGAGGCCAAGCGCATCATCGTGGAAACCATTCAACGCGTTGCCACTGAGACCGCCGTTGAAAACGCGGTGACAGTGTTCCACATCGACAACGACGAAATCAAAGGTCGCATCATCGGTCGTGAAGGCCGCAACATTCGTGCGCTCGAAGCCGCTACAGGCATTGAGATTATCGTTGACGACACACCTGAGGCCATTGTGCTTTCAGGATTTGACCCCGTGCGTCGTGAGATTGCCCGTCTTGCCCTGCATCAGCTTGTGGCCGATGGCCGCATCCATCCCGCCCGCATCGAAGAAGTGGTGGCGAAGGTGAAGAAACAAGTTGAGGAAGAGGTGATTGAGACCGGAAAACGCACAGCCATTGACATGGGTATTCATGGTTTGCATCCCGAACTTATTCGTCTTATTGGTAAGATGAAATATCGCTCCAGCTATGGCCAAAACTTGTTGCAACACAGCCGTGAAACGGCTAACTTGTGCGCGATCATGGCGAGCGAACTCGGTCTGAACCCCAAGAAGGCCCGTCGTGCCGGACTACTTCATGACATCGGCAAAGTGCCCGATGATGAACCCGAACTGCCACATGCCGAGTTGGGTATGAAGTTGGCTGAGAAATATAAAGAAAAAGCCGACATCTGCAACGCCATCGGCGCTCACCACGACGAGATTGAAGCCACAAGCATCTATTCACCCATCGTGCAAGTGTGCGACGCCATTTCGGGCGCACGTCCAGGCGCACGTCGCGAGGTGGTGGAGGCCTATATCAAGCGCCTTAACGACCTTGAGCATCTGGCTGCAAGTTATCCCGGAGTGGTGAAGACCTACGCCATCCAGGCTGGTCGTGAACTGCGCGTAATTGTTGGTGCCGACAAGATTACCGACGCCGAAACCGAACGTCTCAGCACTGAGATTGCACAAAAGATTCAGGATGAGCTCACCTATCCCGGACAGGTGCGCATTACCGTTATCCGTGAGACGCGTGCGGTAAGCTATGCCAAGTAACATCATGAACCAAGTGAAACCAAATCAACCGGCCAACACACAGTTGCCACCTGAAAAAAGTTATGGTAACGGTTGTTGTTGCCGACATATAGGAGCTGGCGGTGTCAACGGACGTTGCAACTTGCGTAGCACCAACTGGCTGGAGGATATCCCCGGTGAAATGAATGACTTCGACATTGTGGAAGTGCATTTCAAGAACACGCGCCGAGGTTTCTATCGCAATTCGGCAGGGCTGGACTTGCACGTGGGCGACATGGTAGCCGTCGAAGCCAATCCAGGTCACGACATTGGTCAGGTGGCTATGACAGGCAAGTTGGTCAAGTTGCAGATGAAACGCGCCAACCTCAAGCCTGACGCCGAAATTCTGCGTGTGTTCAGAAAGGCTAAATCCACCGACTTGGAGCGTTATGAGGAAGCCAAATCCCGTGAGGTGGATACCATGATTCGCTCAAGGAAAATCGCGGTGGACTTAGGGCTGAAGATGAAAATTGGCGACGTGGAATATCAAGGCGACGGAAATAAAGCCATATTCTATTATATCGCTGACGATCGAGTCGATTTCCGCCAACTCATCAAAGTGCTCGCCGATGTGTTCAAGATTCGTGTGGAGATGAAACAGATTGGCGCCCGCCAAGAGGCTGGTCGTATAGGTGGCATAGGCCCTTGTGGCCGCCCTCTGTGCTGTGCTTCGTGGATGACTAGTTTCGTGAGTGTGGCAACCAGTGCTGCTCGATTCCAGGACATCTCGTTGAATCCGCAGAAATTGGCTGGCCAATGCGCCAAACTCAAATGCTGCATCAACTTTGAAGTTGACTCCTATGTAGAGGCCGGGAAAGAGATGCCCTCACACGATGTGGTTCTGGAGACCAAGGACAAGCAGTACTTCTATTTCAAGGCCGATGTGCTCAAGCGAGAAATATCGTACAGTACCAAGAAGGGCGTGCCCGAAAATCTGGTTACTTTGCCCATTGAGCGTGTTTATGAGGTGATTTCTCTTAATGAGAATGGAATGAAACCCGACAAACTGGCTCTTGACGATGTTGAGCGTGAGTTTGAAAAGAATGCGTTTGGCGACATTCTTACACAAGATGCCATCAACCGTTTCGACAAGAAAAAGAAAAAATCGAAGAAAAACCGCGAAAATCGCGAGAATCGTGAAGCCCAAGAGACTCAAGAGAATCGTGACAACAAGGAAAATCGCGGTCAAAAGAACCACAATGGAGACCGTCGGCGCCCGCGTTCAGGAAAAGGCCGCGACGATCGATCTCAAAGACCTTCATCATCGTCCAAGAACGACGGAGGCAAAGGCGAACGAAAGGTATTCAAGCCTCGTAACAATGGAAGCGTCAATGGCAACAACACCTCACAAGAGGGCGCGGAATAAATTGCGGTGTGCGACCAGCAGGATTTTTGCCGTAACGCTGCTTTGGCTTGGATTCATCGCTTGCACGACTGAACCGTCCTATTCTGTATTCAAGCAAGTGCCGCAAGCCGAAGGTTGGGGCCATACCATGCCGTTGGTGTTTGCTCCTCAGATTGATGATTCCAGCGCTACCTATGACTTGGAAGTCGCCATCAGGCATACCAATTCTTATGAATATCGCAACTTGTGTCTGATGATTGACTTGATGGACGACAGCACTCATGTGCAGCAGCGCCGAATGGTCAAAATGGAGTTGGCCGATGCTTACGGGAATTGGCTTGGCACTGGGTTCGGATCGGTGTTTCAATGTCGGTCGTGGGTGGCGAAAGCCGTCAATCCGTCGGCATTACACCGCGTGGTGATATGGCAAGCAATGGGTGACGACTCGCTTCTGTTGAAAGGAATAACCGATGTGGGTGTTATCATGCACCACACAAAATGACCAAAAGGCTGACAAACGAAAATGTGATGAAACTGGATAAAGCCGAAATGCGGAAAACGGGCATTCATTTGCTCAAATATGGAATCATAGGCGTGATGAACACCATCATCACACTGGTGTCGTTCTACTTGTTGAACACCTGTGCGGGCTTGCCTTATGGCCTTTCCAATATTGTGGCTTATATTTTGGGCGTCATCAACAGTTTCTTGTGGAACCGAAATTGGGTGTTCAAAGCCGAAAGCAATGTATGGGTTCAAGCGGTTTTGTTTGCATGTGGCTTCTTTGCCTGCTGGATTTTGCAGGGTATTGTGAGCCTCGTTTTGCTGGAGGGCTTGGGTTGGAAGAATCTTCCTGTCGACACCATTCCATTCTTGCCTATGAAGAATGCCGGGCAGAATATCGTTATGGTGGTTGCGATGGCGGCTTACACCATCTCCAACTATCTTTATAACCGAATGGTGACTTTCCGTGAGAAAAAACAGAAAGACCCAGCAAACTAATCAGCTGGCTGGGTCTTTTTATCGTTATTGAGCACTTCTTGCTCCAACTGGAGCAAGAAGCGCTTTGTTTCGGTCCCCCCTTCGGCGCTGTAGCCTCCAATCGACCCGTCGGTGGCAATCACGCGGTGACACGGTACGATAATGCAAATCGGATTGGCTGCGTTGGCTTGTGCAACCGCGCGAGATGCTTTAGGATGCCCAATGTGTTCGGCCTGTTCGGTATAGCTTTCGGTGCATCCGTAAGGAATGCGTTCAAGTTCTTTCCATGCCAGTGCCTGAAATGCTGTTGGCGTTCGGTGCAAAGGCAGTGAGAAATTGCGTCGCTCACCACTGAAGTATTCCTGTAATTGCGTTCGGCATTGCTTCAACAGTGGTGTCTCGATTGTGGCAAGTGAAAGTTTAAACTGTTTTGCCAAGTGTTGTAACTTATCTTGTGCTTCACCGAATGTGACAAGTGCTACGCCCTGAGTGGTGGCGGCGATAGTGATTAAGCCGGCCGGGGTGGGGGTGGAAATGTGACACAACTCGGTGGAGTGAACAGGGGTGATGTCCAGTCTGCCGGCGCACCTCATCATGAGCGAATAGGCTTGGGCGTAGTCGTTGGCGATGTTGCCCTCAAGAATGGCTTCTTTTATAGCCTCCTTAATTTCGCCCACTGCGCGACTGGGCGAAAGGCCAAACGTGGTCATGATTTCCTCGCCGTCGATGGGTGGCTGGAAGTTGCGAACACGGTCTTTTTCTTCAATGTCAATAAGTTTCTGTTTCACAAGGTCGAAGTTGTCGCGGAAACGCTTCACCTTTTCTTCATTCTTGCTGGTGATGTCGGCCTTGCACAGGGTCATGAGGTCGTCGATGTCGTCGCCTGCATCAAAGAGCAGTCGGCGCACGGCCGAGTCAGTCACCCCGTCTTCGACAAGGGCGATGGGGCGCATGTGCAAACCAACGAGTTTTTTCACATATTTCATGTGCTCATTGAGCGGCAATCGCATTTTTCCGAAGATGCGTGGCACCATCTTTTCGCCGATGAAATTATGGTTGTGGAATGTCCATCCCAACGCATCGTCCCAGCGTTTGGTGGCTGGCTTGCCAATGTCGTGGAGCAGGGCGGCCCACCGAAGCCACTCATTGTCGCTGGAAACGGCTACGTTGTCAAGTACCTGCATTGTGTGCTTGAAGTTGTCTTTGTGTCCACGCCCGTGGCTTGTATCCACGCCTTTCAGTGCCGATAGTTCGGGGAAAATGAGAGGGAGCAATCCGCACGATTCCAGTAACTCAAATCCTCGAGATGGCTGTCGGGAACGCATGATTTTCATTAATTCCTCGGCAATTCTCTCGAGTGTGATGATTTTAATGCGATGGGCGTTTTTCTTGATGGCTTGGAACGTGTCAGGGAAAATGTCAAATTCCAGTTGAGTGGCAAATCTCACGGCCCTCATCATGCGCAACGGGTCATCGCTGAAAGTGATGTCGGGGTCAAGTGGAGTGCGAATGATACGTCGTTTCAAGTCGCCCAATCCATCGAACGGGTCGAGCAGCAGTCCGAAGTTGTGGCTGTTGAGAGAAATCGCCATGGCGTTGATGGTGAAGTCGCGGCGAAGTTGGTCATCCTCGAGCGTGCCGTCTTCCACGATGGGATTACGGCTCTCGCGCCTGTAACTCTCTCGGCGCGCCCCCACGAATTCCAACTCCAGGTCGTGCGTACGCACTTGAGCGGTGCCGTAGGTCTTAAAAACCGACAGCGCCACGCGTTTGCGTCCAAATGCTTCTGCCACGGCCCGTGCCAGCTCAATTCCGCTCCCGACGGTCACAAAGTCAATGTCGTTGCTGGTTCGTTCCAAAAAAATGTCACGAACATAGCCGCCCACGACGTAGCATTCCCGGTTCAGCTTGTCGGCTACGTTACCCACCAACCGAAACACCGGATGGGTGAGTGCATGACTAATATTTGTTTGGTCAACTGAAAACATAGTGCGAAATTAGGCATTTTTCCTGATTTGCTGAAAATTTGTAGATGAAATATTGCCAATTCAAAAAATAATTGTAATTTTGCATCAGTTTTCAGTTCTAGACCTATTAATGAGAAAGGGTCACAATTACAATCACACTTTTTGTCGATAATTTTTTTTCACATCACATGTTATGATGCGTAACGCAATGTTTTGTTGCGTGCATGAAAACTGGATACATACACATTATTTATATATGTACAATATTAATGAATTAAATGCGATGAGCGAGGAACGATTGCGTGAACTCGCCAAATCAATGAGTATTAAGAAGGCTGATTCGCTCAAGATGGATGAACTGGTGTATCAAATTATAGACCAGCAAGCTATCGATGAAAGCAAAAAAGTAGATGCTAAACCCAAGCGTAATCAGACTCGCAAGACTCGCAAAAAAGAAGAAAAGCAGGATAATAATGATGAGTCGGAGACAACGTCCGCTCCTAAGAGAAAGCGTGGTCGTTCTTCGGACGACAATGCAGAGAAAAAAGAGAGTGTAGAACCTGCTGTTATCGAAAACAATCAAACTGAAGAGAGTGTTGTCGCTCCTGTTGAAGAGCAGCCACAATCCACAGCTGAGCCTGCAGTGGAAACCAAAAGCCCGAAAAAACGTCGTGGCCGTCCACGCAAGCAAAATGTGGTAGAGCAACCATCTGGCGATGAAAATCCCGATGAATCAAAGGTGGAGCAAGTGCCAGCACCTGTTGATAGCGAAAAAGCGCCCGAACAGAATCCTGAACAACAAGACATCCAGCCACAGCAGGAACCGGTTGGACAACCGATTCAAGCAGCCGACACTGCCGACATTCAGAGCAAGCGAGAGGTTTCGTTAGGTTCGTTCTTCAAGGCTGGTGGCGGGCAGACTTTTAAGCCTCGCACACCCGAAGAACGTGAGGAAGCAGCGCGCCGAGCCGATGAAGAGCGTCGTCGTCGTGTTGAAGAGGCCGCCAAGGCTCCGATTCTTCTTCAGGAACCCCAGGGAGTCAAACAACAGCCTCAGCAACAGGGCAAAAAGAACAAGAAGAACAAAAAGAATCAACTTGCCCAGCAGCAGGCTCAGCTTGAAATGGCTGACCCATACATGGCTTCTCCATATAATTTTGAAGGAATTCTTGACGGTACCGGTGTGCTTGAAATCATGCCCGATGGATATGGTTTCCTGCGCTCCAGCGATTATAATTACTTGAATTCGCCCGATGACATTTATGTTTCTCAGCAGCAAATCAAGAATTATGGCCTCAAGACTGGCGACGTGATAGAGGGCAACATACGTCCACCACGCGAAGGTGAGAAATATTTCCCGCTGTGTGATGTTCGACTTATTAACGGCCGCACGCCAGAATATGTGCGTGACCGTGTGCCGTTTGAGCATTTGGTGCCTCTGTTCCCCGAAGAAAAATTTGACCTTGTGAGCAAGACTCGTCCTACCATCTCACAACGTGTGGTGGATATGTTCGCTCCCATCGGTAAAGGCCAGCGCGGCTTGATTGTCGCTCAGCCCAAGACGGGTAAGACCATTTTGCTGAAGGACATCGCCAATGCCATCAGCGAAAACCATCCCGAGACTTACATGATTATTTTGCTCATTGATGAGCGTCCCGAGGAGGTGACCGACATGGCACGCAGTGTGAAGGCCGAAGTTATCGCATCCACTTTTGATGAACCCGCCGACCGCCATGTAAAAATCGCTGATTTGGTGATTTCCAAAGCAAAGCGTATGGTGGAATGTGGCCACGATGTGGTGATTTTGCTTGACAGTATCACACGTCTGGCGCGTGCCTATAACACGATTGCCCCTGCATCGGGCAAGATTTTGACCGGTGGTGTTGACGCCAATGCGTTGCAGCGACCCAAGCGTTTCTTTGGAGCAGCTCGCAATATTGAGAATGGTGGCAGTCTCACCATCATCGCTACGGCATTGACCGAAACGGGTTCAAAGATGGATGAAGTCATCTTTGAGGAATTCAAGGGAACAGGTAACATGGAATTGCAACTCGACCGCAAGTTGAGCAATAAGCGCATCTTCCCCGCTGTGGATGTGATGGCTTCGAGTACTCGTCGCGACGACTTGCTTCTGCCTAAGGATGTCCTCAACAAGATGTGGATTATACGGCGATTCTTGAGTGATCGCACTTCGGTCGAAGCGATGGAGTTCATCAAGGAGCGCATGGAGCGTTCGCGTAACAATGAGGAGTTCTTGTTGAACATGCAGAATGAATAGTGATTTGCAATGGGACGAATATTGGGCATAGATTATGGGCGGAAACGCACAGGCGTGGCAGTGACAGATGTGTTGCAGATAGTCGCTACCGCGCTAGGCACTGTTCCCACTCATGAATTGTTGCCATTCATTATGGACTATGTGGCGCGTGAGCCGGTTGAGCGCATTGTTGTGGGATTGCCCACTCAACTCAATGGCCAGCCCAGTGAGAGCATGCGTTACATAGAGCCATTTCTGCGGCAGCTCAATAAGGCTCTCCCGCAGATTTCCGTTGTCATGTACGACGAGCGATTTACGTCGACAATTGCTCATCAGGCCATGTTGGATGGTGGCGTGAAAAAGAGCGACCGACGTGACAAGGCTCGTGTCGACAGCATGGCGGCCACTATCATTCTCAATGATTATCTGAATTCGACAAAGAGTGACATTCAAAATCCCTAATCAATATTGTAATATGTTGTAAACATGATCCTACCCATTTATTTATATGGACATCCGGTGTTGCGTACGCCGACCCAATTGGTGACGCCAGACTATCCTGGACTGGCTGAGTTGATAGCAAACATGAAAGAAACGATGTATGCCAGCGATGGCATTGGCATAGCTGCGCCTCAGGTGGGGGTGAGTTTGCGATTGGTTTATATCGATGTAGATGTGCTGTCGGAAGATTTACCCGAATTGAAAGATGTGCGCATGGTGCTGATCAATCCCGAAATTACGATTGATGAATCGGTACCAACCACATCGCGTGAAGAAGGTTGCTTGAGTGTCCCCGGCATTCACGAGTCTGTGGCACGTCACGAAAAGATACATTTGAAATGGACCGATGAAAACTGGCAGACTCACGAGCAGGATTTTGAGGGTTATCTGGCGCGGGTCATCCAGCACGAGTGCGACCACTTGTTCCAAACTGTGTTTGTTGACCGTATTTCTCCCATCCGCAAGCAGCTTGTTCGTGCGAAACTCAATAACATTGTCAAGGGTAATGTGAATTGCAGTTATCGCACTCGCGCGTATACCAAAACGAAGCGATAAAGGCAGTTTTATGGTGGATTAGATAAAAAAAGTGAAGGGACTCTCACGAGGGCCTTCACAAACCTTAAATCTAATACCATGAAAAACACACATGCAAATGTAGTGAGTATTTTTCGTTATAACACAAGTTGTTAGCGAAAAATGTCGTTTTTAAGTTTATTTTTAACAAATATTAAGTATTATGGACAAAAAAATCGTATTGAATGACCAAGATTTGCGGTATATCCGTATGGCATGTGACTTGGCCAGTAACAGCATAGACCAAGGTGGCGGTCCTTTCGGTGCCGTGATTGTAAAAGACGGAGAAGTGATTTCAACGGGAAACAACACTGTTACCCTCGACAATGACCCCACTGCCCATGCTGAAATGAACGCAATACGTTGTGCATGTGGGCGTTTGCATAATTTCAAATTAGATGGTTGCGTCGTCTATAGTAGTTGCGAACCATGCCCCATGTGCCTGAGCGCACTCTACTGGGCTGGGGTGAAACGCATCTATTACGCCAACACCAAGGTGGATGCTCAAGAAATTGGTTTCGACGATAACTTTATCTATGAAGAAATTGATACACCATCGTTAGAACGTAGCATTCCATGTGTTCACATTGAAGATGAACATGCCATCGATCATTTCCGCAAATGGACCGAAAAGACCGATAAAATAGAGTATTAAATCCTAATGACCGATTCGGGTTAAAACATAACGGTAAATAACCGCGAAAAAAGGAGGCGCTTGGTATTGTGGAAATGCCGAGCGCCTTTGTTGTTCAACCATTCATTTCGTTTTCTTGAATGTCTTGCACCACTGTGTGATGGCACAGTTGAGACAGTCGGGATGCTGTGCTTTGCACACATATCGTCCGTGGAGCAGGATCCAATGATGGGCTTTGAATCGCAACTCTGCCGGGATGTGCCGGGTAAGCGTCTGTTCAACTTCCAGCGGTGTTTTCCCGTTGGCCAGGCCGAGCCTGTTAGACACGCGGAAGACGTGAGTATCTACTGCTATAGCCGCTTTGCCGAAAGCCAACCCGAGCATTACGTTGGCCGTTTTCCGACCTACACCGGGCAGGCTTGTAAGCTGCTCCATAGTGTCGGGCACACAACCATTGAACTCATCGGTGAGCATTCGTGACATCTGTTGGAGATGTTGCGCTTTGCTATTGGGGTAAGAAACGCTTTTGATGTATTGATAAATGTCATCGACTGTCGAGTTAGCCATGGCGGCCGGTGTGGGGAATGCATCGAGTAGGGCGGGAGTGACCATGTTGACCCGTTTGTCGGTGCATTGTGCCGAAAGCATGACAGCGACTAACAGCGAAAATGGGTTTCTGTATTCCAGTTCGGTGGTTGGTTCGGGTTGTGTGCGTTGGAAATAATCCAGTACACCTTGATAGCGTTCTTTGATAGTCATGTTGATATAAAATGAAAAATGCGAGATGCACTGCCGATGTTGCAGGCGCATCTCGCATCGTTTGTGTCGTTTATTAATGGGCGCTTTTGAACTCGTTAAGGAAGCGCACATCATTCTCACTGAACATACGCAAGTCCTTAACCATGTACTTCAGGTTGGTGATGCGCTCAATACCAAGTCCGAAAGCATATCCGGTGTAAACCTTGCTGTCGATGCCGCTTGCCTCAAGCACATTGGGGTCAACCATTCCACAACCCAAAATCTCCACCCATCCGGTATGCTTGCAGAAACCGCAGCCTTCGCCACCACACAGCATACATGAAACATCCATTTCGGCCGAAGGCTCGGTGAATGGGAAGTAACTGGGGCGCAGTCTAATCTTGGTGTCGGTTCCGAAGAGTTCTTGCGCGAAGTTGAGCAACACCTGTCGCAGGTCGGCGAATGTGACACCCTTGTCGATATACAATCCTTCGATTTGATGGAAGAAGCAATGTGCACGAGCGGTGATGGCCTCGTTGCGATAGACACGTCCTGGGCAGATGATGCGAATGGGCGGTTGCTTGCTTTCCATTGTGCGTACTTGCACACTGCTGGTATGAGAGCGAAGCACAATGTTACGGGTCACATCATCATTGTTTTGCTCAATGAAGAAGGTGTCTTGCATGTCGCGAGCAGGATGATCAGGAGCGAAGTTCAGAGCGCTGAACACATGCCAGTCGTCTTCAACTTCAGGTCCATCGGCCAGGGTGAATCCCAGCCGGGAGAAAATGTCGATAATCTGTTTCCGCACGACCGAAATGGGATGTCGTGTTCCTTGTTGCGCAGGGAATGCCGGTCGAGTGATGTCGATTCTGTTTTTCTCTTTTTCTTGGGCCTTGAAGTTCTCTTTCAAGAGATTGATGCGTTCAGTGGCCAGGTTTTTAAGTTCATTCAGTCGCTGGCCCATTTCACGTTTTTGTTCAGGCGCAACTGTTTTGAACTCGTTGAACAAAGCTGCTACTTCACCTTTTTTGCTCAGATACTTGATGCGCAGTTCTTCGAGCATGGCCTCGTTATCGGCCTTCAGTTGTTCGATTTGACCCTTAAGGGCTTCTATCTTGTCAATTAACATGATTGTAGAGTGTAAAATATCATGCAAAGGTACTATATTAATTGCTAACTGGCAATTGATAAATCGTAATTAACAATTAATAATTAGAAAGCTGTTATCTTGTGGCGAATGGGAATGGCGGTGGCTTTAACAATTGTAACTTAAAATTTGTTTATTTAACTAGCATTTCTTGTGTGATAAGGAAGTAAAATAATAATTTTGCAACACCATTGAATGAGGATGGAACAACAGAAATTTTAATGACACAATTTATATAAAAGAAATGAGTGAGACAGTAAATATTCGAGAGCTTAACGACTTGATAGCCAGTCGAAGCAACTTTGTGAATATGATTAAACAGGGTATGGACCAGACCATTGTGGGTCAAAAGCACCTTGTTGATTCATTGCTGATAGCTTTATTGGCTAACGGACACATTTTGCTTGAAGGTGTTCCCGGTTTGGCCAAGACACTGGCCATTAAGACTCTGGCTTCGCTCATCGATGCCCGTTTCAATCGCATTCAGTTTACCCCCGATTTGCTGCCGGCCGATGTCATTGGAACCATGGTTTACAGCATGCAGAAGGAGCGTTTTGAGGTGAAGAAAGGCCCGGTGTTTGCCAACTTTGTATTGGCTGATGAAATCAATCGTGCACCGGCGAAGGTTCAAAGCGCCTTGTTGGAGGCCATGCAGGAACGTCAAGTGACCATCGGGGAGCAGACGTTCAAACTAGACGAGCCGTTTTTGGTGCTCGCCACGCAGAATCCCATCGAGCAAGAGGGCACTTATCCATTGCCCGAGGCCCAGGTCGATCGTTTCTTGATGAAAGTGGTGATTGGTTATCCTTCGAAAGCCGAGGAAGCACAAATCATTCGCATGAATATTGCTCCCGAGCAAAAACAGGTCCAGCCACTTGTCACGCCAGCCGATATCGTTGAAACACGCAGCATTGTCCAAAAGATATACATTGATGAAAAAATAGAGCGTTACATTGTGGATATTGTGTTTGCAACACGTTTCCCGTCGGACTTTGGCATGAATGATCTGAAGAGCATGATTTCGTTTGGCTCATCACCACGTGCGTCTATCAATATGGCATTGGCATCACGGGCTTATGCCTTCCTCAAAGGCCGTGGTTATGTGATTCCCGAGGACGTGCGCGCTGTGTGCCACGATGTGATGCGCCACCGCATGGGCTTGAGCTACGAAGCTGAGGCCAACAATATCACCGCCGACGAAATTATCAGTGAAATTCTGGACAAGATAGCAGTGCCTTAAATGTGACTATGGAACGTAACGAACTGCTCAAGAAAGTACGCAAAATTGAAATCAAGGCCAAAGGACTCTCACAAAACATCTTTGCGGGAGAATACCATTCGGCTTTCAAGGGTCGCGGTATGACTTTCAGCGAGGTGCGTGAGTATCAGTATGGCGACGATGTTCGCGATATTGACTGGAATGTCACGGCCCGTTACGGCAAACCTTACGTCAAAGTATATGAAGAAGAACGCGAGCTCACAGTGATGCTTTTGGTAGACGTGAGCGCCAGTCGCAGCTTTGGCGCCGTGGGTGACCTCAAGCGCGAGGTGATGGCTCACGTGGCTGCTACGTTGGCTTTCTCGGCCATTCAGAATAATGACAAGGTGGGTGTGATTTTCTTTAGCGACAAGATTGAGAAATTCATACCACCACAGAAGGGACGTAAGCACATCTTGCTGGTGATAAGGGAATTGCTTGATTTCAAGCCAACCAGCAAGGGCACTGATATCAATCATGTGCTGGAATACATGACCAGTGCTCTGAAAAAACGCACCACCACGTTCTTGGTCAGTGACTTTATCGATACCAAAGACTTTGAAAAGGCGATGTCCATAGCCAATCACAAGCACGACCTGATCGCATTGCAAATTTACGATAAACGCGAATCGCAGATGCCTGATGTGGGCCTCATGAGGGTGCTTGATGCCGAACGTGGCACCGAGCGTTGGGTGGACACAAGCAGCCGTCGGGTTCGTCAAGCCTACGACCGGTGGTGGTATGACCGTCAGCAACAGATGTCGTCGGTTGTGCAGCGTTGTAATGTTGACTTGATGAGTGTCGCCACCGATGAGGATTATGTAAAGGCATTGATGGCGTTGTTCCGCAGGAGGGGATAATGACGCGTAAGACTTCTCCATGGTGTGACTAAAACTTGAAAGAATGAAGAGATTGTCAATCATATTGCTTGCGATGGTGGCACTATCGGCCATGTCTGCACCAGTTACTGTGACGGCCAAGCTGGATTCGGCTATTTTGCTGATGGGCAAAACCACAGCGCTGCATCTCGAAGTGGTTCAGGACAAGAACCAGCACGGAATGTTCCCCATCGACCAAACCGACACGTTGAGCGCGATGGTTGAGATAGCCGAGCATCGAAAAGCCGACACCACCGATTTGGGCAATAACCGTATTCAGATTAATCGCGACATTATTTTGCAGTCGTTTGATTCTGGGCTGTATGCCGTAGGTCCCATCGCGTATATTGTGGACAGGGACACGTTTTTCTCCAAGCAACTCACACTCAAGGTGCTGCCCGTGAACGTTGACACGTTGCAAGATATTCACGACATTAAGCCTGTGGAGGGCGTACCATTTAAGTTTTTCGACTGGGTGCCCGATGTGATAGCCGATTATTGGTGGGCATGGCTTTTGGCTTTGCTCTTGATTGGCGGAGCATTGTATTACTATTTCCACTGGTACAAGAAAGGCATCAACCCGCTTAAGCCTGAGCGTAAACGTCTGCCGCCTTATGAGGAAGCAATGCTTAACTTGCAGAATCTCAAGCAGCAGCAATTATGGCAGAACGGCCAAGAAAAAGAGTACTTCACGGGCTTGACCGACATTTTGCGTGTATATATCGACCGCCGTTTCCATGTAAATGCGGTGGAAATGACAACCACTCAAATTATTGACACACTCAAGCAGAACGAAGAAACACGTGCCGTGAACGAGCAGTTGAGCATGATTTTGGAAATCGCCGATTTCGTGAAATTTGCTGGTGCTCGTCCATTGGCCGATGATAATGAAATGGCATATCAACGTGCCGTGAACTTTGTAGAGGCCACCAAGCCTATGGTGGCTGAAGACGACAGAAAGGAGGTACAGCCATGATGCAGATGGCTCATCCACGATTGTTATGGTTGTTCTTGCTGTATCTGCCCATGATTGCATGGTATGTGTATAGTTGGAACCGTAACGAGCCCACCATGCAATTATCATCGACGCAAGCTTTTGACCGCTTGCCCACCAGTTGGCGAGTGTGGTTCAAACATTTGTTGTTCGTTGCTTTGCTCGGTGCTGTGGGATGTCTGATTATCATCTTATGTCGTCCGCAGACCCATGACAGTTGGGCTACGAGCGATGTGGAGGGTACCGATATCGTGGTGGCGATGGACGTCTCTACCAGTATGCTTGCCAAAGATTTCCGTCCCAACCGTCTGGAAGCAGCCAAGGATGTTGCCACGAAGTTTGTGAGTGGTCGGGACCATGACAACATCGGGCTGGTGTTGTTTGCAGGCGAGAGTTTTACCCAGGTGCCAATGACCATGGACAATGCCATGCTCATGAATGCCATTCATGAAGTGAAAACAGGTGTGCTGGAAGACGGGACGGCCATAGGCGATGGAATAGCCACCGCCATCAACCGTATCAAAGACGGAAAGGCTGTATCCAAAAGCATCATCCTTTTGACCGATGGCTCTAACAATACCGGTGTGGTGGCCCCACTCACAGCCGCTGAGATTGCCAAGCAATATGATGTGAAAATATATACCATAGGAGTGGGCAGCAACGGGACCGCACCTTATCCAGTGGCTATCGACTATGCGGGCAATATCCAGTATCAGACTTTGCCTGTAGTAATTGATGAAGGCACATTGCAAAAGATTGCTGCCGCTACTGGAGGCAAATACTTCCGTGCCACAAGCAAGAGCGCATTGTCGAATATTTTCAAAGAGATTGACAGCATGGAAAAAACGCGTATGGATATCCAGCGCTTCAGTCACACCGAGGACAACTACATGCCATGGGCATGGGCTTTGCTGGGACTGCTGTTGTTCTATCTGGTGGGTCGATATACCATCCTTCGCCACGTTCCATGATGTGGAAAACAAAGAATGTATAAGAGTTAAATAGAATGTTTGGTTTTGCATATCCACAATATCTTTATTTGTTGCTACTGTTACCCGTAGTGGCTGGGTTGATGGTGTGGGGAAGAAACTCCCGCATCAAAAAGCTGAAGACCTTCGGCCGTACTGAAATCGTGGAGCAACAAATGCCTGATGTGTCGCCATATAAACCCTGGATACAGTTGTCGCTGGAATTGTTGTTGTTGGCTCTCGTCATCATTATATTGGCGCGTCCACGTGCCGGTTCCTCTTCCACTTCCACAACTGTGCATGGCATTGAAATGATGGTGGCTGTGGATGTGTCCAATTCAATGAATGCAAGCGCGACCGATGACCCGCAGGATATCTCGCGTTTACAGCGCGCCAAGATGATATTGGAGAAAATCATTGACCGTTCGCAAAACGACAAGGTCGGGCTCATTGTGTTTGCAGGAAATGCTTATATGCAGATGCCCATGACCAGTGATGTGAGTTCGGCCAAGTTGTTTCTCAATGGCATCAATACCAATATGGCCCCCACGCAGGGCACGGCTATCGGAGCGGCTATCGATATGGCTGCCAGCGCGTTTTCACAAAGCAAGAAATCACAAAAGACCATCATTGTGATAACCGATGGCGAAAACTTTGAAGATGATGCTGTGGGTGCTGCTAGTAGGGCACGAAAGAATGGCATACAAGTCAATGTGATGGGCGTGGGTAGTGATCATGGCGCCCCCATCCCTATGGGCGATGGCTCTTATTTGACGGATGACTCGGGACAGCCGGTCGTTACCTATCTTAACGAAAAGATGGCTCAGCAAATAGCCGATGCCGGCAAAGGAGTCTATGTGAACGGCAATGCCAGCGATGCCGTGGAAACTTTGCACGACACGCTTGACAAACTGTCAAAAACCGATCTGGCCACGGTGTCGTTTACTCAACACGATGAGCAATTCCCTGTGTTTGCATGGATTGCCTTGTTGGTCATTGTGGCACTTATGCTTGTGTTGGAACGCAAGAATCCGTGGCTCAAACAATTTAATTTTTTCACCAAGAATGATGAAGATGCTTGATATCAAAATATGGTTTCTGTCCCTTGTGGTGATGTTAGGCACATTGTCGGTCTCGGCCAGTACGGCGGGAGACGATACCCCCACAGTGAAAAAGGAACGGAATTTCATCAGAAAGGGCAATAAACTCTACAATGACAAGCGTTACGCCGAGGCCGAAGTGGAATACCGCAAGGCTCTGCAGGTCGCTCCACAGTCATCAATAGCCCAGTTCAACCTGGCCACGGCACTCATGCGGCAGGGGAGTGCTACCGCTTCCCAGGACAGCAAGGACAACCCGATGAATGAGGCACAAGCATTGCTAGAGAATTTGGTCAAAACATCGCCCAGCCGTGATTTGCGTGGAAAGGCGTCGTACGATTTGGGTAATATTGCCTATGCTCAGCAAAAATGGCAAGAAGCTATTGATTGTTATAAGAATGCGTTGCGATGCAATCCAAATGACGATCATGCGCGTGAAAATCTTCGTCTGGCGCAACTCAAAAAGCAACAGCAGGACAAGCAGAACAAGGATAACAAGAATAACAAGAATAATCAGGACAAGAATAAAGACCAAAATCAAGATCAGCAAGATAAGAACAAGGACCAAAAAGACCAAAACAAAGATCAGCAAGATCAAGACCAGAACAAGCAGGATAAGAAGAATCAGGATCAGCAGAATCAGCAGCCACAAAACCAACAAAACGGCCAACCTAAACAGCAAAATGGTATGAGCCAGCAAAATGTGGAACAAGTGCTGAAGGCTATGCAAGACCAAGAGCGTGCCACCCAACAACGCATCAACGCGCGTCAAGCGCAGCAGCAGCGAAACGAAAGGGCGCGCACCAATCGCAAGTGGTAAAATCAAAGCCAAAACTGAGTAATGAACAAATCGATACATATCAACCAACGATTAAGGGAAATAACGGCATTGCTGTTGTTACTTGTTGGCATAAGTGTGCATGCAGCTGTCTCATTCACGGTGCAAGCGCCCCGACAAGTGGTTGTCGGCAATAAATTTAATGTGACATTTGTCTTGAAGAATGCCGAAGGCAACAACTTCATGGCTCCCGATATTCCCGGTGCCGCCAAGATTTATGGTCCGGCGTTATCCACGTCTTATAGTTCAACGTGGGTCAACGGGAAGACCAGCAGTTCTTCGTCGCAGGAGTACACCATGATATATAAAGCTTCGCAACCAGGCAAGCTCCATGTGGGTTCTGCCACTGTCGAGGTCAATGGAAAAGTGATGCACACCAATCCGTTCACCATCGAAGTGCAGGCTGGCGGAGGCAATTCATCTGGCCCTGCTCAGCAAGAAGAGGAGCAACGCCGGGGGGGTGTGCGTTATAATGACCCAAGTACGCAAAGTGCTGACCGTGCGGTGACGGGCAATGATATTTTTGTGCGCATCGAGATGTCGAAGCCTCGCGTTTATGAGCAGCAGGCGGTGGTGTGCACCATCAAACTCTACACGAAATATCAGGTGTCGCAGTTCATGCCCACGCAGCAACCGTCGTTCGATGGATTTTTGATTGAAGAAATTCCCATGCAACCCAGTCTGAATAATGTGGAAACGGTGAATGGTCAGCAGTATATGGTAGCAATTCTAAAAAAATGCTTGCTGTATCCACAAAAGTCTGGAAAACTGACCATTACTTCGGGTAATTATGATGTAAACGTGGTGCAGTATGAGCAATATCGCACCATCTTCGGCACGCTGCAGCAACCTGTGGAAAAGAGCCTTAAGGTGCAGTCCAACACGGCTACGGTCAATATTTTGCCGTTACCCGAACCCCGCCCTGCGTCATTTACCGGTGCGGTGGGTAAGTTCACCATTACAAGCCAGTTAAAACCTGAGCATCTCAAAACCTATGCAGCTGCTACTTATAGCTATATTATTAAAGGTACGGGTAACATTAAATATGTCAAAGCGCCCGAATTGAAGATGCCCAAGGAGATGGATGTATATGACCCCAAGACAACACCAAAAGCCAAGACCAATGGCAGTGACATGACCGGGGAGGTCGTCATCGATTATCCTTTTATTCCTCAGTTTGCTGGAAAATTTGAGTTGCCTGCTAGTGAGTTTACTTTCTTTGACCTTGAAACAGAGCAATATGAGACCATCAATATCCCTGGTCGCACACTAGATGTCGCTAAAGGTGAAGGCGCACCATCCAATCATTACCGCATCCAAAACATGGATATCCGTCATATCAAGACTGGTGACTTGGCCTTGGAGAAAACTCCGCACTACGTTGTGGGTGGGTGGACTTATTGGTTGTGGTACTTGTTGCCGTTGCTGTTGCTGGCAGGGTTGCTGGTTTATTACCGCAAACAACTTCGTATGCGCGAAGATGTGGGGCTGATGCGCACCAAGCGAGCCAGCAAGGTGGCGCAACGTCGCCTCAAACAGGCCCAACAGTTCATGGCGAATGGCAACCGCGATGGTTTTTATGCTGAGACACTCAACTCGTTGTGGGGCTATTTGAGCGACAAGCTTTCGATTCCAGTTTCGGAATTAAGCAAAGACAACATCATGGTTGAACTGGAGAATTATGGTGTGGATGAGCAATTGCGTAGTCGCACCATGGAACTGCTTGACAAGTGCGAATATGCCCAGTATGCTCCGGAACTAGCCAGTCAAGACATGCATCAAACATGGGACGAGGCAGCAAGTGTCATTGACAGTTTGGAAAGTGTGAAACGCAAAAAATGAGAAGTCATGAAACCAGATATCAAATTGTCTAGATTAGATCAAATGTACAGAATGTGGTGCATGCTCTTGTTTTTGTTGTTGACGTCAATTCCTGTAATGGCGTCGCCATTGACCGATAAGGCCGCAAAAGCCTATGATCAAGAGCTATATACCGAAGCATTGAAATTATATCAGCAGGCCGAATTGGCCGAAGGTACCTCGTCGGCGCTATGCTGCAACATTGGTGACACATACTACCGTTTGAAAGACACGGGTCATGCCATCATCTACTACGAACGCGCCTTGTTGCTCGATCCTGGTAATGGTGATGCCCGTTTCAACCTTGACTTCGTGCGACAGAAGTCAGGCATTGGTGATGAGGCCGGGTCATCTATTTTATCTATTTGGGCCGGTAAAGTTGTAAGTTGGTTTTCCTCCAATATGTGGGCTACCATAGGAATTGTCTCTTTCTTGTTATGCTTGGTGGCAGTGTGCATCTATGTGTTCATGAGCCATGTGACCTGGCGCAAGGTGGGCTTCTTTGGCGCTATTGTGTTGTTGCTGGTGTCGATTTTGGCCAATATTTGTGCTTTTGTCAATTATAACCGTGCCGTGAACCATGACACGGCCATAGTGATGGCGCAGCCTGCCACATTGAGCACCGCTCCCCGAACCCCCAAAGACAAGAGTGAAATCGCCTTTGAGTTGGGGCTGGGTCGCAAGGTGGAATTGATTGATTCAGTGCGCGTGAAGAACGACCTTTGGCTGAATGTCTCCACAAGTGACAATCGTAGTGCCTGGATCAATGCCAGTGACGTTGAAATCATTTAAGCGTGAGTTCCATAAATTAAGATAGTTATTGTAACGTGATTGAATATTTAGACAGCTTGGACCAGCAGCTTTTTCTGCAATTGAACGGCCTTCATGTGTCTTACTTTGACGTGTTCATGTATAGCCTTTCGAGCCGGTTGTCGTGGATTTTGATTCTGTTGGCATTCTTGTTTACGCTGCGAAATAAGGGTTGGCGACAGGCGGCGGTCGCACTCTTGGCCGTTGCGCTTACGGTGCTGATTGCCGACCAGTTGTCGTCAGGGCTCATCAAGCACGCAGTGGAGCGGTTGCGCCCCTCGCATAATCCGGCATTGGCATCGGCTATTCATGTTGTGGGAAATGGAGGCGGACAATATGGTTTCGTGTCAAGTCATGCCGCCAATTCGTTTGGCGTAGCTCTCATTGTCGGGTTGATTATGCGAAGCCGTCCAGCGCTCGTTTCGCTTGTGATTTGGGCCATACTGCAGTGTTACAGCCGCATCTATATTGGTGTTCACTATCCCGGTGATATACTGGGTGGTGTGGTAGTAGGTTTGCTGTCAGGATGGTTGGGATTTGTCCTGTGGAATTGGGCGCAGCGCCGTTATTTGAATGGTGATCATCAATTATTCAGTCAGTCAGATGGTCGTCTGGTGACATGGGCTGTCATAGTGTCGATAGTTGCTGTTGCCGCTTCCCCTTTGTTTTTGGAATTAATAGGAATTAATCAGATAATAAATTGAAATACAATGTCTAAAGTCATTACATTTAATGAATTAAGGAGTATCAAGAATAAACTTCCCGAAGGTTCTATACATGCTATTGCCGACCAACTAAACTTGCCTACGCAGACGGTACGCAACTATTTTGGCGGAACCGATTATGACAAGGGCTCCAATATGGGTATCCACATTGAGCCAGGGCCAAACGGGGGCTTTGTCACCCTCGATGATACACGAATCCTTGATATGGCATTAGCCATCTTGGAAGGCAAGGATGAACACTCTAAAAAGTGAAGTTTTCACCTTCACGCAAGTAAAGGCATTGCCCATAGTTTGGGTTGCGATAGAGGTCAAACTGTGATGCTTCGCGGTCGCGTCCCCATGTGTGCATGGGTATAAACCAGTCGCAGTTCACCGTTTCAAGCAACTTGCGGGCGCCGTAGGTGAAATCCCCACCCAAATTAGGAACAACAGGCATTAAGGCTACATCCATGTGTGGAGTGTGAGCCTTGATGCTGTTTAAAATGGCATGAAAATCGCCACGCGCTTTACGTTGCTCAGCGTCGCTCATGTCTTCAAATTGCCAGCAAGTGTAATCACCCGCATGGAAAATGCTTTTGTCTTCCATCGTAACGAGAAAACTGACCCCTACATCGGTTGAGTTG
>JAFZRJ010000010.1 GCA_017619935.1 Muribaculaceae bacterium | reverse complement strand
TTGCGTTGATGGTGACGTCGGCCGCGGGCATGTTGAACGTGCCGTTCTCGATGGTCACGGGGTCTGCGCCCTCAACGGTGTAGGTCAGCGAAGCCAGCTCATAGCCAGTGGCTGGAGTGACGGTCAGCGTCACGGCCTCGCCGTAGTTGGCGGTCTGTTTGTCGGCCTCCACGGTACCGTTCTCAATGCCATCGGCCACGGTGACGGTGTAGTCAACGAGTTCGAACTCGGATGTCACCAACACCTCGTAGGGAGCTACGGGCATCTCAAAGGTGTAAGTCTGGCCTTCGGTGACGGTAGTCAGGGTCACGGGGATACCCACACCCGGGCCTTCGACACGGTGGGGAGCCTGGGCGTTGCCTGGATCGATGACTGCCTGCACACTGATGTCCTTGAGTCTGTATCCGGCATCCGGTGTCACGGTCAATGTCACCGTTGCGCCGTCCTCGGGATTCATGTTGTCGGCTGCAACAGCACCATGTTCAGCTTCGGCGATATGCACTCTCTGTGCGGGAGCGGCCCAAAATAGGCCCCAGTTGGCATCAGCCTTGTAAGCATCGAGGCTGCCGGAAGGCACGGTGATGTTGCCACTCTCGCGGATACTTTCATATACGACATCTTCAAATACAGCACCCGTGGGGGGTGTGGTGGCATTGCAGATGATGGTGGTGATGGCTGTTGCCCCCTTGAAAGCATCGGTTTCGATAGCTTCTAGGTCAGCGCCAAAAGTAATCTGCTGCAAATTTTGGTTGCCATATAACGCATTCTCGCCAATAATATTAAACTCGCTCAAGTCAACTCTAGTTGTGAGCGTGTAATAAGGGTTAGAAGCCGCTGAAGTTCCATCAGGCTTTCTCTCCCATGACGAACGGTGATGGTCGCCACCATAAACAAGAAGAATCTTCTTGCCATTCTCTTCGCAATAGAGCGCACCTGAGCGACCTTCCGCATCACCCGTATTGCCAGCGTTGTAGTCGGTCACCTTATAATAATTGCCCGATACCGCTGGATTGAACTGGTTGATGCGGTTGTTGATGAACGCAGCTTTGTCAATGGAACCAGGTGTAAAACCGGAGTTGAATCTAGCACACGGGAAATTACTCTTGGTGTTTTCGAATGCACCAGCCCTAATGTAAGTGATGGTATTGGGCCACCACCACATGTGGTTGTATGCAACGGAGCCCCCACTTGCATCAGAATTTATGGTTCCATCCTTGAAGGCATTCTCACCAACACCGATGACCGTGTAGGTTTTGCCATCGTTAGGATTGGTCACTGTAGTGGTTAAAACTGAACTTGAAGGAAAAGTCAGGTTGTACGGCCCGTTGGGGTTAGGGGCGTACTCGCAGGTGAGGGCATCGGCATCGACGATGTTGTAATACACATCGCCGCCGGAGGTCGTCACCATGAAATCTGCTGCTGTGGCGGCTAGTGTTGCCGCCAGCATACAAAATGTTAATAGAAGTTTTTTCATAGAAAAAGAATTTAGTTAATAATATAGGGTTATTTCATTAGTTTATGTCGGTAGCAAATATAATTTCGTTGCAAATTAAGTAAAAATAAATCACATTTGCAAGCCAATAACCACAAAAATAACCATTTGGTGTGAATAATAAGGTGTGTAGTGCCTTCAGCACTATTATAGCAGTGGCGCGGCTCTCGTGTGAGGGTCGCGCCACTTGTTTCACTCAAGGCTTATTGCCTCGGCTTATAGTCGGTAGCTTATTTCACTACTTTGTAGACCTTGTCGCCGTCGATGACGATGTTGATGCCTTCGAACGGACGGTCGCTCACCTGACCCATGGCATTGATATACTTCACGCCCTTGTTGCCATTGACGTTCAGGTCGTAAATACCAGTGGTGATCTGCTGAGCCATGGTCACGTCGATGTTGATGGGCTCAGCAGGCATGTTGAAGGTGTAGGTGTTGTTGTCACCAGGAGTGACGTTCACATCGGCGCGACGAGGCATTCCGGCGGGTCCGTCGGGCTCGGCGGTGTCCACAGTCACGATAGAGATGTTTTGCACGTAGTATCCGTTCTCGGGAGTGACGGTAACGGTCACCTCAGTTCCTTCGGCCACGAGAGCACCGCTCACGATGGGTTCGCCATCCACGCTCACTTCAATGGTGGCGTGCTCAATCTCGGCGTTGAAGGTGACAGCGCTTTCCACCACGACGGGAGGAATCTCCTCGAACTCGGCGGTCACGAATACATCGTCGGCGGGCATCTCGAACTGGTTGTTCTCGTCCACAGGTGCCAGGACATCGGTGTTCACACCAGTGACGGTGATGGTCTTGAGCTGGTAGCCCTCGGCTGGAGTGACGGTCAGAGTCACAATCTCGCCTTCCTCGGCCTCAGCCTTGTCGGCTGTGACGGTACCGTTCTCAATATTCTCATCGATGGTGATGGTGTAAGTCGTGGGAGGAATCAACGAGAAGGTAGCGGTCACGGTCACGTTGTCGGCCGGCATGGTGAACTGGTAGTTCTCATCCACAATCACCTCGAGTTCGAGCGTCTCGGGAGAGACGGTGATGTTCTCGAGCTGGTATCCCTCGGCTGGAGTGACGGTCAGGGTCACAATCTCGCCTTCCTCGGCCTCAGCCTTGTCGGCAGTCACGGTACCGTTCTCAATATTCTCATCAATGGTGATGGTGTACATCGTGGGAGGAATCAACGAGAAGGTAGCGGTCACGGTCACGTTGTCGGCGGGCATGATGAACTGGTTGTTCTCATTGACTTCAACCACAAGCTCGAGCGTCTCGGGATTGACGGTGATGGTCTCAAGCTGGTAGCCCTCGGCAGGAGTGACGGTCAGGGTAACCGTATCGCCTTCCTCGGCCTCTTCCTTGTCGGCTGTCACGGTTCCGTTCTCGATATTCTCATCAATAGTGATGGCAAATGTGGGAGGCGGAATCAAACTGAAGGTAGCGCTCACAGTCACATCGGCTGCGGGCATCAAGAATGTTGCGCCAGTCTCGGTGGCGGTGGTCTCAACAGCGGTCTCGCCGTTCATCACGGTCAGGGTTTCGAGCTGATAACCCTCGTCGGGGGTGGCGGTCAGAGTCACGGTAGTACCTTCGATAGCCGTTTCCTTGTCGGCGGTGACGGTACCGTTGGTGATGCCTTCGGCGATAGTCACGTTATATGCTGGGCTGAAGAACTTGGTCCAGTTCTCATCGGCACGATAAGCAGCCTCGGTGCCAGCGGGGATAACGAGTTTGTCCTTGCAAGCAGCAATCACAGCATCCTCAAACACGGCACCCGTGGGAGGCACTGTGGCGTTACAAGTAATGCTGGTGATAGCGGTAGCATTCTTGAAGGCGTTGGTCTCAATGGCAGTGAGATTTGCGCCTAAAATCAGCGTCTTGATGTTGGTGTTGCCATACATGGCATTCTCGCCAATCACGTTGTAAGCACTCAAGTCGGCAACGGTGGCGATGGTGTAGTTCGGGTTGTCAACCCAGTTCGTTCCGTCTGCTTTGAGCTTGCGATAGTCGCGGTGACGGTCGCCGGGGAAGCACAACAGCGTCTTCACGCCTTCTTCCTCTTTATAGAGCAGGCCACCCACGTTGTCGCCGTTGTTACCAGACTCACTAGAC
Organism: Muribaculaceae bacterium; assembly: GCA_017619935.1. GTDB lineage: Bacteria > Bacteroidota > Bacteroidia > Bacteroidales > Muribaculaceae > Sodaliphilus. Next base: position 48,942 of record JAFZRJ010000010.1, on the reverse strand, counting down.
ACCTTATATACTGAGCCTGACATACCCGTGTTGAACCATACAATATGGTTGTTGAGGAACGCGGTGTTGTCAATGCTGGTGATGTTGCCGAGACGCAGACCGAACAACTGGGAGGTTACATTCTTGAAAGCGTTGGCACTCACGTAGGTGATGGTGTTCGGGAAGAAGAAATAGCCCGTACTGTTGGCCGTGGTGTTATAACTGGCCTTGGTGCGGATTGAACCATCCTCGAAAGCACCTTCACCGATACCAATCACGGTATATACCTTGCTGTTGGCAGAATTAGTAACCTGAGTTGTAAGCTCGTTGGGGTTGTCCAATTCAATAGTGTAAGGCACGCCCGAAGGATCGGGTATAATTTCCACCTCTGTTTCACTCACAGGCTTGTAGTAAAGCTTTCCAGCCTGGAACGGAGTGGCGTCGAAGGGTGCCAGCGTGACATTGAGCTTCATGTTGGTCTTGTCAAATGCCAGAACATAGACACCAGCTTGTTCCACTTTGAAATTCTCGCCACCATTTACTGTCGTGACATCCAAATCAATGCCAAGGTGGTCGCTGTCGATGACGTATGAGCCAGTAGCTCCGTACCAGTTGTTGGCATAGTCAATGAACTTAAACTCGTCGTTGGCTGCCATCTCGCTTGTAATGGTAAGTATGCCATTGTTGATAGCCATTTCTACCTTGTTGGTTGTCCAGTCAGTCATTGTGCCAGCCAAATAGACGCCAGTAGCCCAACCGGTGATGGTGAGTTTCATGTCGGCACTCACATTGAAAGTAAGCGTGCCGGTACCGTCAACAACGAAGTTTTTGCCCGTGTCGCTCAAGTCGATGTCGGTGCACCAACCGCTGTGTACGCGATACGTCTCGTCGTTGGTAGCGCCACCAAACCAGGTGTTGTCTTCATTCAAGAACTTGAATGTGGCACCGTTGGGCACATCGGCCACAGTGATAGAGTAGTTTCCGTCGTTGTCACAACTCATCTCCAATTTGCCATTTGCCCAGTCGGTGAACGAGCCGGCAATGTACAGTTTGGGATAGATGTTAGAGAAGAACTTTCCCCAGTCGGGGTCGGCTTGGAAAGCGCCGATGTTGGCATTGGCGGCAAAGTTCACATGGTCGCGTAGGCGCTCATAAACAGCGTCGTCAAACACCACTCCGGGCACTGGCTCGGTGAGGTTAACGTTGAGCGTGGTGATTCCTGTTGTTCCCAAAAATGCATCGGCATCGATGGTGGTTGCTGTAGCAGGGATGGTGAGGGTCTTGAGCGCAGTCATGCGGGCGCAAGACTCCTTGCCAATGCTCTGCACAGAGCCCAGATTGAGCGTGACAATCTTTGAGTTGCCACTCATGGCATAATCGTCAATGGCTACGATCGATGAAGCAACTGCATAATTGGTTACGAAACCGCTTGTGCTGGGAGTGTCAGAGCAATGCACACCACCGAAGAATGACAGGTGAGTTCCACCTTGAGAAAGGATAACACCCTTGCCATCTGAAGTGTAGATACTGTTGCTGCTGTTGAACCAGTTAATCTTGTTGTCTTTGTAGGCACTGGGGTCAATGGTGGTGATAGCAGCACGGAACCCCGTCAGGTTAAGCTGGCAGCCCATGAAAGCTTCAGCCTTGATTTCCTGCACATTATTGCCCAACCACATCATTGGATAAACCTTGTTGGAGTTGGAACTAGTAAATTTGGCATCCTTGAATGCTCTCACACCAATGGCGGTAACATTGTAAGTATTGCCATTGTAAGTGACTACATCCGGGAAAGTGTAACCCGTTGCGGACGACAGTTGATAGGCGCCACTGGGTGGCGGAGCCACCTCAACGGTACCTGGGTTCCCATCGGCAGGTTCGGTGAGGATGTTGAAGTACAAATTCCCTGATTGGAAATCTGCTGCTGCAGCGGCTAATGTAGCCACAAGCAAGCACAAAGATAATAGTAATTTTTTCATAGGGAATGAAATTGGATTAATAAAAAGGGTTATTTAGTTTTTTGTTTATCGGACATCTCAGACATCTCGGAGGTCTCAGAGTTCTCTGAGACCTCCGAGGTTTTCTTTTACTGCAAGATGATGTTGATCATTGCGTTCACGTCGCTTACATCCACCACACCTTCGCCCGTGATGTCGGCTAGCGCCTTGAGTTCGGGATCGTTGTTCAATTCAAGGATGATGTTGATGCAGATGTTCACGTCGGCGACATCCACCTTGCCGTCATTGTTGAGGTCGCCGACCACACTGGGTTCTTCCACGTCGATTTCCTCGATGTTGAGGAACTTGCTCCAGTTGGCGTCGGCCTGGTAAGCCTCTTTGCTGCCGCGTGGCACGTATAGTGTGGCTTCATTATAAACGGCTTCGTCAAATATGCCACCATAGGGCGGAACGCGGTTGAGCGAAGTCACCTTTTTGATAACTGGGCAGCCGAGGAATGCCTGTTCCTTGATGCTGTCGAGACGAGCGCTGAGGGTAACTTCCTCCAAAACGGGATTGGTGGCGAATGCGTTTGCCGCGATGTAGGTCACCTTGTTGCCCATGGTGACGGTCTTCACACGGGCGTAACGCACAGCCTGTTCGCCGATGGTGACCACCGATTCGGGTATCACGAGGGCGGAATCGGGCTTGCCGCATGGTACTGCATAGAGTTGGGTCACGTCGATGTCATAGAGGCATCCGTCAATGGCAGTGTAGAACTCGTTGCCGTCTTCCACTTGGATTCCTGGAAGGGCATAAGTGCCCACGGCGATACCGATACCGATGCTGTTCGTGTTGGTTGGAATCACCAAATCAGACAGTTTCGAGCAATTGAAGAAGGTGAGACCGTCAAGGGTGGTGAGGGATTCGGGGAGAGATACCGATGAGAGTGCCTTGCAACCGAAGAAGGCGGCTTTTCCGATGCGTTCCACATGGTTCATCGTTACCGAAGCCAATGTGCTGCAACTCTGGAAAGCGAAATCGCCAAGGTATTTCACATTCTTGAGGTCGATGCTAGTAATAGACAACATACCGAAAGCACGTTCCCCGACGTATTCCAGCGCGTCGTTAATAGTGACGCTGGTGAGGTTGGGAGCATAAGAGAACGAGTTGTAACCAATGCTCTTGAGCGTGCTGGGGAATTTCACGCTGGTGATACCGCTGTAGTTGAAAGCGTAATCGCCAATGGATTCCAGACCTTCGGGCAAGGTGATGCTCTTGAGCGCATCGCTGTCGAAGAAGCAATAGTCGGGAATCTCGGTCTGGCCACCTCCCAGCGTCACGCTGGTGAGATTGAATTCACATGCACCGAAACTGCCTTTACCCAACTGGCATCCGTAGGGAATGCTGACGGAGGTGAGTTCCAGACACTCGTAGAAGGCATAGTTGCCAATCTTGGTCATTCCGTTGTGGAAGGTGATGCTGCGCAGACCCTCATGTTTCTGGAAGGCGTAGTCACCGATGGCGGTGATGAAACTGGGCACCGTGTATCGGCTAACGGCGGATGATCCACCCCACCACGAACTTGAACCTTTAGCACCCGGGAAGAATTCCAACACGGTTTTGTCCTTGCTGACAAGGACACCTGCCGAGTTGCTGTCGTCGGTGGAGGTGAGCACGGTGAACAAGGGGTTGTTGGCCGAGCATTTGAACTCTTTCAGTTTGTTGCAAGAGAAAGTGCCGAGTCCCAAATTGACCAGTCCGGCACCGATGGTGACCGAGTTGCCGCTTACTTCGCGGAAAGCCCAGTCGGCCAGATAGGTGTAGGAATCGGGGATGATGAGGTCGCTCGACAACTTGGCTCCCTGCATGGCGCGTTCACCCACACCCACCACGGTATAGGTGATGCCGTTGTAGGTGACCGTTTCGGGCAGTGTGCCACTGATGCCGTTGTAGTACAGGTAGCCGTCGTCGTTGAATGGCCGTTGGATTTCGACCTTCGCGTTCGCAGCGTCCACCACATTAAAGAAGAAGTTGTTCGCTTCGAAGATCTGGGCTGCGCCTGTCAGCGTGAAGCAGGTGGCAACCAGCCATGTTAAAACTAATTTTTTCATTTTTTTGTATGATAAAGTGAGTAATAGTTGTCAGAGGTTATTGCAGGATGATGTTGATCATTGCGTTCACGTCTGCGACATCCACCACACCGTCACCGTTGAGGTCGGCCAGCACCTTGAGTTCAGGATCGTTGTTCAACTCAAGGATGATGTTGATGCAGATGTTCACGTCTGCGACATCCACTATGCCGTCGCCGTTAAGGTCACCGACCACACCGGGCTCTTCCACCTCGATTTCCTCGATGTTGAGGAACTTGCCCCAATTGACATGTGCGGCGTAAGCGTCCTTGCTGCCTATGGGTACATAGAGCGTAGCTGCTGAGTAAACAGCCTCGTCAAACACGCCACCCTTGGGAGGTGCGGGGTTCAGGCTGGTGACTTTCACGATAGCCGGGCAAGAGCCGAAAGCCATATCGTTGATAGAGTCGGTAGCGGCGCCGAAAGTGATTTCGGCAAGTGCTGAACTTTCGCCGAATGCTGTTTGGGCAATCAGTTTCACGTTGCTGGTGTTGAGCTTGGTGAGGTTGGTCCAACGTGCCGATTGTTCACCGATGGTTTCAACCGTTGCGGGAACGGTAAATTCGGTATTGGTCATGGTGCCGGGCAGCGATACCAAGCGTGTCATGTCCTTATCGTAGAGCACGCCATCGACCACCACGTAATTTTGGTTGCCCTCTGCGAGCTGGATAGCTTCAAGTGCAGTGCAACCCACTGCGTATCCGTCGCCCACATATTCAACGCTGGCGGGAATAACGGCATCGGTGAGTGACCGGCATTTCATGAATGCGACAGGACCAATCTTCTTGAGTGTTTCGGGGAAGGTGACGGTCTCTAGCGAGGTGCAGTTGTAGAATGGTGCACGATCCGTTTCTTCCAGTTTAGCAGCAGTGACGGTCTTCAAAGCCGTACATCCATTGAAAGCTGTGGAGCCAAGATACTTTACGTTCTTTAGGTCCATGTTGGTAATGGCTGAGCAGTTCATGAAACAATTGCTACCCAAGAAGACACATTTATCATTGACATTGACTTCAGCGAGTTTGGAGCAGTTGGAGAAAGCCTGCGGGTCGCAAGCAAGGAGTTCTTCGGGGAAGGTGACACTCTCCAAGTTTGCGCAGTGGCTGAAAGCACCCTCGCCAATGAGTTGCAGTGTGCTGGGCAACTGCAGGTCGGTGAGCGGGTCGGCATCAAAGAAACAATAAGCCGGAATTTCGGTCACACCTTCGTGCAGAATGATTTGTTTAAGTGTAAACTCAATGGCTGCAAATGAACCGTAACTGAGTTTTGTGTTGCCGGGAATCTCCACCGAAGTCATGTTTTCGCAACCATAGAAAGCATATTCACCGATGTCCTCCACACCATCGTGGAAATAGACTTTTTTCAGAATGGGGTTGCGGTTGAACGCGTGATTGGCAATATGTTTGATGCGTCGGGGCACAGTATAGGTGTAAAGATAGGTGTTTCCATCCTTTTTGTTGCCAGGGAAGGCGATGATGGTTTCCTTGTTCTTGTCGGCGAGTACACCGCCTACCCAGACTTCATCCTCCTCTACATCACCAGGGTAGATGAGTGAGTAATTGGGGTTGTTCAAGTCGCAAAGGAAGTTTGTGAACTTGTTGCCGGCAAAAGCGCCTAATGCAATGGAATCGACATTGGCACCGATTTTTACACTCACGCCATAGGCCTGGAAGAAAGCCCAAGGACCCACATAGCGATAAGAAGCGGGCATGGTGGCACCAATCACCTCGGCATACTGGAAAGCGCGTTCGCCGATGCCTACCACTGTGTAGTTGGTTCCGCTGTATGTCACCGTTGAGGGAAAAGTGGTGACGTCTTTATAGGCGCCATCTTGGCTTGTGTCGGTTGGACGGGCGATTTCCACCTCGTTGTCACCCACGATGTTGTAATTGAATTTTCCTGATGTAAAAGCACTGGCGCTCAATGCGGCAGTAGCCATCAAACATAAAAAGGTAAATTTTTTCATCATAATGTATTTAAAAAGGTTAAGTATTAGTATCTTTGTTAAGACCTCGGAGTTCTTGGAGAGCTCCGAGGTCTCGGTGGTTATTGGTTATTGCAAGATGATGTTAATGATAGCGTTCACGTCGGCGACATCCACCACACCATCACCATTGAGGTCAGCAAGCGCCTTGACCTCGGGGTCATTGTCAATTTCAAGGATGATGTTGATGCAGATGTTCACGTCGGCCACATCCACCACGCCGTCGCCGTTAAGGTCGCCGACCACACCGGGATCTTCAACGTCAATCTCCTCGATGTTGAGGAACTTACCCCAGTTCTCATGGGCGGCATAATCCTCCTTGCTGCCACGAGGCACATAGAGCGTGGCTGCCGAATAAACGGCTTCGTCAAATAAGCCGCCAATAGGTGGCACGCGGTTGAGCGAGGTGACCTCGGTGATGGCCGAACTGCTGCCAAAGGCATTGCCGGCAATGGAATCAACGGTGGCGCTGAGGGTGACCTTCGCCAGTTGGCTACATCCCATGAAAGAAGCGCCCTCCAGCGTTTTAAGTCCTGTCGATGTCATCAGTTCGGAGATGCCCAGCATACGACCGGCTTGTTCTCCTACGCTTACCGTTCCTTCAGGAATGGTGAGCACGCCTGTCATTGCTCCCGGAATGGCCACCAGGTGTTTGAAGTCACTGGTGTAGAGCCATCCGTCTTTGACGGCGTAGTGTGTGTTGGCCGGGTCAATCTTGATTTCGTTCAGTGAGGTGGTTCCCACTGTGATGCCCTGACCGATGATTTCCACACCGGCACCGATGGTAAGGTCGTTGAGTCCAGAACATCTGTAGAAGGTGGTACCTACCATTTCACGCAAGCTGGCAGGCAAATTTGCAGTGCCAAGCGAGCGGCAGCCGTAGAATGCGGCATTGCCGAGGTAATCAAGTTGTTCGCCAAAGTTCACCGATGACAAATTATAGTTGTTGCTAAATGCTTGGCTGCCTACCCATTTGACGTTTTTCAGGTCAACCGACTGCAAATCAACATTAAAGAAAGCGTTGTTGCCGATGGTGTCGAGCGATTCCGGGAGGTTGACTTGTTTAAGTGCGCCACAAGCTATGAAAGCTCGTTCGCCGATGGTCTGGAGTGTGCTGGGGAAATTAACGGTGGTAAGCGCTTCACAACCACCAAACGAGTTGACGCCCGTTGATATCATACCTTCGGGCAAGTTAAGCGTTGTCAGGGCCATCAGGTCGTAAAATGCGCTGTTTCCTACGGTTTTCAGTCCCGTCGGCAGGCTCAGGCTGGTCACCTGTTCGCAGCCGATAAAGGCTCGGTCGCCCACCAGGGTCTCACCGCCTTGGATGTTAATGCTGCGCAGGTTGGGGCACTGCTCAAAGGCTCCTAAGCCAATCTCCTTGATTGAAGCAGGAATGGTGATTCCTGTCAGATTCTGATTCTCAGCGAATGCGTATGGAGCGATATACTCATAGCCTTCGGGAATGGTGAGGTTGGGCGATTTCCACTTGTCAATGGAGGGTTTTCCAGGACAAGCGATAATCATCGTCTTTTCCTTGTTGGCGAGGACACCCATATCCTGTGAGAAATAGGTAGTGGAGTAGCAGATGATGGCACTTACCTTATTGCCGTAGAAAGCTCCAAATTCCACGTAATCCAGGTCGCCAGCGATGCGAATGCCAGTAGCGTCCAACTCATAGAACGCGTAGAACTCCAAACGAGTCACTGTTTCGGGAAGCCTGACCTGCCCCACAACTTCACACCGTGCAAAAGCATTTTGGCCAATGGTGTTGACCGTGTAGGTGACACCGCCATTGGTTACTGTCTCAGGTACGAAGACGTGAGTTGCCGATGACTTGCCCTTTGTAAGGGTCACAGTCTTGTTCACTTCATTATTGACTTCGTAGCTCATTCCGTCCACGTCGAAAGCCATCATCACTTGGCACGAACAGCATAGCATAATGGCCAGCATGATGGTCTTAAAGAGGGTAGTAGTTTTTTTCATTTGAGTTATAGTTGAAAAGTTCAAGAAATTTTGACTTACAAAATTAGTGATAATTATTGACTTGTGCAATAAAAACTTTCATTAATTCTTGAAAATTGTCATTATTTTTACCGCAAAAAATAAAGAGTGTAAGATGGCAGTGACGCGACCCTCGTGCGAGGACCGCGTCACAAGTGGTGAATTAACTGCTCGGACGTCTCTGAGAACTCTGAGTTCTCGGAGAGCTCCGAGATAATCTTTTACTGCAGGATGATGTTGATGATGGCGTTCACGTCGGCGACATCCACCACGCCGTCGCCGTTGAGGTCGGCCAGCGCCTTGACCTCGGGGTCATTGTCGATTTCCAAAATGATGTTGATGCAGATGTTCACGTCAGCCACATCCACCACACCGTCGCCGTTGAGGTCACCGACCACACCGGGCTCTTCCACGTCGATTTCCTCGATGTTGAGGAACTTGCCCCAGTTCTCGTCGGCTTGATAAGCTTCCTTGTAGCCACGGGGTACGTAGAGTGTAGCCGCGTTATAGACGGCATCGTCAAAAATGCCACCCTTGGGCGGAATCTGATTCAGACTGGTCACCTTCGTGATGGCTGTGCATGAGGCAAACACGGTTTCTCCGATGCTGTCGCATGCGGCGCCCAACAATACTTCTTCGAGCGAAGCGCACTCGCTGAAGGCCGACTTGATCAAAACCTTCACGCCAGGCGCGTTGAGTTTGGTGATGTTGCACCAGTGTCCGGCTTGCTCGGCAATGGTAGTGACCGAGGCGGGCAAGTTGAGTTCGGTGGGTTCCCATCCTCCGGGAATGGCCACCAGCGTGGTGAGGGCCTTGTCGTAGAGCACGCCGTCGATGGTAGTGAAGTAGTTGCTGCCTTCAGCCACGGCAATCTCCTTGAGTGAGGTTGCGCCAGCAGCCGTTCCGCCACCGATGTACTGAACACTGGCGGGAATGGTCAGTTCATTGAGTCCTCGGCACATCATAAAGGTCACAGGATCCATGTAAACCAGTGTTTCGGGGAAATCAATTTTGGTGATTTTGCTGCACTGGTAGAATGGGGCGCGGCCTAGATGCGTGATATGGTTTAGCGTGACGTTGGTCAGGTTGGAACAGCCGTTGAAAGCTAGTTTGTCGAGAATCTCCACCTTATTCAGGTCGATGGAAACCAGCGCATCACAATTAGCGAAACATTGTGGTCCCACATAACGGCACTTGTCGTTGAAATTCACCGTTGTCAGTCGGGTGCAGCTTGACAAGGCGCCATTGTCAAGAATCTGCAGGTTCTCGGGCAAGTTGATGGTGGTGATGTTCTCGAAATAACACAAAGCATATTCCCCGATGCGCTCCAGCGTGCTGGGCAATTGCAAGTTGGTGCAATTCTCGGCATCGAAAAAGCAGTAGTCGGGGATTTCCGTCACACCTTCATTCAAGATGATGGTGTTCAGATTGGTCTCGCATGCGGCAAATGCAGCATAGCTCAACTTGGTGTTGCCGGGAATTTCCACTCGGGTCATCTCCAAGCACTCATAGCAGGCATATTCGCCAATATCTTCCACTGCATCGTGGAACACGACCCGTTTAAGGTGTGGTGCGCCGTGGAAAGCGTGGGGCGCAATATGCTTGACGATGGAGGGCACGTTATAAGTATAAACATAACTGCCGTTAACTTTCTTACCTCCAGGGAAAGCGACAACGGTCTCCTTGTCCTTGGTAACTAGCACACCGCCCACCCAAGTTTCGCCTTCAGGCAAATCGCGGGAATAGATGAGTGAATACTTCGGGTTGTTTTCGTTGCAAAGCAGATTATTGAGCTCGTTGTAAGCAAATGCGCCGACACCCAGCGAATCGGTGTTCTCACTCAACATCACCGCAACGCCATAGGCACTGTGGAAAGCCCAAGGACCAATATAGCGATATGTGGAGGGTAGTATGAGCATACTTGCGATTTCGGCATGCTGGAACGCGCGTTCGCCGATGCCCACTACCGTGTAGGTCTTACCACCATAGCTCACGCTTGACGGCAAATCAACCACATCCTTGTAGCCACCGTCTTCGCTGATATCGGCTGGCTGGCATATTTCCACCTCGTTTTCACCTACGATGGTGTAATTAAATTTTCCAGAGGTAAAAGCGCTTGTGCAAAGGCATACAAATGCCGACAAGCATAATAAAGTAAATTTTTTCATCATATTTTGTTAAAAGGTTAATCAGTTTATGGTTTCTCGGAGAACTCGGAGGTCTCAGAGAACACCGAGACCTCCGAGATTATCTTTTACTGCAGGATGATGTTGATGATGGCGTTTACGTCTGCCACGTCCACCACACCGTCGCCGTTGAGGTCGGCAAGCGCCTTGACCTCGGGATCGTTGTTCAATTCAAGGATGATGTTGATGCAGATGTTCACGTCTGCAACATCCACCACGCCGTCGCCGTTAAGGTCGCCGACCACACCGGGCTCTTCCACGTCGATTTCCTCGATGTAGAGGAACTTGCCCCAGTTCTCGTCGGCTTGATAAGCTTCCTTGTAGCCACGTGGCACGTAGAGCGTAGCTGCGTTATAGACATCTTCGACAAACACGCCGCCCACAGGGGGCACACGGTTGAGCGAAGTGACCTCGGTGATGGCTGGGCAATTAGCAAAGACATTGCCGGCAATGGAATCGACGGTGGCACTTAACGTGACTTTCGCCAGTTGGGTGCACTGCATGAAAGCGGCAAATTCCAAAGTTTTAAGCCCTCTGGGGGTCTCCAGTTCGGTGATGGCTAGGCGGCGTCCGGCTTGAGCGCCGATGGTTGTGACTCCTTCGGGTATGGTGAGCACACCTGAAACAGCTCCAGGGATGGCGACGATCCGCTTTAAGTCGCTGGTATAGAGCCATCCGTCTTTCACGTCAAAGTGCGTGTTAGCGGGATCAATTTGAATTTCGTTCAGCGCAGTGGTGCCCACGGTGATGCCAGCGCCGATTACTTCGACATTGGCAGGTATGGTGAGGCTGTTGAGTCCAGTGCACAGATAGAACGTGCTGCTTTCCATCTCACGCAGACTCTCGGGCAGCGTGATGCCGGTGAGAGAACGGCAGCCATAGAACAAGGCGTTGCCCATGAAGTCAAGCTGGTTGTTGCTGCAGTCCACCGAGGCGAGGTTGTAGTTGTTGCAGAATGCTTGACCGCCAATCCACTTGACGTTTTTCAGGTCGATGGCCGTCAGGTCGCAACCATAAAATGCGCTGTATTCGATAGTGTCAACCGACTCGGACAGGTTTATCTGGTGCAAATCGATGTTGTTCATGAAGCTGCGGTCGCCGATGTTTTTTAGCGTGCTGGGCAAGTTGAGAGTTGTCAAGCCGCAATTGGCAAACGAATTAATGCCTGTATGAATCATGCCTTCGGGCAAGGTGAGGGTCTTAAGGGCTGCCAAGTCAAAGAATGCACTGTGTCCAACCGTCTTCATGCCTGTGGGCAGATTTAAACTGGTCACTTGCTCACAACCCATGAAGGCGCGGTCGCGCACCACAGTGTTGCCGTCAAGGATGGTGACGGTCTTCAGATTCGGGCATTCCTGGAAGGCGCCAACACCGATTTCCTTCACCGATGTGGGGATGGTGATGCTCGTCAAATTTGGGTTTTCGGTGAAAGCGTATGGCGCAATATATTCATATCCTTCTGGAATAGAGAGGTTGGCGGAACTCCATTTGTCGCTGGTCGGCCTGCCGGGGAAGGCGATGATCATCGTTTTCTCCTTGTTGGTGAGGACGCCCATGTCGTGGGTGAAATAGGTTGTGGCGTAGCAAATGATGGCTTGTAGTTTGTTGCCGTAGAAAGCACCATAGTCCACACTCTGCAGGTCGCCACGGATGCGCACACTGCTTCCTGTCAGTTGTTGGAAAGCGCAGAATTGGAGGACGACCACTGTGGCGGGCAGGTCAAGCACACCGGGTATTTCGCACTGGTAGAAAGCATCTTCGCCAATGGTGTTCACTGTGTAGGTCACGCCGCCGTTGGTTACTGTCTCGGGCACAGTGATGTTGGTTAGCGATGATTTGCCCTTGGTGAGCGTGACGGTTTTGTTCACTTCGTTGTTGACTTCATAACTCATGCCGTCGATGTCGAAGGCGAGCAATGACAGTGAAGTACAGCATAGCATAATAGCCATGACCATAAGTCGAAGAGTTGTAATTGGTTTTTTCATTTTGATATAGTTAAAAAGTTCAAGAAATATTCATCTTACAAAATTACTAATAATTATTGGTTGTTGCAACAATTTGGTGATAAATTCTAAAAACTAATGTGCATTTTGTTGTAAATGTTGCGGAATCTGGGGATACACATCAAAGCAGTGGCGCGAATCTCATGAGAGAGCCGCGCCACTTGTCATTTAAGGCTTGTGACCTTTATGGCTTGTGGTTGATTATTTCACCACTTTATAAGTCTTGTTTCCGTCGATGACGATGTTCACGCCCTTGAACGGACGGTTGCTCACCTGGCCCATAGCGTTGACATACTTCACAGCGCCGGCACTGACATGGAGGTCGGTAACGGCTGTTGTGGGACTCGCTTCAACGGTTACATCGATGGCAACAGGGTTGGCAGGCATAACGAAGGTGTACTGGTTGTTCTCACCTGGAGTAACAGTCACGTCGTCGCCAGCAGCACGGCGAGGAGCGCCGGTGCCAGTGGGTTCAGCGGCAACTTCGGTAACCTTCACTTCCTTCACCTCATAACCTTCTTCGGGGGTAACCACGATGGTCACCTCAGTGCCTTCGGCCACCACATCGCCAGTGGCAATGGCTTCGCCATCAACAAGCACTTGGATAGTGGCATTATCCACGGCAGTTTCAAAAGTCACAGCGCTTTCCACAGGGGGAAGAGCTTTGTAGAAGTAGAAGTTGTCGATGTAGAGGTCGCTTGCTGAATTACCCCGATCCCACTTGAACTGGAAGGTGTATTGTGCATTGAGGGTGCTCCATGCGCTCATGGGGATGTCGAGGCTAGTCCATTCACCTGCTGTGATGTTATACATAGTTGAAGCTTCACCGCTTTGAGTGATGGGGGTGAGGCCGATTTGTGTCAGTTCGGTGGCGAGCAGGTCCATGTGGACAGTGTAGTCGCGCAAGTCGGTAGTAGTTGTGAATTCATTGCCCAGATAACCGAAGTTCATGACTTTCCAGATATGGTCGCCATCAACCTGTACTTCTTCGAACGATTCTCCAGCACTGCCCCAAGTGTTGAAGAAGGCACCCTGTGCTTCAGCTGCCTTGTCATAGGCATCGCTATAGATGCTGAAGATTTCGTATTTGTCGGTACTGTGGGTAGGAACGGGAGCGGCAGTAAGCTTGAACCCTTCGATGGTCGTGAAGTTGACGGTGATAGAGTTATCACTCATGTTGCCAGCCATATCCTTAGCCTGCACGGTCCAAGAGTAAGAGGTTTCAGCATTCAGACCTTTGACGGTGAGGGTGGTGTTTTCTCCGGCCACACCTTGCTGAGAGTAAGTCTTGCTGTTGGTTGCGTCGGTCACGATGTAGGTCACCTTGTCGTTGTTGTCGGTGGCGTTCATGGTCAGAGTGACTTGGTTGCCCAGCACCTCTGTTGCTTCGGCACTAACCATCACGGGATTCTCATTGTCAACCACGCGGGTGCCATAAGCATAGATATTGCCCACATAGAAAGTCTTGGTGCCATCGCCATTTTCGAAACCGTCGGCAGCAGTGGGGTTGGTATTATCTGGGGTAACCATTTTTTTGACAAACTTTATTTGATACAGTATGTCAAAATTGCCGCCACGGTCAATAAGATCCTGCATGGTGATGTCAAGGCTGTTCCATTCGCCACCAGTGAGTGTGAAGTTCACACCGCGCTCGCCCCAGTTACCGTTTGTGGAACGGTTCCAGCTGATGAGAGCAATGCACAACTCCATGTCTTCCATGGGATAGATGTCGAGGTGGATAAACTTCTTGTTAGAGGCGTCAAAGTCGCCAAATTGCGAGCCATACCACTTTAAGTTGGGAATCATATAGGTCTCTTTGCCATCAACGCTATAGACTTGGCCAGCACTGCCGCTGCCCCAGTCATAGAAATTGAAACCTTGTCCAACTGGTTTGCCCAACTGGCTGCCATAGATGCCCTCGATGTCGTCGCCGGTGGGAACTGGCACGGTGGTGGGTTGTGCAAATGTCACTGTTGCAACGAGCAATGCCATTGCTGAGAGTAAAAATTTCTTCATAATAAAATAAATTAATGATTAAATATAAAATGTATTGTTGTCACTTCATTACGATTTGCAAATATAAAACATTTTTTGATAACCTGTTACAATTTGTTCTTTAAAAAAACAAAAAGCGGGGAGTATTCCTGTTTTTGGGGAGTGGCTACATCGATGTAATCCTGACTTGTCGGGCGCAAAAATGGGACAAAAGAACCGTCCCTGTGTCCCAAACAAAAAAGAAGCGACCCGATAGGGGTCGCCTCTGTATAGAAATCCTGAACGGATTATATAGCCAGAATAAGGTTGATGACTGCATTCAGGTCTTCGACATCTACCTTTCCGTCTTCCAACAGGTCGGCATTGCCTGGATAATCTTCAGTGGTCTTGAGGTTCAAGATGATGTTGATGACAGCGTTCACGTCTTCAACGTCCACCTTGCCGTCGCCATTCACGTCGCCAGGAATCAAGTCCTTCTTGATGACCAGTGTCATGGCGTCGTAGTCGAGAGTAAGCGCATATTTGCCGGTAGGAATCTTGAATGCGGCTTCACCAGCTTGCAGCGACAAGTCGGTGTTCAGCATGTCGTCGGTCACCCAGAAGTCACCTTCGCTCACGGCACCGATACGGTAAGGAGCAATGGCTGCCCAGTCGGTGGCTTCTTCAGCCAACTTGGTGGTGAAGCTGAAGTAGTTGAAGCCATCGTTACGTCCGTCGGCAGTAATGTCGGCGGTGTAAATGTTGGCGTCTTCTGCTTTGGTCATGAGCAGACCCACGTTGGGTGCCCAGCTGTTCTCGTTCACTTCGCCCAGAATATAGATGTCAACGGGTTCGGGAATCGGTTCGTTCCATTCGCCGCTGATGACCATGTTCAAGTTTTCTTTGTCCACGGTCAGAGTCCAAGTGCCGGCCACAGGAATCTGGAAATTCATGCCCGGACTGGAGAGCGTGAGAAGAGTAGCGTCGGTAACCTGCTCTTTGGTGACGATGAAGTTGCCATCACTCACGGCACCCAGCCATTCGCCCTTCTCGTCTTTCAGTTTGAATTCGGCATCGGCATCCATTGCTTGGGTAACGGTCCACTTGCCGTCATTGCCCAGCGTGAGGGGAACCATTTCCTCTTCGTTCCACTCGTTGAACGAGCCTACGAGGTAGAGAGCGGGTTCGGGTTGATTCTTAGAAACACCGGCGAATTCCTTGTTTACCGTTTCGTCGATTAGAGGCACATCGAAACCCATAAAAGAAACGGAAACTGTAACATGGCAATCGAAGGTGGCGGTCATCTCGACATCGTTAAACTTGGCTTCCATAGTGACAGGGTAGGTTAAACCTGCCAAAGAAATCAAACTGCGGTATTGCTCAGGAATCATTGAGAGGATGCCGTCTTCGCCGAGAACTTGTGTCAAATCGATAGTCTTGGAGCCTTTAATGGTCTTGTAGCCATTACCTGCAGGAATTCCAATCATATTAGAGTATTCCAAAGTTCCGAAATTGACTTCCTCGCCCATGAGATTGAGGGTAAAGTTGTCAATCGTAGCTGTGTAGAGGCCCAACAAACTCTTGTCAAGTTTGATGACGGCATTGTTGTCAACGGTTGTACCTTGACTACTGTTGGTTTTCATAGTTCCGGTGTAGTCGGTGCTAGCTGCTAGTGCAGTCATGCTGCATAATAGAACGGTTAAAAGAAGCGTAATTTTTTTCATCATAATTTGGAATTTTGGTTAGTTAAAAATCAACGTGCAAATATAGAAATAATTTTTCGTTTTATCACAAAAAAATGCGCTTTTTTTAAAAAAATGTCAGATTTTCGGCGAGATTTTTGACGTGGTATCATATGAGCGTGAGTGACTAAAAAAGAGTTGGCGCATAGCTCAAGCCAAGCGCCAACCCATCAATTTCGTCAATGAATCGGTTCTTATTCCAGATCCAGGATGATGTTGATGACGTGGTTCACGTCGCTCACGTCCACTTTGCCGTCACCATCGAGGTCTCCTCTTACGCCCGATGAGGCGGGTTTGTCGACACCTGGAGTTTCAAAATCCACTTCGATGACTTGACCAAGGTCGGTTTCCGTCATGTCGATGTCGATGTGTACACGTACTTCAGTATCGTTGTACAAGGCAATGAGACGAATGGGCACTTCCTGCAGGTCTGGCCCCAGCCAATAGACGACTCCTTCGAGGTCGCCCTCGGTAATCAAGAGGTCTTGATTGATAGCGATAGCGTTGAAACCACAAGCCTTGACGCCGGGCACTTTTTCCAGATTGATATTTCCCACGGGAATACCATCTTCTGCCGTGTTGCCCAGGACAAAGTTGTTGAGGTTCAAGTTTGCTGTGCCGTCTTCATTGTTGACGATGGAGATGTTCACGTTTTCTTGTTCCGAAATCACTTCTCCATTCACGTTAACAGTGAGTTTGCCGGCGTATTCAGTGGCCATCATGGCCATTGAACACAAGGCGGCTGTAAGAAATAATGCGATTTTTTTCATAGTTGTTGCTATAATGAAATGTTATTGAGTCAAAATAATGTTGATGATGGCGTTTACATCGCTTACGTCCACCTTGCCGTCGCCAGTAATGTCGGCGTTACCAACATAATCACTGGGTTGTTTCATTTCTAGAATGATATTGATGGCTGCGTTCACGTCGGCCACGTCCACCTTGCCGTCGCCGTTCACATCGCCGCGGGGGTATTCAGGCTGTTCGGCGCCGATGATGAGTTCCATCGCGTCAAGGTTGACGGTAAGGGTGTATTCGCCGGTTGGGATTCTGTAGGCTTGTCCGTTGTTGGCAGTGAGCGACAGTTCGGTGTTGAAAAATTCGTTGGAAACTAGGAAGTCGCCATTGCTGACCGCACCGATCACGGCGTCTTGCTCCCCGGCTTCTTTCTTGATGAACTTGAAGTAGCTGTAGCCGTCGCCATTGTCAATGGATTGGTAGCTTGTGCTGTAGGCGCCCTCGTTGAGATTCATTTCAATGACATTGTCATAATCACTCCAGTTGTTGAATGAACCATAGACCAAAAGCCGTGGTTCGGGCCAACTGTCGCCATTTATGATGAGCTTGCGGTCGCCGTCAAGGTTCTTGATGGTGAGCGTGTAATTGCCTGCGGGAATCTCGAAAGCATTGTACCAACCATCCTGTGCAAGTTCCAATTCCTGCCCCAGATACATCTTGCGCATCACGAAGTTTGTGCCTTCTCCCTCGGTGTTGGCACCGAATCGATAGGGGGCGATAGCATCCCAGTCATCATAGGTGTTACCTGTTGCCAGTCTTTTTGTGAAGCTGAACCAGGCGGTGCTGGTGGTGGTGATGTCGAGGGTGTAGGTGTCGTCGTCTGCATTATAGGTCATCAGCGCACCTGAGTTGGCAGCCCATTCATTGCCGTTCACGTTGCCTAGCGCCCAAACGTTGTCCATCTCACGGTTCACGGTGATGGTATAAACCGAGCCGTTAAGCATATCGGCTGAGTAAGCGCCCAGGGTGATTCGATAGTTGCCACGCCCCATATCCTCGACGTTCTTCACCGTCATTGCGGCGCGTCCGTTGGTGGTGACCGTAAAGTTGTCGGCAGTAAGGGTTAAGGGGGCGCCACTATAGTTGATAACGTAATTGTGGGTGTCGGCATTGAAGCTGAAATCATTGAGGCCTGTGGCTGTAATGCCGGTGATGTTGCTGTTATAAACCAACTCTACATTGTCGACTGAAACTTGGTCGCCTCCTGAACCTTGACCGGGGTTGGCGTTGGTTGAGATGGTTACCAGAATGGCTTTGGCTTCTACACCTTCATTATAAGTGAAGGGGTATGAAAACTCCGTCCAATCGCAATTGGCGATAGTTGTGCTTCCCGCTGTGGCGGCCACGTTGGTGTAGTTTTTGTCTTTCGGTTCTTGGTAATAAGTGCCATCGGTGATAGCGGCACTTAAACTGGCCTTGGAGTTGGAGTTTTTCAACACAACCTTTAACATGGTTTTGATGGCGTCGGGCTCTGCTTGAAGCAACACATAGAAGGGACCATACTTGGCATAATCGTCAGTGTACGTTTTGTTGATGTCCATCTCGCTATGGTTTTCAGTGTTAGTTGCCGATGTTGAACCTGCTTTCAGACGACCTGTGGTTATTGTGCCATTGGCGATGGAAAAAACAACGTTTTTGGATTCTACTGTGGCATAATGATCTCCAGCGTTAGGATATGTCGCTTTTTCAGCGGTGGTATAGTTGCTGCAATAGAGTTTGCCACCCAGACTCCTTGCCGTTGCGGAAGAACTACCAAAGCATGTTTGGAAACTGTGCCAACCACTGACAGGCTCACTGGTGGTTTCGTTCCAATTCTCAAAGTCACTGCTGGGAATTTGGAATCCAGCGGCGTAAGTTTTTGCTCCGTCGCTGACGTAGTGGATGTCAGAACCATTCACGGTGCCATCGGCCACGAGTGTGTTGGTGTCGGTAAAACGGACTAACAGCGACACTCCGTCGCGGTTGATAGCCAGCACATTGACACCACCTTGTTGGATGGCTGGCACGTCATTGATAGTGATTTCATCAACGGTGATGTTGTAGTTGTTACCGTTGGCGGCAACCGAAACCGTTGTAGCATTTGCTGTCAGCATGCTCAAAGAGCAAGCTGCGGCAACCAAAAGGGTAAAAGATTTTTTCATATCTAATTAATAATTTAGTTGTTTACTTGATTCGATAAGTGATTCCCAACTGGCCATAGACGGGGTAGAGATTTTGCTCGATGGTGTGAAAATCACTTTGGAAAACCGCGGTCATTCCCCAGTTGACATCGGCATATAGTCCAAGTCGTCCACCCAGGTTCCAATCGGCACCTAGCGTCATGCCGAACTGTGCTTTTCGCAAGTGTTCGCTGAAATCATAGTTGCCACGTTCGTTTTCAACCTCTCCAAGTTCCACTTTAGGACCGGTGGGGTCGTTGACGCGGAGATACCCGCTGTGAGCCCATCCGCTGAACTCCTGTCCCATGATGATGGAAACGTAGGGACCGAACTTGAGGTTCACTTTTTTCACTCGCCAGACGGCTTGAATGGGCACGGTGAGCATCCATTGCGATACCTTAGTAGTGACATCACCTGTAAACATACCCGATAGGGTTTGTCCCCCTTGGGTGATTTCCATGTGGTAATTCTTCACATTGGCATCTTCTTTCATCCCCTTGTGTTCAAACATCAATCCGATTTGGACACCACGGGAAGCATCGATGGGTAAAAGGAAATCGGCCCCAACGGCTGGCGTCATCTGTAATGAATAACTGTTCAATTTGCGGATAGAAGCGGGCATTCCCAGCGGCATGGTGCCGCCAATGTTATAACCCAAACGGGCTTTGACTTGGTATTTCCCTTTCGTGAAACCTTGTTCCTGGATGTTCTGGGCGTGACCATGAAAAGCAAGAGCCATCATCATCACTACCGTCATCACAATATATCGTCGAATTAAACTCATTGTCGTCTTCATTTGAATGAACTATTCTTCGCGCACGCACACAACGCGCACCTTATCGACCAACATCTCGCTGTCAATGGCGCCCTCGAAAACATCACCGTCAACACTCGATGAAAAGACCACTGTTAGGCTGTAGCCGTAGTTGGCAAGCAACTCGGTGTCGAGTTCGGTGTAATAATTGAATTCCACCTCCCAGGGGGTCCAGGAGTTGGTCGGGTGGATGTTTGGCACTTTGGCTATGGCGACAATGTTGGGATTGGTCTGCACATCGTCGCCAAAGAGCATAACGGGGTTGCCGTCAGCATCATGGTTGCGGTAAAGCACGGCATAGGCCGATCCGCAGTCAGTACGTCCCACAACGGGCTTTTTGTATTTGTCAATGAATGTTGGCCCGGGTTGGTACTTGTAATTTCCTATGAACTTCACGGGTTTGCGGTCGAAGGGCTTGCCGAATCTTGTGGCTTTCAGTGGAGTGCGAGCTGCAACGGAGATGTCGAATTCGCCCATGTAGAAGTTGCCAGCTGCAATGGCCTTGTTCATAGCTGCTCCGAGAGGACCGGTGTCGCGGGTAGTGAGGCGCAGACAGGCTCCGTCGAGTCCGTTTTCCTCAGGCACTGTAGGGTATTCATTGGGTTTTGCCGACCGCTTGGAAATCCAGAAACCTCCATTTCCACTCGCCCATAGTGTGGAAAGAGAACCGTCGTCTTGAGGCTGGTACCACACATAGTAGCTGTTGTTGGTCGGTTCAAGTTCGTAATGCTCAAAGTCAATTTTGAGCGTGTCGCTGACGGTAATGGTTTTGTGGATAAACTCCACCCAGTAACGCCTTGTCCATCGGCCATCTTGCGAGGTGACGGTATAGAGTACGGGCCCATTAGAAAAGTCCTGAACACTACCGTTAGCGGGTGAGATGGTCGCACCATCGGTGAGCGTGAATCGTGGAGCCAAGGCCGTAATATCGGCGTGGCTGCGCACTTCGAATGTGATGACGCTGTCGGTCGTGATGACCGTTTGCATCGAGTCGGTAACCTGAAAAAAGAACTGTTCGGGATGGTCTATGGTGATTTGTATGCGCTCAATGTCGCACTCGGCGTTGAGTGGCTCATCCTGAAAGCAAGAAGTGGCCCAAAATGGTATTGTGACCAGTATCGTTGCAACAGTTTTTGAGATATATTTCATTGTCGTCTAATTCGCAATTTTCCAAACAAAATGTAAAATTACGACATTATGGAAAAACCGCAAGCGCCGATTAACAATTATTTATAAATTGTGGGGGCTGCAGTTCTATAATTAACAATGAATAAAAGAGGATTAAATGTAATCTTCGGAATGCGGCTATTTATCCGTCACTTGTGGCGAGACCTCTTCAATCTCTTGGTCGATGGCCTCAAACTCGGAATGATTGCTCTTATACTCGGGCACAAACTTCTTCATGGTGTAAACCATATCGTGCACGTTGCCTTCATTGGCATAGTTGACAATCTGTTCGATGTAGTTGCACACGTCAGGGTAGTCGTAGGTTCTGACCTTGGCAATCATGATTTTCTTGTTCATGGTGGCGGTGGTCTTTTCCTTGTCATTGAGCAGTTCCTCAAACAGTTTTTCGCCTGGACGCAGTCCCACCTCTTCAATTTTAATGTCAACATCAGGCTTGAGTCCGGCGAGCGAAATCATGCGCACGGCCAGGTCATAGATGCGTACAGGCTGACCCATGTCGAAAATGTATATTTCACCGCCGTTACCCATACATCCGGCTTCGAGCACCAATGAGCAAGCTTCGGGAATGGTCATGAAGTAACGGATGATTTCCTTGTGGGTGATGGTCACCGGTCCGCCAGCCTCGATTTGCTTGCGGAAAAGCGGAATCACCGAGCCGTTACTGCCCAGCACATTGCCGAAACGTGTGGTGATGAATTGTGTGCTCATACCTCGTTTGGAAGCATCAAAGAATAGCGATTGACAGTAGATTTCGGCTAGACGCTTGGAGCATCCCATCACATTGGTGGGATTGACAGCCTTGTCGGTTGAAATCATGACAAACTTATATACACCGTATTTCAATGCAAGGTCGGCGATGTTCTTGGTGCCCAATACATTGGTGAGGATGGCTTCAGTGGGATTCAGTTCCATCATGGGCACATGTTTGTAGGCCGCGGCATGGAACACAAATCGCGGATGGAACTTCTTAAACACTTCCTCCATGCGATGGTAATTCTGCACGTCGCCGATGAAAAGTTCAATGTCGGCCTCCGGGAATGATTTGCTCAGTTCCAACTGCATGTCATGCATGGGGGTCTCGGCCTGGTCGACGAGAATGATTTTGCTGGCATGGTAAGCGGCCACTTGTCGCACAATCTCACTGCCAATAGAACCGCAAGCACCTGTAATGAGTACGCATCCGTTTCGCATGGTGTTGCGCACTAAACTGTTGTTGAGCACAATGGGGTCGCGACCCAGCAAGTCCTCGATTTGCACCTCTTTCACGTAGGTGGAAATGTTGGTGGGGGAATCTTCGTTGCTGTTGGCGTCCTTGTCATCGTATTCCTGGACTTTGTTGAAACCAAGTAGGGTTATGTTGTGCTGCAGGAAATAATCGGCAAACCCGTTACGCATAAGTTCGAAATGGCTCGAAGCGAAAATGAGCGCATAGATGCCATGCTCAATGAAAATGTCGCCTACCGTTTCGGGATTGAAACGATAGACAGGGAACCCGTTGATGTTTTCATTCTCCTTGCCTGTCTTGATGCTGAGAAGTCCTACGGGGTTATATCGGCCGTCAATCTCGTTCTTCAACGCATTGGCAAGGATGAGCGATTCAAGTGTGGTGCCCAGCACGAGCACTCGCCGGCGGCTTGAGGCGATGTTAGTGAGCCTCATGTATGTGTACTTGATCATGAGTCGCTCGATGGTCATGATGGAGAAGGTGAGCGCACCTATAATCATAATGTTCCACATGCGCATAATGGGGGAGTTGAAGAACCCGGTTATGCCATTGATGAGTAGGAGAATCACTGTGGAAACAATTACGACCAAAAAAGTTCGATAGAGGTCTTCGATCACCGAGAGGCGTATTACGCATGTATAAATCTTGCTGAGATAGGTGACAATGAAATACACGGCCATCACTATCGCAAAGTTGCCGAGGAGCGACAACGGCGTGAGCAGTGAACTGTGCGCGTACATGTCGGCCAGCACCACCAGAATATAACTGGCGGCCACAATGAGCATGTCAATGAGGAAGATAATCCACCGTGGCGTGGTGTTTATCTTGAAGAGTCTGACAATGCGCAGATCAAATAATCGGTTGAAAAAACTATCTAACATCAACGATGTCGTGTTTTCTATTTATTAGCAATTTGCAAATTTAGTCAATGCAGCAGAAATCACCAAATTATTTATGGATTTTTATTCTTTTTATGAAATGCCATGTTTCACCTATGAAAAACACCGGGCTAGTGATGAGTGCAATCATAATCCATGTCATGAAGTGCATGGGTGCGACATGGAATGTCGCTCCACCATATTGGACAATGAGGACTTGCCCCACCAGAATGGCTAATGCCACCGCAAAGAATGTCTTGCTGTCTTTAAAATTGTGCAAAGCCGTATGTCCGCTGGCGAACGACCTGGCGTTGAACAGGTTCCAGAATTGCAAAAAGACAAAAGTGGTGAAGAAAACGGTCAACTCGATGGTTGAGATGTTCTGACTGATGATGCTGCCTCCATTGCCAATCACTTGATGGTTAAGAATCGTAAGGAATAAGGCAATCATGAGGAAACCGAACGTGAAACCAACACCGAAGATGGTCTTCATCATGTTTTGAGTGATGATGTTCTCCCCGTTGCGGCGCGGTGGCACT
This sequence comes from Muribaculaceae bacterium, assembly GCA_017619935.1. Classification (GTDB taxonomy): domain Bacteria; phylum Bacteroidota; class Bacteroidia; order Bacteroidales; family Muribaculaceae; genus Sodaliphilus. The sequence goes on along the minus strand of JAFZRJ010000010.1, from coordinate 25,406 downwards.
CTCATGACAATGCTGTTAGGCGGCAATGACGCCAACGCAAGAGAGGCGAAAGTGTCCATAATCAAGTTCACCCAAAGCATTTGTGTTACCGACAGCGGTGGCTGTTTGCACAGGAACGAGCCAACACACACCACCATGCAGGCGCACACGTTGACGGTGAGCTGGAAAAGGATGAACCGCTGGATGTTGCGGTACAATGAGCGTCCCCACAGCACAGCCTTGTTGATGCTGGCAAAGGAGTTATCGAGAATGGTGATATCACTGGCTTCGCGGGCCACATGTGTGCCGTCACCCATCGACAGTCCTACCTGAGCTTTTTTAAGCGCCGGAGCGTCGTTGGTACCGTCACCGGTTACCGCGACCACCTCGCCTTGCCGTTGCAGCAGTTCTACTAACCGGGCCTTGTCGGCAGGACGCGCGCGTGCCATCACTTTGATGCTCTTGGCGATGGCCATCGCCTCTTCATCGGTCATCGAGGCAAATTCATTGCCGGTAATGAGCGCAGATTGAGTGGTGTCGGAGTCAGTCCATATGCCTACTTGACGTGCCACTTCACGAGCGGTGTCGGGATTGTCGCCGGTGACAATCTTCACTTCCACACCCGCATTGTGGCAGTCTTGAATAGCGGCAGGCACATCGGGACGCACAGGATCACTGATGGCTACAAATCCCAAGAAGTTCAGTTCTATATCGCTTTGTAGCAAGTGTTGCAGGTCTTCAGCGACAATATCGACTTGAACGTATGCATAGGCAAAAGCCAGAGTGCGCATGGCTTTCTGCTGGAAGCCGTGTAGCTGTTCTTTTATATCGTTATCATCCAGTTTGCAGGCTTGAATGATAATTTCAGGGGCGCCTTTGACCAACAAAACTTTTTTGTCATCTGGTCCTTCCACTATTGTGGCCATGTATTTCAGCTCAGTGCTGAACGGGACTTGCTCGATGATGCTATAGCGTTGTCTGATATCAAAATAATTGATACCATGCTGGCGTAACCAGATGAGCAGTGCACCTTCGGTGGGGTTGCCTAGTACTTTGATGTGCCTGGGGTCGCTATCATCAAGGTGGGCGGTGGAGTTGCAGGCCATGCTCGTAGTCACCAACTGGCTGGGAATATCATTTTCATCCAGATGCTCAAAAAAAGCATGAGCCACCTGCATCTGGTTCTGGGTAAGGGTCCCTGTCTTGTCGGTGCAGATGACGGTAGCGGCCCCCATTGTTTCACAGGCGTGCAAACGCCGCACGAGATTGTTGTTGCGTAACATGCGGTGCATGCTCAAAGCCAGGCTCAGCGTGATGCTCATGGGCAGTCCTTCGGGAACGCTGACCACGATGAGCGTGATGGCAATCATCACCGTTTCAATGATATATTGTATCGTGTCGATGGCGGTGGCCGGTGGCTCATTGAGCGTGAACACAAGGAAACGTCCTATTACGATGAGCGCCGCAATCACATAACTGGCGCGGGCAATGAGTCGTCCCAAATTGTTGAGTTGTATCATCAGGGGTGTTTTTACCCCGCTTTCAATTTGTGACTTGGTAGCAACTTGGCCATATTCGGTGCTGTCGCCCACCTGTTCCACCTTCATCACTCCGAGCCCCTCCATCACCACGGAACTGCGCAAAACTTTGTCGGCGGGGTAGGTGCCCTCCATTTTGGCGGCTTTTTCGGTCAAGTGGGTTTTGTGTGCTAAGGGTTCACCGGTGAGGCTGCTCTCATCCACCGCCATCGACATGCTGTCAATCAACTGTCCGTCGGCAGGAACCCTTTCACCCGTGTTGAGTAAAACGGTGTCACCTACTACGATGTCGCGCCGTGGAACTTGTCGTACACGGCCATCACGCAAGACGGTCACCGCCAGGTCGTCGTCGCTTTTGTTGAGAATATCGAATTTTTTGTTGGCTTTTACCTCAATAACAAATCCCACCATCGTGGCCAGTACAATCGCCACGAAGATACCTACTGGTTCTAGAAAAGTCTCGGCTCCAGTGCCCAGATGGAAGTACTCATAACAAGCCAGTCCTACTGCCAGCAATAGCGCTACCAGTAGAATCTTGATGAGTGGATCGTTGAATTTCGCTATGAATTGTGACCACAGCGAGCGGCGGGGTGGAGGCGTGAGTACATTGTCGCCATGCCTGAGTCGGCTGTCAACAACTTCTTGCTCGGTGAGTCCTGTCCATTCTTGTTTCATGTTTCTAACGCTTGAAAGTTAGTGGCTGGCCCAGATAAATGTCGTTGATGGCTCCGTGGTCAAGAACTTTGTGTCCGTTTACCCAAGTGCCCACAACGCGGTGATGCATCACTGCACCGGCCAGAGGAGTCCATCCGCACTTGGAAACGACACTGTCGTCGGTAATGATGTAACCAGCATCGTCAGGTCGTACTTGCACAAGGTCGGCATGATAGCCTTTGCGCAGGAATCCGCGTCGGTCAATGCCGAAGAGGATTGCCGGAGCGTGCGACATGGCTTGTGTCACTTGCGTGACAGAGAACTCATTTAAATAAGCCAGCTCAAGCATGGCTACTAGCGAAAACTGTGCCAAAGGCATTCCTGATGCTACAGTTATGTTTTTTTTGCTTTTGTCACTCAGCAAATGCGGAGCGTGGTCGGTGGCTACCACATCGATAAGTCCTTCGGCTACGGCACGGCGCAGTGCGGTGCGGTCGGCGAGTGTTTTGATGGCAGGGTTCACCCGTATGCGGTTGTCAAGTCGTGTGTAGTCATCATCGCAGAACCACAGATGCCCCAAGCATGCTTCGGCTGTGATGCGCTTGTCAGTGAGATGGGTGTGCTGCTCCAATAATTCCAATTCGTCGGCGGTGGAGATGTGTAATACGTGCAGTCGAGCCCCCGTTTCTTTGGCCAGCGAAATAGCCCGGTGGGTGCTTTGCAAGCATGCTTCACGGCTTCTCACCATCGGATGGTCTTTGGCGGGGATATATGGTCCATGGGCGGCTTGATATTGCAACCGGTTTTCATTGATGATGCTTTCATCTTCGCAGTGCGCCGCAATCAAAGCTGGAACCGTGCTGAACAATCGTCTCAGAGCATTGTCGTCGTCAAGCAACATTCCTCCCGTAGAGGAACCCAAAAACACCTTCACGCCACACACCCGGCTATAGTCCACGTTGCGCAGCAAGTCGATGTTAGAAGCTGTGGCACCAATATAGAAACTGTAGTTGGCCACCGATTTTTGTGCCGCCCGCTCAAATTTGTCATCCAGTGTTTCAAGCGATGTGGTGGGTGGCTTCACGTTAGGCATATCCATGAACGAGGTCACGCCTCCCGTCACGGCGGCGCGGCTCTCGGTAGCTATGTCGGCTTTGTGGGTGAGTCCTGGTTCACGGAAGTGCACATGGTCATCGATTACACCAGGCATGAGCAAGTCGCCATGGGCATTAGTCTTGACGGCGGCTTGTGTCATCAATTCGGTCGAAGGCTCGCCATGTCCCACTTCGGCGATAAGCCCGTCTTCAATGGCAAGAAATCCAGTGCTGGCGGTACCTTCGTTGATTAATGTGGCATTATAGATGAGTTCCATTCATTTCCGTGTTTCGCAAGTGCAAAGGTACAATAAAGGTCGCAAAAAATGCTTGATTTTTGTGGTTTTTTATATTCTTTTGGACGTTAAGCGTTGAATAATTAGGAATTATGATATGAATTGATTAAATTTGCGGTCGAGAAAAAAGCAAAAGGCTATGAAAACGAGATGTTATTTATGGGTGCTTCTGGTGATGAGTTTTCTCGCTGGTCACGCCCAACAGGATGAAACGGTGTCATTTTCTGGCGAGGGTACTGTAGAGTCGCCTTATCTTATTTCGTCGGCCGATGATCTTGTCGAGTTGTCACGGGCGACCAATGAGTTGGGCATGGAGTTTGCCGGCCAATTCTTTTTGATGACCGATGACATTGACTTGTCGGCGGTGACCGATTTCGCGCCATTGAGCCAAAATGCCAAACATCCGTTTAATGGTATGTTTGAAGGCGACGGTCATAGTATAATAGGGTGGACGTTGCAGAATGCCAAGCAATGCGGTTTCGTGACCTGGTTGGGTGCTGACGGGTTGTTGTCCAATGTCGTCATAGATTCATCGTGCAAGTTTCTCCAGGTTCAAGAGTTCGCCCCGCTGGTTTATTGCGCTTATGGGACGATTAACCATTGCGTCAACAGGGCTGCGATACATGGAACAGGTATGCAAGCAGGAATTGTCTATGTTTTGGACAAAGGAACGGTTGAAAGTTGCTTTAATGAGGGTGACATCGACGGTGGAGCGGTGGGCTATGCCGCCGGTGTGGTCGGTGTGAACTTTGGAACTGTGACACGAAGCGAGAATGTTGCTCGAGTGCGCGCTGCTCAAGGAGGCGACGTGGGCGGCATCGTGGGAGAAAACCATGGCCTTGTGTCGAATTGCGTGAGTGCCGGTGGCCTGACGGGTTATGGTGCCGTGGGCGGCCTGGTGGCTGTGGGACAAGCCGGGTGCCAAATTGATTTTTCGCTTTGCACGGCAGTGCTGAAGAACTATGTGGATTATTCCAAGGAGGGTGCTGTCATTGGGTACTCGTCGGGAGAACATATGGCCATTCATGAAGTCTATTACGATTATCAACTGTCGATTTTCAACAAAGAAGGCTCCAAGAGCATTTGGCCCAAAACAACCAGTGAATTGATTAATGATCCATGGTCAGGCTCAAGGGCGTGGACCCAGTCGAAAGGTGAATATCCCCGTATCTATCGCAATGCTCAATATCCGGGTTCGATATTGGCAGCCAAGCCCGTGATATTTGCTGATGGCGACACCCGCTGCCATGTCACACAGCCGGCACAACTGGCTGAAGCCGAAGGCTTGGAATGGAGTTTGCAAGGCGGGCAAGGAGTGTTTGAAATAGATGGCTCCACCTTGCTGGTACATCCTGCCGATACATATACTGCCGCCATTTTGCGCGCCACCTACAAGGGTCTTACAAAAGAAATTGTCATCTCGAACATGGGGGCCGACTTCGACGAGTCAATTCCAGAGAACTGGTGGACCATCAAGTCATCGTCGGATTTCGATGGCGATAAAAAAACCGACGTTAGCGACTTGAACAGGTTGATTAACGCGGTCCTCGAACTGGAAGGACGTGAAACGGAATATGGTGACCTGGACGTGCTCATCGACGGCAAGGTAGATGTGGAAGATGTGAACTATGTCGTGAACCGAATATTGGGCTTCTGACGCTCCAGCTGAGAACAAATCAAAAAAAGTTGCGAAAAATAATTTGCAAAGTTTGATTGCAGATTATCAAATATTTTGTACTTTTGCAGTCGCTAATGTGAAAGGAGGTCGTTTAGACTCTGCAAGAAACTGAAGTAAATATCATATAATCAAGCAGATGGGTAATAAAATCAGGCCCATTTTAGGCAGTAGGACATGCGTTGAGGATGTCCACTTGCCGCCAATAAGAATTAATAACAACAAAAAATAAAAAACAAAAAGCATTATGATTATTGTACCCGTAAAGGAAGGCGAAAACATCGAACGCGCCTTGAAGAAATTCAAACGTAAAACTGAAAAGACAGGTGTCATTAAGGAACTCCGCATCCGCCAGGCATTCCAGAAGCCTTCGGTGACCAACCGTCGCAAAATGATGAAGGCTGTGTATGTGCAGCAGTTGCGCGCTCGCGAGGAGTAATCAATTCCTAACGACATCGACAACATAAAGCCGGGAACGAAATGTTTCTGGCTTTTTTAGTTAAAATCGGCAAAAAGGTTGCGATTTTAAAATAAATTGTCTAATTTCGTGGCGAGTGAAAACATGCAACCCGAATGAACGCAACAGTAGAACAGTTCTTACAGTATGTGCGATTGGAACTTAACTACTCGCAGCACACGGTTACGGCCTATCGGGGTGATTTGTGCCAATTTGTCGATTTCTTGTCAGGGCCATCGCACAACACCGTCGACCTAACGACGGTTGATAGCATTGACATCAGAACGTGGCTGGCGCAATTGTCGAGTGACGGCGATGGCGCGCGCACCATTCGCCGCAAGGTGCAGGCCGTAAGGGCGTTGTATAAATATCTCATGCGCAAAGGAATGGTTCAGGACAATCCTGCAGCCGACTTGGAATTGGCCCGAGTGCCGCAGCGGTTACCCTCGTTCATGCGTGAACAGTCAATGTCGGCTCTGCTGGATGACGAGATTGACTTACAGAATGTTCATGAAGTGCGAGACCGGCTCATTATCATGATGCTCTATGAAACCGGGATTCGCCGAGCCGAGCTCCTGTCGCTACGCGACGCGGCGGTTGACGTATCGAAGCGTGAGATGCGAGTGCATGGCAAGCGTGACAAGGATCGTATCATCCCGTTTGGCACGGAACTTGCCACATGGATAGAGCGGTATCGCAAGTTGCGCGACGAGGCAGGCGAGAAGGGAGACACGTTTTTCACTCGCCGTGGTGGTCAGCCGTTGTATGCGTCACTTATATATAATGTGGTGCATCAAGCGCTCGCTTCGGTGGGCGGAACCGACAAAATGAGCCCGCACGTGTTACGCCACACGTTCGCTACCGCCATGCTCAACAATGGAGCTGGGCTTGACAGTGTGAAAGAGTTGCTGGGGCACGAATCCATTGCGACAACACAGATATATACGCATGTCACTTTAAGTGACTTAAAGAATAATTATAAACTCGCCCATCCCAGGGCTTTAAAAAAAGGAGGATAATATGGAAACGAAAATCAAAGCCATCCACTTCGATGCGACTGAGAAATTACAACTGTTCATCAACAAGAAAGTTGATAAACTGGTTAAGCATCACGAAGAAATCTCCGATGTAGAGGTTAACCTCAAAGTAGTAAAACCCGAAACAGCGATGAACAAGGAGGCGTCCATCAAGCTGCTGGTGCCACAGCGTGACGACTTGTTTGCCTCAAAGGTAGCCGACACGTTTGAAGAAGCTGTAGATCAATGTGTCGATGCCTTGAAGCGCCAGCTTGAGAAGGGCAAAGACCGTTAAACAATATCATCACGGATTATTGAATAGAAGAAATGTGGCCGGTGTGTGATTCATTTCACGCACCGGTTTTCTTTATGGGATAAAAAAGGCCACCCGAATTTTGTATTCGAGTGGCCGATAACTTTTGGCATGGACTTGCTTAGTCGGGAATTTCGTCAAGGATTTTCTTGACATCCTTGGGCTCAAGTCGTCCGTAAACCTGCTCGCCGATAGTCACCACAGGTGCCAAACCACATGCGCCCACGCAGCGCAGGCAGTCGAGCGAGAATTTTCCGTCGGGAGTGGTTTGTCCCACTTCGATGTTGAGCACGCGCTTGATTTCGTCAAGCAATTTCTCGGAGCCGCGCACATAGCAGGCGGTACCCAAGCACACCGAGATGGGGTGCTTGCCCTTTGGGGTCATGGTGAAGAACGAGTAGAAAGTCACCACACCATAGACTTTAGAGGCGGGGATGCCGAGTTTGCGTGCAATGATGCGCTGCATCTCTTCGGGGAGGTAGCCGTGCATCGATTGGGCCTCGTGCAGGATATTGATGAGTTCGCCTGGTTTATTGCCGTGCTTGTCGCAGATGGCCTCCACCTGTTCAACGACATTACATGCCAGTTTCATTTCTTTTGCCATAATATATGTCTTGTTGAGATTTTACTTGATTGACTTGTCGCTATAGTGAGTGTGCAGCAGGTGATGTGCTTTCTCGCTCATGGGCTCACCCAAGAACTCTTTGTAGAGTTTTTGGATGTCGGGGTTCTCGTGGCTCTTGCGCAGCTTCTTGCCTTCGTCTTCAGCATAGAGGGCGTTGCGGCGAGCATTGAGAATCTCAAAGTTGCCATGGTGGTAGGGTTGTCCTGCACCGCCGATACATCCGCCCGGGCAAGCCATGATTTCCACCACATGATAGTCAAGTTCACCGGCACGCAGCTTGTCCATGATTTTGCGGGCATTGCTCAGCGTGTGAGCGACGCACACTTTCAAGGGGAAGCCGTTGAGGTCGATGGTGGCTTCACGAATTCCTTCGAAACCACGCACTTGTTCAAACTCAATGTGAGGCAGTGTTTGTCCAGTGTAAACCTCATAAACCGTACGCAGAGCAGCCTCCATCACACCGCCGGTGATGCCAAAGATGGCAGCGGCACCGGTTGACTCGCCCAGAGGACTGTCGAAGTCGCTGTCGGGCAACTGGGTGAACCTGATGTTGGCGCGTTTGATGAGGCGTGCCAATTCGCGGGTTGAGATGCTGTAATCCACGTCGGGATTGCCGTCAACTTTGAATTCGGGACGAGCGCACTCGTATTTCTTGGCCAAGCAAGGCATGATGGAAACCACCACGATTTTCTCGCGTGGAATACCCATTTTCTCGGCGCAATAAGTCTTGGTGATGGCACCGAACATCTGGGCGGGCGACTTGGCGCTTGAGGGATGACCCAGCAAGTCGGGATATTCATGCTCGTAGAAATTCACCCAAGCGGGGCAGCATGAGGTCATGATAGGAATCTTGACATCCTTGTCCCCAGCGAGGAATTTTTTCAGGCGGTGGAGAATCTCAGCACCTTCTTCCATGATGGTCAAGTCGGCGCCGAAGTCGGTATCGAACACATAGTCGAAACCGAGGCTACGCAGCGAAGAGGCCAGTTTGCCAGTGACGCTGGTACCGGGTTCCATGCCAAACTCTTCGCCCAAAGCGAAGCGTACAGCAGGAGCGGGTTGTGCGATGACCACCTTGTCGGGGTTAGTGAGGTCGTCCATGAGCTGGTCGGTGTAGTCACGCTCGGTGAGCGCACCAACGGGGCAAACGGCTACGCACTGACCGCAATAGGTACAGTTTGTATCGACAAACATCTTGTCGAAAGTGGGAGCGATGGTGGTGTCGAAACCACGGCGCACAGCGCCAAGCACGCCCACACTCTGGACATTATTACAAACACTCTCGCAACGGCGGCAATAGATACATTTCTCCATGTTGCGCGTGATGGCGGGAGTCAGTTCGCGTTTGCGCTCACTTTGTTCACCACCATTGAACGGCATCTTGCGAATGTTGAAACGCATAACCAGACGTTGCAACTCACAGTCGCTGCACTTGGGGCAGGTGAGGCAATCGTTGGGGTGATCGCTGAGGATAAGTTCAGCGATGGTCTTGCGTGCGCGAATCACGCGTGCCGAGTTGGTGTGAACCACCATGTCGGGCATACAGTCGGTCGCGCAGGCGGGAGCCAGGTTGCGGCGTCCTTCCACTTCGACCACGCAAAGGCGGCAAGAAGCGGGTTTGTTTTTCACGCAGGTGCCCTTCAAGTCAATGTGGCACAGCGTAGGAATCTCGATGCCGATTTGTTTGCCGGCTTCCAGAATGGTTGTGCCTTTGGGCACTTCCACAACATGATTATCTATAGTGAGTTGAATCATATTTTGTTCCATGACTGATAAAATGTTTAGAAAACTTGAATGGCATCGAAACGGCAACGAGACTTGCACATACCGCAGCGGATGCACTGATATGGGTTAATAATATGTGGCTTACGCACATCGCCGATGATGGCTTCTGACGGGCAATTCTTCTTGCAGGCACCGCAACCCTTGCACTTTTCGGGGTTGATGGTGAAGGTGAGAAGAGCCTTGCACTGGTGTGAACGGCACTTGTGTTGCTTCACATGTTCTACATATTCGTCATAGAAGTTGTCGAGCGTCGAAAGCACGGGGTTGGGCGAGGTCTGTCCCAGACCGCACAGGGCAGTGTCCTTGATGGTTGTGGCCAGCGTCTTGAGCATATCCAGGTCTTCCATAGTGCCTTTGCCCTCGGTGATGCGGGTGAGAATCTCGAGCATACGCTTGTTGCCGATGCGACACGGCGTGCACTTTCCGCAAGATTCACCCACGGTGAACTCAAGGTAGAACTTGGCTACCGACACCATACAGTCGTCTTCGTCCATGACAATCATACCACCAGAGCCCATCATTGAGCCAGCGGCACCCAGACTTTCGTAGTCGATGGGGAGATCAAGGTGCTTTTCAGTCAAGCAGCCTCCCGAAGGACCACCGGTTTGCACGGCTTTGAACTTCTTTCCGTTCTTCACACCGCCACCGATGTCGTAGATGATTTCACGCAGGGTGGTGCCCATGGGCACTTCAATCAGACCCACGTTGTTGATTTTACCAGCCAAAGCGAACACCTTGGTGCCCTTGGATTTCTCGGTGCCGATTGAAGCGAACCAGTCGGCTCCCTTAGTGAGAATGATGGGCACGTTGGCCAGTGTCTCCACGTTGTTCACGTTAGTGGGGTAGCCGTTGTAGCCGCTTTCGGCGGGGAACGGTGGCTTGAGGGTGGGTTCGCCACGCTTGCCTTCCATCGAGTGGATAAGTGCGGTTTCCTCACCGCAGACAAATGCGCCAGCACCATAGCGAATCTCAATGTCGAAACTGAAATCGCTGCCCATGACGTTCTTACCCAGCATGCCATAGTTGCGAGCTTGCTCAATGGCGATTTTCAGGCGATGAACAGCCAGAGGATACTCGGCACGGATATAGATAAGACCCTGTGATGCGCCGATACAGAAGCCGCAGATGGCCATGGCCTCGATTACAGAGTGGGGGTCACCTTCCATGATGGAGCGGTCCATGAATGCACCGGGGTCGCCTTCGTCGGCGTTGCACACTACATATTTGTTCTCGGCTTGGTAGTTGCGGGCAAATCCCCATTTCATGCCAGTGGGGAAACCGGCGCCACCACGTCCGCGCAATCCGGATTTCTTGATGATGTCGATGACCTCTTCGGGAGTTTGTCCTTGCAAAGCATTGGCCAAAGCGGCGTAACCGTCGCGAGCAATGTATTCCTCAATGTTTTCTGGGTCGATGAAACCACAGTTACGCAGAGCGATACGCATTTGCTTGCGATAGAAGTCCATGTGCTTGGAATCGCTCACGGTTTTTTCGGTCTTGGGGTCAACGTAGAGCAGACGTTCTACTTTGCGTCCACCGATAACGTGTTCCTTGACAATCTCCTCGGCGTCTTCGGGCTTGACCTGAGTGTAGAAAGTGTTGTCGGGCATTACTTTCACGATGGGGCCCTTCTCGCAGAAGCCGAAGCATCCGGTAACGATAACTTGCACCTTGTCGGCGATGCCGTTGGCTTCAATACAAGCCTTCAGGTTTTCAACAATTTTCTGGCTTTGAGAGGCTTTACAGCCAGTTCCGCCACAGCACAATAACTGAATGTGCTCGGTTCCTACAGCCAAACCGCAACTGCTCTCATCGGCAGCCGCATAACTCAACTCACGCACACTGAGTGTCGCTTGAGCCTTTTTTCTGACCTGGGTCAGATCCTCAAAATTTAGGGTCTTCACTTGGCTAATTAGTGTAAATTATTAGTTGATAATCGATTAACACAATACAAAAATGTGCATATTTTTTGATATACCCATTTGCGGTGCGAAGTTACGCATATTTTGTGAGTTAGGGCCTAATGTTTGCATTTTTTAACCCGAACTAATTAATGCGTTGAAAGTCCCTAGAACAAATCCTCGTCGGAATTGGATGATCAGTCCCTCAATAGAGGGCATAATTTGGTAGTCAGTGTAAAAATCATTACCTTTGCCCTCGTAAAAATACGAACAACATAATCTGATTTGAAAATGAAGAAATTACTTTTGTCTGCGGCATTGCTGCTGGTTGGCGCGACAAGTGCCATGGCGATGTCGCCAATGTGGATGCGTTATGCTGCCATTTCTCCCGATGGCACGCAGATTGCTTTCAGTTATAAGGGTGACATCTACAAAGTACCCGCTTTGGGCGGAACGGCCGTTCAGCTCACTACCCAGGCGAGTTACGAACGTAACCCGGTGTGGTCGCCCGATGGCAGTATGATAGCCTTTGCCAGCGACCGTAAAGGTAATTTTGACGTGTATGTGATGCCGTCGAATGGCGGAACACCTAAACGGCTGACCAGCAACTCGGCCAGCGAGTTGCCGTGGTCGTTCAGCGCCGACGGGCGAGAAATTTATTTCTCGGCTGCCATTCAAGACCCTGCCGAAAGTGCGCTTTTCCCCAGCGGCCGTATGACGGAATTATATAAAGTGCCTGTGGCCGGAGGCCGCACCACTCAGGTGCTGGGTACTCCCGCCGAGGCGTTGAACGTCTCGACCGATGGCAAAATGTTTCTGTACCAAGACCAGAAGGGAATGGAAGACGCATTACGCAAGCATCACACTTCGTCGATAACCCGTGATATCTGGCGTTATGACGTGGCCACAGGAAACCATACCAACTTGACACGCCATACCGGTGAAGACCGCGACCCCGTGCTCGGTCCCGACGGCAAAACGGTGTTTATGCTCAGCGAGCGTGATGGCGGTTCGTTTAATGTATGGAAATTTGATATCAACAATCCCGCCCAGGTGCAGTCGGTAACCGATTTCAAGCAGCATCCGGTGCGGTTCCTTTCGCAGTCACATGGCGGCACCTTGTGCTACACCTATGATGGCGAGATTTATACGCAGCGCCCAGGAGGCAAGCCTCAGAAAGTGGAGATTGACATTTTCCATGACGACAGCGACCAGATGAGCCGTTTCACCAAGACCAGCGGGGCGAGCAGTGCTGTGGTATCGCCCGACGGCAAGCAGGTGGCGTTCATCGTGCGTGGCGAGGTGTTTGTCGCTTCGGTGGAATATGGAACCACCAAGCGCATCACCAACACGCCGCAAGCCGAAAAAGGCCTCACGTGGGGCGCCGACAACCGCACGCTGATTTATGCCAGCGAACGCAGTGGCAACTGGCAGTTGGTCAAAGCCACCATTGAGCGCAAGGAGGACTTGAACTTCCCCAATGCGACCACCATCAAGGAAGAATTGCTGTTGCCCTCCAATACCATTGAGCGTGCGATGCCCGACATGAGTCCAGATGGCAAGAAACTCGCCTTTATCGAAGACCGCACGAAACTCATGGTGATGGATGTGAAGAGTGGCAATGTGCATCAGGTGACCGACGGCAGCACTTGGTATGAAACCAATGGAGGTTTTGGTTACTCGTGGTCGCCCGACGGTCGCTGGTTGGCGCTGGAATTCATCGGCAACCAGCGTGACCCGTACACCGACATCGGTATCGTGAGCGTGGACGGTGGAAAAATCACCAACATCACTTCCAGCGGCTATTTCAGCGAGAGTCCGCAATGGGTGATGGGTGGCAACGCCATTCTGTTCAAGAGCAATCGTTACGGAATGCGCAGCCATGCTTCGTGGGGCTCGCAAGACGATGTGCTGTTGTGCTTTGTCAACCAGGACGCCTATGATAAATACCGCCTTTCGAAAGAGGATTACGAGTTGATGAAAGAACTTGAGAAAGAGCAGAAGAGCGAGGCCGACAAGGCCAAAGAATCCGCTAACAAGGACAAAAAGAAAAAAGACGACAAGGCTGCCGACAAAAAAGAAGAAAAGAAAGACATCGTAGTTGAACTGGAAGGCATCGAGGACCGCATTGTGCGCCTTACGCCAAATTCCAGCGACATCGCCAGCGCCATGATTACCGACGACGGTGAAAGCCTCTACTATCTGTCGAAGGTGGAGAAAGGCTACGACTTGTGGAAACTGGATATGCGCAAGCACAGCACTAAGCTCATCAACAAGATGGGAGCCGGGTGGGCTTCGATTCAGAGCGACAAGGACGGCAAAAACTTCTTCTTGCTGGGCAGCAGCACGATGCAGAAACTCACCGTGAGCGGCGACAAACTCACCCCCATCACTTATAAAGCAGAGGTGAAAATGGACCTTGTCGCCGAGCGCGAGTATATGTTTGAGCATGTCCATCGCCAAATCGACAAGCGTTTCTATAACCTGAACTATCATGGTGTGGACTGGGAGGCTATGACCAAGGCTTATCGCAAATTCCTGCCACACATTAATAATAATTATGACTTTGCCGACTTGCTCAGCGAGTATCTGGGAGAACTCAATGTGTCGCATACCGGAAGTCGTTATTATCCCAGCGGGGGCAGCGAGGCCACAGCTCGTTTGGGCTTGCTCTTCGACTGGACCTACACTGGCCAGGGCCTGAAAGTTGATGAGGTGCTGGCGAAAGGGCCTTTCGGCCGCTCAAAGTCGCAGGTTTGTCGTGGCACCATTGTGGAAAAAATCAATGGCACTGCCATAGACCAGGAGAACGACTACACCGCTTTGCTCAATGGTCAGACCGGCAAAAAGACGCTGGTTTCGCTCTACAACCCCTCAACGGGCAAGCGCTGGGAAGAGGTGGTGCTTCCCATCTCTAACGGCGCCATGAATGATTTGCTGTATCGCCGCTGGGTGAAGCGCAATGCTCACTTGGTCGATAGCTTGTCGGGCGGCCGTTTGGGCTATGTCCACATTCAGTCGATGGGTGATGACAGTTATCGCGAGGTTTATAGCCAGGTGATGGGCAAGTACTACAAGAAAGACGGTATCGTGATTGACATCCGTTTCAATGGTGGTGGTCGTCTGCACGAAGACATCGAGGTGCTGTTCAGTGGCAAGAAGTATTTCACGCAGGTGGTGCGTGGTCGTGAAGCGTGCGACATGCCCAGCCGCAGATGGAACAAGCCAAGCATCATGGTGCAGAGTGAGGCCTGCTACAGCAACGCTCACGGTACCCCCTGGGTGTATAGCCACACTGGCATAGGCAAGTTGGTGGGCGCTCCCGTTCCGGGAACGATGACCAGCGTGTCGTGGGAGACGCTGCAAGACGAGTCGCTCATATTTGGTATTCCTATCATCGGTTATCGTTTGCCCGATGGCTCCTATCTGGAGAATAGCCAACTAGAGCCTGACATTCTTGTCCTAAACGATCCTGCCAAGGTGGTCAAGGGCGAGGATGCGCAGCTCAAAGCCGCCGTCGAAGAACTGCTTCGCGAGATTAAATGACTATATTAAATAAGGAGTAGTGTGGTGAGTTTGCTCATCACACTACTTCTCCAAAACAAGAAACAGATTATCATGGGATTCCTTTCTGAAAATATCACCCTCATTGTGGGCTATGGGGCCAGTATCTGCATGGTGCTGGGCTATTTGCCGCAGTTGATACACACGCTGCGCACGCGCAAAACCGACGACATCGCCATGGGTACCTTTTTGCTGATGGCCATCGGCGGCCTGCTGTTTGCCATCAATGGCTGGCTGACCGAAAACTGGCCGTTGTTCGTGTGCAACTTGCTCACAACCAGCATGAGTACCATCATTTTCGGTATTAAGATGTATAACGACTACTTCGCCAAGCGGCAATGACGTTTGTCGTTTTCCATGAAAAGCCATCTATTTAATAGTTAAAATTGTAAAAATGTTAGTTTCTTACTTTGTGAATGAGTAATTTTGCAAGGTGATTTGGTGCTTAAGCCCTAAAAGGCTTGAGTGAAAAGGGAATCGGGTGAGAATCCCGAGCAGACGGTGCTGCTGTATTTTCCCATCGAAAATCGATGAGTCCCTAGGATATTTCACTGCACACGGGCGCTTCTAGACTGAGGTGTGTGGGAAGGAATTTCCGAAACAAAGGGCGGAATAAGCCAGAAGACCTGCCAAGTCGGTAAAAGAAACCCGGATGAAAACGAGACTGACATGGTTGGTTGTTTTGTTGTGTATTGTTGTCGTGTGCTGTGAAGCGCAGGACAATGAGGTCGTGGGCACCAGTCGTCTTGACTCCATGCAATATCTCCGCAATGTGACGGTGTATGGCATCCGGCCATATTCCGAGGTTGTCCCTGCCCAACGGTTAACCGGCAAGCAACTGGAGGGGCTGAACAGCCACAGCGTGGCCGACGCCATTCGTTATTTTTCGGGTGTGCAAATCAAGGACTATGGCGGAGTGGGTGGCATCAAGACGGTGGACATGCGCTCGATGGGCAGCAACCACATGGGGGTGTTTTACGACGGCATCCAACTGGGCAACGCGCAGAACGGACAAATAGATTTGGGAAAATTTTCGCTCGACAACATAGAGGAAATCTCCTTGTATAATGGTCAGAAGAGCGATATATTCCAGCCTGCCCGCGATTTTGGGTCGGCTGGCAGCATTTATTTGCGCACTCGTCGCCCGAAGTTTGCCCAAGGTGAGCGCGACCACCTCAATGTGACGTTCCGCACGGGTTCGTTCGGGCTTGCCAATCCTTCGATGCGTTGGGAACACAAGTTTAGTCGCCATGTGAGCATGGCGCTGAACGCTGAGTACACCTATGCCACCGGAAAATACCATTTCCGTTATCGCAAACTCTTCAGCGATGGGGTAGTGGCGTGGGATACCACCGCGGTGCGTAATAACGGCGATATAGGTTCGTTCCGTGCCGAAGGGGCGCTGTTCGGCGTGATGACCGATGGCCGTTGGAATGCCAAAATCTATTACTACGACAGCGAAAAGGGCATTCCTGGCGCCATTGTCAACAATGTGTGGAAAACCGCCCAGCGGCAGTGGGAC
The DNA here is from genome assembly GCA_017619935.1 of Muribaculaceae bacterium. Taxonomy (GTDB): domain Bacteria; phylum Bacteroidota; class Bacteroidia; order Bacteroidales; family Muribaculaceae; genus Sodaliphilus. Next base: position 8,987 of record JAFZRJ010000010.1, on the reverse strand, counting down.
AAGAACTTCTTCACCCAAGGTATGTTCCGCAAAAAACTGGCTGAACGCTATGAATTGCTTGCCAGCGCCAAGTATGCCCGTGATTATATGCGCTACTGGAATCCCGACACCACGTTGATGTATATCGACAACAAGTTCTGGCAAGACGAGGTCTATGTATCGCTGGCGAACAAATACACCCTTGCACGTGATTGGGATGTGGACGTGAGTGTGGACTACAAGTGGAACTACCTTAATTCCACATTGGTGAATTTTGCCAAGCCCACTCGCCACACCGCTTTGGCCGCCATTGCCACCGCCTACTCGTGGCGGAGGTTCAAGGGACAGGCAAGTGTGCTCTACACACACGTCAATGACCGCTACACGTCACAGTCGGGCGAAACGGTCGTCAAGCGTCACGACAAGCACCTCAACAAGTTCACTCCGGCAGTTTTCATCAGTTATCAGCCGTGGTTGGAACATGACCTGAATTTCAGGGCGTTTTACAAGCGCATCTTCCGTATGCCCACGTTCAACGACTTGTATTATACCGATATGGGTAATGCCTCGCTGCGTCCCGAATATGCCACGCAGTGGAATGTGGGCGCCATGTATCAGCACTACAACGACGAGAGTTGGTTCAACGCCCTTCACCTGAGCGCCGACGCTTATTACAATATCGTGGATGACAAGATTATCGCGGTGCCCAAAGGCACTGGCCAGTACAGGTGGATGATGATGAACATAGGCAAGGTGAAAATACGAGGAATTGACCTTACGGCTCGTCTGGCTTTTAGACTGCCACAATCGGTGTTGATTGAAGGCGGCTTGACCTATACCTATCAGCGGGCACAGGACTACACCCATCCCGAAGACTGCCTTGACGGTGGCACCTATAAGGGGCAAATCGCTTATATCCCATGGCACAGCGGTAGCGCCACCTTGCATGGCGCATGGCGAGACCTGAACGTGAACTACAGTTTCATCTATGTGGGTGAGCGTTACCACAACAGCGCCAACATTCTTGCCAATCATGAGCAGCCGTGGTACACCCACGACCTTTCGGCCAGCTATGAGTTCAAGTGGCGTCGTGTGGCGTGCAAAGTGACCGCCGAGGTCAACAACCTGTTCAATCAGCAATATGATGTGATACAGAATTATCCCATGCCGGGACGAAATTATAAACTTATCCTGAAGTTTGACATCTGATGAAAAAGGCGATACATATAATACTCGTTCTCGGCTTGTTGGCACTCGTGTCGTGCCGTGAGGAAGAATTCATCTTCATTCCTGAAGAGGTCGAGGTCAGCCTTCCCGAATTCACATCGGTACAGGGGCTCTATCTGCTCAACGAGGGCAACATGGGTAGCAACAAAGCCACGTTGGACTATTACAATTTCAACACAGGCCGCTACTCCCGTAATATTTTCGCCTTTGCCAATCCTTCGGTGCCCAAGGAAATGGGTGACGTGGGTAATGACTTGGGCATCTATGGCAGCAAACTCTACGCCGTTATCAACTGCTCCAACAAGATTGATGTCATGGACAAGATGACGGTCAAAAAAATAGGCCAGATAGACATTCCGAATTGTCGATATATCAAGTTCTATGGTGGATATGCTTATGTGACCAGTTATGCAGGGCCTGTGGAAATCAGGGAAGACTACAAGCAACTCGGTTATGTGGCGAAGATAGACACCGCCTCGCTGCAAGTGGTGGCCACTTGCGTGGTGGGATACCAACCCGACGAGCTGGACATTGTGAACGGCAAGATTTATGTGGCGAACTCGGGCGGTTATATGGTTCCTAACTATGAGAACACCATTTCGGTGATAGATATGGCCACATTTAAGGAAGAACGCCGCATCCCCATTGCCATCAACCTGCACAGGTGTCGTGCCGATGCCCGAGGTGTGCTGTGGATATCGTCCCGAGGCGATTATTATGACACGTCGAGCCGTCTGTATGCCTACGACACGCGTCACCAGCGCTTGATTAAAGAATTTGATTGCAGCGTGAGCAACATGTGGCTTGACGGCGACTCGCTCTATGTGATAGGGGTGCAGTTCAGTTATGTGACGATGAAGAATGAGGTGTCGTTTGCCATTATCAATACCGCCACTCTCGAACAGGTTTCCGACCGTTTCATTACCGATGGCACCGATGCCGATATAGCCATACCCTACGGAGTGGCGGTGCATCCTATTACGAAAGACATCCTTGTGACCGACGCCAAGGACTACGTGTCGCCCGGTCGGTTGCTTTGTTATAGTAATGATGGCGTGCTGAAATGGGATGTGCGTACTGGTGACATACCTGCCCACATTGCTTTTTTAGGTAACAATGAGAATGAACATTAAATAAGAAAAATAGATATGAAGCATTATTTATTTGTACTAGTTAGCGTGATGGCTTTGCTGGCTGTGGCCGACAACAAACCCTACATCACAAAAGTGTACGATTTTATGCCGGCTCCTGGACAGTTTGTCAATAATTCGCCTCTGTGGAACGCCGGCGATACGCGCGAAAATGTTATAGCTAGAGTGGAGAGCGCCATCTGTGGTTCCACCACCATCGAAGAGGGCGAGTTGCCCGACGGTACACTGCTTTATGACACGACCATTGTGGTCAAGCCAGGCTTAATCAGTTTGGGAAGTTTTGGCGGCTATGTGGTGTTCGGGTTCGACCATCCAGTGGTGAACGTCGCAGGAGAGAAGGACTTTCAGTTGTTTGGAAATGCCTTCGGTTCCGATAGTCTCAAGGTGTCGGGCGGCAGTTGCGAGCCGGGCATCGTGATGGTGAGTCGCGACGTGAACGGCAATGGCATTCCCGATGACCCATGGTATGAACTCGCAGGCAGTGAATATGACAAACCTGGCACGCAGCACCATTTCACCATCACCTATTATAAGCCTAGCGATGACCATACTCCGGTCCCCGACCCGAACAACCGTGCAATAGTCGATACCGAGTATGTGCGTTGGACAAGCAACGCCACCGATAGCGTGCAAGAAGGATATGTCTATAAAAACACGTTCCACAACCAAAGCTACTGGCCTGGATGGGCCGAAGGTGAGACCCTCACATTCACGGGCACCAAGTTGGCCAACAACGCTGTCAATGAAGGACAAAATGGCAAAGAGTATTGGGTGCAGTACTACTTGGGATGGGGTTATGTGGATAACCGCCCGGATTATGGCTACGGCTATATCACTGGAAATCTGCAATCCAACCAAAATTTGGGCTATGACATTGGTTGGGCCGTGGAAGACGACGGCACGCCCATACATCTGTCGCAAGTTGATTTCATCAAGGTGTACAGTGCCTTGCTGCAGCAGTGCGGCTGGTTAGGAGAAACCAGTACCGAGGTATGTGGTGGCATTGACCTTCATCCCGATGCGGTAGCCGAGCCTGATGTTGTGCGCGGAGACCTTAACGGCGACGGCAAGGTGGATGTAGCCGATGTGAACATCTGCATCAATATCATTTTGGAAATTAATGAAGACGTGCAGATTAAGGCTCTTGCCGACCTTACCGGTGACAAGAAGGTTGACGTGGCAGACGTGAACGCGATAATCAATATTATTTTGGAATGAACAAGCAAAATAGGTTAACATAATTATTTACTAATCATTAAAACTTTTTACTTATGAAGAAAATTTTTACTGCAGTTATTGTTGCCCTGATGGCTTCTACATCGTGGGCCGAAGTCATTACGCTTGACTTGAGCAAACCATTGAATCCTACTTCATTGGCGTTTGACCAAAAAGGTCTTTGGACTGAATGCTACAACGACGAGGACTACACATGGTTGGAATTTGGCGACGAAAACGGAGAGTTTATGCTTTCGCACCTCATTGGCGGTCCCGGCTCTTCATATGGCGGCTATTATTGGGATGGCTTCAGTCCAGCTAAGGGTGGTGACACGACCGATTACGGTCAAGATACTTCCAGTGACGGATGGACCTCTAACTTTACTGGTTGTATGGCCGGTGGTGGTTGCGTCGTTGGCAATGGTACGGCAACCGCCGATGCTTCTCTGCCTTACCTCGTGGCTTATTTTGCTACTTGGACACTTGATCCTCCAAGCAATCAGGTGATGTTTGTTGATAAAAACGGTAACTCTATCTTTGAGCCCGTGGGTGTGTATGTTTGCAACCATCCTTGGCCTTATTATGGCTGCGTGCATGGCGATGGTTTTGGCCGTGCGTTTGAAGAGGGTGACTATTTTGAACTTACCGCTGTAGGTGTTGATGCCAATGGTGACGAAACCAGCACTAGCATCAATCTGATAGAGTACGAGAACGGCGAACTCAAAGCTCTCAACGACTGGACTTTCTTTGACCTTTCCAGTCTAGGAGCAGTGGAATCGGTTTACTTTACGATGAATTCGACCGATACTGGAGATTGGGGTATGAATACCGCCGCTTATTTCTGCATGGACAAGATGCAGGTGCGAGTTGATGATATCAACACTGCTGTCGATGAGGTGTCGACCGCAAAGGAGGTTGCTGGTGTTCACTATGTGAATATGGCAGGCCAGATGAGCTCGACTCCATTTGATGGCGTGAATGTGAAGGTGACCAACTATACTGATGGCACCACCACTTCGGTAAAAGTGATTCGTTAATCAATAGGAACACACGGCATCGCTTAAATGCGAGCCGCTTCTAAACCCCGTCTGAGGGCGTTTCCACGCGCTTTTGGACGGGGTTACTCATCTTCGTCGGTGACGCGTTTTTCGCCATGGAAGCGACCATTTTTGTCGAAAGCGTGACCTTCCTTATCAACATCGAAAGTGGCATAATCGACATCTTCCAGAAGACTTCCGCAGTACCATATGTGTGACTTGTCGCGGCTGTAAAGACCTTTCCAAACCTCATCGTAGGTGGCGGGGTCGGCCAGTGGCAGAATCTCACCATACCGGTAAACGTGGTTTTTGTCAACGGCGGTGTTCCATGCTTTGACTTTGAAAGTGGGCAAATCCACGTCCTTGATGCAAATGGTGTCGTAGTAAGCGTAACGATTGTCTTGGGCCCAAAAATCTTCTTCATTCCACCTGAGCACTTTGAAACTGGCCCGGTCGGCCACATGCATGGGCACGTTTTCATAGTAATAGTCGTTCTTGTCGCGGAACAGCGGATATTTTTCGATTTCAAGCGTGGAAATGTCTACACCCGGGACGAGCTTGTCCTTAAAATACACGCGCTCCGCGTCGTGGCCAATCCATCCTTTGACACTGTGAAAGGTGGTGATATCGACTCCTGGCAGCGAGTCATAACGCGTGCCAAAGCTGAATGTCCAATAACTGTAGCACACGGTGCCGTTGTGTACGATATATTTTCCGTCGGTGTTGCACGAGACGCAGAGTAAAAGCAGCGCGACGAGGCTCAAAGAAAAGATGTTTCGGTTCATCACAATGGGGGTTAAATGGTCATGAAAGTTGCTCACAAAATTAGGGAAAAGAATTCTAAATTGCAAGTTTTTCGCGTTTATAACTCAGAATTTTGTCAAAAAACGAGGATAATTAAAAAAATAATCATAAATTTGCAAGTTGAAAATTATTAATTCAAAACCATAGCCAAGATGTTTAAAAAATTCACACTTTTCCTATTTGTGCTGTTGTTCGGCTTGATTGCGTATGCCGATAATACGGTCAATTATAATGGTAAAATGACAACCACTGGCAATAAAGGTCAGGTCGTAGATAACAATGCCGTTGTTATCATGGAGGATAACGGACGGGGTGTGTACAACGCTAGAATTCCCAATTTCACTCTGTATTTCAAGGGCCGTGTCTATAATGCGGGCACAATTGAATTCTCCAACATGATGGCCATGCCCGATGACGATGATGATGATTTGTGGGTTGTCAGTGGTAACAAGTTTGTTGACCTTCTCGATTTTATGTCTGAAGACGAATTGTATGGCGACGCGTTTTTCGGTTATACTCCCAGCATGTTGGGCGTGCCAGTTGACACACAAGTTCCGGTTTCGATGGTAGCCAGGTTTAATGATAATTACATGTCAGCTCAATTTGAGTGCGTAGCGGAAATTAATATCACCTATTATGGCTACCTTTTCGATATAATCAATGAGCGAGTGACAAAGGACTTCGTCAGTGGTACCCAAGGCCCGGCGCTCAGCCCCGGACTCTATCTCATCGGCTCATTCAATGATTGGGATAAGAACAATATGGTTCCTCTCACAAAAACATCAACTGGCAAGTGGACGGTGACGCAGACAATGGAGGCCAATGCCGAATTCAAGTTAAGAGACGAGAAGGGTTACTGGTATGGAGCTGTAGGTGATGACGACCTGGTCTTCACTAAGAATCAGGTAACCGTTATCACTCCTATCCCTCTGGAACAACCGGGTATGAGCTTCGTGATGCCCGTGGCGGGAACGTGGACTATCACAGCTGACAAGACACACTTGATGATGGTGGTCAGCGGCGAATGGAACGAGACTGTGCCTGACCCCGACCCCGATCCTGTCGATGTGTATGTTTTGGGTGAAGTGAATGCAAACACTTGGGCCCCCAACGTGGGCTTGAAGATGACAAAAGACCCAGACGCCAACATCTACTATGCCGACATTGTAGGCTCTGGTCTCTATGTTGAAGATGATAATTTCTACAGTTTCTTCAGCTTTACCACCAAGTTGGCCGAAGGCGACAACGATTGGGATGCCATAGCTCCTTATCGCTTCGGTGCCGTGAGTAATGGCGACTTCCACGTGACCGAAGATATGCTTGGAATGTCTCTCTCGCTCACCAACGAGAACGGCCAGGCGTTCAGGATTCCTAATGGTGCATATACACTGAGCGTGAATCTCGATGAAATGAAGTTGACCATCCTCAAGAAGATTTACAATCTCAAGGAGGGTGACATGAATGGTGACGATGTGGTTGACGTGGCCGACGTGAATGCCGCCATCAATATCATCCTTGAGAGGAAGACTGTAGCCGACTATCCCGGCAATGCCGACTTGACAGGTGATGGCATCATTGATATCAGTGACGTGAACAGGATCATCAATATTATTCTCACTGAATAGTGTCACTAGAAACTCTAGATTATCTAGTAATAGTAGTTTTTGAAAAATAAAGTATCAACTTAAAAACAAAATATAATGAAAAAGAAATTTGCTATCATCATGATGGCTCTTATGTGTTCGATGAGCGCATGGGCTATTGACTACTACTTGGGTTGGATGACCATCAATGCTACAAAGAGTTCTGGCGGAGACGAACAAGTGGAACAGGAAGATGTTTTGACTTCGGTAGAGAAGAATGCCGATGGCACCTATAAGGTGACGCTCTATGACTTCGTCCTCTTACGTGACGGCAAGCTCTATGACATCGGCACGCTGGAATATGATAACCTCACAGCCAAAAAGCAGAATAATGGCTATTGGAAAGTAGAGGGTACTCGACAAATGAGGGTGAGTGACATTGAAGGGTATCAGGATATGATTCCCAGTCAGTATCAACATCTTTTGTCGGATGCCGGTAATACGCCGTTTGAGGTGAAATTTACGGGACGATTCAATGGCTCCAAATTCTTTGTCACAATCGATACTGATATTGTGATTAAAGTTTCTAGTTCGGGCGCTGTTATGACAGTGTTCCAGACGCATATGGACATTGATTACACGGGCGACAAAACCGATGCTCCGCAACCGCCATTAATGGAGGGCGATGTTAATGGGGACGACAAGGTGGATATCAGCGACGTGAACTGTGCCATCAACATCATCCTTGAGGCGAATGTTGCCAGCGATTTTCAGGGCAGTGCCGACCTCACGGGAGACGGTAAGGTGGATATCAGTGATGTGAACGCCATAATCAATATCATTCTTGCTAATTAATAATCATTGAAGTCCTAGATTCTTTGGAAAATCTAGGACTTCTAATTTTTTTGGTAAATTCATAATAAAAAAATAGGATGAAAAAAATTACTCTTTTGCTATTTGTGCTTATCTACAGCATTACAGCTTTGGCAGGTACTACGACCAATTACACGGGTACCATGACCACAACCGGTAATGAAGGTACCATCGTTGATAACAATGCCGTTGTTACACTTGAGGATGACGGACGGGGTCTCTACAAAATGACCATTGAGAATTTCTATCTCTATGTTATGGGAGAGCAGTACAGCCTGGGCACGATGGAATATTCCAACATGATGGCTATGCCAGATGACGATGATGAAAACCTGATGGTTGTCAGTGGCACCAAACAGGTTAATTTTCTTGATTATATGGACTTGTCCGATTTGTTGGGCGGCATGGATCCGGGTATGTTGGGTAGTATGATTGGCTCGTCATTCCCCATTTCGATGGAAGCCAAGTTTAATGAAACTACCATGACCGCTAATTTTGAATGTCGCGTGGTGATTACCATGGGGGGCTGGGGCATGACTTTGCTCGATGAACCGGTGACAAAAAATTTTGTTGGTGTTTCCCAAAATCAGACAAATCCTGATCCTGCTCTTTATCTCATTGGCTCGTTCAATGAGTGGAGCGAGGAAAACATGGTTCCCCTCACGTTGGGCAATGACGGCAAGTGGACCATTACCCAAGCGATGGATGCCGACGCCGAATTCAAACTGAAAGATGAGAATGGCAACTGGCTGGGTGGCGTGAGTGAGGGCAACTTCATCGTTACCCAAGAGCAGGTAACGGACTCTCTTCCTCTCACACTCTCCAATCCTGGTATGAACTTCCAGATTCCTGTGGCCGGCACTTGGACCCTCACCGTTGACAAAGAAAACTTGAACATGGTCATCAGCGGTGAATGGAACGAACCTGTTACAGATCCTGCCCTTTATCTCATTGGCTCGTTCAATGAGTGGAATGAGGAAACGAAGGTTCCTCTCACGCTGGGCAATGACGGCAAGTGGACCATTACCCAAGCGATGGATGCCGACGCCGAATTCAAACTGAAAGATGAGAATGGCAACTGGCTGGGTGGCGTGAGTGAGGGCAACTTCATCGTTACC
>JAFZRJ010000001.1 GCA_017619935.1 Muribaculaceae bacterium | reverse complement strand
GCACCTTCAGTCCGGCGATTTCGCCAGCCTCCTTGGTGGCCTTGCGCTGTGAGTCGTTGAAGTAGGCAGGCACGGTGATGACAGCCTCGTCAACGGTAGTGCCCAGGTAATCCTCGGCAGTCTTCTTCATCTTTTGAAGAATCATTGCCGAAATCTCTTGCGGGGTGTACTGGCGGCCGTCAATCTCCACGCGGGGCTGGTTGCTGCCATTGTTCACCACCTTGTAGGGCATACGCTCCACATCCTTGAGGACATGGTCATACTGTTCGCCCATGAAACGCTTGATAGAAAATACGGTACCCGTGGGGTTCATGATGGCCTGACGCTTAGCGGGATCACCCACGATGCGCTCACCGCCATCCTTGAAGGCAACTACCGAAGGTGTCGTGTTACGGCCTTCGCTGTTGGGAATCACAACAGGTTTGGAGCCTTCCAGAACCGATACACACGAGTTAGTTGTTCCTAAATCGATACCAATAATCTTTCCCATAATAATGTCTCTCTTTACTTTAGTTTTTTATGTTTTTAATGTTGTTTTTTCAATCTCAGATGGTGACCTGTGTCCACTGGTCACCGCCCATATCGTAGCAAACCGTGTGCCAAAAGTGGCAGGCTGACACAATGTCAGCAAAACTGACAGCCTTTTCAAATACTAACCTTTAGCATTAGCCCCACCGGGTCAAGGCATCAGACAAAGAAAAGGGGCACCCGAATGCGGATGCCCCTCTAAAACCTAAAAAATCCAAATCACCATGACCCGCTCAACAGGTAGTCGATAAGGGCGGTCACGTCGGCGATGCTGACGCTGTTGTCCTGGTTGCAGTCGGCAGCGGCAGGAGCCGTTGTGCCACTCAACAGGATATCAATCAGTGCCGTCACGTCGGCAATCGTCACATTTCCGTCGCCGTTCACGTCGCCACGCAGGCCTCCGGCACTTGTGATGGCCACATTGTCCACCGCGAAGTAGTCGCCCGGTTTGTCGACACTGTTGTCCTTAGTGTAGCTCCATTTCAACGTGTAGGTGCCAGGCTCCAAATCAGTAGAATAGGTCTCCCAATCATTCTGATAAGCGCCCTTATAGAACACTTCCACATTGTTGATGTAGAAGGAACACCTATCATATATGGTCGATGTCCCTTCGCCCCATGCCTTGAAGTCGAACGACAGCGTGGAAGCCTTGTCAACATTAACGGTGGCCATCAGCTCCGAGGTGCTGTTTGACACGCCCGCGTTGCCCGACATGGCATACGTGCGGCTACCCTCCTGTACAACCTGCCAGGGATAATCGCCCGTTGACTGGAACTGGATGTTGCCGCCTGCGACATTCAGCGCGCCGTTCAGTGACGGGCTCAACCGTAAATCCCACATGTGGAAGTAATCATAGGCTGTGCTGACGATGTTGTCCTTGGTATAACTCCACTCCAGCGTATGGGTGCCTGGGGGCAGATCGGTGATGAACTTTTCCCAAGAGGCATCGTGCTGGCCGTAGCAGAACTGCTGTACGCCATCGATTTTGAACACGCACTTGTCGTAAAGGTAAGACCCCGTGCCTTCACCCTTTGCCTCGAAGTAGAACGACAAGGTGGAAGTATTGTCCACCGTCACCGTTGCGGTCAGTACCGATGTGGTGTTGTGGACAAACCTGTTGCCTGAACCGAGACAGTAGTAACTACCATCTGCATACGTTTCCACTTTCCAGATATAGTCGCCCGAGGAATCGAAGGTGAAATCGCCCACAGGATTGAGCGCTTCGGCCAGATAATCACCTATGGCCTTGACGGTGGAAATCCTTTTCCAGTTGTCGGCGTTGCGATAAGCATTGATGGAACCACGGGGAACAATGAGTTCCTGAACATCAGACGCTTGGAACGAGTAGAATCCAATTGTCGGGGGTACAGCTGCCCTGCAGATCAAATGCTCTAAATCGCTAGCCGAGAAAGCATAATCGCCAATAGATGTCACCCCAGTGCCCAGTGTCAATTTCTTCAGTCCCATGCAAACGTCGAATGCACGCTCACCGATGGTGGTCACATTGTTGGGGACAACCACTTTATCCAACTGATAGCACTGGTAGAAGGCATAGGGCTCGATGCTGGTCGCCGAGTGAGGAATCGTCACCTCTGTCATGCGATAGCAACCCAAGCAGCAGGAGTTAGGGATGGTGGTCACCTGATGCGGAATTTTCAGACTCGGCAGGTTCTCACAGAGCGCAAAAGCACCTTCGCCCAAACTCGTTAAGGAAGTTGGGAGAGTCAACTTGGTTAAGTTTGCGCTCTTGTAAAATGCCAGGTTACCGATGCGAGTCACATTGTAGGTGGTGCCGTTGTATGTCACCGTGGACGGAACAGTCACTTCGCCGTAGTAGGTGCCATAGAGCGTGTTCCTGTAGGTCACCTCCACAGTGTTGCTGCCTGTGTTGTTGTAGTAGATGCCATCCACCACAAAGTCGTACTCGGCCTCTTGGATATTGGTGAATCTTTTCCAGCTATAAGCTGACTGATAGGCGCTCTTGCTGCCCTTGGGCACCGTGAGCGTGACGCTGGAGTATTGGCTTGAAGTGAAAGCGTTGGTTTCCAGATAGGGCGGTTCCGCGGCATCGCAGTACACCTTGGTCAAAGCAGTACAACCATAGAATGCATTGCTGCCAATCCAGGTAACATACATTGGTATCGACACGGCAGTCAAGCCAGTGCAATTCTTAAAACAGCCATCGGCAATTTCTCCCACTTCATAGGTTTTGCCACCGTAGGTTACCATCTCGGGGATAATGACCACGCCGCTGTAACTGTTGTAGTTATCGTCCTTGGCCACCACTGACACCCAACTGGACCCCGGGCCATAGTCACCGGTATTTTCATCATAGCCATAGTTGTAGTAGATGCCATCCATCACAAAGTCGTACTGCGCACCGGGATCCTCCTGGATGCCCTGGATGTTGGAAAAATTCTTCCAGCCTTCGGCCACCGAATAGGCATTGACGCTACTCATGGGCACATGAAGCACACCATCGGATGAGATGCGAGTGAAATTGTAGTAATCACAAGGTGGTGGTGTCGTTGCCAAACAAGTGACCGACGACAGTTTGGTACAAGATTGGAAACATTGACTTCCTATGAATTGCAAAGTGGAAGGTAAAACAACCGTGGTCAACGAATCAATCACATAGAAGTTCCATGGCTCAATGCGCTTCACCCCCTCGGGAATGTTGATGGACTTCAGCGCCGTGGTGTAATAGAAAGCCGTCGTGTCAATCACCTCAATCGTTGTGGGAAGATCCACCGACATCAAAGCATCACATGAAAGAAAAGCACTTTTGCCCACGCGGGTCACTGTGTAGGTCTTGCCGCCATTGGTGACGGTGGACGGGACGGTTACAGCACCGGAGTAGTCCATACCATAAGTCGATTTCTTGGTCACCTCAACGGTATTGGAACCCGTGATGTTGTAATAGATGCCATTGGACTCGAAGTCATAGGCACTGGCGCCCAGGGCGCACATCGTGGCCGCCACGAGGGCGACGAGTTTGAAAAGAAGTGTTTTGTTTTTCATAACTTATATGGTTTAAATGGTTAATATTTGGCGCAAATATAGCAAAAATATCACTAAAACTATACAAAATACCGATATTTATTAAAAAGGAAGACAATAAGCACAATAAATACAAGCTATGCAGCGTGCAACAATCAAATAAAAAACAACTTGGACAACTTAAACAACTTTTTATACTCGTCAAATTCGCGGAATTCGCATTTAAAAACCAAAAGGAAGACAATAAGCACAATAAATACAACTTGATTATTGATTATTTATAATTGTACTTTTTGTATTTATTGTTGTTTTATGATGCAAGAAAAAATGTTTTTTTCCTGCTATTCCGCTCGGCTTGCACTTCGTTGCCTTCGGCGAAGATAAACTGCGGTTCAACAATGCATAAACAAAAAAATCGTTTTTTTGTTTGGCATTGTGTTCACCTTGTATTATCGTTCCCTGCGGTGCTTCGCACCTTGGGCAAGATAGGCTGCGCCTTAACAATGGCATGAAAAAAATTGCTTTTTTCTTGCCATTGTATTCGGCTTGCACTATCTTTGTCAGTTGGAATTGTGCCAAGAGGGCTTGATTCGGCAAAAAGTGTGACCTCTTAAATCAAGTAATGTTATGATTATCATCGGTATAGCCGGCGGTACCGGCTCAGGTAAAACCACAGTAGTGCGTAAAATCATGGAACGCTTGCCCGAGGGCGAGGTGGGTGTAATTTCCCAAGACTCCTACTATAAGGACTCGAGTCACGTTCCACCCGAGGAGCGTCAGAACATCAACTTTGACGAACCCGCCGCATTTGACTGGAACCTGCTGCTGGAGCATGTCAAGATGCTCAAGCGCGGAGAATCCATCGAGATGCCCACCTACAGCTACCTGACCTGTTCTCGCCAAAAAGAGACGGTCCCCATGGGCCCCCACGACGTAGTGCTCATCGAGGGCATTATGGCACTGGTGGACTCCCGTCTGCGCAAAATGATGGACATCAAGGTCTTTGTTGACGCTGACGGCGACGACCGCCTGATTCGCGTCATCTCACGCGACTGCATTGAACGCGGTCGCACCGCCGAGGCCGTTATCGACCGCTATCAGCGCGTGCTCAAGCCCATGCACCAGTTGCATATCGAGCCGACCAAGAAGTTTGCCAATATCATCATCCCCGAGGGCGGCAACAACGAGGTCGCCATCAATCTGATCACCGACTACATCAAGGGCCGCCTGACCATCAATAAAAAGAAATGAAACTGCCCTGGCAACACAACGGCAATCCCGCCACGGGTGACAAGCCAGCGACTAAACGCAACGACAAGGAAACCGCCGCCCAACTGAACGCCTCGGGCGAAGCGGGCACGCTCGTGCTGAGTACCGACAACCTGGTGAAGAAATACCGCCAGCGCACGGTGGTCAACCACGTGTCCATCAACGTGCATCAAGGGGAAATCGTCGGTTTGCTGGGTCCTAACGGTGCCGGCAAGACCACCACTTTCTACATGACGACAGGACTTGTCACGCCCAATGAAGGTCGCGTGTTCCTCAATGACGTAGATATCACTACCCTACCCGTTTACAAGCGCGCCCAACTGGGTATCGGCTATCTGCCGCAGGAGGCTTCGGTGTTCCGCACCCTGAGCGTGGAAGACAACATACGCACCGTGCTGGAGATGACCAAGCTCACGCCTGCCGAGCAGAAAGACCGTCTGGAACAACTCATCAGCGAGTTCCACCTGCAGAAAGTGCGCAAGAATCTGGGTAACCGCCTGTCCGGCGGTGAGCGCCGTCGTACCGAAATTGCCCGGGGTCTTGCCATCAACCCGCGATTCATCATGCTGGATGAGCCCTTTGCTGGTGTGGACCCCATTGCCGTCGAGGACATCCAGAGTATCGTCTATAGCCTCAAGAGCAAAAACATCGGTATCCTGATTACCGACCACAACGCTCCCGAGACGTTGAGCATCACCGACAGGGCCTACCTCCTGTTTGAGGGCAAAATCCTGTTCCAGGGCACCAGTGAGGAACTCGCCGACAACCCAACGGTGCGCGACAAATACCTGGGACATAATTTCATCTTCAGAAGAAAGAAGTTTGATTAGATTGAATCAAGTTTGCTTTTTGCAAACCTGATGATTAGAGGTTAGTGAGAGACTTGTTCGCGAGTCACAGTAAGGCATACGAGCGGTCATCCCGATTTGAAGGGGTGACCGTTTTTGCTTAAATGACGGAATTTAATAAATATTATTACTATTTATTTTATAATGTGCGGGATTTGGATTAACTTTGCCGTAAGTTTAGAAAGACGTAATGAAATATCTGAGTCTGCCTGACAACGCGACGCGCATTCTTCCATTCTACCTGGCAATGGAGGAGTATGCTGCACGTATCATTGGAGAGGATGACATCTTCTTCATGTGGCAGGTTGACCCTACTGTCATCTTCGGGCGCAACCAGTTGATAAACAACGAGGTGAACGTGGAATACTGCCGCGAACACGGCATCGCGTTCTATCGTCGCCGCAGCGGTGGAGGTTGCGTGTATGCCGACCGTGACAACATCATGTTCAGTTACATCACGCGCAGTGACGAGGTGCAGACGACCTTCAGCGCCTACACCAGCGCCGTAGCCGAGATGTTGCGCGGGTTAGGTCTGGACGCCAGCGCCAGCGACCGAAACGATGTGCTCATCGGCAACCGCAAAGTGAGCGGCAATGCGTTCTACCACATCCCGGGACGCAGCATCGTCCACGGCACGATGCTCTTTGACACCAATATGGAGCACATGCTCAACGCCATCACACCGTCGCGTGAGAAACTGACGAGCAAGGGCGTGGAGTCGGTACGCAGCCACATCACCACGCTGAGCGAGCATCTGTCGATGGATATTGAGGCGTTCAAGCAGTATGTGCGTGAAACGCTGTGTGACGGCGAGATACAACTCACAGCCGATGATGTTGCCGAGATAGAACGCATCACTGAGTCCTATCTGGAACCGTCGTTCCTGTGGGGCAACGATCCTCATCACGAGGCCACCCGTGGCGGACGCATCGAGGGCGTGGGAAGCATCTATATTACCGTGGATGTGAATCATGACGTGATTCACGACCTGAAACTGACGGGCGACTTCCTGCCCGTTTGCGACGATGCACGCAAGGAGATGCTGGACAGGTTGCGTGGCGTGAAACTTGAGGCCGATGCCCTGCGTACCGCCCTCGAGGGCAGTGACGCCGGCCAATGGATATTGAACTTGACAAACGAAGAGTTGATAAAGCTGTTAGCTGTCAGATAACAATTTAGAAATCAAATTAATAACTTAAAATATTAACCATTTAACCATTTAAACCGTGACTGAAGAAATTAAAGTTACCTGTCTGCATGACAGGCACGTAGCGCAAGGCGCTCTCATGTCCCCGTTTGCGGGTTATGACATGCCCATCCAGTATGTAGATATCACCACCGAGCACAATGCTGTTCGCCAGAAGGTGGGTGTTTTTGACGTGTCCCACATGGGCGAGGTGGAAATCACCGGTCCCGACGCTGCCAAGTTCACCAACTACATCTTTACCAATGACATCAACGCCATCAAAGCCGGCCAGATTCTTTACGGCATGATGCTGCACCCCGATGGCGGTACCGTTGACGACCTGCTGGTTTATCGTGTTGACGACAACGACTATTTCCTCGTGATCAACGCTGCCAACATCGACAAGGACGTGGCATGGATCATGGAAAATGCAAAGAACTTTGACGTGAAGGTTGACCACCAGAGCGAGATGTACGGCCAGATCGCCGTTCAGGGTCCCGAGGCCGAGAAGACCATGGGCGCCGTGCTGGGTATCGACACCACCGACTTGACGTTCTACACCTTCAAGAAAATGGAATATGACGGCAAGACCATCATCGTGAGCCGCACCGGTTACACTGGCGAGGACGGCTTTGAGGTATATGCCGACCCCGCTATCATCTGCAAGATGTGGGATATGCTCATGGAAGCCGGCGTACAGGCCTGTGGTCTGGGTTGCCGCGACACCCTGCGCTTTGAGGCAGGTCTGCCCTTGTATGGCGACGAATTGACCGACGAGATCTCGCCCATCGCAGCCACCTTCGGCATGTTCGTGAAACTCGACAAGGAAGGCGGCTTCATCGGCCGTGATGCCTGCGCCCAGCAGAAGGCAGAAGGCACCCCCAAGAAACTCGTGGGCCTGGAACTCGAAGGCAAGGCAATTCCCCGTCATGGCTATGACGTGCTCGACGGCGATAAAGTCGTCGGCTACATCACCACCGGTTACCACAGCATCACGCTGGACAAGAGCGTTGCATTCGCACTGGTTGACCGTGCCGTTGGTGCCCTGGGCAACACACTGAATGTGCAAATCCGCAAGAAAGTGTTCCCCGCTACCGTGGTGAAGAAACGCTTCTATACGCCGAATTATAAGAAGTAAGCGTTTAACTTTTAGCATTTGGCAGAATTTCAATTGATTTTTAACAACAAACAAAATATTAACTAATTAATTATTTATCACACAATGAGTAAGATTATTGAAGGACTCTATTACAGTGAGTCACACGAGTATGTAAAGGTAGAAGGCGACTTCGGTTTTATTGGTATCACCGACTTTGCACAGCACGAGCTGGGCAACGTGGTTTATGTTGACATGCCCGAGGTTGACG
>JAFZRJ010000009.1 GCA_017619935.1 Muribaculaceae bacterium | reverse complement strand
GCAAAATTGAAGAAATTTTTTCAGAGAGCATCTTTGATTCTCTAACTATTTGTGAAAAATGACATGAACGTGCCATTGAAAATCGAGTTTTACACCTACGAGGATGAATTGTGGTACCGTACAGCCGATGGACACACCGAGCGGCTGACGGAACGCCACCATGACATCATCGGTGATGTGCTCGCCAAGATTGAGACGCTATACCCGAAAGCTTATGTTGCCTTGAGCAAGGAGTATGAGCGTTGCCTCCCCAATGTTTCGCTCTATCGTTTCCGTATGGTGTTGCGCTTCTGCAAATGCAACTTCGGAAACATTGACAACATTGCCGACATTGATCGCTATGGCCGTTTCCATCTTGAGTGCGTACCCTGCCCGCTCCGTGGCGAGTGCCGGCAAGAGGGTGTTATCTGTCACCCGGAATTTGACAGCCGGTTGAGTGATGCCGAGACACGCGTGCTGCGTCTCTGGTATGACGGTATGAGCAAGGAGACTATTGCCGAGCAACTATACTTGTCAATTCATACAGTTAATAACCATATCCGCAACGCTTTCGCACGGCTTGGCATTCACGAGAAAGCCGAGTTCTTTAAGTATGCGGAATCTAATCATTTGTTTGAATGAGCGACTATTATTCAGACTTGACAATACGCAAGGTGCGCGAAAGTGCCGATATAAGGTATTGTGTGCCACAAGCATCAGTCACTCGAGCCACGTCTTACGTTCCATGCCCGAAATGCGGAGCCTCGGGCAAAAATAAAGGCTTATGCGTTACCCACAAGAGCGGAAAGAACCTTGCTAAATGTTTCTCATGCGGATTCTCATTAAGTGATGCCATCGCCGCTGCCCTGTTTTACACATGCAACGATGACCGCAGCCGCTTCGCCGAAGCGGTTAAAAGTGCTGCCGAGGCTAACGGGATATATATCGTGAGCGAGCAGGAGCAACGCAAACAGATAGTGACCCGACACCGTCAGGCAATGGCCAAAAGTTTCTGTGAAACACAACTTGAAGCATCGGGATTGACCGTTGACGATGTGATGGTGCGTGTGCAGGAGACCGTGAACGGCGAGACCGTGGAACATCTTGAGCCCGCCATGCGCAAGGGTGACATTGATCGTGCCGGCAACCTGCGTCCAGGCGATGATGAAATGCTCATCTACTACTACCTCCTTGACGGTACGATGGAAATGTACCCAACAAGGGGCATACGCGGTGCGTTGCGCCCATATATACGAGTGCGCTGGAGCAACCCTTCGCTTCACACTCCTGAGGGTAGTATTCGCGAGAACAAGTACCAAACACCGGCAGGAGCTCCAACTAAGTTCTATATACCCCAGCGAATCCGCGACCTATATCAGCGCGAGGAACACATCGAGACGCTCGTGATACAGGAGGGAGAGAAAAAAGCCGAGAAAGCGTGCAAGCACGGCGTGCCAAGTATCGCAATTCAGGGTATCTTCAACATAGGCAACAAGGAAACAGGCTTGCCGCAGGACTTGCAATACTTGATACAACGTTGCGGCGTGCGCAATGTGGTACTGATGATGGACAGCGACTGGGATCACCTGTCGAAGAACCTGCAGCAGGACGAAGCGGTGGACTACCGCCCGCGCATGTTCGCCGCTGCCGCCATCAAGTTCAAGAAGTATGTGGGCAGCCTCCACAACATCGGCGTGAATGTTGACATCTACTTCGGCCATGTGAATGTGAATGACCATGACGATAAAGGTGTTGACGATTTGTTGGTGGGGACATTGAAAGGCCGTGAGGACGAACTGGCGAAAGACATTGATTTTGCTCTCCATGCACATGATGGCGTGGGCACTTACTGCTCCATACACAATATCTCTACATTGAGCAATCAGCAGATTCAGGACTATTGGTTGCTCAATGATTGTGAAGCCTTTTTCGAGAAATACGAGTCGAGCCTGAAGCCTTTGGTCTCGTTTAAGTTCAACCGTTTCCTTTACCGTGTGGGCGAGAGTGGCAAAGTGGTGCTGGCTTCAAAGGTGGCTGCCGACAAGGAATTTTGGAGTGTGATGGTGAACGAGAACACGCAAAAGGTGAATGTCAGCCTCGACACATACGAGGCCTTGAAATTCATAGAGGCTGCAGGGTTTTATCGCATACATACTGCTGACCTCGAGCCGGGAGTGTTCAACTTCGTGCGTATAGAGGACGGTGTGGTTTATCCGAGCAGTGCTGTGGAAATTAGAGAGTTCGTGTGGGCTTATATCTTGATGAGCACGAAGGATACGAATGTGCGCAACCACTTCTCGGCTCGTTTGACGAGCGATTTGAGCAACGACAAGCTGGAGCGATTGGAACGCATCGAAGATAACTTTGACAACTTCCAGCCATATTTGCAGAATCTGTATTTTAAGAACGGCATGCTGACTATCACCGCTCAAGGGGTGAAATGGGACCATGTGATAATGGGGCAGGTTTGGAATGACAAGGTTATAGGTCATAAGTTTGAGCGTGTGCCTATTATTGACCATGTTGATTGGGACGAGGCGAATGGCTTCAGCATTTACCCGACTGAGGCCGGCAACCGCTGCGACTTTTTCCGCTTCCTGATGGTGACAAGCAACTTCTGGCACGAGAAACAGGGAGAGCTGAGCGCGCTGGAGCAGCAGGAGTTCTCGCAGCACCTGATGAACAAGCTGACTGCGATTGGCTACCTGCTGTGCGACTACAAGTACCAGACCGAACTGAAAGCGGTGATTGCTATGGATGGCGAGTTGAGCGACGTGGGACAGAGCAACGGCCGCACGGGCAAATCGCTAATCGGCAAGGCGCTGTCTTATATGCTGGAGCAGACGAGCATTGACGGGCGTAACACGAAGAACGACGATGACTTCATATACACGCTTGTGACGCTGCGCACACGCAACGTATTTATGGATGACGTGAATGTGAACTTCAACTTTGAGCGGTTCTACTTCGCGATTACCGGCGACCTGAATGTGAACGTGAAGGGCGGCGGCCGCTTTACCATCGCGAGCGAGCACAGCCCGAAATTCTACATCACGACGAACCACGCCATCAACGGCAGCCAGAGCCGCAGCTCTCAGGAGCGCATTATCTACATGAGTTTCTCGAACTTTTTCAATGACACCCGCCACCCGATCGACGTGTTTGGTCACCAATTTTTCGCGGATTGGGACGTGGAGCAGTGGAATCTGTTCTACAACCTGATGGCGGAGTGCGTACTCCTTTACTTCGAGAGCATGCAGAATGGCTGGAGTCGTCCCGGACAGGGCGCGGTGCTGCCGCCCATGCACGACATCATGCTGCGCACGTTGCGCCAGCAGATGAGCGAGAGCATATATCAATGGGCGGAGGTGTACTTTGATGCCACTGGCCATAACCTGAACAACAAAGTTCCTCGCGGTGACATGTTCCGCGACTTCAAGGAACACTTCCCTGATGCGCGCAGCGGAATCAGCCAAGCGAACTTCAAGACCAAACTGACGTTCTACTGCCAGTTCAAGGGCTATCACTTCAATCCCAACAAACTCAACAAAGAGGGCAAAAGTTTTCGCCACTGGACTCAGGAACATCCGGGTGAAAGTTTTATCGGTAGTGCCGACAAGAGCGGCGGTGTGGAATACTTCTCGATCTATGACACCACTGGCGCGATGAAAGAACCATTCTAAAAAGAAGTGATTATGAGAAACGACGAAATACAGAGACTGTTTTTGCTATGCTGCCGTGCAGCGTGTTGTCGTCCGGCGGCTGTGCTGGGCACGTGCCGAGAGTGGCGGTTGATGATGGCCCGTTATGCGTTTTTCCTGCTTGCCATGGAGCATGGGCTGCGTCAGTATGAGGCGGCTTGGTGGTTGAACCGAAGCAAGAACGTGAGTTTTCATTACCGAAAGACTTCTGCCGCTCTTTTGGAAAGTGACGCACAGTTTCGCAGTCTTGTTTCTAAAGTTAGAATGAGCTATGGAAGTGCTGAATGAATTTGATGCCCTGTTGTGCCGAGACGATCTGAAAGACATGGCTGCACAGTGTTGGAAATCGCATGTGGTGTATGATGACGGTCGTGAGATTGTGCGACTGCTTACCGCGGAGGTTGAGCCGGGTAAGTGGGCGGTGGGCTATGACCTCTACTTTGCTGACGGACGCAGCGCACATCGTGTACCGAACTTGGCGTGGGGCTGGGGCGGCAGCGAGCGTGTTGTGATGCTGTGGATGACGGGCTACTGTCTAAGCTGGGGCAAGTTTTTCAGCTCTGAAGCTCGTGAGGCTCTGTCAAAGGAACAGCGCAAGTGGAGAGAGTTGAGTTTATTCGAGCTATAAGCAATATCCATTTTATTAACTTATCAATTTTCAAAAACTATGAACGAGATTTTAATCAAACGAGTCAATGAGACAGGCATCACCATCATTCAAGATGGCAACGACATCTTCGTGCCGGTCCGACCAATCTGCAATGCTCTGGGTGTTGATTTTTCAACACAGAGAAAACGTATCATGAGCGACCCGATTTTGGGTTCAGTTGTGGGCGAGAAACCCACAACTGCCAACGATGGGAAGAACTACATGATGGTTTGTCTTCCCTTTGAATTTGTCTTCGGTTGGCTGTTTACCATCAATCCGGACAAGGTGAAGTCGGAAGCCGCCGAGGCTGTCATACGCTACAAACGCGAGTGCTACCATGCGCTGTTCGCACACTTCGTGAAACGATTCCGCCATGCGCAGGAGTGCAACGAACAGGAGATTGCGCTCCTATCGCAAATCAGCGAACTCAAGGACACGCTGCTTGCCAACAAGAACGAACTGAAAGCAGCGCAAGAACGCCTCGCCCGCATGAGAACCGAACGACTGACGTTCCAGCCATCATTGTTTGATGAAGTGTAAGCAGGTGAATGGTGGAAGACATGAGATATTATCCCCAATTAACCAACGTGAGCCGTGGCACCGCTGTGAAGTGCTGCCGCGGCATTTTTTTTGAAAAAAGTTGCGAAAAAATTTGGTGGATAAACAAATGTTTAGTAACTTTGCATCGTCAAACAGAAGTTAAACCATTTAATTAAGTAACAACAATGAACGACAAGATGAAAGATGTGCTTCGGGTTGCTTACAGCGAGTTTACTCAAGTGCAACTGAGGCTGAAGATGGTGAAGTTCTTGCTGGACAATGGAGCGAGAGTTGATGAGAGAGAACTTGACAACCTGCTCGAGCGATTCAGCAACCTGAAGAAACTTATCGAAGAACTGGAAAAACAACTCTAAACTGTGCAAGGGGGCGCAAGCCCCCGGCACTTAACTATCAAAGATATGGACGACAAGATTAAAAAATTAGAACAAATGATTGCTGCCAATGACCCTGCGACAATGGACTGTCTTGCCGAAATTGTTGCAGAAGCCAAAAGTCCCGAGGATAAAGCCCGGCTTGATGAACTGGCGGCGCAATTGATGACAGGTGCCAATGAGTGCCTGGATCGAGTGGAGAATGCGGTTAACGAGCAGTTGCTGCGCGACCAGCTTGGACCGCTTGCCGAGGCGTTGAACATGAGCTATATTGCCCGCACCTACTTCGGCAGGTCACGCTCATGGCTGAGCCAACGCTTGAACGGACACACCGTGCATGGTCGCAAGGCTATTCTCACAGATGATGAACGAATGACGCTCAATGATGCACTTAACGACATCCAAAGCCAAATCACGGCTTTCACTCACAGCGCTTAATTAGGTTGCTTCTGTTTGACACCTTAAGTAACGATTAAGTGTCGCCCCATGGCCATGCCCGGCTGTGGGGCTTTTTCTGTCTTTTATGGTCTCTCTGAATCGGCGTAATTTTGCATAAAAACGAAAGACTATGAACAAGATTTTCGGTACAAACCAACGACATGACGGCATCCGTCAAACCGGTCGCCGTCGATGGACTGTCTATTACGGCTTCGGAATTGAAGATGGAGCTGACTACGGATGGGATTACCGCCATGAGTTTGACCATCTGCCTGCCATTGATGAGGTTCGTTCGGTGATTTTCGACCAAATCAATGCGGACACTCACGACACAATCCTGCAGGGAATGACATGGCGGGGACATCTCGTGTGGCTCAGCGATGAGAACCAGCGCAACTATACGCTATGGGCCCTTGCCGCTGAGCGTAACGGCACAATGCCAACCGTGAAACTTGGCACCGACGAGGAGCCTTATCTGTACACCTTCGCTGACATCGATGAGGTGCGCGAGTTTATTGGCGCAGTCGCGGCACATATCGACGGCGCAATCAACGCCAATCGGCGGGCGAAAGCCGAGATCGATTGGCAAGTCTTTAACCCTGAATATTTACTGCAATGAACACCGAACGCTTCTATCAACTGATTTTCTCGGTGGGCAGCGCGGTGGTCACCGCCCTTTCGCCCACGCTCCCTTACATCATGCTCTGCACCGCTGCTGTGCTCATGGACTGCTGGACGGCATGGCAACTGGATAAGCGTGTACGCAAGGCGTACCCGGAAAAGACATCAAAGAACTCGGGCAAATTCAAGAGCAGCCACTTTGGCAGCGTGCTGATTACGTTGCTGCAAGTTTATATGTTGTTGATTTTTGCCCATTTTCTGCACATCTACGTCACGGAAAGCCTGCCATTCAACGCCCTGAAACTCGCCGCAGGACTGGTCATCGGATGGCAACTATGGTCTTGCCTCGAGAATATCTCCAGCTGCAACGGCGCCAAGTGGGCGCAGATCCTGCAGCAGGTGATGGTCGACAAAACCGAACGACACTTCGACATCGACCTCTCTGCGCTCCGAGAACTTTCAGGCCGCCGTCCTGACCATCTCGGCGATGGCAAAGGCACACCGATGAACAACGGCCGCCCACGCCCGTCGACATTGATGGACATCCAGTCAAAGCCGGCGGCGCGTGTCGTTATCCTCGGCACCGCTCACGGCAGTAATGTGCCGGGCAAACGAAGCCCTGATGGCAAGTTCCGCGAGTACCGTTTCAGCCGCGAAGTTATCTCCGCGCTCAAACCAAAGCTTGAAGCGAAGGGCTTCACAGTATTTGTCGATATGCCCGCCGACGAGGTGCCCAGTCCGCAGGCTAAAGAACTTTCGCTACGCTGCAAGTATGTCAATGGCATCTGCAAAACCTTTGGCAATGACAACTGCATCTATGTGAGCATACACGTCAATGCGGCAGGGTCGGAAAGCAAGTGGCTTAACGCAAGCGGTTTCAGCGTGTTTGTGTGTAACAACTGCTCGGCAGCCAGCAAGCGATTGGCACAGTCGCTTTATGCCGAAGCTGCCGCGCGTGGCCTGCAGGGCAACCGAAGTGTGCCGACTTGTCGTTACTGGTCAGCCAACTTCTACGTGCTGCGCAATACGGATTGCCCAGCAGTTCTTACCGAGAACCTCTTTATGGACAACCGCGCGGACGTGGAGTTGCTCTCATCTGACGAGGGCAAAGCAAAAGTCGTTGACCTGCATCTTCAAGGTATTCTCAAATTCTTAAAGGCATAATCATGAGAACTACAGCAGTCATAACCTCGTTGCTGGTTGTGCTGATGGCTTCGTGCCATAGCACCAAGCAAGCAGCACGCACCGAGAGAGTGGAAACCAACACCAGTGTGCTCACACGCCAGGACTACGCTGACCATGACTGGCAGCAGTCTTGGCGCACGCTCACTCTGGAGTTGGACAGTTTTGAGCTGTGGCTCCCTACCGCACATGTCGATGTGCCTTCAGACACAACAGACAGCACGGCGGCCGCGCCCGCTTCGCTGTCATCGCCCACTGCACGAGGCGGTGTGCTGCTGAAAGCCAAGCGTGCCTCTCTCGCCACAAATACCACGGTTGCCCATACTTCCACAAAGAATGAGCAGCGCGTGGACTCTATACACCACCACGGCAGCACAGCCACTGATGAGCGTCAGGCCAGCGACCGCGTCGCGGTCACTAAGCCTCCCGATATGCCGTGGACGGCAATGGGCATCATCGCGGCTGTGGGGGTGGTCGTGGGGTGCTGCATCTATTTCTATAGGAAGCATTGAGGCAAGCGTAGGAACGTCTCTCCAGCCGGTGTGCACATCGCGCATCGGCTTTTTCTGCCCACCCCTCACCCCGATGTGGGCAGCGTCAGGACAGGCTCGGCACGGCGGCAGGTGGCTTATCGTTTCGGACATCGGCTTACGGCTTGCTGTCGTTCCGGGTATCGAGGTGGCAAGCCGCTTCGACACCCTGCACTTTTCCACCGACAACCCACGCATCCGGCTATTTCGGTCACTCCCATTGCGCCCTGTGCCTCAATCAGTCATCGAAAGTGCTTGCGCCTGCGGCTTTGGCTCGCTATCTACGGCGTTGCAGGAACACATACGGCTTTCTCCGTTGCATCGGGGATCGGCTTCACAAGTTCCGCTGACACCCGATTGCTGTTCACTCCTAAAGCCCAATGCTCAACAAGTTGTCCTGCAACGCCTGATGGCTTACCATGGCACACTCAATGCCTTCAATCGTCTGGTGCTTCATTCCCGTCCCCTGCAAGCCCGATGCTTTGCCGCTGCCGCGTCAAGGGTTGTCGGTGGGCTGCGCCTACTCGGAGTCCTGCACTATGCCACTTGCACGCCAAGCTCATCACCGCCCTTTGAACACCTGCCCGCATCGCCATAGGCAGCGGAAGCCGGTGTGTGCCGCCGCAACCGATACTGCGTGTCGGTTCGTCGTCACGCATCGGCATTTTTACCGCACAGCCGATTTTAACATTTGTTTACATATTCCGCAGGGCGGCAGGGGGTCGACACCCTCGAGCGTCTCAGGGCGGACGGGGGCTCACTTCGTGGAGACAAGGGATAAATTCCCTTGTCGAACCCTTTAAGGAATTGGAAATCACGATTTTCAATTTTTGAGACGTGGAAGGCAACAAATTTTAACGAAAGTCGCTCCGTCGCGACCTCGTGGAAACCTCGATGACGGCGACTTTTGGTGCGGGTCAACCACCTCGCACCTCTCAATCGGTTTTTTTACGTTTGTTAGCATTTCGGCACCCCGAAGCCCCATGTAATTCTGAATAACAGAGTACAGGTGTACAAACGTGCCATGCGGTGCATCTCGAACAGGGGGAGCGGGGGACGACCGGCGACCGCTGCATCATGTATAGCGCATGGTGTTTTTACCAGCGAGACGATAATCCGCTTACGATTTATCACTATTGCGAACGCGGTATTTTTTCACACTTCGTGTTTTTAATTTCTTCTCTAAATTATAAGAAAATAAAAGTACATTAGTACGGTATTGTTGTTTGCGTTTGTAAATCAGCGAATTAAGTGCGCACACTTTCGCCGTTTCAAAAAGTGCGCGAGTGTGCGCACAGTACATTAGTACGGCACCCGAAAAGTGTGCGGAAAGTGTGCGCCACATAACGCACTGACGCACAATGTATTTAACGGCATTTTGACGAGGTGCGCACTAAAAGTACACTCTTTTTCGAAAAATATATAGCACTTGTTGTGTAAAACGATTTGGAAATTTTTCGTGTTTTGTTTTAGAAAATCAAACTATATGTTTGATATTTTCGTTACCTTTGCAATCCCGTAGCAGCCATTTTTGTAGCAATAATCATGAATATTTACTTGAAAATGCCGAAATACCTTGCTCAATGGTGCCTGCATGACTTCGGCGACGAGCAAGGTGTGGTGCACTTCCCCAGAGGGAGTGCCGAACACGATGTGCTCGAGCTCTCTCTCACCACCTTGCCGAAGGGTGCGGAACCGCAGTTGCGGCAGCCCGACGAGATAGCGATTGAGCTGCCGGTGTTCAAGACTAAGCCGCTGCCGTTCTACTGCTACCTGAACGACCATGGGCGTCGTCTGCTGCTGCACATCATCAGTGTGCGCTTCCGCGTATTGCTGTGGGACGACCTGTACAATATCGAAAGGCTGCAACTGCCCATCACGGATGTCATCTATGACTGGATGTCACGGCACGGCATTGATGACGATGAGAGCAACTGGGAAACAATTCGACAAATCTTCTTCCGTATGCGGAAAAAGTATCGCAAGAACAACAATATTAACAAAAGTTAAATCGCTGCGAGTTAAGACCGCATAATTAACAAGTGCGCACAAGGTGCAACAAAATAAAACAAAGTGTAACAAAATCGAACAATATGAACAGTCAATGTATCAGCCTCCCGGGTATCGTCGAAGTCAGATGGGTCGATGCCCGTTTCCTCAGTCCGAACATGATGGCCAAGCACAATGCAGGGCTGCCGGTGGCGGTGATGACCGACACGACTCCCATCATAATCTTCGGCGAGGCGGTGTGTCAAGCCGTTGAGGAACACGACAACAACGGCCGTGTGGAGAAAACCACGCTGACCTTCATGACCAACAGCGTCCTGCCTCGCCATTATGAGGTGGCTTGGCTGTTTCGTCAAGCGAGCGGTCAGTGGTGGCTCATCGGCACCAAAGAGCCGCATTACCCCACCGTGAAAATCACCTACCACTCCGGCGAGCCGAGCGGCGAGCGTGCCGTGCACACGGTTGAAATCACCCATCAAGCAGTAAAATCGCTTATTCCGGTGGCTCTTTGAGGCGGTCGTCAGTCTTTTAACAGTCGGGAAAACTGCCGTAACTTCGTGGCAAATAATCGAATTATGGCAACAAAATATCATCTCAAATTGAAAGGGTACGTGGGCGGCTGGAACTTTGATGCCGACTACGTGGACTATATCCTTGAAAAGAACGCCGACAAGGAGGTGCAGGTGCTGATCAACTCGCTGGGTGGCGACGTGGCTACGGCATTCAGCGTGAGTGCCGCTTTCAAGCGCCACGGCAACGTGCATGTTCACTATGAGAGCATGAATGCCAGTGCGGCGACCATCGCCTCGCTGGGTGCGAAGCGGGTGAGCATCGACGTGAATGCGATGTATCTGGTGCACAAATGCTCTCAGATGGTGTTCCGCTGGGACATGATGAATGCCGACCAGCTGCAGCAGCTCATTGATGAGTGTGAGAAAACGAAGAAAGACCTTGACAAGATAGACCTCAACATCGCCGGTGCTTACGCCTCGCGATGCAAGAAGGACAAGAATGACCTGCTCGGATTGATGAAAGAAGGCGGGTGGCTGAGTGCTCAGGAAGCCCTCGACTGGGGTTTCGTGGACGAGATCACCAGCCTTCCTGAGGACGAGAAGCCTCGGATTACCGAGGATGTGGTGAACTTCATGGCCGCCGAAGGCATTCCGATGCCCCGGTTGCCGGAGGAGAGTGCCGAGCAAGGAGTGCTGTCGCGCCTGATGGAGGCTTTGTCGAGTCTGTTCAGACGAGAGAATACCAACCAAATCACTGCAAAAATGAAGAAAACTTATGTGAATGTGTGCAAGTTGCTCCAGTGTGAGCATCTTGAGATCGAGGACGGCAATATCACCGTCACTGAGGAGCAGGTGCAGGCTATCGAGGACAAGATGTCGGCCGATGTCGACCATTTGTCCACCTCGCAGCGCACCCTTGCCGACCGCGACAAGGAGATTGCCGACCTGAAGGCTCAATTGGAGGGCAGGAACCGTGAGCTCGAGGCGCTGCGCAAGCAGCCTGCCGAGCCTACTGCCCAAGTGATAGACAATGGTAGCGAGGGCGATGTCGCTGATGACTACTTCAGCGCCGTGGCCGATGCCACCGAAATGTTGAACATCTTGAAGTAACGAACTATGGCAAATCATCTCATTCAAGTTACCCCGAGCGAGCAGGCGTGGAAAGAGGCCGCGAAGAAGTGGCACCGCCAGCTGCTGTTGATGCCTGTCCTCTCGATGGGGGACAGTACCAAGTACCTGACGGGTCTTCCCGGTTGCCGCGTTAACCAGTTTCTGGGCGGCGTGAACACGGAGGCCCAGTTCTATCCCTATGCCGCGAACAAGCGCGGTGACGGCTCGACGAGCATCCACTTCCAGGAGCTCCCCATCCATTTCGGTGCGATGAATCAGGACTTCGTTCCTAACGACTATGTGCAGACTATGCTCGGTGAGCGTGCTGCCACCCTGGGTGATGGTCAGCGTAACAGTGACATGGCGAAGCTTATCCTGAGTGCCATCATGAAGCAGGCAGGCGAGAACCTCGCGCTTGCCCTGTTCACTGCCCAGCGCAATGCCAGTGGCAACACCACGATGGACCTGTTCGACGGTTACGCCACCATCGCCGAGGCCGAGATTGCCGCCGGCAACATCAGCGTGGCGAAGAAGAACCTAATCGAGCTCACCGACGTGATTACGGCGGCTAACGCTGTCGACATCATGAAGGACATCGAGTTCGGTCTTGACAGCCGTTTGCGCCGTCAGCAGCGTTTCTGCTACTGCGACCCTGCTCTGGTGGACCTCTACAACGAGAGTTACCAGCTGACCCATCCGACGCTGAACTACAACAACAGCTACGAGCAGCCCTTTGTGGAGGGCAGCAACCGTCGTCTGACGTTCGCCCCCATGGACGGCCTTGCCGGCAGCGGCTTGATGTTCATTGCTCCGAAGATGAACATGGTGTACGGTTACGACTCGATGAGCGACCTCGAGCGCATCGAGGTGCTGCGTCTCGACGTGGACACTCTGACGGTGGCCGCGAAGATGTTCTTCGGCGTGCAGTTCCGCACGCTCGACTTCCGTTTCCTGAAGGTTGTGAAGCTCGCCACCGCGTCGGGCAACGAGGGCGGCAGTTCCGGCGGCTCGACTCCATCTGTTGTGACCACAGTGGCCACTCCCACGTTCTCGCCCGCCAGCTGGAGTGAAGGTGAAACGCTGACCGTGGAGCTCGCCACCTCGACTGCCGGTGCCAGCATCCACTACACCACCGACGGCAGCACTCCGACTGCCGAGAGCACGCTGTATGACAGCACGAACAAGATTACCCTGAGCGCCACCGCCACCGTGAAGGCCATCGCCGTGAAAGACGGCATGACCTCGAGCGAGGTTGCGAGCAAGGAGTACACCAAGCCTTAACCTAACGCAAAACAGAAAGGAACAACGATATGGCAAAGACATGTCCCAATCTACAGAAGTCACTTGACTGGTGCGACGGGATGCCCCAATATCCGGGCATTCGTCGCCGTGTGTATCACATCAGCAAGCATCTGATTCTTTCGTGGCCCACGCTGACGCGCGACGCCTTCGGTCGTCCCACGAGCAGTGTGTACAGCGGCAGTTTCACGCTGGCCGCCGATGCGAAGTTCCAGTATCTTGACATCAACATCGACAAGAGCACTGTGACGAGCGAGCCTCAGGGCGAAGCTCCGAGCCAGACCCAGCTGAACAAGGCGACGCTGGTTCACAACGGCATCGACAGCGACGCGACGGCAGCTGCCGGCTATCTGAACAACAGCGACACGGTGTATATCTTCCAGGATATGGCAGGCAACTACCGTGTGCTTGGCAACGAGCGTTGGCAGACCAAGACCACCGTGAACCAGGACCAGGGTCAGGGCACGAACGCGGCGAGCACGACGATCAACGTGGAGGTCACCGACGAGTTGGCCGCCCCGTTCTATGCGGGCACGCTGGAGACGGAGGATGGCGACATCGCGTGCGCTCCTGCCGCCGAGCCTGCTGTCACCCCGGGCAACTGATGGCTGAGCATACATCGGAGATGGAGAGTTATTGGAGCGACCTCTTGAGTGACGTGTCGCCGGCCTCGGGACTCGACATCTCCGATGTTCCATCTTACGAGCCCCAACGCGACATCTTTGCCGAGCGTCAGCGCAAAGGCTGGGACAGCAGTGTGGAGGCACGCTGCGACTTTGAGCGGAAGGTGCGCATGACGCGCCGCAGCGGTGTATTCTTTATCTCGCTATGGCAGAAGTCGCTGTATGGCCGCACACTGACCGACATCAAGGGTGACGACAAGATGGTGGGCTACTTTGCCGACAACGTGTCGAAACTCATTGTCGAAGTGCTTGGCGGGTGGCTGGCGGATGGTGGCTGGGCGCTTGTGACCACGCCGAAGCGTCGTCACAAGGAGCGCAATTTCGCCACGCTGATCAGCCTGCGGATGTCGTCGTTGCTTGGCTTGCCGTTCTATGAGGATGTGGCGTTGTGCCACAGCCGTCAGCGCGTGAACGCGGAGTTCACGCTGCAAGTGTTGCCTGCGGAGCGCAACCTGATTGTGTTTGACGACTTCGTGACGACCGGCCAGACGTTGCTTGGAATGCAGAAGCTGTTGGCTCCGTTGGGCAAGAATTTAGTGTTTTTCACCGGAATAAACAATCACTTATGAAGATAGACGAGAGACTGACGCAGCGCATCAAGGCTTGGCTTGAGAGTCC
This sequence comes from Muribaculaceae bacterium, assembly GCA_017619935.1. GTDB lineage: Bacteria > Bacteroidota > Bacteroidia > Bacteroidales > Muribaculaceae > Sodaliphilus. The sequence continues at coordinate 9,266 of JAFZRJ010000009.1, read as the reverse complement.
TGCGGATAGCCGCAACCTTGAGGAGGGTGCGACCTTGTTGCTCAAGTTGACGGGCAACACGATCATGTATCAGAACATCATGCGCAACCCGCCGCGTTTTGCCGACCACATCGCGCATGAGTTGCAGAAGCGTTTCAACTACCGTGTGCAGCAAGTGACTCACGCGCAGGTGGAGCAGATGTCGGTGAAGGTGGAGAAGATTGCGAATGACCACCTGAGCCTTCAGGAGACGAATCCTGCGAGCGAGTTCAAGTCCGGCAAGCGTGCGGACCATGATACGTTGCCTGCAGAGATTCAGTCGCTGTATGTGGAGAATCTCGGCATCGTGCAGCGTATGCGTGCGTTGCATGCCGAGTTGCGAGTGATAACGAACCGTCCCGGCATGGTTTGTCCTGACAGTGACCGCTATCCGTTCCTGAAGGAGCTGATAGAACTTGACGAGCGTTTGCACGCCAACTGGGCGAAGTATGACGGTTACGATGTGTCGAAGGGTGAGGTGACGGTGCGAGACGATGCTCGTGCCGCGAGTCGCAAGGCAGCGGGCTTTATCAATTTGATGAAAGGTCGCTATGCGAAGAACCCGACGCCGGAGTTGCGTCAGCGCCTTGCCGCCGCTTTTAACTTGGTAATTAATCCATCGTCGAAAATGATTGACGAAATGGTGGGCCTGGGCATCATCATGCGATGAGGCGCGACACTTCCATCGAACAATGGCTGAAGCCACTTGCTACGTGTTCCAATCAGGCATACCTGACAAACACGCTGCAAGTGGCAGATGTGCTCGACTGGATCCTGGACCAACTGGGCGTCTCTATAGTATGGCAAACGTCATTCTCTATCAGTGAGGAGTTCCTGCGTCGATTGTTTTTCATCGAGAAGTCGGGTCGTGTCAAGGAGTTTCATCTTGTGCTCGACCATAAGGCGACCAACAAGACTTTGAAGCTTTGGGCGTTCATCGACCAAGTGATTGAACGGACATACCTTGCCGACAACCACAGTAAACTCCTGCTGGTGCAATCGCTTTCGGGCGATTGTGTGTCGGTGGTCACCTCTCAGAATCTTACTCGTGGAAATCGTGTCGAAAGTGCGTTTATCTCGACTGACAAAGTGATTTTTACTACTCTGAAACAGCAAATCGACGATTTGATAACCAACCATTCGGTTCCACTCAATGACTTATTCCGACAACGAATTGAAGCAGATTGAGCAGCTGGCGTCGCTCTACCTCCCCATCTCGGACATCGCCGTTATCCTCGGTATCAATGCCGAGGCGTTGCGGCGTGACATCAAAATAAAAGGAAGCCCCGCAGAAAAGGCTTACACCAAAGGTAAGGTGTCATCGAAAATACAACTCCGAAAGCAGGAAATGATGTTGGCGAAAGTGGGCTCGCCGCTTGCGCTCGACAATGCACGCAAGGCATTGATGGACATGGAAGATGATGAGTGAGTTATGGGGTTGCCGAAGTTGATAGATGTTTGTCGTGCTGACTTGTTCACTGGTGAGTCGGAGTTGCGTGCGCGGTATGATGCTGTGACGATCACGCGGCTGCTCCGCGTGCGTGACGAGTACCAATGGGTGCTGTCGAATCCCGACTTGGCTGACCGGCAGTTTGTGGAGGAGTTTGTGGGCAGGACCGGTTTGAGCGAGAGTGCTATCTATGGTGACTTGGCTATTATCAAGCAGTTGTTGCCGTTGTTGACGAGTTCGAGCCGCGACTTTCACCGTTGGAAGGCGAACCAGATGTTGCTGGAGACGTATCAGATGGCGAAGAAGCGTAAGGACACGAAGACGATGGAGCGTGCTGCGAGCTCTTATGCGAAATATAACCGTGTGGATGTGGAGGACGAGCAGGTGATGCCGTTTGACCTGATTGTTGTTCAGCCGTTCACGGCGACGCAAGACCCGAGTGTTCTTGGCATCAAGCCATTGCCGAACCTCGACCAGCGCATCAAGGACATGATTGCGAAGTACCGCAGGGAGAGCATGGACATCGAGGATGTGGAGGCTGAGGTGGCTGACCTTGAGGAAGGTGATTTGTGGTCATCGGCAGAGGGAGGGAATGAAACCGACGAATCCCATATACTTTAACAAGCCTCAGCGGTTGACGCAGCTGATTGGCGCGAACACGACTGTTATTGTGGCGGGTCGCCGCACGGGCAAGACCGACTCGATCGCTGCTCCGTTTGTGCTGCGCAACATGCAGCGTATGGCGGGGAGCACTGGCGGGATTGTTGTGCCGACGTTCCGTCACGGTTTGACGAACACTATTCCCGGACTGCTGACGGCTTGGAAGCGTTGGGGCTATGTGGAGGGTGTGCATTATGTGGTTGGCCGGAGGCCACCGAAGTCGTTCGGTGTGCCGATTATCGACCCGAAGTATTACGAGCATGTGATTTCGTTCTACAACGGTTCGGTGGCGATTATATTGAGTCAGGACCGTCCGGGTGCGGCGAACTCGTTGACGCTGAGTTGGGTGCTCGTTGACGAGGCGAAGTTCATCGACTACCAGAAGTTGAAGGACGAGGTGTTCCCGGCCAATGGTGGCATCAAGAGCCACTTCGGTATGCACTCGTTCAACCACAGCGTGATGATATTGAGCGATATGCCGCAGACGACGAAAGGCAGTTGGTTTCTGCATTACCGCGAGCAGATGGATGAGGAACTGATTGAAACCATCAAGGCGACGGTGTGGCAGATATGGTCGACGAAGGAGCGTATCAGAAAGTTGAAGTCGGAAAGCAAGCCTGTTCCTGAATATCTGCGGGGTCACTTGCGCCGACTTGACCGCGACTTGAACCGTATGCGCTCGGTTGCGGTGTACTACAAGGAGTACTCGAGCATTGAGAACCTGCAGTTGCTGGGCGAGAACTACATCAAGCAGATGAAGCGCGACCTGACTCCGCTGACGTTCCAGACGAGCATATTGTGCCAGCGTATAGGCATCGCGAAGGACGGTTTCTACTCGAGCATGCGCGAGAAGCACAAGTACAACGACAGCAATTTCGAGTATCTGGACTCGCTGGGCTATGACTTCGACCCGACGGCGATAGATAGCCGAGCTGACAAGGACGTGGATGCTGACGCACCGCTGTGCATCGGGATGGACTACAACGCGAACATCAACTGGATAGTGTGCGGCCAGCCTCGCGGCAAGCACCTGCTGGTGCTGAAGTCGTTTTTCGTGAAGTTCGAGCGCAAGATTCCTGAGCTGGTGGCGGACTTCTGCCGTTACTACCAGTTTCACCGCAACAAGACGGTGGTGTACTACTGGGACGCAACAGCGAAGGGCTCGAACTACGCCGTTAACGAGCAGGACTTCCGCTGGGTGGTGTGCCACGAGTTTGAGCGTCAAGGCTGGAGCGTGGTGGACGTGTACTTGGGCAACCCGATGCGCCATGACGAGAAATACCTGCTCATCAACCAAGGTTTCGCTGGCAAACAACGGCTAATGCCGATGTTCAACCGTCAGAACAACGACGACCTGATTTTGGCGATACAGACGGCAGGCGTGGAGCGCGGCCGGAACGGATTCCGGAAGAACAAGGGCGGCGAGAAGCTGCCTGAGGACGAGGAGAATCTGCTTGAGCACCGCACGGACGGCACGGATGCGTTTGACACGCTGTATATCGGTTGTGAGAAGATGCCCCAGACGTGGAGCAGCAGTTTTTCGATTATCGGGATAGGCTGAAAAAATATAATTGTCGTTTCATTTCGGCGGCTGTGGCGGTTGAACTGTTGCAGCCGTTTTTTTGTCTTTTTCCATCGAGTGTTAAAGACCTACCTTTGGGCATAAAATAAGAAACAATGGCAACGACGATGACGACACAACTGGCTGCGCGCATGATGAGCAGCCAACTGCCCGACCTTGAATTCACAACGTCGGCTGCTCAGCTGACCGTGGCACTGTATGATCCGAACGGCGACACGCGCTTTTTAGAGGTGACCCTGTGTCCCACAAGCGGCGCGGTGACGCTGCGCGAAGTGCGTGATGTGGTGGAGCAGCGCATGCGTGCGATGGTTGAGGCCCGGATGAACATGCGCGTGCTGTGGAAAGAGCCTGATGCGGGAAGCTGGACCTCGCAGGGCGTGGCGGTGCATTACTGCGACAAGGATGTGAGCTACCCGCTGACTTGGCTTGACACCCACTTCCTGAGCACGCTTGATTGGAAGCCGCTGCCTCCCGATGGCGTGTCGGAAACGCTGTACTTCTACGAGCGTGTGCAGGGTGCGGATGTGACCCCGTCGATGACTGTGTCGTATCGCGGCTCGGATGGCACGGTGGAGCACCTGACCATCGCTGCGTCGGAGCCGCTGACGTCGACCGACGCTGTGCTGAGCGTAACGTGGACGCTCGCCACTGTGAATGAGCGTGTGGCAGCGGTGGTTGAGGGCGAATTCACGGTGCTTGCGGTGACGCTGCGTGTGGGGGAGCGGACGATGCAGTATTACCGAGTGGAGCCGGAGCCTAACGCCTCGTTCCTGTTCCTGAACTGCTTCAACGTTCCTGAATGGGCATGGCTGACGTGCTCGACGGTGACGAAAAGCAAGGATGAGCGCAAGGTGGGCTTTGTGGGTCGCCGCCGCGTGCTGTACAACCCGAGCCGTGAGGTGTCGCACGAGGTGCAGACCTCTGCGCTGCCGATGGAGCACGCGAGATGGATAGACCAGCTGTTCACCTCGGGGAGCGTGTGGCTGGCCGACGGCACGCCGGTTGTGATCACCGAGGGCGAGTGCGCCGTGAGTGACGACAACGGCGCGTTGAACAGCGTGAAGTTCACGTGGCTGCGCAATGACGGCCGCGGCAGCCTGACGGTCACCGCCCGTGCGGCAAGGATATTCACTGAAGAATTCACCTATCAATTCACATGACATGGCAAAGGCGATACATATCACGACGGCGCGCAAGATGATTGACGCGGGCGACCCTGTTGACCTGAAGGTGTGGTCGAAAGACGGGCGTGTGCTGGAGCTGCGCAACTGCATCGGGCTGAGGTACGACTTCAGGAGCGGTACCCGTCGGGTGAAGTTGCTAACGAGCCGCCAGATACGCACGATAAGAGACGTGCTGATGTTTGAGATTAACGGATTGACGATATACTTATGAGCAAGACATTTGAACGGATAATGAAGCCGAGCATCGAGGATATTCCCGGTGTGGATGGCCGCGCCGCCTTCATGGTTGACAGCGCGAGTGTGTTCAAGGAGCAGCGTGACATCCTGCCGCTGACCATTGCGGGCAAACACAAGGTGATGCCGTGGGGCGCGGACAACATGATGCCCTACGACATATTGGACCTGATTGAGCGCGACGAGACGATGAGCACGTGCCTGCTGTGGAACGCGCAGATGTGCTACGGCAGCGGGTTGCGCTATAACTGCGAGGGTGCGAGCGCAGCGGTGACGGCGGCTGTGGAGGACTGGCTGCTGGACAATTCGCTGTCGAGTTATTTCCTGGGCGTGTCGCAGGACTTGAAGCACTGGGGCTTCGCGGTGAGTGTGGTGATTATGAGCCAAGACCGTAAGCACATCGCTCGGCTGGTGCGCAAAGAGGCGTGCTACTGCCGTTTCTCGCCCGCCAACAAGCATGGCGTGATAGAGAATGTGCTGTATGCGCTGTGGCGCGACGAGCCGGCGACCATCAAGGATGTGGAGGTGCTGCCGCTGCTGAACGAGCAGAGTCCGTGGAGCGACCTGCAGGAGCGGTTGAAGACCGGCAAGGACACGAAGTTTGCCATCGTGACGCGAATGCCGACGGCGGACCACACGTATTACCCTATTCCGTACTGGGCGAGCCTGCTGCGCTCGAAGTGGTACAACATCAAGCAGCTGATAGGCGTGGCGAAAGAGGCGAAGATCAAGAACACGGCTCCGCTGAAATACCTTGTGGAGATTTCGGACAAATACTTTGACCGTCTGTTCAAGCAGGAGGGCATCAGCGACCCGAAGAAGAAGCAGGAACGTGTGGTGGAGGTGAAGCGCGAGATCCTTGACTTCCTGACGGGCGCCGAGAACTCGGGCAAGACCTGGTTCGCCAACTTCTACGTCACCCCCGACGGCAAGGAGAGCCACGAGGTGCTGATCACGAAGATTGACTCGACAAAAGAGGGCGGCGACTGGGAGAGCGACATCCAGGAGGCTGTGAACATGATCTGCTTCACGATGCAGGTGCACTCAAACCTCGTGGGCAGTGTCCCCGGCAAGTCGCAGACGAACAACAGCGGCAGCGACAAGCGTGAGCTTTACACGATAGCGCAGGCGTTGCAGAAGCCGTATCACGACCTGCTGTTCACCGTTCACCGCATCATCATCAAGCAGAACGGCTGGGCGGGTGTGACGGTTGACGTGCCGTTCATGCAGCTGACCACCCTCGACGAGAACACCGACGCGAAAGAAGTAACCCCCAATACCGAAGAGCAATGAACATCATCACCGACAACGCGACGCTGCTCGGCCTTGTTCCGAACGTGGAAATCACCGTGGAAGGCGAGCGCACGCTTTATGAGAAGATAACCCCGTGGCTTGTGATGGCGGAGCACTGGGTGAGCTACAGTTTCACCGGCGACGCCGTTCTGGCGACGATAGCCGCCGCCCCGACCACGACGGTGTGGCATCAGGTTGCGACGCTGATAGCGCATGAGGCGCTCCGCCGCGCCATTCCGCACCTAGACCTTGTGCTTACGCCGAACGGCTTCGGCGTGGTGAGCAACCAGACGGTGGCTCCGGCGAGCAAGGAGCGCGTGGAGCGGTTGATAGCGAGCTGCCGCGCGCAGCGCGACCACAGCATGGAGCTGCTGCTGGCATCGCTGACTTCGCGTCCCGAGTGGCAGTCGACAAGCCAGCGCGCTTGGTTTAACGTCACTCTGCTGCAGTCGCCTCGCGACTGTGTGGAGGCGGTGTACGGCGCCGATTTCGCCAGCGACCGTTGGGAGGCGTTCCTGCAGCTGCGCGACGCCGCGCGCGTGGTGGAGGCGGAGATAGCCGAGAAATGGGTGAGCGAGGCGTTGATGACGCGGTTGCGGTGTGCTTTGTCGGCGTACCCGATGGTGGCCGACGACGTGAACCTCGCGCTGCATGTGCGGCGCTGCGTGCTCGACGAGCTTGCCGGCAAGCCCCGCAACTGCCGTGCGCTGGACCGCATCGTGAACCACGTGCGCCAGCAGCCGGAGGAATATCCCGAATGGGCCGAGAGCTCGACGGCGGAGCTGTGGGCTCCGCCTGTGTTCCGCAACACGAAAGAGTCGAAAGGCTATTTTTTCTAAACAACATAAACGACAATGAATGCGACAATTATCAACATCAAAATGCCGACCTCGTGGGGCGAGTTGGATGACAACCAGCTCTACTATGTGTACAACCTGCTTGCCGACAACCTGAGCGGCACGCAGATCAAGACGTATTGCCTGTTCCTGTGGGGCAAACTGAAGGTGGTGTGCCGTTTCGGCGAGGGCTACTTGATTCGTCGCGGCAAGGTGGAGGCATACGTGACCGCCGCCGTGCTGTATAACGCGCTTCACGCGCTGGACTTCATCGAGCGCCTGCCCGACATGCCGGTGCGCATCGGCAAGGTGAAAGGCCATGCGGCAGTGGATGCCACGCTGCAGGGTGTGGCGTTCGAGCGTTACCTGTATGTGGAAAACCTGTATCAGGGCTATCTGCACAGCCAGCAGCACACGCTGCTTACTCAGATGGGCGAGTTCCTGTATGACAGCGACGGCTTGGTGCTGAACCAAGCGGAGAAGATGAACGTGTTCTACTGGTGGACGGCACTGAAGGCTTATTTCTCGAAGCAGTTTCCTCACTTCCTGCAGCCGAGCCGCGACGACGGCGACCTGCTGGGCAGCGACAAGCCGCTGAGCCGGAAGCTGCAGGAGAGCATGAACGCCCAGATCCGCGCCTTGACGAAGGGCGACATCACCAAGGAGCGAGACATATTGAACATGGACACATGGCGCGCGCTGACGGAGCTTGACGCGCTCGCCAGGGAATATGAAGAAATCACGCGCAAGTATGGCAAATCTTGACAAGAACTACAACTGGGACGCCACCTCGTACTTTGAGGACTTGGTGTCTCGCAACGTGCTGGCACAGTCGCAGGGCTACAAGTTCGGTCGCGTGAGCGGCCTGCAGGGGCTGGAGGACTACATCGCGGCAGCCCAGAGCACGACGGCGGCGGTGTGCGTGAGCGACATCAGCCCAGGCTATACCGAGCTGAACAACACGCCCCACACGCGACGGGTGAAGACGGTGTTCCTGATGAAGCGCCACGCGCTGGGTGACATGGCTGCGCGGCAGCGTTGCATGGACGAGCTGCGCGAGCTGTTCCGTCAGATGATGAGCGTGCTGTTCAAGGAGCGTACGCGGCTGGAGCAGGGCGTGCTGTACTTCGACCCGCGCGTTCAGTTCACGGAGATTGAGCAGTATTTCGCGCTGGGCACGGCATGCGCCTACTTCCAGATAGGCTTCGACGTATATACCAACCTTGTGTATCGTGAGGAAGAATGGCTGAGCTGAGCGAGCAACAGGCGTTGAAGGAGCGTGAGAAGTATGTGCTTGCGTTCAACGACACGATGGTGAAGATCTGGAAGGAGCAGATTGTGCTGCTGAACGTGATTGACACCGGTGCGCTGCTGAACTCGCCTGTGGGCATCCGCTGCGACAAGGACGACCGCATCACGACCATCACGCTGAGCCAGTCGTTCCTCGAGTACGGCTTGTGGCAGAACTACGGCACGGGCAAGGAGGTGGCTCGCGGCAATCCCGGCGACATCGGCCGTGCGAAGGTGCGCCAGCGGAGGCCGTGGATGTCAAGGAAATTCTATGCGTCCTTTATGAACATCAAGGAGTTCATGGCTGAGTCGCTGGGCAGGGAGTTTGTGGGCCTCGTTGCCGACGCTCTCGACGACAAGAAGATGCGCCAGAACAGCACCTACTACCGCACCCACCCGAAGTGAAACCTACACCCAAAAAGATAGAATTACGCTAACAAATGCAAAAATACAAGATTAAAAGATACAGCGTATCATATTTTTATTTACCTTTGCATGGCGAAATCTACACCAATGGTGGAAAGTCGCAACATTAATTGTTGTAAAATAAAACGATACAGAACATGGAACCTATGAATCCCGGAAATATCGTACTGTCATTTCAATTTCATAGCGATGACATGGAAATGGTGATGGCGTCAGATGGTAAGGTGACGGCATTTTCAGGTGTGGCCAAAAATAGTTTCTTTACACTTCAAGATTCGCCCATCGATAGAGTT
>JAFZRJ010000008.1 GCA_017619935.1 Muribaculaceae bacterium | reverse complement strand
GGGGTGAAGCGACAGTAGGAATGAAGTGCTGAAGGCACGACACAAATTAGCCCAGGGTGAAGCGACAGCAGGAATGGAGTGCCGAAGGCACGGCACAACTTAGCCCGGGGTGAAGCGACAGCGAAACCCCGGTGTGAAAAATCATCACACAAAAAACAAGCTCTGAAAGAGCGGCACAACATCACACCACCTTCAAAAAGGAGGGGTGGGTGTTGTCACCCATCCCTCTCTTACGAACTGTTATTCTCTAAAAATTTGGATCAGTTTGCCAGAATGATGTTGATAATCATGTTAACGTCGGCAACATCCACCACGCCGTCGCCGTTGAGGTCGGACAGGGCGATGATATCCGGGTCGGTGTTCCTCTCCAGAATCACGTTGATGCAGATGTTCACATCGGCCACATCCACCACGCCGTCGCCGTTGAGGTCGCCGGAAACATATTCATGCGGCTCGCTGCCGTTATATTCTTCCCAATGATCATTTGTGCGGCCATACACCATCCAATTCTTGCCCCTTGCCGTGGTCACCTGCGTGGTGGTGATGACGTTCTGCTCGGTTTCAGAATCAAGGTCGATGACACACAAATATCCTTGACCATTCGCATTGTTCCATGTGTGCAGACTGGCTACCAACGCATCCATGTTCCCGCCGTTGATTTGGTTGTTGGAGCAGTATAGATGTTCCAATGCAGTGTTATGGCTCACGTCAAGCGCCGTCAGTTGGTTGTCGGAACACTCAAGCCATGTCAATGCAGTATTATGGCTCACGTCGAGCGCCGTCAGCTGGTTGCTGGAGCAGGTGAGTTCTTTCAAGTCGGTGTTCTGGCTCACGTCAAGCGACGTCAACTGGTTGCCGTCGCAGTCAAGCCTTGTCAAGGCGGTGTTCTGGCTCACATCGAGTGACGTCAGCTGGTTGTCGTAGCACCAAAGCTCTGTCAACGCGGTGTTCTGGCTCACGTCAAGCCCCGTCAGCTGGTTGTCGTAGCACCAAAGCTCTGTCAACGCGGTGTTGTGGCTCAAGTCAAGAGTGTCCAGCTGGTTGCTGGTGCAGACAAGTCTTGTCAAGGCGGTGTTATGGCTCACGTCGAGCGACATCAGCTGGTTGCCTTCGCAGTCAAGGTCTGTCAAGACGGTGTTCTGGCTCAAGTCAAGCGATGTCAGCTGGTTGGAGTAGCACTCAAGATTCTCCAAGGCGGTGAAATGTTCGATGCCCGTCAGGTCGGCAATATTTTTCCTTGCGACATTGATAGAAGTAATGCCGGCGATTTCCTCAACGGTGAACACACCGTCGCTGCCATAGTTTTGCGACAGCAGCCAGTCGCGGAAGTTTGCATCGGGGAAGTTGATGGAGTCAATGGGCAACCCTTCTATGCTGCCTTCGTATTCCTCCCACCTACCATTTGTGCTGCCATACACCGTCCAGTTCTTGCCCCTTGCCGTGGTCACCTGCGAGGTGGTGATGACGTTCTGCTCGGTTCCGAAATCAAGATGAATGACTCGGAACACTCCGTTTTTGCCCCCATTATTATTAACATCCACGGTGGGCAGGCTGGCTACCAACGCTTCCATGTTCTCGCCGTTTATTTGGTTATTGTAGCAGTCAAGGTGTGTCAAGGCGGTGTTATGGCTCAGGTCAAGCGCCGTCAGCTGGTTGTTGTCGCAGCCAAGGTGTGTCAAGGCGGTGTTCTGGCTCACATCGAGTGACGTCAGCTGGTTGTCGTAGCAGTAAAGCTCTGTCAAGGCGGTGTTGTGGCTCACGTTAAGTGCCGTCAGCTTGTTGTTGTAGCACCGAAGCCCTGTCAAGGCGGTGAAATGTTCGATGCCCGTCAGGTCGGCAATTTTCTTGCGAGAGACATCGATAGAGGTGATGTCGGCGATTTCCTCGTCTGTGAGCGCGCCGTCGCTGCCGTAGCTTTGCGACAGCAGCCAGTTGCGGAAGTTGGCATCGGGAAAGTTCACCTCGTCGATGACGATGCCAAAGGTGTAGGTGATGGTGGCATCCTCCGCTGGCATCGCGAAGCTGTTGCCACTGAAGGCGTTGCCGTTCACCGAATAGATGGGGCTATAGCCCTCGGGCAGCTCGCCGCTGTAGCTGAGCGTGACGGTGGTGGCGGCCGCATAGTGGGTCACGCCGTCGATGGTTACGGTCTCGCCAGTGGCGGTGACACTGCCAGGCAGGGTGAGGGCGTGGACGCTGCGCGCGCCGGCCTGGTCGGCGCTGCCATCGCCTATTCCCACGCCCACATTGACTGAAACCGAAACAGTAGTACTGTTTTCGGCGTTCCTTACTATACAATCGTGATAGTAGTTGGCAGTAAGCGCACCGGCATCCGTTTTGATCCCTGCAATGGCACCTGAGTATGAATTGCCTCTGACACGTGCGCCGAGCGCAAGACAGTTGCTGACGGTGCCGTTTCCGAGTTCGCCTACGACACCTCCGATTTTGGAGGAATGGGTTGAGGTGTGCTGAACTTGGCCTTTGAAGGTGCAACGGTTGATAGTGCCGCCGAAAGCGCAGATACCAGCGATGCCGCCAAGGCTGTTGGTTTCTTTAATAGTTTTTACTAATACATTGCTTTCCACGCGGCAGTCCTCGATGGTTCCGGCGTTGTAGCCCACGATGCCGCCGGTATTTTTGTGGCCGACAATGTTGGCATCGGCGAGGATGACGTTCTTCACGGTGCCGCCTGAGACGTAGCCAAAGAGGCCCTGGCTCCCGTCGTAGTCGCTCTCGCCACTTTTGTAGATGCGTATGCCGCTGATGGCGTAGTTCTGGCCGTCGTAGGTGCCCTTGAAAGGCATACCGTAGATGCCCACAGAGGCGAAGGTGTTCTCGCCACCGTTTGCCCATTCCGTGGTGTAGCTATAGGCGATGTCGGCGGTCTGCTTGAAGGTGAGACCCTCGCAGTCGTTGCCGGTGTTGCCGCCTTTGACGTATAGGGCGAGGTAGTCGAGGTCGGTGGTCGTGGCTATCTCGTAGGTATTGTTGCCCAAACTATTGAAGTCGCTCAGGGCGACGTTGCGCAGGGTGTAGCTTTTCTGAACAGAGCCGGCATAGCTACCCGTGCCGGTGACGGTGAGGGTAGCGGTGCCCACACGGTTGCTTCCTATGTAACTCACCGTGTAGTCGGTGCCCTCGGTGAGCACGGTGCCGTAGTAGGTGACAATAGGCTCCGGCTCGATAGGGCTGCCTAAGTAGAGATAAGAATCTTCCACGCCGCTGATGACGGTGTTGCTGCTCGAGATTGGCTCGTGGGTCGCATAACTGACCACGATTTGGCCGAAGGTCTTGCCCGAAGGGATGGTGACGGTGAGCGTGTGCTTGTCGCTGCTCACCGTGGCGGTACAGCCCGAGACGGAGGCGTCGCTCAAGGTCTTAACCGTGGCGCCGTAGAACCACAGCGTGCTGCTTTCGACGGTCACCGTGAACTCACTGCCAGTGACGACGTCGGTCATTGAGGTCGCTTGCTGGAAGTTGAGTGTGCCGTTGATGGTGATGTCGGCAGACCCGCGTATCACAAAATTGTCGAAGGTGCGGCTGGAACCTTGCTGAGTGGGGATTTGTTGTGTGCCCCACGCCGACTCGATGATACCGGCACACATCGTGGTGTTGCCGCTGGTCTGCGTCATGCCTCGGAACCTGATGGGGGTTTGGAGCGTGGCTTGCGCCGCTATGCCCGCGACGAGCATCATAAATAATAGAAGCAATTTTTTCATTTGGAAAGTATTGTATCGTGAATAATTACTTAAGGAATTAAACTCAACTCGACAAAGTTATGAAAAACTTTACAAAAAAACAAGAAAACGATGACATTTGTTTTTTCTATCATCTTGCGTTGGGTATCTCACAACAGACAATTTTGATGTGGTTATGTAACAGATTATCCCTTCAAATGTTGTATCTTTGCAAGAAAATTTTCTTTTTGTCATGAAACTGAAACGTATAGGACTGCTACCACGAGTGATTATCGCCATTATCCTCGGTGTCGTGCTGGGCAACATCTTGCCCGAAGGGGTTGTACGGGGTTTTGTCACCTTCAACAGTATTTTCAGCAACTTCCTGTCGTTCCTCATCCCTCTCATCATCGTGGGACTGGTGCTGCCCGCCATTGCCAACATTGGCAAGGGAGCGGGAAAATTGCTGCTCATCACCGTCCTCATCGCCTACGGCGACACCGTGTTCTCAGGTTATCTTTCTTATTTTACCAGCACCACAGTGTTCCCATCGCTGCTTATGCGTGGACATAACCTCAGCATTGACGCAACAAAACACCTGGAACCGTTTTTCACCATCAACATACCGGCCATAATGGACGTGATGAGCGCACTGGTCTTTGCCTTCACGGTGGGACTGGGCATCGCATTCCTTCATACAGAGGCACTCAAAAAAGGGGCCAATGAATTTAAGGACATCATCGCCAAGGTCATTGAGGTGGCTTTGATTCCCATTCTGCCGCTTTACATCATGGGCATTTTTATGGATATGGCGTTTACCGGTCAGGCGTGGCACATCATTCAGGTGTTCATCGCCATCATCGGGGTTATCTTCGTGATGCACATCGCTCTGCTGGTGTTCCAATATTGCATAGCTGGCGCCATCGCCCACCGCAACCCGTTCAAGGCGCTGGCGACCATGCTCCCCGCCTATTTCACCGCCCTCGGCACCTCATCGAGCGCAGCCACCATCCCCGTCACGTTGCAGCAAGCCAAGCGCAATGGTGTCAGTGAAGAAGTAGCCGGCTTTGTGGTGCCGTTGTGCGCCACCATCCATCTGTCGGGAAGCGCCATGAAGATTACCGCCTGCGCTGTGGCCCTCATGCTCATGCAAGGAATGCCCATCAGCATCAGTCTGTTCACAGGATTCATTTTGATGTTGGGAATCATGATGGTAGCGGCTCCGGGAGTACCCGGCGGAGCCATCATGGCGGCGTTGGGCGTGCTGCAAAGCATTTTGGGATTCAATGCCGACCAGCAAGCGCTCATGATAGCGCTCTACATCACCATGGACAGTTTCGGCACTGCGTGCAACGTCACTGGCGACGGCGCCATCGCCCTCGTCATTAACCGCATCAAGAAGTCGTGATGACTATTTCAAAAGTGTACGCTAACGTGAGACCGTGAAATCACGAATTATTTACCGTATCTGGCCTCCACTACATTGACCACATAGTCACCCAGTTTCTCGCATTCACACACCAGATCGGTGAAGGTGGTGCCTGTCGCATAATTATACTCGCGCTCATTGATAGCCGATATATTGTTGGCTTTCAACCGGTCACGCAAGGAGTTGATTTCGTGCTCAATGCGACGTGTCACTTTGAGTTCGCTGCTATCGCTGATGTCGCTGTGGTTGTTCATCACACGGTTCATTTGCGTGAGGGCTTCGTCGGCCAAACGCATCATGTGTTTCACGTCATTGATTTGGCCTTCGTTCAGTTTGTCCTTGGAAGTGCGCATTCGTTCCATCGTGCGCGCCAAGTTATAACAAGCGTCACCAATGCTCTCTATCTCGCTGATTTGACGCAGCATCTGGCGTATCTTGGCTTTTGTCTCATCGCTCAGATGCTCATCACTCACTTGCTCGAGGAAGCGGGCAATCTCCAGTTCGGTGCGGTCGGAATGGTCTTCGCCGTCCTCCACCCTCTTGTAGGCTTGGTTAAACTCTTTTTCATCGGTCAGCACAAACAGCATGCGCACATCACCGAACAAGTCCTGTATCTGTTTGGCAAAAACTCCCACCTCCTTCTGCGCTTGCAACACCGCGATTTCAGGGGTCTGGACCAAACCGGCATTGATATATTGCAAACGTACGGCACCGGGCTCTTCCTGACCTTCTTCGACAGTCTTGTCCTTTATCACAGCACACACCAGTCGCTCAATTTGGGGAATGAACCAAATCAGAAGAAAAGTGTTGGCCACATTGAAGCAAGTGTGGAACGCTGCCAGCACGACACTCAATTTAGCGGCGTTCGCCAGGAACGTCTCGTGATCGACCGAAGCGCGGGTCATCGTCACATCGTAACCCACCGTGCCACACACGAAATCAATGAACGGATGCAGTATCGTCAATATCCAGCACACACCGAACAGGTTGAAGAACATGTGCGCCAATGCCGCCCTTCGTGCTTGTGTCGAGGCGGTGAGTGCCGCCAAGTTAGATGTCACTGTGGTACCGATGTTTTCACCCATCACCAGCGCTATACCTTGATAGATGGGCAATACACCGCTAGAGCACAATATCATGGTGATGGCCATCACTGCAGCCGACGACTGCACGCTCATGGTCAGGATGCCACCGATGAGGAGGAACAATATCGTTGTTGAGAAACTGTTCGGGTCAAACGAGGAGAAGAAATTCAGCACTGCCGGCTGTTCGCCCAGATTCATATCAATACCCGTTTGGCGCAACGTGCCCAGTCCCAAGAACATGAATGCAATACCAAACAAAAAGTCACCTACGTTCTTGTTACGTTTGCGGTAGATAAGAATCAATGCGATGACAAATGCCGGCCACACCAAATCGGTGATGTTGAACGAGAAACCGGCCGACATAATCCATGCCGTGAGCGTGGTTCCGATATTAGCGCCCATAATCACGCTGATGGCCTGTGCCAGCGAAAGCAATTCGGCATTGACAAACGAGACCGTCATCACCGTGGTTGCGGTCGAACTCTGCACCGCCGCCGTCACCATGACACCCGTCAGCAATCCCGTGAAGCGATTGGTGGTCATTCGACCCAAAATGTGACGCAGTTGAGGACCTGCCATCTTCTGCAGCGTCTCACTCATCTGCTTCATACCAAATACCAACAACGCCAACGCACCAAACATGCGCAGTATCAAAAACACTAGTGTACTAGTTTCCATCTTCTATTATTACTTTGTTATTCTGCGATTTTACTGAAACATTCCCAACAGCGAGCGACCGTCTTGCCGCTTGTAACTGCTGGGGATAGAGAAACTGGCATCCACCTCTTCGTTCCAGGTGATGCGGTCATAGTCCAAATCAAGTTTCAACGATTTGCCTTTGATGTCGGTGCTGAACTTCAGTTGATGGGCCACATTGCCCGCCAGGGTACGGCGCACATCACCATAGTTCATGCTGTAGGCCTCACCACCTTTGGTGAGTTTCACATCTACCGAGAGAATGCGGTTGTCGGCATCATAGGTAAAACAATAGGTGAAATCCTTCGGCTGAGCTTTGGGCAGCACATGGCACCCGCCGTCTTCGATGGTCACATCCACTTTCGACTTGCGCGAGGGGTTGAGCGACCCCTCACCCATCACAAACGGCCTACCCAGAAACATGTCCTGCATCATACCCACCGTGGCAGGCACACCGGCGGTGAGCAACGACACTTTCTCAGCGATGTAGAGCTTCTGCAACTTGTTGATGACAAACAGCGAATCGCCCTTGATGAGCAACCGGCCCGCCTCAATGCCCAACAAGGGGCGCAACGAGATATAAATCACCTCGTCACGAACCATGCGCATCTGCATGGCGCTGGAAAACGACTTGCCGGCACCGTTGATACTCATGGAGCCATTGGTCTTCATCGTGTTCCACCCACCCAAAGAAGCCACGATGGCATCGAGCCGTTGAGCCTCACTCATGACAGCAGGAACCACGGTCGGATTATCGGGTTGGGTGGTTTGAGTGGTATCAGTTACCTTCTTCTGCGAACTGCAGGCAATCAATGCTGCCGCACACATCGTCATTATAATCAGTCTATACAACTTCATCGTTCATTTATTATTGCCGTGCAAATTTACGACAATTCCGTCAATCTCGCAATAATCAGCACTCGGCATGCATGAGCCACACACTCTTTAATAGGATGTGATGCATATTATTTATCAGCGTGTTGTCAAGATGACTATTTCTTCACGATGACACTGTCGGGCAAGGCAACAGCAGGCCATCCGTAGTCTTGATAGAACTTGACCGACAAGCCATTTTTCTTCACATAGTCGGCCAGGATGTTAGCCCTTGTTTGCTCACGGCTGTCGCTGTCTGATTGTATCTTCTGGAATGCTTCGTATTTATCACCGAAGATTTTCTTGGCGCTCGGTGTGTTATCGCTGCCATCGGCCACGGCATCAAAACCGGTCACTTCATAACCCGATTCCCCCTTGCGCAGATGCATCAATCCAGGATGATTTCCGCCAGACACGGTCTTGAGTGTGTCGCCTTCAATGTTGTAATTGAACACCCAAAAGTCGCCCCACACCTGAACGTCGTCGGGATTACTCTCGTCGGTGTCCACTACGATGACACAAGGCACACACACTTCGCCCTTGGCATAGTCGCGCCCAATTGTATCGGTCATGTAACTCTCGACAGCGGCCAAGTAGCCGCCATCATCCTCCACATTCTCGGTCGAAGGTTGTGCATTCTCGGTGGTTTCGGTCTTCTCCTTGCAGGAGGTGAAAAGCAATGCGCCGCCAACCAGCATGGCTGCAGCGAGCATCCAGAAATGATTGAATCGTTTCATCTTGATAAAAATGTTTTATTCCGTTTGGATTGATTTGTGAATGTGTGGCGAAATTAGTAAAAAATCAATTATAGCACAAGTATATTTGCAATTTTGCCAGCCTTTGGGTAATTTTGCATCGATGAAAAAGATGTTTTTCCTTATATTGATGCTCACCACCAGTTGGTATGCCTTCTCAAGCCACCTGATGCTCGACGGCCTATATGTCGGCTCTGGCGGTAGCATCTATCCGGGCACCCAGCGCACCTACCAAGTCTATGTGCCTGAGCAATACACAGGCCACCAGCCCGCTTGCCTGTATGTGGGTCTTGACGGTGTGCTGTGCCATGCGCCGCAAGTGATGGATTCACTCATCGATGCCGGTCTGATGCCGGTCACCATCGGCGTTTTTCTTCAGCCTGGCGTCATCTCCGATGCCGAGGGCAACGTGCTGCGCTACAACCGGAGCAACGAATTTGACGCTACCGACGCCACTTTCGCGCACTTCCTTGAAACAGAACTCTTGCCCGAAGTGGAAACGATGGTCACGTCCGACGGGAGACCGATTCACTTGTCACACCGTGGCTGTGACCGAATGATTTTCGGACTGAGCAGCGGCGGCATTGCCGCTTTCACCGCCGCTTGGCACCGTCCCGACCTGTTTGGGCGGGTGTTCAGCGGAGTAGGCACTTTCGTGGCGATGCGTGGCGGCAACGACCTGCAAGCCGCTGTACGCAAGAGCGAACCTCGCCCGCTCAAAGTGTTTTTGCAAGACGGGAGCAACGATGCTTGGAATCCGCTTTTCGGCCACTGGTACGAGGGCAACCGCATGCTGGCCACCGCTCTGGAGTTTGCCGGCTATGACTGTCGGTTCGACTGGAGCGACGGCGGTCATAACGTGAAGCGTTCGACCGAAATTTTCGCCGATGTCATGACATGGATGTGGAGTGACTGGCCCGACGAAATTACAGTCGGCTCCACCAAGAACGACCTGCTGTCGCACTTGCTCATCCCCGGCGAAGGGTGGCAAGAAATTGCCGTGCCACATGGTGATTTCAATGCCGACTTAACAGCCATCTCGCCCGACAGCACTATCATGGCTTCGGCCGAAAACGGCACCAACTACCTGTGGCAATACATCATCAACAATGGCAAACCCGAAAACGGCCAACGCTTCTACTGGCTACACAACTATGACAACTCAACGTTGAAAATAGGCCCGATGGCGTTTGACGGCAACGGCGACCTGTGGGTGACGACCAGCGCGGGATTGCAAATTTGCGACCAAAACGGGCGCGTGCGAGGCATCATCATGCTTCCATGCGAGGCTGCCCAGGTGCGGGCCGTTATCATCGATGACAACCGTGTCACGCTGGTCACCACCGGCAACAAGGGATACACCCGCCGCTTCAACCTTCCGGCACCCGTGCCTGGCGTGAAGCCCAAGTCGCAAGGGCAAGGCTGAGCGCAAACGATTACACAGCGTTTTTATCCGCTCAATGACACAAAAAATGACAAACCATCATGATTTTTCGCTATATTTGCACAAGACAACAACCAAATATTATACGATATGTTAAAGACTAAACCTGATTTAAGTTTCAGCAAGCTGTGGAATATCAGCTTCGGTTTCTTCGGCGTACAGATTGCCTATGCCTTGCAGAGTGCCAACATCAGTCGCATCTTCGCAACACTAGGTGCCGACCCTCACAACTTGAGTTATTTCTGGATTCTGCCGCCCCTCATGGGTATGGTGGTGCAGCCCCTGGTGGGATTGTTCAGCGACAAGACTTGGACACGCTTTGGACGACGCATCCCTTATCTGTTTGTGGGTGCGGCCGTAGCCGTGATTGTGATGTGCCTGTTGCCTAACGCCGGCAGTTTGGGACTCACCGTCGCAAGCGCCATGACCTTTGGCTTGGTGGCTCTGATGTTCCTTGACACAAGCATCAATATGGCCATGCAGCCTTTCAAGATGATGGTGGGCGACATGGTCAACGAGAAACAGAAAGCCAAAGCCTACAGCATCCAGAGTTTCCTCTGCAATGCCGGTAGTCTGGTGGGATATGTCTTCCCATTCCTGTTTGCATGGATTGGACTGAAGAACATTGCCCCAGAAGGTGAAATCCCCGACACCGTGAAATGGTCGTTCTACATCGGAGCAGCCATCCTCATCCTGTGCGTGATTTACACCACCGCCAACGTCAAGGAGTATGAACCCGAACAGATGGCGGCATTCCAGGAATCGGCCAAAGAGGAGACCTCTGCCGAGGTGGCTGCCGGTGGCAGCAAGAACAAAGCCCTCAAGGTGTTCATTCAAGTGGGTATCGTGCAATTTTTCTGCTGGGCAGCTTTTATGTATATGTGGACCTACACCAACGGCTCTATCGCCGACACCGTGTGGAACACCACCGATGCGAAAAGCGCCGGTTATCAGGAAGCTGGCAACTGGGTGGGAATCCTCTTTGCCGTGCAGGCCATCGGCAGTGTGCTTTGGGCTATTGTCCTCCCCTATTTCAAGAACATCAAGGTGGGTTACGCCTTGTCGCTGGTAATAGGTGGTTTGGGATTTATAATGGTGCCCTACATCCACAATCAGTACCTGCTCTTCGTGCCCTACTTCCTGATTGGCTTCGCCTGGGCCGCAATGCTTGCCATGCCGTTCACGCTGGTGACCAACGCCCTTGAAGGAAGCAAGTACATGGGCACCTTCCTCGGATTGTTCAACTGCACCATCTGCATCCCGCAGATCGTGGCTGCCGCGCTGGGCGGAATCATTCTCGCTAAACTGGGCAGCTTCCAGGGCAACATGCTGCTGCTTGCTGGCATCCTGCTCGTTGTGGGCGCCATCTGCGTCTTCTTCATTACCAACACCAAGAAGGCCACTCAACCCGCCAAGTAATTGCCCGCAATTCCAGCCGAAACGCGGCAAACTAACATCAAGAGCTGAGGCACTGCCCCAGCTCTTGATGTTTTTCTTCATACAAAAGATGAATCCACCGATTCAACAAAAAAAGAGTAAATATAACATTTATTGCAGAAATGCCATTTGATTCAAATATTTCTTTGTAACTTTGCAATGAAGATTAGACCTTCTAATGGAAAACCTTTTTAAACCCTAATGATATGAGACAAAAATCTTTAACAATGACATTGGCAGCCATTGTGCTCACTCTGTTTCCTTTTATCAAAGCAGTGGCTGGAGAGTTATTCCAGTATGGAAACCTGGAGTATGAAGTAATTTCGGAAACCGACCACACCTGCAGGGTGTACTATTGCTCGGCAAATGTTTCGGGCGAGATGATTATTCCTTCAACCGTTCAGAACTATCGAGTTGTGGAAATCGCCCCCGACGCCTTTTCGGGTTGTAAAAGAATCACTTCCGTAACCATTCCCGTCAGTGTGGAACGTATCGGTTTGAACGCGTTCTCTAATTGTACCGGACTTGAGCGAGTGTTGTTCAATGCCGAGCACTGTGCCAATTTTGATGATGGAATTTCGCCGTTTATCAATAGCCACGTCAAGGAGTTTGTCTTTGGTCCCGAGGTCCACTATATCCCCGATTCTATCGCAAGCCATAGCTATTATTTGGAAACCGTCACCATTGGCGAGAATGTCGATACTATCGGAGCCACCCCATTCCTCGATTGCCCATCGATAACAACAGTGAACTACAACGCTACAAATGCCTTCTACATTAGTCCTGGTAGCGACTATGACTCTAGTACAGCAACCAAGTATTTATTCAGCAAATCTGATATTAACGCCATCAACTTTGGAGAAAATGTTAATACTATTCCGAAGTGGTTTGCTTGCTTCCTTAACCATCTGACTAATGTGGTGATTCCTGACAAGGTGCAATCTTTAGATCAATATACTTTTGTCGACTGCCTTAGTATTAAGAGTATCACTTTGGGGGCCAGCATGAAGTCTTATATCGGTTTCTATTTCCCCAGTCAAGATTATAAGCTAGAACCGCCGACGCTTGAGCACATCTACATAAGCAATGATAATCCCTACATCACTATTGTTGATGACGTCATCTATAATAAAGATTTGACCGCAATCTACTATTACGCCAATTACAGACCGAACGATGTTTACGATGTGCCCACTACAATCAAAACTTTACTCCCTATTACTTTCCGCCCCACCACAAATCTACGCGTTGTCAATATCAGTCACGATGTAGAGTTTCAACACTTATATGAGCCCTATATAATTGGCCCATTTTACCAATGCGCCGGGCTTGCTGAGATTAACGTCACCAATCACTCGAAATTTGCTTCGGTAAGAGGCGTGCTTTACACCAAAGACCTTAAGACTTTGGTTTTCTTTCCGCCAGGATATCGTAGCACAACGTTCACCATTCCAAGTACCGTGGAGGAAATAGCAGGCTATTCTATGCGAGACTCCAAAAATTTGGAAAAACTCGTCATCCCCGACAACGTAAAAGCAATGGGAGAAATCTCCTTAGGTTACGCCGCATCATTGACAACGGTGACTATAGGCAATGGCCTTAAAGTTATCCCTAGAAGTTGTTTCTCAAATTGCAAAAAATTGACTAGCGTTAACCTGTCGAACCAATTACAACTGATATCGGCTAATGCATTCCAAAATTGTTCAGCTCTAGCCGAGATTTCCCTACCAGCTTCGCTAAAGTCGATAGGCAACCGAGCATTCCAAGGCACTGCATTACAGTCTGTTAATTTACCAGAAGGCCTCATTTCAATCAGCCGGCAAGCTTTTAACCAAACCAAACTTGAAGGGGCCGATATTCCTCAAAGTGTCATTTACGTTGGCCAAGACGCATTCTCAAATACTCCATGGATTAATAACAATTGGTCAAATACCATCGTTTCCAATCATGTACTTGTTCATATGCTGTCAGATAATGTAACAACAATCCCGAACGGCATTCGTTGCATCGCTGGCGGCGCACTATCATCTGGTAACAACATATCACAACTCTGGCTTCCTGGAACTATTGAAAGCATCGGAACCAATGCTTTCAAAACCAACAGTACATGGTATAATAATTTAGCAGATGGTATCACTTACTTGGACAACACCCTCTATCTTGCCAAAAACCTGCCAAACAGCACTGTGACTGTGAGAGAGGGCACCAAGTGCATTGCCGGCAAAGCATTTAACCAAGCAAGAACTGTGACCAACGTGACTCTGCCTTCAAGTCTCATTACCATAGGCGAGGATGCCTTTACTTCCACTAATATCGAGAGCATCATCATTCCCGAAGGTGTGAGATACATCGGTTACGACGCATTCAGGGCCTGCGATAATATGAAAAGTGTTTACATGCCATCATCCGTAGAAGTCATTGATGATTACGCCTTTGAAACCGGAAGTAGCCCTTCCCTGAAAGAATTCCACTGTGCAGCAACCACCCCGCCACTATTATCGGAATGCACCTTTTATTATGCAGCCAGTTATGGTGATGTGCGCAAGAATTGCACCCTTTATGTGCCCAAGGCCAGTATTGACCTTTACAAGAAAACAGACGGATGGAAACAGTTTAAGTTCATTTTGCCCGATGACGAGCCTCTTGTAGCTGGCGATGTGACTGGCGACAGCAAGGTGGACGTGGAAGACGTGAACGCCATCATCAACATCATCCTCGAAATCAAGAATGCCGACGAGTTCCCCGGTGGAGCCGATATTACAGGCGATGGAAAAGTTGACGTGGAAGACGTGAATGCCGCCATCAACACCATCCTGAAAAGCTGAGTTTTGGTCTTTGTGTTTCCGTGGAAAACAAAGACCGCACTATTGATTTAGAAAAAAGTTGAGGGCAAGAAACACCCTCAACTTTTTTTTCGGCTTTTATGGGCTTGTGCTTTACAGCATGGCCATAAGCGCGTCGAGTGCGGCGCCAAGGCCATCGGTATTCTTGCCGCCTGCCTGAGCGAAGCCCGGTTGACCGCCTCCACCGCCTTGAATAAACTTGGCTGCCTCACGCACCATCTGTCCGGCATTCTTGCCTTCCTTCACCAGGTCTTCGGTGAGCATCACGGTTAGCATGGGACGTCCATCGCTATGGGTGGCTGCCAGCAGGGCACTGCGTTGCAAGCCGTCGGCTCGCAGAGCCGTGGCCACACCCTTGACCACGTCGGCCATAAATGGACCGCTCAAAGTCATGACATAGACACCGTTGGCATTCATCTTGGATTCTGCCTTGAGCCTTTCTTTCAAGGTATTGATGCGCTCCTGGATGAATCCTTCGGCTTGCTTGCGTAAAGCGACATTCTCGTTCAACGACTTCTTGAGCGCTACCAGGGCATCGGGTGCATTGTTCAATAATGTCTTGATTTCCAACAAAACGTCTTGCATGGTATCCAACATAGTTTCCACGCCCTCACCCGTGATGGCCTCAATGCGACGTATGCCGGCAGCAATACTGCTTTCGTTGATAATCTTTATCATTCCGATGGCTCCCGTGTTGGCCACATGGGTTCCACCACACAGCTCCACCGAGTCGTCATATTTGATGACACGCACGCGGTCGCCATACTTCTCTCCAAAAAGGGCCATAGCACCCATCTGACGGGCCTCGTCAATAGGCACTTCGCGGTGCTCCTCGCGCTGGGTGGCGCGACGCACCATGGCGTTGGCGAGGTGTTCTACTTGGCGGATTTCTTCGGAGGTTACTTTCTTAAAGTGCGAGAAATCGAAACGAAGCATTTTGGCGTCGACGTAACTACCTTTCTGTTCCACATGAGTGCCCAGCACCTGACGCAGCGCATAGTGCAATAGGTGGGTGGCAGTGTGGTTACACTCAATGGCTCGGCGAGCCTTGAGGTCGATGCTAGCATGCACGGTGGCGGTCACGTCGCTCGGTAGCGTTTTGGCAATGTGAACGGGCAGATTGTTCTCGCGCTTGGTGTCGATGATTTCCACTTTCTCGTCGCCTGACGTGAGGGTACCACGGTCGCCCACCTGTCCACCCATTTCGGCGTAGAACGGGGTTCGTGACAGCACAATCTGGTAAAACTCATTGTTTTTCTGCTTCACTTTGCGGTAACGCAGTATCTCGCAGTCGCACTCGGTGAGGTCGTATCCCACAAACTCGGTCACACCTTCTCGCAGTTCCACCCAGTCGGTGGCTTCGACAGCGGCGGCATTGCGGGCGCGTTCTTTTTGCTTCTGCATTTCGCTGTTAAAGTCGGCCTCGTTCACCGTCATGTTATTCTCCTTGAGAATCAGTTGGGTGAGGTCAAGCGGGAAGCCGTAAGTGTCGTAGAGGGTGAACGCCTCACGACCTTCAATCTCGGTTTTGCCCGCTTGCTTGGCGTCGGCAATCACCTTGTCGATGAGTTTCATGCCCGTTTCCAGCGTACGCAAGAACGAGTCTTCCTCCTCCTTGGTCACATGCTTGATGAGGTCGGCTTGCACCTTGATTTCGGGATAAGCATCGCCCATACTCTCAATGAGAGTGTCAATCAGACGATACATGAAGGCATCCTTCATGCCCAGGAACGTATAGCCATAACGCACGGCACGACGCAGGATGCGACGTATCACATAGCCAGCCTTGGCGTTGCTGGGCAACTGGCCGTCGGCAACACTGAAAGCGATGGTGCGCACATGGTCGGCAATCACTCGCATGGCCACATCCACATCGTGGCTCTCACCGTAACGCTTGTCGCTGATTTCGCCTATCTTGGCAATCAACGGCTGGAACACGTCGGTGTCATAGTTCGATTTCTTGTCTTGTAATGCCATGCACAGGCGCTCAAAACCCATGCCGGTATCTATCACGTTGAAAGGCAGCGGCTCCAGCGAACCGTCGGCCTTGCGGTTATATTGCATGAACACGAGGTTCCATATCTCAATCACCAGAGGATTGTCCTTGTTCACCAGTTCTGCGCCACTCACCCGCGCCTTTTCCTCATCGCTGCGCAGGTCGATGTGTATCTCGCTGCACGGACCGCACGGACCGGTCTCCCCCATTTCCCAGAAGTTGTCCTTACGGTTACCATTGATGATGTGGTCTTTCGGAAGATGTTTCTCCCAGTAGCCGGCGGCCTCATTGTCGCGCTCTAGTCCTTCGGGGGCATATCCCTCAAAGACGGTGGCATAGAGGCTGCTGGCATCCAATCCGAGAACATCCACCAGAAATTCCCAGCAATAGTCAATGGCGCCCTCCTTGAAATAGTCGCCAAACGACCAGTTGCCCAGCATCTCAAACATCGTGTGGTGATAAGTGTCGTGTCCCACCTCTTCCAGGTCGTTGTGCTTGCCGCTCACGCGCAAGCATTTCTGCGAGTCAGCCACGCGGGGCCACTGCACAGGCTTGTTTCCCAGAATGATGTCTTTGAACTGGTTCATGCCAGCGTTAGTGAACATGAGCGTTGGGTCGTCCTTGATAACCATAGGAGCCGATGGCACAATGTGATGATTTTTGTTCTCAAAGAAGCGCTTAAAAGCTTCACGAATTTCTTTTGCTGTCAGCATATATCTTGATATCTTAAAATTTCAGCTTGCAAAGTTACGAATAAGCGAGCGCATAAAAAAAAGAAAGACGCAGTTTTTCTGTTTTTTTGTGCCGAGCAAGAGTAACTTCGGCAAAGCCAACGTTACGGAAAGTTGAGAGCAGCACATCGCCGCCGGCGATAGCCAAACAGAAAACCCCGGCATGATGTGCGAAGCACGAATGCTGGGGGATGGGCGACGAGGACCGCGGCTCCTCGAAGAGCGAGCACCGAAACGACCCATTCCCCAAGAAAAATGTGGTTTTTCGTAATTATTCCCCAAGGAAAGTGTAGAGTTTCAGTTTGGGATAGCCCTCGAAAGATTCATCTACGTTTTTAAAAAACAAGCTCCAAAATCTTGCGATGCAAGATGATGGAGCCTAATCAATTTTCACCCAACACTAAGTTGGAACGACAGTATTATTTCTGTCTTTTGTTTCGGTTTAGAGGCCACGGGCTTTGAGGAGGGCGGTGGCGTCGGGTTGCTGCATGCCGGTGAAGTCGCTGAACATCTGCATCAGGTCGCCGGTGTTGCCACGGCTGAGCACCTTGTCACAGAAGTCCTGTCCGGTCTCGGGAGCCAAGGCGCCACGTTTTGCGAACACATCGGCAATGTTCACTGCCAACACCTCGGTCCACAGATAACTGTAATAGCCGGCTGCATAGCCTCCGCCCCACACATGGTTGAAGTAACTGGTGTAGTACCGGGGAGGAATCTGCTCGTTGAGCAGACCAACTTTCTGCAAGGCATCGGTCTCGAATTGCACTGCCTGCTCGGCTGTGGGAACCTCTTTGGAACCCAGCATGTGCCAAGCCAAATCAACGCATGTGGCTGCTAAGTTCTCACCCAAGGCATAGGCCGACTGGAAGTTGATGGATTTCAACATACGTTCCTTCAACTCGGCGGGCATAGGCTCACCGGTCTTGTAGTGACGCGCATAATTGTCAAACACCTCGGGAATTGTCGCAAACGACTCGTTGAACTGCGAGGGCATTTCCACAAAATCGCGTGCCACCGACGTGCCGCTTAACTTGTTGTACTGGCAGTCGGAAAGGATTCCGTGCAGAGCGTGTCCAAACTCATGGAACATGGTGGTCACTTCGTCCCAAGTGAGCAACGAGGGCTGTCCTTCAGGAGCCTTGGCGTTGTTGCACACATTGAAGATGATAGGTAACTGCTGGCGCTGACGACTCTGCTCGGCAAAGGCATCCATCCATGCACCACCGCGCTTGGTGGGACGACGGAAATAGTCGCAATAGAACAGTGCCTTCTGCTTGCCATCCTTGTCAAACACCTCAAACACTCTCATGTCGGAATGATAGGTAGGAATGTCGGTGCGCTCCTTGAAAGTCAGACCGTAGGCTTTGTTGGCAGCGAAGAACACGCCGTTAATGAGCACGCTGTCAACATTGAAATAGGGTTTCACCTCATCTTCCGAGATGTCAAGCATCTCTTTTTTCATCTTAGCCGAATAGTAGAAACGATCATAAGGCTCAAGTTTGAAATCGGCGCCCATGGTTTTGCGGGCGTATTCCTCAATGGCTTTTGTCTCGGCATCAGCTTTAGGGGTATATTCACTGATGAGTTTTTTCAAGAAGGCATAGATGTTCTCTGGAGTTTTCGCCATCGTCCTTTCAAGCGAATAAGAAGCGTAATTCTTGTAACCCATCAACTCGGCCTGCTCTGCACGCAGCTTGGCAATCTCCACCACGAGGGGGTAAGAGTTGTACTTGTTGGTGCCGTCGGCACGGTGGATCGAAGCCTCATAGACGCGACGACGCAGGTCGCGGTTGTCAAGATTGGCGAGTAGTGGCTGCTGGGTGGTGTTGACGATGACAATGGCATAGGGCGCTTTCTTGCCCAGACTCTCGGCATCCTTTGCACACTGCGCCAAGTCGGCCTCGCTCAATCCAGCCAGATCTTCTTTCTTCTCAACCCAAACCACGGCATCATTGGTAGCATCTGGCACCAGGTCGCCCCATTGCTGCTGAAGGTCGGAAATGCGAAGGTTAATTTCTTTCATGCGCTGCATATCCTTTTCCGACAGCAAGGCACCATTGAACACAAAGTCTTTGTAGATTTCCTCCACCAACTTTTTGTCCTCACCCTGCAGGGTCTCGTAGTCACGGTCATAGACCGTTTTGATGCGCTCAAAGAGTTGCTTGTTAAACGAAATCTCATTTTCCAAGTCGGTGAGCATGGGAATCACTTTCTTCTCGGTCTCGCCGATTTCGGGCGTCTTGTCGGCTTCGGTCAGCGCAAAGAAAATGTGGCACACACGCTCGAGCGGCTTGCCGCTCTCTTCGAAAGCAAGGATAGTGTTCTCGAATGTCGCCGAGTCTTTGTTCTCCACAATCTTGGCGATGTCCTCACGTTTCTGCTTGATGGCTTCTTCAATGGCGGGCAAATAATCGGAAGCCTTAATCTTACTGAAATCAGGAGCGCCAAAAGGCAATGTGCTCTCCTGAAGCAAAGGATTCTCACGGTTGTTTTTGCAAGCGGTAAACAGCACCATACCCGATACCAATACCGCTGCAGTGACTGCTAATGTCATTATTTTCCTAAACATAATTTTTTTGGGGTTTATAGATGAATAATACTTTCTCAACATTTCTGTGGCGCAAAAATACAAATAATTCTGAGATTTTATTCCTTTTTCGCGAAATTGTGGTGAAAACTATGTGAATATTTCGTGAAATTACATTACCTTTGCCCTCAGTAACACAAAAAATATGAAAACGAAACGACTTATCATTGCATTCACGACTGCTTTAGTCTCCCTATGCTTCGCCTCGGCCCAGAACACACAATATGTCGATATTGAACCGCCACTGGACGGACCTGGCATGATGATGGATTTATCCAACCCCGACCATGTCGCCAATGAGATGATTGAGGCCTGGACCTGCCGCGAAGACATTCCCTTTGAGCGCCTTAAAGGACTGGTGCGAATGGTGGGTATGGAATTGCTCGACACGACACTCGAAGGCATCGTCGACCCCGAAGAAGGCGCGCCCGATCTACAGCTGACTATCTTTGGCGGTCACAACTGCAAAATGATTCGTAGCGAAGAGCCCAACTATGAGGACGATTCCGAGGCTGGCGAAACCACGGAAATAATAGATTTCTGCAGCAAAGACGGCAAACCATTCTCGGTCATCATCATGAATGTTTTGGGCTACGATGATGAATCGTACAACTTTGGCAACAATATGGACTCATCGCTGCGAGTGGCTTATTCAGAAGTCGAGAAACGCAACGAAGTGCTGGAGTCCCTAAGAAGAATCACTGGTTTTCAGCACATTGAAGAAGAGGACATCTATGCCGGCTACGATGGCGATGACATTGACTATGGCACTGTCATCACCACCACCGACGACGAAGACAGCGGTCTCTACTGGGTGGAAATTTGTACATTCCTTTAATAAGTGGATTAAACAACTTGTGTTATGCAGGAACTAGATAAAAAATTTTACAAGATTGGTGATGTGGCCAAGATTCTTGAGCTGCCCGAATCCACTTTGCGCTATTGGGAATCGCAATTCACCATCATCAAGCCACGCCGAAACGCGAAGAACATCCGTTTCTACACACCTAATGACATAGAAATCATCCGGAAAATCTATTACCTGGTCAAGGAAAAGGGGTTCAAACTCGATGCCGCTCAGGCTCAAATCAGAGCCAACCGCGATGGTGTGGACAAGCGGTTTGAAGTGGTGGACAAACTCAAAAATGTAAAAGCGCAACTCAAGGAACTTCAGAAGGCCCTCACTACCGTCAAGGGTTAATACTCCTACTGTTTTTTGTTATGGTGCCTGATGCGGCGAATGAAGAACACAATCGCCAGCAGTAATATGACCGCCAGTGTACCCACCACGGGCCACTTGTCGGCTTTCAACCCCCACAAAGTGTTAGCTTTAGACACCTGAGGTTCCACGGCATCGACCGATGCCACACTGTCGGTGCGCTCGCCCGACTCGGCCAAAGCGGCCTGCTCGGCTTGTTCGTCGCCATATTCCACTTGATATAAATTCACCGCATTGCCGCCGTGGTAGTTTCGCGCTTGCGAAGTCACAACCACAAAATGCCCGTCTTTAGAGACATCCAGTCCTACTGGATAAGAATCCACAGGAATCTGCGCCACCACCTGCATAACGCGTGTGTCAACCACAAAGAGCGCGCTGGATGAATTGCAGGCGGCAAACACATAGCGACCACTGGGCGATGCCTCGATGGTGCGTGCTCCCCCACCCACTTTGCACACTTGCCAGCCTCCTGGCACGGTCATACTCATGCCGTTGCGCTGTTTGATGGCTGCCATCACTTGGTCGAAAGGCGCTCGTTGAACTAGACCGGCCGAGTTAACACTCGCATAGAGATAGCCATGATTGATGATGAGATGGCGTGCGTTGGAAATGCCGCCTATTTTGCCCAAATATTTCTTCGTTTTCATGTCAATCACGGCAATGCCGCCACCACCCATGCAAGCCACGAGCAGATAATCGTCGTCGGGCGTAAACACCGTACCGCGCAACATCAGTCCGCTGTTGCCATCACGGTTCACCTCGTGCGTCAGGCTGAAATTCAGCGGCAATTCATAATCCACCACCACATAGGGCAGATGATGCCACTGCGTCGGGTCATCGCTCGACACGTCAATCATTCCCACCGTGTTGTTTCCCCAGTGGGTGACAGCGATTGTGCTGCCGTCGTGCGAACATGCTATCATCTTGGGTAGCGGACCCGTCTCCATCATCTTCACGATGCTGTCGCAACGGGTATCGATAATGGCCACCGCACTAGGGTCTTGTGCATTGATGTCGAAGGTGCGACGGTAATAAGGCACCCACAAGTAGCGTCCCCCATGTGAAAAAGTACCCTCTACGGGCTTGCCACTGAACGACCGTGATTCGCCGTCGGTATAATGCGTGAAATGGTAATAACCACTCGGAGTTGCCCACAACGGCCCGCGTCCCGAATTGAAACGATGAGGGATGACCGCCACCTTGTGGTTGTCGCTGGTGGCATAAGCCACCGTGGCGCAACCCTCCAGCGAATTTACGTAGTACTTGCTGCCGTCGGGATGAAAGTTCACGCTCTTGGGCGAGAACACATCCTTGTCGAGCGTTTCCTTGTCGCGCCAGTCAAATTGCTGTTTTTTCCCTATGTTCGTGATGGTGATGCCTCCGTCGGCCGACCGTGCGGTTTCACCTTTATGAGTGTGTACTACAGGCGGCTGTCCGTAGGCCAAAACAATAGTTAAGAACGAACAGAGGGTAACATATACAGTCTTTTTCATTGTTGC
This sequence comes from Muribaculaceae bacterium, assembly GCA_017619935.1. Classification (GTDB taxonomy): domain Bacteria; phylum Bacteroidota; class Bacteroidia; order Bacteroidales; family Muribaculaceae; genus Sodaliphilus. Next base: position 5,573 of record JAFZRJ010000008.1, on the reverse strand, counting down.
TTTGTATGACGCTGATATTTCTTGCGATTGGTAATAGTTGACAAACGTAGTTTCATTACACCGAACACGGCCTCGCCAAAGATGCCGCTGCTCATCTTGCTTGTGCCCAGCACACGATTAACAAAAACGATGGGTATTTCTTTGATTTTGAACCCCATGCGATGGGCAGTGAATTTCATTTCTATCTGGAAGGCATAGCCCTTAAATTCGATGCTGTCGAGGTCTATGGACTCCAGCACCTCGCGACGGTAGCACACGAAGCCCGCAGTGGTGTCGCGCACCTGCATGCCAGTAATCAGACGCACATAGGCCGAAGCATAGTACGACATGAGTACGCGGCCCATGGGCCAGTTCACCACATTCACGCCACTGATATAGCGGGAACCGATGGCCACATCCACACCTTCGTTGGCGCAAGCGTTCTGCAGTTCTATCAACTTCATGGGCGGATGAGAGAAATCGGCATCCATCTCTATGATATACTCGTATCCCTGCTCCAATGCCCACTTGAAGCCTGTAATATAGGCCGTACCCAGGCCCAGCTTTCCGCTTCGCTTGATGATGTGCAGCCGCTCGGGATAACGCTCGATAAGACCATCCACAATGCCTCCGGTGCCATCGGGAGAATTGTCGTCGATAATGAGCAGATCAAAGCAGTGTTCTTCAATGGCGAGAACGGTATCTATCATATTGGCGATGTTCTCACGCTCATTATACGTGGGAATGATTACTATGCTATCCGATTTCATTTTGTTGCCTCCTATTGATTTGACCTCTATGAAAAGACAAAAGTACTACTTTTTTTCTAACTATTATGTCTGCTGTGAAAAAATATTCAAAATTGCCAGTCTTTCACTGTTTCCGACGGATGCCAACTAGACAAAGGGCTGCCACCAGCGCTGCGCACACATAACACACGGCCGTGCTGTGCAACAAATTGCCCAGTCCCATCAGTGGTGCCACAACACCACCGACAATGAACCCCACGGCACCAAGCAGCGCCGATGCCGTGCCGGCCTCGTTGCGGGCGCACTCCATAGCATGCGACGATGAACTAGTGAGCGTGACACCTACAAACACAAGCATCAGACACACAAGCACCTCGTAAGGCCACAATCCCATGTCCATCCACAGGAGCACACACAAGATGAGTGAAAGAGGCACCAAGCCTGCCGCCGTGATTCTAATGCCCTTAATAGCGTCGCCCAGAGCCGGAGCGAACCCCGCTCCTAACGCAGTGAAAATTCCATTCATACCCAGCAACAGCCCTATTCGTTCGGGGCCATATCCATAGTGTTGCACGATGAACGGAGTGGCGGCAATGTTACCGAAGAGTACAGCGAGAGCACCGCCCTGATGCAATATCGTATACAGGAATTCTCGGTTCGACAACACGCGACCAAAGAGTGCCATCGTGGACTTGATGCTGGAATGGCTGCGCTGCGCAACCGACAAGGTCTCGCCCAGATACAGGCACCCCACGGCCAGCACGACACCCACGACGAGCATACCGCCGAAAGTGCCTTCATAACCAAATTGTGTGGTCAGATACCCTCCCAACAGCGGGGTGACAATAGGCATGATGCCGTTGATGACGTTGATGAGCGCCAACATCTTCAACAACCGGTTGCCACTGCTCATGTCGGTAGCGATGGAACGAGAAATCACAACGCCACCGCCTGCGCCAAGGCCCTGCAATAACCGCAGAAATATCATCCACTTGAGCCCCATGCCCGGAATGAGCATGATGCACAACGTGGAGACCAAAAACAGCACCATGGACCACAACAGTGGGCGGCGACGACCAAAATAGTCACTCAACGGGCCCACCACCACCTGGCCCAGCGCCAGTCCGCCCATGCTGGCGGTCAGGCACAACTGCACCTCCGAGATTTCACACCCCAAGACCTGCGACAGCACAGGCATGGCCGGAGAGAACATGTTATTGACTACGGTAGCCAATGCCGCGAGCAATCCCAGCAGAGCCACCACAAATAATTGATGGTCATTCAGTTGTTTCATCGTCGGCTCTCTTTTTTCTTGATCCAGATTGATATTGCTTGAAGTGGAGGGGTGACAGCCCCGTCATTTTGCGGAAAAATTTGCCCAGACTCGACTGGTCGGCAAAGCCGTATTCATCGGCAATGATTTTCATTGATTTCCCACTGGTCAACAAATCGCCTTTCAATTGGCGCAACAAGATGCCGGAAATGATTTCCTTCGCCTTTCGCTGCGTCTTTTGTTTGCATATTTCGCTAAGGTATTTGGGAGTGATATGCAACTGCTCGGCATAAAACGACACCTCGTGCTCGGTCTTGACATGCTCGGCGACCAGAGTGATGAAGAGCCTGAAATAGGTGTCTGCCATCGTATAAGTAGCTCGCTTCACCGACGACCGCGCGTTGTTGGCTTCCATATTGCACAACATAAGCACTATGCTACGCACCACATTTCGGGTCACCTGTCTCGTACTAATGGCGACAGGCAATTGGAGCATATTATCCAGCAAGTCGAACATCGAATGAAGCACTTCCATCTCATAAGACTCTGGAATTTCGGCGACCGGCGAATCAAACACACAACTGATTTGATTGGTCTCAACGCCCACCGTGCAGTCGAACATATACGCGTTGTCAAGCACCAGTGCCCTCATCTTGCAATCTGGCGTGCAGTGCAACATTCGGGTTTGAACCACATGGAGATAGCAAATGCGCATCCCGGCATCGGCATGCACGTTCTCCATATTGAATTCATAATCAATACTTCCTTCACTGCACAAGGCTATGATGGTGAGATTGGAACTTTTAAGTTCACGCGAGGCGTTCTTGATGTCGTCCAAATCCACCAAACAATAACCATGGTCCTTGAGTTGGCTTTGAGCTTGGTAATTCATACATAGTTCCGTTTTGGACTGCAAAATTAATTATTTTCATCTAAAAAAACAACAAAACAGACAAAATGGAACAACAATTATGTTTTTCGGTGGCTACTGATGGCCACAAATCTTGCGTTTCAAATAACGCGGGATGAAGCCCAAGTGACGCACGATGGTGGGCCAAGTGCCGTAATAGTGACACATGATGCGGTAACGCTCCATAAGCGATGTGCGGTGGTATTTGCTCGTAAGACCGTCGGTCAGGAAACTGATGATGGGGGCATCGCCAGCATAAACATTCGACGGTGATTGTTTCAGCACCCGTATGCACCAGTCATAGTCGGCGCTGTAGCGGTATTTCAAATCATAGTGCGGGACTATGTCACGACGGGCGACAAAAGCCTGGTGACACACCAGCATGCCCTGCTTGAAACTGTCGGCTGTAAGGTGTTGCGGGGCGGTGAGATGGCGCCGTCCCACCACACGGCGGTCGGCATCCACCAGTCGCGTTTGACCATAAAGCACACCCGCATCCGATTCTGCAAGCATCGCCAACTCGGCAAGTGTGGTCGGTTGAGCGAAAGCATCGCCGGCATTCAAAAATATCAGGTATTTGCCCAAAGCGCGGTCAATGCCTTTGTTCATCGCGTCATAAAGGCCCTTATCGGGTTCACTGAATATGCGTGTGCCGGAGATATTGGCCTCACGCACCAGCGTCAAGGTGTCATCGCTCGACGCTCCGTCAATAATCAGGTATTCATAGTTGGCACAAGTCTGCTCGCTCACACTCTGTAAAGTGGGCTTGATCACTCCTGCAGCGTTCCAAGTCACTGTAATAATCGAAAATAAAGGTTCCATATTCATGTTTTTCATTGTGAAGTGATGATGTAGCCTCCATTGCCGGAGGAACGGACTTTACAAGGGCGAAGCCCATAATTGTTTGTCTTGGCAATGCCGCTAATAGGGCCTCCCATGCCGGTAAGCACATTAAAACGCGATTTACACTCGGGGCACACCGCCTCAAAGTTAGAGGCGTCAATACCTATGCTCACTTCGGGCTTGTTCTCAACCGGACAAGCCGCATCGAAAGCCTGAGGCTCATAACTGCCCGTCGAACCATCGAGCGCCATGATGAGCAACACACCACCATAGCCCGTGTAGGTGTTGACATTATAAGGAAAATTGGACGGCAACTGCTTGCCTCGGTTGAATATGCGATAATCCCCCACCCCGTGTACACCGTAGGTGTTCCACAGCGCGTAGGTGCCCAAGTCTATTTGTACAATAAACTTGGGAACTTCTTTGTTGTTCACTTTCTCACAACTCGCCATCAACAACACGGCAAGTAACGCTACATACCATTTTATCCGTAATCTCTTCATCATTAAAATAACGCAGGCCCACCTTGAAATATTTTGCAAATGCAAGCAAAAAACATCATTAGCTCACCACCGTCAAAACACCATCACCCAGAGTGCGGAAAATAAAAAATCAGCAAAAAGTTTTGTTATATATAAACTTTTGCGTAACTTTGCAGCGTGAGAAAGATTATAACATACGGTGGTTACTTTGAATCATTCATACAAACACTTAATCCACAGGAACTAAAGAAGGTGGATTATCTCGTTTCTCTGCTAGCCACAGAGGACAGGCTCCCATCCAAATTCGTAAAATCCATCAAAGACGGGTTATATGAATTGCGAGTGAAATCAGGCAGTAACATTTATCGTGTGTTCTTTATCTTTGACGAAGGCAATATTGTAGTGTTGTTCAACTGCTTTCAGAAGAAAACAAATAAGACACCAAAGAAAGAAATAGAAAAAGCAATCAAAATCAAGGAGGCTTATTATGCAGACAAACAATCACAAAGTCTCGGATTATAGTGCCGTGCTTGCGCAAAGATACGGCGAAGTGGGCACTCCCGAAAGACGCAAATTTGACGAGGAGGCTTACTCCTTCTATACCGCCCAACTTCTTTCTGAAGCGCGGCGAGAAGCTGGCATGACCCAGTCGGAACTTGCCAAAAAGGTCCACTCATCCAAGTCGTACATCTCACAGTTGGAGCATGGCAAAATCATTCCCAGCGCCAGCCTGTTCTTTAGGATTATGGCGGCACTTGGGATTGAGGTACTTTTCCGAAAGCAAGAATCACAATTTGTGATATAAAGAGGATGTTATAGCACACTCTTATCGCATTATTACGATAATTAATTCCTCACAGCCCTTATCTATCTTAGCTGCATAAACGAGGAGTAATCACTTGAAAAATTCACTTCGGTGAGTTTTTTTTTGATATTTCCGAGCATCTTTGATGTTGTATCAAAATTATTTACTACTTTTGCAGCCGCAAAATCATTTGCTGCCCAGATGGTGGAATGGTAGACACGAGGGACTTAAAATCCCTTGGCCATTGCGGCCGTGTGGGTTCGAGTCCCACTCCGGGCACAGCACGGCTGGCGGTCGCTTGACCCCCGGCCGTGTTCGCTTATTCGCATGTTGGCCTTCGGCCCAAATTACTCTCACTCGGCATAAAAAATGAAAAACTTCATTTTTCTTTTTGTTCTGCGCTCGCTTATTCGCATGTTGGCCTTCGGCCCAAATTACTCTCACTCGGCATAAAAAATGAAAAACTTCATTTTTCTTTTTGTTCTGCGCTCGCTTATTCGCATGTTGGCCTTCGGCCCAAATTACTCTCACT
>JAFZRJ010000007.1 GCA_017619935.1 Muribaculaceae bacterium | reverse complement strand
CTCGCATCCCCGGCGTTTGCCTTGAAATACTTGTCAGTGCCGTTCCTTTCAGTCTTTGTCTCGTCATATGGCCTTTGCAATCTTTTATAGACCAAGACCACCTTTGCCCCTTCGCGAGCAAAAGATAATGCCGTAGTTGCTCCAATGCCCTGTGGATTATTAGCACCAGTAATCAGGGCAACTTTATCCTTCAATCCGTAGTTAACCATTTTAGCTCCTCTATAAATTCCGATTTATCGTTCTAATTACGGCTGCAAAGATACAACTTTTTGCCTTACAATTGTGTCTTTTGCTGAGCATCCGTATCAATCTACTTTTGCGGTGTAATTCACATCGCAAAAGTTTTATGATTGAAACCAACCAACTATCAGCACTCATCTCGGCGTTCCGTGTCGAGACAGAGAAATCTGCGAGTAAGCGAGCGCAAGGCCATGCTTGCATGAGCATTGCCGAGAGTGAGCAGATTATCCAAAGAAAGCATGTCGCCCGAGACTGTCGGCAAGTTGCATAGGTAGGAATCATTGCATTTGCAACATAAGGCAGCAGCCTTGCGTGAATCATTGCCTTTTTTACATCCTGCGTGGTTCTATGTTTGCTTTATTAGGTGTTTTCTCAGTTTGCTGCACATGGGAATGAAAATAATCACAGACACGATTCCGGCAATCAAAGCGCAGGTCACGGGAACAATCAAGCTGAAGAGCATATCGACCTGCTCCTTGGCAATGACAATCGAGAACCACTTGATGGCCTGGCGGCGTAACACGATAAAGACGGTTCTTGATGCCTTGGCCAGGTACTTGGGGCCAATGCGCTTCACCAGTTGCCGTGCAAGCCATCCCACTGCGCTCTTCATCTTCTGTAACAGCGGGTACTTGCCCAGCATTAGTCCTGAACTCTCGATGGCCACGACCTTCTGCACAGCCTTGGTCTCATCGGCATGTTCGTCCTCCGGTGTGCCGTATAGCAGGAGGATGCGCTGCATAGCCATATAGAGACATGCTTGGAAGAATGCAATATCTACGACGCAGCCAATCACAATTCCCATGATACTCTCGGGAAAACAGGTGGTGAACGACATCAGAAATACCATGGAGCCAAAAGTCCTTAGTACCGACTTATACTGCCGCTGCTTCTGCTTGTCGGTGAGAACGCTCGACAATGACGTCTCCAGAGCCTTGCGACACATCTCATCCTCATTGTCACGACAGAAACGATGCACCACCTTGCGCGTGTATCTTTCTTTGTTGAGACGCACGACATTGATTTTAAGCACGAGCGATAGCAACCACGCGTACTTATTCAAACAGAAATCAACCAGTTTTTTTATTTTGTCAAGCAAAGCAATCAATTTAATGATGCAAAAATAGACAAAAATCTCAACATATGAGCCTATCGAGATGAAGAAACGTTTTCTTCAGAGGAAAGTATCAGCACTTTAAGATTTTGTTCATGGCAAGACCTCGCCGAGAGGTTCAGCCTTTTCCATTAATTAAAGTATCATATCGTCATTTGAGCCGATCGTAATATCTGCGATTATTAGCCCACAGATGCGAATGACAATTAAGATTTCAAATTATTTACATGCCTATTTCTCGAAAAGCATTCATAACGACTCGTTTCTTGTATTGGTAATCGCGTACTTTATTATAATTTCCCTCCCTGCTGTAATAGTTGATAAGATCATCAAACTCAGATGGAAGAGCTTGACGAAGAAATATGATGTTCGGACCCATTTGCCCCGAACGAATCGAAAGGTATAATTCATCTATGTGGTCTTGCACATCTTTTTCTTTACTTAATATATATCTTGGTGTGGAATTCGATTGACTATAACTATTATTTGATTTTTGTGTTGAAGATGACGATGACCTATAGAATGGTCTTCCATCGTTACCAAGCACTCTTTGATTCTCCCTGTCAAGGCGCAGTTGTAACTTATCCGAGATAAGTCTGTCACCCTCTATGCGATAAGATGAAGACCCCAAAGAATACTCGCCTCTAATGGGTAAAAAATAATGTCCTCTGATTTCTGAAGATGTTATTGTTACCATAGTATATGCACCTCCGCCAACATCACATCGCCATGTACCATACATCCACTCAATATTTTTCATTTCTTCGGCTCGGCGGTCCTCTTCAGCAAATTGTGCTTCTTCTTCCTCATCGGGCGTCCATGCAATCTTTTGCCACTCACCAGGTAATTGACTGGGATTATCGGTGCTACATATCACTTTACCATCATTGACTTCACGTAAAGTGTATCGGTTAGTCACATCGTACATCTCATAACTACTGCGAGTCATAATCTCCACCAGTTCTTCTTTTGACACCAATTTATTCCCTTGCCATTCTTTCTTTACTTTTGGCTCACCCTCATATCCATAGCCTGTCGAATATAAAGATTTGCTTGATGGAGAAAATAAGACATCATCTAAACATACAGGACAAGATGAGCCTTCATAATCTATGAGCACACGTTCAAACGATTCTTTTTCCGGATTCCATAGCACCAACTCAGACCCTCCTGAATCCTGCCCTACATGTCCAATATACACATCAATATAACCGTCGAAGTTGGCATCGAGATAATGAATTGGAACATCTTCATCGGATTCACGATATAAGCATATTTTTCTTTCTTCAGTATTATAATTGTGTATAAAAAGTACTACGTCCTCATCACGGATTATCTCGATTGATTCAACTATTTTGTAGGTTTCGTCATAACTGAATGTGAACTTGATCCCTAAACCTTCGTGGGTCGTAGGACAGTCTTCAATGGAGAAGAAGCCTTTTTCATTGACTTTGATCTCCGGAGCAGCCATGATGCCGGCAATTCGTTCCTTTTCAGCCGCGAAAGAATCGAGCCGTGCTTGTTCGAGTGCCAAAGCACGGTCATTAGCTTCTTGTTTGAGCTTATTATCCCAATACATCCAACCGCCAATAGCTGCAGCAATAATAAAAATAGCTATGGCACTAATCCAAACAATGCTTTTAAGTCCTTTTTCCCCTTTTTCCGACGTGAGTTCGGATTTTGGATACTCGTCTAATTGTGAATTGTCAGTTTCAAACTCAGACGTAAATTCATTTTCGTTGCTTACCACTGTTTCGCCACACTTTGGACAAAAATTCGCATTGTCAGGAAGCAGACAACCACATTTGTTGCAATACATAAGTCAATTTGGCATCAATTAATTAGCTTTGAATCAAATTCATAGCAGGTTATTTATAAAGTAATTGGTGTTAACATCAAAAAGAATATACAACATTGCCCTAAATTTAGATGACAAAGATACGTATTTTTTCAATAAATAACCATTACTATAAATATTTGAGTTCTTTTTTCTGCAGTTTTTGCTTTTTCTACGGCATTTTCCGCCTAAATCCGCAAAAAAGAAAGGTTGATAAATGGCTTAATCGCCTATTTACCAACCTTTTCCTTTTCAGTCGGGATGACTAGATTCGAACTAGCGACCCCACGCCCCCCAGACGCGTACTCTAACCGGACTGAGCTACATCCCGAACTGCAAATCCGAAATAATTTTCGGAAAAGCGATGCAAAATTACTGCCTTTAACTGAACTGTGCAAGTATTTTGAATATTTTTTTGAAAAATCTTGGCGATGTGAATCTCAAACAACAGGCATTCAACGACTTTCAAGTGAGCGTCGGCAATCTTTGACAGCTGAAAAAGTGGAAGGTCGGGTATTATTATTTGTTAATAAGGGGACATATCGGGCACCTATTGTAAATAATTTCGTACTTTTGCCGTTGAAAAGTTAATAGTTTTATTTACCGATTTTTTAATTTAATCATAACATGGTAAGCTACAAAGATTTAGGACTGGTTAACACCAGAGAAATGTTTGCTAAAGCAATCAATGGCGGATATGCCATCCCCGCATTTAACTTCAACAACATGGAGCAGTTGCAGGCCATCATCAAGGCTGCCGCCGAGACCAAGTCGCCCGTCATCCTTCAGGTGTCGAAAGGCGCTCGCAACTATGCCAACCAAACGCTGTTGCGCTACATGGCCGAGGGTGCTGTGGAGTATGCAAAGGAGCTCGGTTGGGAGCATCCGCAGATTTGCTTGCATCTTGACCATGGCGATTCATTCGAGGTGTGCAAGAGCTGCGTCGACTACGGTTTCTCGAGCGTGATGATTGACGGCAGCTCCCTGCCCTATGAAGAAAACATCGCATTGACCAAGAAGGTTGTGGAATATGCCCATCAGTTCGACGTGACTGTCGAAGCCGAGCTGGGCGTGCTGGCAGGTGTTGAAGATGAGGTTCAAGCCGAAGAGTCGCACTACACCAAGCCCGAAGAGGTTATCGACTTCGCCACTCGCACCGGCTGTGACTCGCTCGCCATCAGCATCGGCACCAGCCATGGCGCTTACAAGTTCACTCCCGAGCAGTGCACCATTGACCCCGTCACTGGTCGCCTCGTGCCTCCCCCACTGGCATTCGACGTGCTTGATGCCATCATGGAGAAATTGCCCGGATTCCCCATCGTGCTGCACGGCTCATCGAGCGTACCTCAAGAGTATGTCGACATCATCAACGCTCACGGAGGAAAGATGCCCAACGCCGTAGGTATTCCCGAGGAGCAACTGCGCAAAGCCGCCAAGAGCGCTGTGTGCAAAATCAACATCGACAGCGACAGCCGTTTGGCCTTCACCGCTGCAGTGCGTAAGGTCTTTGATGAAAAGCCCAGCGAGTTTGACCCCCGCAAATACTGCGGTCCCGCTCGCGACGAGATGGAGAAACTCTACAAGCACAAAATCATCGAAGTGCTGGGCAGCAATGGCAAGGCTGAGTAAGTCTTGGTGGCGACAAGCCCCGTAAGAGTATCAAACAAAACGGCCTTGACCCCGTGTGGGAGTCAAGGTCGTTTGCTATTTGCAGATGAAGTGAACTACTTCAGGTAATCATCAAAATAACGGGTGATGCGCTCATGCAGATGCACGCTTTGGTGTCCCCTCATGTTATGCCCCTGCCCGGGATAGACATAGAAATCGGGCTGAGTGCCCACGGCCACACACGCTTTCAGGAAACTGTAGGCATGTTGCGGCACCACCGTGGGGTCGTTCAACCCAATGATGATTTGGAGTCGTCCCTTCAAGTTCTCGGCTTTGTTCAGCAGACTCACCTTGGCATACCCCTCGGGATTATCCTGCGGCGTGTCCATATATCGCTCACCGTACATCACTTCGTACCATTTCCAGTCAATTACCGGCCCTCCGGCCACGCCAACCTTAAACACGTCGGGGTAATTGGTCATCAGGCTGATGGTCATAAAACCGCCGTAGCTCCATCCGTGCACACCCAGCCGAGTGGTATTGATGTACTGCAACGTGCGCAGGAAGTCCACTCCACGCATCTGATCCTGCATCTCCACCTGCCCCAACTGCCGGAACGTGGCTTGCTCAAACTCACGCCCACGGTTCTCGCTGCCACGGTTGTCAAGGATGAACAGCAAATAGCCACGCTGGGCCATATAGGTTTCCCATGAACGGCTGGCGTAGTGCCATCGGGCGTCCACATTGTGGGCATGCGGCCCACCATAGACATAGACCACCGTGGGATATTTTTTCGTGGGGTCGAAATCCACTGGCATCACCATGCGATAGTAGAGGTCGGTCGTTCCGTCATCGGCCTTGATAGTGCCACACCGATATTCGGGCACGGCATAGCCATCCCATGGATCGGGCGCGTGGAAATAACTGTACTGCACATTATCGCGCACATCCACCACAGCGATATTACGCGGCACTGTGGGCTCTTGATAATAGTCAACAAGCCTCTTCCCGCTCGGACTCAGCAGGCCGGAATGCCACCCTCTCCCACCCTCATCGATGCGGGTCATTTGTCCCGTGGTCACATCCACACGATAAAGGTTACGTTGAATAGGACTTTCGGCGTTGGCCGCTATGACCATCGACTTCCGCTCGGTGTCAAATCCCATAAATTCCATCACCGTCCACTCGCCCCGGGTGAGTTGCCTCAGTTCCCGACCAGCGGCATCGAACAGATAAAGATGATTGTAGCCATCCCTCTGGCTCTGTATGACAAACTGGTTGTCGTCCCAAGGGAGGAACACGATTGGAGTTTGGGGCTCGACATATTTTTCGTGGGTCTCACGATATAATTCAGCGATGCGCCGGCCAGTGGTGGCATCGTAGCTCACCAGGCGGCAATCGTTCTGGTCGCGGTTCAGTTCCATGATATAAATCACTGTCCCTGCCGGATTCCAAGCCACATTGGTAAAGTAGCGGTCAGTGGGGTCGCCAGCTTGCAGATACAGCGTGTCGCCCGTTGCCACGTCCAGCACACCCACCGTCACCTTATGCGACGTTTGACCCGCCATGGGGTACTTCTCGGGCGCGGCCTGAGCGATGACACGGGTTGTGTCGTCAAGCTCGGGCACATTCACCAGCGGATAATCGGTCACCATGCTCTGGTCCATGCGATAAAAAGCCAGACGCGTACCGTCGGGGTTCCAAAACAGACCGCCGTCAATGCCGAACTCGTTGCGGTGCACGGCCTGACCATAAACGATGTCGCGCGACCCGTCGGAAGTGATTTGGCGGCTCTTTCCCTGCGCATCGGTCAGCCACAGGTTGTCGTCCTTGACCCATGCCATGCAACGGCTTTTCTTGTTCCACCCGCTGGCTTGAACCCCCTTTTCGCGAGGTTGCCGCCAAACGATGTCGCGGGATTTAAAATTGACCAACAGGCGTTCCTCGGCCGATGCAACGAGCATCAGCGGTTCATCGGGGTAAGGGAACTGCACGCCAGCCAACGACGTCAACTCGGCATCCACTTTCTTCCAGCCGTTGACCACCTCGAGCGTGAACAGCACCTTCTCCTTACCTTTGACAGCGTCAACAAGCCAACAGGTGTCGCTCCCCACCCTCACGAGTTGATCGCCCCACCACGTCAAAGACTTGTTCTGCGGTATCATGTTGCGATAGTTGGTTCCGCCGAAGTTCAGGTCTTCGAGCGTGAATTGTTTTTGTGCGTTCACAACCGTTGTGACCACTAGCATCATAGCGGCCAACCAGCACAAGCGATAAAATTTTCTCATTTTTATTTTGTTTAGTTGAATTCAATAAATAGAGCGACGACGGGAAGTTCAAACATTAAGAATAATGTTAATCACAGCGTTCACGTCTTCAACATCAATTTTCCCGTCCTGATTGACGTCCGAAGGCCGGCGATACCCCTCGGCGATGCCCAGTATCGTGTTGATGATGGCATTCACATCCTCCACGTCAACTTTTCCGTCCACATTAGCGTCGCCCACCGGATTAAGAATATTCATTTGACGGTCGAGCCATTTCTTGCGGGCCTTAAGCCAATCGACGCGGCTCATGATATTATAGTAAAAGACGTAACTGTGACTCCATCTTATATTCTCCAACTCGCACGAGCGCTGAAGCGCTTGCCCCTTCGCCGACGCCTTGTACTTGGCGTAGAAGTCCTGCATCGCAGGCACCAACGTCTCCCTGATTCTGTACCACTCACTGACGTATTCATTGACAAAGTCGCGGTTGGCACTCTTGAAATAATCCTTCAACAGGACCAGATGGCTGCGCGACCAATTGTCAACAGTGATTTCCGACGAGTCGAAATCCCACATGTTGCCGGCGACAATCTTCGACTGAAGGTCGTATATCGTGAAGAAGCGGTTAGATCCCGCGCCGTCGTTCACGCCCAGGATGTCATGCCCCAGCTGCCATTTCGCTATCGAGGTCACGTCGATCTGCTCAGGATAGGTGCCGTTACGCACCGATTGCTCATAATCCGAAATGCGTTGCTTCATATACGCCTTGTTGGCGGCGGTCAACTCTTCGGTATCGGGGTATTTGAACGTGTACCGCATCATGGGATACAGGATGGAGGGAATGGAATAGTCCAGTTTCCACCAGTAGGCGTCGTGCTCAAAAATAAAGCCCGTCTTGCTCACATTCAAACGGCAATTCGTGTTGCGCTTCACCGTTTCAATCAGCATGTATAGGCCCAGGTATTCATTGTTGAGTATCAAGTTCACATATCCATAACCGGGTGTCCACTGCAGGCCCAGCAGCCTGTTCACTTCGCAACCCTGCATTTCCAGCTGCCTGAGGTCACGAATCAGCGCCCAGTCTTTGTCCCTGTAGCTGGGATTGTTGCGCATCAGCAGGTCGGCCTTGTCCTGAAGGTCGATTTTGTAGGGCTTCGCATAGTTATAGGCCGAGCTGTTGCCCCTGATTCTAATGGTCATGCCCTTGGCGTCCTTGATATAGTCGCCGCTGTCATAGACCACCCTGTCGCCCTCATAAATCTTGAGCCGCCCGGGCACTTTGGTCGCATTTGTGATGGATTTGCCCCAGCCATTTGACGGCGACTTGATGTAGTCACAAGTCGGCCACTCATGGTCAACGGTTTCAATGTCCATCACATAAAGGCCGGTGGCAAGAAAACGGCTGAACGGGACGGGGTCAATACTGTCGCCCATCGACACCATGCGCTCCTGGGCGCTCACTCCTATCGACGACACCATCGCCACGAGCATGCACACGAGCCATATCCTTATTTGCGACTGCCTAGCTAAATCCATTTTCCAACCTTTCTTTAAAAAGAAGTGTTGCAAAGGTAACAAATATATGTCACTCTTGCAACCAAATCAACAGAATGTGTCGCACTTTTACAACAAAGGCCGTTACATTCACCCTCACGCGGCGAAAATAACGGCTATGCTGCTAATGGGCCAGCACCTGGCTGGCAAGACTCTTTTTACTTGTAAACGGTGTCGCTTACAGTGAGGCTGTAACGACCTTTAGCGCGGCGGCGAGCCAACACCTTGCGACCGTCCTTAGTCTTCATGCGAGCACGAAAACCATGCTTGTGAGCCTTCTTGATGTTCGATGGTTGAAATGTACGTTTCATTGCTCTATCTCTTTATTTTTTAATAATTCACGATAAAAAATCTCGCCTGTGGAGTACCCACATTCGCAAAAACGCGTGCAAAATTACAAACTTTCTCCAAATTACACAAGTGTGTTGATAAAAATAAAAAAAAATTTTTGCAGTATGGCTCATTTGCCGTAACTTTGCAAGTGATTTTGTGAGGCTTGCTCGGTCAAGCCCACTCAGAAACAGAAAACATTTTTTATTAACTATAGCACTTTTAATTTTATGATTAACGCTCAAGACATTAAAAACGGAACCTGCATCCGCCTCGACGGCGACCTGTACTTCTGCATCGAATTCCTGCACGTGAAACCCGGCAAGGGCAACACTTTCATGCGCACCAAGCTGAAAAACGTGGTCGATGGTCGTGTGCTGGAACGCCGTTTCAACATCGGCGAGAAGCTCGAGGACGTGCGTGTGGAACGCCGCCCCTATCAGTACCTGTACATGGACGGACAGGACGCCATCTTCATGAACCAGGAAACCTACGAACAGATTCCCATCAGCAAGGATCTCATCACCGGTGCCGACTTCATGAAAGAAAGTGATATCGTGGAAGTGGTGAGCGATGCCTCGACCGAGACCATCCTCTTCGCTGAAATGCCCATCAAGACCCAGCTCAAAATCACTTATACCGAGCCAGGCATCAAGGGCGACACCGCCACCAACTCACTCAAGCCCGCCACTGTCGAAACAGGAGCCACCGTTCGCGTGCCTCTGTTTGTCAACGAGGGCGAGACCATCGAGGTCGACACTCGCGACGGCAGCTATCAGGGACGTGTCCGCTAATCGCAGGACAACCGCTTTTTTTGAAACACCGTGGATTTCTCTATCAAGGGGAATCCACGGCTTTTTTGTCGGTCATACGATTTCAAAAGGGCTCTCACTTAACCGCAGGGCAACTGTCACCTTGAAAGCCAGAGGTTGCGCTTCGTAATTACAATTTCGCAGCAATATCGTTAACGAAACTAAAAATCGCCGGCAAATTTGTGCCAAATGAAAAAAGGTTGTAACTTTGTTTGTTAGTATTTTTGCCAACGAGGGGGCATAATGTGGCGCCTCCCCCTTTCCGGTTTGTTTTACGATTGGAGCCACATAGCAGTTATTATGAAGAAATTTCTACTGATCTTTGCAGGACTTTTGGCTTTGTCGGCCTCTGGACAAGGCGTTGCCATCAGTGGCGACGACTACGATGTGGTCAAAGTCTCGAATCCTGACCGTGGAGAGGGACAAATCGACGGATTGATTCCCGGCGGCTTCCGCGAGAACAGCTACACGTGGCGCTTGGCCATGCGCGGCGATGAAATCTACATCGCCACCAGCCGCAACCTGGCCAATGGCGTGGTGAACATGTTCTCGCCCCTGATGACAGCCTACGGCATCTCGACCGAAACCATGTGGTCGATTGTCGATGCTGTCACCAATGGCGACATACCCCACAACAGCGCAACGCCCGACGAGGGAGCCCAAATCCTCAGTTACAACCGCCAGACTGGCGATGTCAAAGTGCTCTACACCGCCGAGAGAACCATCTACTTCCGCATGGCCGTCACCTTTGGCGACGACGTGTACTTTGGCACCTACTCGGCCTACCCCAACATGCCGCAGTACATCCTGAAACTGGACATGGACGGCAAGTTCACCAAGGTGTTCGAGACCTACGGCTCGGTGTCGATGCGCGCCAACTGCGTGTATAACGACCACCTGTTCTTTGCCGGTGCCGACGCCCGCGAAGAAGTTGACCCAAGCGACACCCGCACGCCCTGCAAGATGGCCGTCCTCATGAAGAGCAACGAAGACGACATGCAATGGGACCGTGTGGCCGACTACAAAGACTTCGGCGAGTATGCCTACGACCCCATCATGGCCAACACCACTGGTTGCCCCGTTTGGGAGCTTGCTGTTCACAACGGATACATCTACGCCAGCGGACCCAGCACCGAGGGCATGACCATCTTCCGTGGACACCCGGCAGCAGCCGGTGAGCAGGCCAACGAGTATGGCTGGTACTGGGAAGAGGTGGCCGGCCTGAACAACGGCATCAACAACCCTGGCCTGAGCGACATCGAGGGCGGCGAGCCCGACACCTACCGCTCGGTGCTGGGTTCGGTGTTTGAGTTCAACGGTGAACTTTACGCCTTCACCTTCGACCACACCGTGGGTTGCATGCAGGACGCCATCGTGGGCATGGTCAGCAAAATTGCTGGCCAGCCGGTGAAAGCCTCCGACTTCCTCCGCCACATGTACAGCACCCTGACCAACCCGCAGAAGGTTTGGAAGCTGAACGATGCCACCGGCAAGTTTGAGGAGTGCGTCAACTTCACCAAGCTCACCGAAGGCACCACCAACGAATACATCTGGCGCATGGGCGTGTACGAAGACGAACTCTACATCTCCACCATGGACTCGGGTGTCTGCTACGGCTACCTGACGCAGCTCACCAACGGCAGCTTCTTCAACATGTCACCGGAAGAAAGAGCGCAAAAGATTGAATATATCAACAATCTCATCAACATTTTGATCAAGTTCAAAACCAATGAATATGTTGCTTCGCTCATCGAAAAGCTGGAACAACTCAGAGATTTCTTGGAACAGTATGACGACGATGCACCGGTCAACGATACCGTTTTGCAGATGCTGGCCAATATCGAAAATTTAATTGACCAATTGCTGAGAAACCTTGAGGACTATTTGAACGGCGGCAATGCTCCCGAAATCGAGTATCTGGCCCAAGGCATTCTTGACGGCGACAACGAAGCTCTCGCATTGGCCAATGCACTGGCTGAACTCGCTAATTTGCCCGCAAATTATTTCGACAACTTGTATCACAATGCCAAAATCCAACTGAGCTACAACAACCCCGAACTCATTCAGAACGACATGAGAGAAGGTGTTCGTGATGTGCTCGACGCCATTTACGAAAACCTCAAGCAAATGTTGCAAGACATCTCCGACCGCATCGATGTTGAAGGCATCAAAATGTATCTCTACATCAACCGCCTTGTGGCCGAAGACGAATGGGGATTCGACCTGTTCCGCACTGCCGACGGCGTGAACTTCGAGGTCATCACCCGCAATGGATTTGGCGACAAGTACAACTATGGTTGCCCGTCGTTCCTCGAGACCGAAGAAGGACTCTATATCGGCACCTGCAACCCATTCTATGGCGCTCAAATGTTCTTATTGACCGGCCGTAAAGAGGCCGACACGGGCATCAGTTCGGTGAAGACCGATGAAACGCGTCACAGCGACATCTATTACACCCCGAACGGACTCCGCCTGAACCATCGTCCCACCGAACCGGGTATTTACATCAACGACGGTCGCAAAGTGGTGGTCACACCATAAGGCACCGTAACATACAATCAAGAAGGGGCTCACATGTGACGTGAACCCCTCCTTTTTTTTGTGTTTCTTTGACTCACCCACCATGGGGTGGAATGATGTCACTTGTTTAATTGCTGAGGATGATGTTGATAATCATGTTCACGTCGGCCACATCCACGGTGCCGTCGCCGTTGAGGTCGGCAAGCGCCTTTATGGCGGGATCGGTGACCCTTTCCAGAATGACGTTGATGCAGATGTTCACGTCGGCGACATCCACCACGCCGTCACCGTTGAGGTCACCAATGACATGCTCTTGCTCGAAAGCGGCAGTCACTACCACATCCTCGTCGGGCATGGTGAGCGTGTAAGGATTTTCGCTGCCGTTGAGCGTTCCGGCACTGGTCTCAAAGCCGATGAAGGTATTATTATGGCCGCTATAACCGAGGGTGAGTGCCACCTCGTCGCCGTTGCCGGCGTAGAGCACCGAGTCGACCATAATGCCCGTCGGATAGGCGGTGATGCCGCTCACGTTGTAAACGGTCTTGGGTGTTCCGGCATTGGCCACGGTCACGTAATCGCCTGCCGTGATGCTGCGGAGCTGCTTGCCCTGCGGCGCGCCTAAGGCGGCGGTGTAGTAGCAGTTGGTGATGTTGCTGCTCTCGCCGTTACGCACGAAAGTGGCGCCGGAAGCTATCTCGTTCTCACCGTCGGGGATGGTGGCGGGGGCGTAGAGGGAGTTGGCGATGTTGACGGTGCCGCTGTTATGCTTGTAGCCCACGAAGCCGGCGCAGTCGGTTGTGGCCGTCGTGCCACAGATGAGCAGTTTGCCGTCGAACACGCAACCCTCTATGCTGAGTTTGGCACCGGAGCTATTGCCATTGTGGCCTACGATGCCACCATGGGTGCCATCGCCACTGGTGTAGCTGTGGATGACGGTGCTGACGTGGCAGTTGAGGATGGTGACCGTACCGTACTGGGTGCCGACGAGTCCGCCGGCGTACTTCGCGGAGGCATAGATGTCGCCGCAGACGTGCAGGTCTTTAATCGCGCAACCGCCCTCGACGTTACGGAAGGGGGCGGCCTTGTCATCGGCGATGGGGCTGCCAGCTGAGCCGTATGTGACGGTGAGCGTGTGGCCCTGTCCATCGAACATGCCGCGGAAGTCATGGCCGGCGCCGCCCGCCATGCGAGTCACCTCGATGTTCTCGTCGAGGACGACGGTCTTGCCGCTGAACGCCTCGCCGCCGTCAAGCATGTCGCAGAACACATCCCAGCCCGTGGCGGTGTGGATGGTGTAGGTGTTGCCGTCCTGCGAGAAGTGAGCGGGGTTGGGGATGATGGTGGCGGTGAGGTCGAGGCCTGCAGAGATATCATTACTGCTAGATCTGGTAATAATCAGCATCGTGTTTCCGGTGCTGACAACGGTGTCGGGTAGCGCTGCGTTATAGCCAGACACACTGCCATGATATTGTCCTATCTGCGTGCTGCTTGTGCTGTTGCCATCATAGACCAGAATAGAAAACTGGCCATTTGCCAGTATGTTGCCCGTCAGTTTGACAACGTATAGTTCAGGGACAGTCAGTAGCAGAGTACCATTCTCCAAAAAGGAGTAAGAAGTCTTGGCACTGCTGCCTGTAGGGCCATAAACCTTGAACGAGGAAACGCCGTCGGGGATGGTGACGCTGCGCGTGTCTTTATTCTTGGGGATTTTGGCAAAAAGGCCGCCTGCCGCCGTCCAAACATTGGTGAAGGAGGCGCTGACATCGACATCATCGTTAGGCATGGAGAAGGTGGCCGAATTGTCGAAAGAGCCATCCCAGTCAACGTCCACCGCTTGGCCCTCATTGTGACGGGTTGCACTGATGTTAGTTGGCAGGTAGCCGCTACCGGATACAGCGGTCAGGGTGACGGTCTCGTTTGTGGTTACGGGATTCGTCTTATCGCTGATGATGCTTCCGCCCGTCAGACCCGTAGGTAGGTTCACGTCATAAGAACTATTAATATTACCTACCACCGTAATAGTTACCGCAATATAACGATTACTGGAAGATCCCGAATAATGAGATATGGAAAAAGTGCAGCCACCAGCATCGTTCGTGGTAAAACTAATATCTCTCTCTACGGCAATCGCAAAATAAACCATTCCGCTATAAGTGACCAGAAGATCAAGACCTTTAGGATTTGAGCACGTAATGGTAAAATTAGTCGGACGAGAAAAAACTTCATTCACGCCGACATTAAAGTTCTGCCCGCTGGTCAACGGATGGTCAGTTATGGCACCTACCGTAAGCGAGAAAGTAACGTCGCTGGCATCCACGCCATCGTAGATAATTGTCGGCCTGAATTCATAATCTGCCGCCCACGCCGTTGCCGCCGTGAGCAGCATCATAAGAAATAGTATATTTTTTTTCATGCACCTAACAAGTTTATAAGTGAGTAAACCAGTTTTCAACCGCAACACATTTTCGCAATTTCAACTGCAAAGATAATATAAAAATCGATACGATTTGGAAACTTGTGGGACAAAATGCAAAAAGACCCACCGATTGCTCGGTGAGCCTTATGGAATGATATGTGAGAAGTCTTATCTCACAATGATTTGAGCTTCGCTCTAACTCGTTCACGCTCGGCAACGCTCATGCAAGCATGGCGCTGTTCTCACTTAATCACTCGTTTCGTGCCGTCCTCGATGACGATGCCCTTGTAGTCCTTGCCAACGGGTTGGCCCATCACGTTGTAACGCTGGCCGCTGCGGGGCTGAGCTGCGTTGATATCCTGAACACCAGTGACGGTGGCTTCCTTGAACGTGGCGTTCACGGTCACGGGGGCTGCCGGCATATCGAAGGTGTAAGTGTTCGGCTCGGAGCCTGGGGTGTAATCCACATTGGCGCGGTGCGGTGCCAGCATCGGTGCGCCACTTGGCTCGTCATCGCCTGCGAAAGAGACGGTGAGCGATTGCAATTCATAGCCATTGTCGGGTGTCACGGTCAGTGTCACGGTCTCGCCCTCGGCGGCACGCTCCTTGTTGCAGGTCACCGTGCCGTGCTCAAAGTCGTCGCTGATGTTGATGTTGTAGAAAACCACATCTCTGACCAATCTGACAGAGTTGCCCCGTCGGCGCTCACGCGACCAGATCACCGGCGCTGTGTAATTCTCCAAAGCGGCATCCAAACCCGGCGTGATGAGGTAATAAACAAAGTTTTCATCGCTCGTATTTATCGTCGAGGTCCAATAATAGCCATAAACTTGAACATTGTCGACCCAGCTATAGAAGCCCGTTTCTTCGTTGACAAAAGTCGCCTCAACATTTCCGTTCCACATATTCCCGTAACCACCGGTTCGTGAGCCTGCATGCGGCAGGAACACCGCACCGGCGGCTTCCATCAATCCCCATTGTTCGATAGTATAGTCATTCTCTGTGTATTCCTCATTACCGATATAACCGGGATTGAAACCTATACCCTCGGGAAGTTCCCAGTTGTCGGGTAGCAGAATCAGTCCGTGTATTCCATTCACCGACCCCTCGGCACGCAGGTTGCTCGCATTGCTTCGACCAGTGAGAAGATACTGGAGTTCGTCTTTCGCAAGCGTGAACCATTCTCCCTCAAACTGATTGCCCCAATCCACAAAATCGCCTGTGTAGTCGGCATCTTTGTTCGATGGATTCACACCATAATAGCTGGATTCGCAACTCCAAGCAAACAGGTCGATCCACGCACTGTGACCAGGCGCACCCAAAGAGATATTGTCAGCCACGCCGACGACATCATACTGGTTGTTGGCAAAACGCCACTGCTGTGTGCCGGTGTGGTATTGAACATTACCCGGCGCAAATTCAACTATTCTATCAGAACTAACAGTGAACCGCCCGATGGCAGAAACTCCTGTACCGGTTGCCTCAAGCTCTACCTTGGTGTACATCACCGTGGTCATTTCACACGAGTATAAAATATGCCGGTTGATGAGTTTGACAAGAGAGCCGTCTATCACCGTATAGGTAACATCGTCGGTGATGTCAGTCGCTAATTTGCCGAGAACACCACTAACCGTCACATCATTTCCCTCATCATCAATGAAAGTGCATTCCGCGAAATCTTCTCCTATACATTTTGCGGCAAAGTCGGCATCCGTTTCATAAAGGTCAACTGAGGATGATGAATTGACAGTTGTGCTCGACAAGCATGCCTGACCGGCATTAACTGCGCTCGTCCAATCCGAGGTCATTAAAGCCTCATAGGAATTGTTTGAACAGACCGCGATTCCGAGATTCTCTGTTTCTCCAATGATATTAGGCATCAGCACGCTGAAGTTACCGTCTTTGAAATCGGACAGACAATCCCTCACTGCGGCAAACACCGTTTCGCTATTTTTCAAGTCCTCTGAATAGAGATAATAGAACGACGGTTGTCCATCGAGCACAACTTCGCCAACATACAAGGTAGATTGCTGTGTAACCTTTACCGTTCGCTCCACAACATTTACTACAGTTTGCTGCGACCACGCGGTAAGGCTGGCGAGCAAAGTCACAAGCAAGAGTAATGATTTTTTCATAAGAATATGTTGTTTGATTATTTGATGACTAACTTTTTGCCGTCTTCAATGACGATGCCCTTGTAGCCCTTGCCCACGGGTTGGCCCATCACGTTGTAACGCTGGCCGCTGCAGGGCTGCGCCGCGTTGATATCCTCAACGCCAGTGACGGTTGTTTTAAGCTCGGCCTTAGTGTACATCACCGTAGTCAATTCACAACTATAATATACATTAGTATCAACGTGCTTGATGATTTCTCCGTTCTCGACAGTAAAATATACGTTATCAGTAGAGTTAACAGTAATATGTGTAACTATACAGTTTTCCGCATCGACTGGATTGTCAATAATCGATGCCCTTTCCTCAGTTTGGGCATCTAGAACAGCCTTGAAACCCTCGTCAAGGTCATAGAGGTTTGAATTGACCGTGGACGTTACCGATTTGTCTGGATAGTACAGCGTTCCAACGTACTGCGCACTACTCCAGTTTGCGTCCATAGCTGCGATGAGGTCAGCATTGGAGCAGATGGCAAAACCCTGGGCTTCTGGGTGCAAATTATAATCAAACTCTTGTCCAGCGAGCATGACGGCATAATCACCGTCGGCCATGCCATCCAGGCAGTCACTCAAATCTTTTATGAGTCCATAAGAATCCGTCACATCATCCGAATAGAGGTATTTAATGACCGAACTACCATCAACGACAACCTCACCGACATAAACAGTTGAGTTTTTTGTTACGTTTTCATGAGTCGTAACTGTGGTGACGACATTCTGTTGTGCCCAAGCCGATAGACTGGCAAGGACAGCCACAAGTAAAAGTAATGTTTTTTTCATAAGAATATGTTGTTTGATTATTTGATGACTAACTTTTTGCCGTCCTCGATGACGACACCCTTGTAATCCTTGCCCACGGGCTGGCCCATCACGTTGTAGCGCTGGCCGCTGCGGGGCTGCGACGCGTTGATGTCCTCAACACCAGTCTCGTTTGATTTAAGCTCGGCCTTAGTGTACATCACCGTGACCAATTCATCGTAGTAATCTATAGACCTGTCAACGAGCTTGACAAGAGCGCCGTCAATCACCGTATAGGTAACAGCGTCGGAGTTGATCGACGACAGTACGCCGAGAATACCACTGACTGCCAGGGATTCTCCCTCATCATCTACGAGTTCAATTCCATTGTCACTGAGGAGACGTGTGCACTTCTCGACAAAGTCGGCGTTCGTTTCAAAAAGATTTTCTGAGGATGATGAAGTGACTGTCGTGTTGAGCAAACATTCCTGTCCGGCATTGGCAGCACTCGTCCAATCGGAGTTCATCTTGGATTCATAGTCAGCATTTGAGCAAACGGCAATTCCCTTGCCGTCTGATTCCCCAGCGATACTCGGCACCAATGCGCTGAAATTTCCATCCTTGAAATCGGACAGACAATCCCTTACTGGGCCTAGCACACTTGAGGTATTGGTCATGTCCTCGGAATAAAGATAATAGAACGACGGCTGTCCGTCAAGCACAACCTCGCCAACATATAAGGTAGAGGTCTGTGTAATATGTGCAGTTTGTTCTACAACGTTAATCACAGTTTGCTGCGCCCAAGCCGAGAGGCCGGTGATTACAGCCACAAGTAAAAGTAATGATTTTTTCATGCATAAAAAGTTTTAAGAGTAAATAAACATATTTTCAACTGCAAAGATACGCTTTTTTTCTTAAAAAGGCCCGTTTCGAGCAACAATATTTACTTCGCAAAGCAGAATATTCCACCAAAACTGTTGTTTTATCAAATTTTGTTGTACTTTTGCCATCAACTATGTATTAACCCATAAAATCACGGCATTATGAAGAAAATTACTCTCGCACTCTTGTGCATGATTTTGGCTGCAGGCACAGCTATGGCGCAGAAGCAATTCACCTTCGGCCCAAAGGTCGGCGTGGACTACACCCACTTCTGGGGAAAAGACACAAAAAACTTTAGAGGTCTTCTAAACTATCAGGCTGGCATGTTCTTTGAATACCGCTTTACCGACAATTTCTCCATCGCTCCTGAAGTCGTATTCGCCTCTCAAGGTGATAAATACAAATTCACCATTCCTCTTGAAGATGAAATTACTGGTGAAACACTGGGTTACAAAGACACCTACATCACCTACAACGTAAATTACATTAATGTGCCCGTAATGCTCAAATATTATGTGATTCCATCATTGAGCATTGATTTTGGACCTCAATTGGGAATTAATGTTTACAGCAAAAAAGCCCACGATGGTATAGAGGGAGATGCAACCTTTGACAACAAAGAGTACACAAAGACAGTAGACTTTGGTATTGGCTTAGGTTTGACCTACAATATCACCGAGGAGGTCTTTGTGCAAGGGCGTTACACTCTTGGGGTAACCAAAGCTTTTAAAGACTATGAATACAAAAACGGCAATGCCCAAATCGCTATCGGCTACCGTTTCTAAACGAATTACCCATAAAAAACCAAGCGCCCGGGCTCACATGGCTCGGGTGCTTGTTGTTTAGTGACATACATAGGCGGGAGTGCCCAAGCCTCCAGCACGCCACTTTTTTCCGTGATGTTAATATTGTGTGGATAAATTTGGCTCGCGCTTTGTTGGGCGTTTTCGCAGAATGGAGTAAATTTGCATCCACATTCATCATTTTTTAGAATTTACCTATAAATATATGCCAAACGATAACAACCAACAATCAAGGAACTATCGCCGCAAACCCCAGCACGAAAGCGAAATCGTGAGCGAATTTGGAAAACTGCAGCCACAAGACCTGCAAGTCGAAGAAGCCGTTTTGGGCGCTCTCATGCTTGAGCGCGACGCCTACAGCGAGGTCAGCGACCTGCTCAAGCCCGAGAGTTTCTACGATATGACGCACCAAATGATTTATGCGGCCATCATGGCACTTGCCGCCAAGCAGCGACCCATCGACATGCTCACCGTCACCGAGCAACTTCGCAACGACGGCAACCTGGATGCCGTAGGCGGACCGGCACGCATCAGCGAGCTCACAGGCCGAGTGGCCAGTGCCGCCAATGTGGAATACCATGCACGCATCGTAGCGCAGAAATACCTGGCCCGAGAACTCATCACTTTCTCCAGTGGCATCCAGTCGAAGGCTTTCGACGAGACCATCGACGTCTATGACCTCATGCAGGAAGCCGAGGGCAAACTTTTTGAGATTTCGAAAAACACCCTCAAACGCGACGTGATACAAATCGACCCCGTCATCAACGAAGCGCTTAAAAAAATCCAAGAGGCCGCCAACAACGAATCGGGATTGAGCGGTCTGCAGACCGGATACCACGCCCTCGACAAGTTGACCGGCGGATGGCAAAACAGCGACCTGATTATCATCGCCGCACGACCGGCAATGGGCAAAACCGCGCTCGTCCTCTCCATGGCGAAAAACATGGCCGTCGATTTCAACATCCCCATTGCCATCTTCTCGCTCGAAATGAGCAACCTGCAGCTGGTGAACCGACTCATCAGCAACGTTTGCTCACTGGAAAGCGAGAAAATCAAGAGCGGACAACTCTCACGAGCCGAGTGGGAAAACCTGTTCGCACGCATCAAATCACTCTACTCCGCCCCGCTGTATGTCGACGACACGCCCTCGCTGTCCATCTTTGAACTGAACACCAAGGCGCGGCGACTGGTGCAGGAACACAATGTGAAGATGATCATTATCGACTACCTGCAGCTCATGAACGCCACCGGCATGAAATTCGGCAGCCGCGAGCAGGAGGTGAGCACCATTTCTCGTTCGCTCAAACAGCTAGCCAAAGAGTTGAACATACCCATCATCGCCCTGTCGCAGCTCAACCGTAGTGTGGAGACCCGCAGCGATGAAAAGAGAGGCAAGCGGCCACAGCTGAGCGACTTGCGCGAGTCGGGCGCTATCGAGCAAGACGCCGATATCGTGTGTTTCATTCACCGGCCTGAATACTACACGCACAGCTCCGAGAATGCCGAAGGGCAGAACATACGCGGACTGGCCGAGTTCATCATCGCCAAGCACCGCAGCGGTAGTGTCGACGACGTGAAACTGTTCTTCCGTGCCAACTATGCCCGATTTGAGAATTGGGACGAGAACCAAAACTTGACCGAAGAAACCACCATCGGGTCCAAAATCAACAGCGACACCCAGCCCGCCGCACCAGAACCCGCCAACAGTTTCACCCCACCACCCGCCAACGTCGATTTCTTGAATGACAAGAACGACAACAAGCCCATCCCATTCTAAGAATTGAGTGAGTCACATTAACCCTATCAGCACATCATGACCAGAAACATCATTCTCGCCGCCTTGCTCACCTTCGCCACACACGCTGCGGCATGGACCGTCGGCTCGCCCAGCGGCCACATCACAGTGAACCTGAGCTTGGACCACGGACGGCCCACCTACTCCGTCAGCTATCTCAACAAGCCGGTGATTGCTCCCAGCACACTGGGAATGCAACTGGCCGATGGC
This sequence comes from Muribaculaceae bacterium, assembly GCA_017619935.1. Taxonomy (GTDB): domain Bacteria; phylum Bacteroidota; class Bacteroidia; order Bacteroidales; family Muribaculaceae; genus Sodaliphilus. Next base: position 25,854 of record JAFZRJ010000007.1, on the reverse strand, counting down.
ACCCTGGGGCAAAACATGGTCGCCACAGGCGCCAAGCCCAAAGTGGTCGCCCACGACGAGACATGGGTACAGCCCTGGGGCGAGGACGACACCGTGCGCAACCATTACAACGAAATCACCATCGCGCTCAAGGAACGTAAAACCACATCGTCGCGCCAGCACATGAACATCATCGTGAGAGCCTACGACGACGGATTTGCTTTCCGCTACGAGCTTCCCGGCGACGGCGACTTCCAAATTATGGACGAACTCACCCAGCTGCGACTGGCTCACGACGCTCCGGCATGGTCTATCCCGTCGAACCGCACGGCCTACTTCGAAGGCATCTACGAGCGGGCACCATTGTCGCAGAAAGACACCGTGTGCACACCCCTCACCATCGAGTATGCTCCCGATTTGTTTCTCGCCATTCACGAAGCCAATCTCACCGATTACGCCAGCATCAACCTCACGCCACGCCCACAACCAGATGGCTCGGTGACCCTGCTCACGGCACTCACGCCGTGGCAAAACCATGTGAAGGTCTATGCCACGGGGCACACCGTAACGCCTTGGCGCACCGTCATCATCAGCCCCACCGCCAGCGACTTGTTGCTCTCACGCATGATGCTCAACCTGAACGAGCCTTCACGCATCCACGACACCTCGTGGATTGAGCCAGGGCGCTACATAGGCATCTGGTGGAGCATTCACAAGAAGAAAAACACGTGGGAAATGGGACCCACCCACGGCGCTACCACCCAAAACGTGAAACGCTACATCGACTTCGCCGCCAAGCATGGCTTTGCCAGCGTGCTGGCCGAAGGATGGAACCCGGGATGGGGACAGGGTGAACACATCTCCTATTTGAAGGCATATCCCGACTTCGATATCCAAGATGTGTGCAGCTATGCCCTGGCGCAAGGTGTGCGATTCATCGGACACATGGAGTCGTGGGGCCGCGCGGCACTCATCGAGAGCCAAATGGACTCGGCTTTCGCTTGGTACAACAGCATGGGCATCAACACCGTCAAGACGGGATATGTGGGACAACTGCTCGACGGGAAAGAACTCGCCAAGTCACAATACGGCATACGCCACTACCGGCGCGTCATCGAATGTGCGGCACGACATCACATCATGATCGACAACCACGAGCCCGCCATGCCCACCGGTTTGCAGCGCACATGGCCCAACCTGATGACGCAGGAAGGCGTGCGTGGACAGGAATACAACGCATGGTCGGCCGATGGCGGCAACCCGCCCAGCCACACGGTCACCTTGCCGTTCACCAGAGGCCTTGCCGGTCCGATGGATTTCACTCCCGCCATCTTCAATCAGGGTGATGAAATCGTCCCCGGAACGCATCCCCACTCCACTCTCGCCAAGCAACTCGGCGAATTTGTGGTGCTCTACAGTCCGCTGCAAATGGCTGCCGACGCCATTGAAAACTACGACGGGCAACCGGCGCTCACCTTCATCGAGAGCTGCCCCACCACTTGGAGCCGTACACTCGTTCCCCATGGAAAAATAGGCGAATACATCACGGTCGCCCGCAAAGAGCGCAACGGCACGGGCCGATGGTTCGTGGGCTCCATCACCAACGAGCAGAACAGGACGCTCACTCTCCCACTCCATTTCTTGGACAAAGGGCGCTCCTACAAAGCCGTGATCTACGAAGATGCCGCCGATGCCGACTACGAAAGCAACCCCTACGCCATGACCATCAGGCAAGCCTGCGTCACCGCCGATGACGTCATCACCTTGCGACTGGCTCGCAGCGGCGGATGCGCTATCCGTCTCGAACCCATCGAGTGACCTTTATCGCTGAAAGTGCTCACTTACAAATTATTTCATTATACATCAGGAGCCGAAAGCATGCTGGTTTTCGGCTCTTGCCGTTTTTTATAAACCGCAATAGCTGATATCAACAAGTGCAATAATAATCAACAACATATTTTTATTATTTTTTGTTTGAAAACACATTAATTCGTGCAATTCTTTTTAAAAACACTAAGAAAGGGACCACATTTATTTGTATTTTTCAGATACATGCACTACTTTTGCATTCATTAATAAAAAAAGTGGGAACGAAGCGTAATTATTGAACACATTAAATTTTATCAATAAACTTTTTTTTTATCAACCTCTAAACAAAACATTATGAACAAAAAATTACTTACCTTAATGTTTGGGCTGGCACTCTCACTCACGTGCAGCGTGTGGGCTCAAAACACTGAAGACGAAAGCGTCACCTACAACCAGTATGGTGTGCGCGTTGATCGTGAGGCGCTCCATGCCGAGCAGCGTAACAACATCTTGGTGTTTGAATCCAAGAGCAAGAACTACAAATTGTGGCTGGACAACCGCGTGCAAGTGGATGGTGCCACTTTCTTCGGTATGAACAACTCCGACTATGACCACATTGGCAACGGCGTTTCTATCCGCCGCGCCCGTTTTGCCGTCAAGGCACAGGTTACTCCTAACTGGTATGGTGAAATCGACATGGACATGGCCGACGGCGCATTCGAGCTGAAAGACGCTATCATCGAATACGACGGATTGGAGCACTTCGCCTTCAAGGTGGGTAACTTCAAAGAGGACTTCTCGATGGAGCAGACCACCACGTCACGTTACCTCACCTTCATGGAACGCCCAATGGTGTGCAAGGCTCTCGTTCCTTCACGCCACATCGGTATTCAAGGTGAATACCTGCTTGACCACTTCCGTGCTTCTCTGGGGTGGTTCTTCCAAGAAGTAGCAGGCTCTGAAGAAGTCACCAACGTACAGGACAACAACAAGGACTTTGGCCGCAACGCTGGTTATTCGTTCACCGGCAAAATGGGCTACATGCCCTACAGTGCTGACCGTCACCACGGCCTGTACTTCGGCGGCAAGGCTTCTTATCGCACACCCAAGACATCGGATGCTCCATCCGACTTCGGCGGCGCTCGTTTCAGCACCCGTAACGCAACCAGCATCAACCGCAAGAAATACCTCGACACCAACGTCATTCCCAACGTAGACCACACTTGGCTCTATGGTTTGGAAGGCGCCGGCTACTGGGGACCCGCCCGTTTCCAAACGGAGTGGATCCGCAACCACGTGTCGGCTGCAAAGGACAGCTACAACTTCGGTGGTTGGTATCTGCACGCAACGTGCTTGCTGCTTGGTGGACAACAGCGCTTCAACGTGGCTGAGGGCGAGTTTACACAGCCTTCGACTGGCCGCAAGTGGGGCGACATTGAGTTGGCTCTGCGCTATGACTATCTCGACCTCAACGATGGCGACGTATTTGGTGGATCAGGACAGAACTTCACTGCAGGTCTGAACTTCTACATTGGCAAGAACTTCAAGTTCGTCCTCAACTATCAGTACTCCAAAAACGACCGTTACGCAAATGGCAAGGGCAAACTCCTGGTCGGACACGATGCTGACGGCAAGCCCACTGCCGACTACACCAAGATTGTGGAGCCTAAAGGCAAGGGCGGCGTAGCATACCACATGCTGGGAGCCCGTTTCGAGATTGACTTCTAATCAACCACTATTAAAGCAACATAACACAATGAAAAAGATACAATTAGCTGTCATGCTTTTGGCCACATTGATGCTGGCTGCATGCGTAGAAGATAAAGTTTATGAGGGACCATCAAACATTGATGCCGTCATTATCAATCCCGAAGCACCCACGTCGTTTGACAACGTGACTGTCACCGCAACCGTTTCGGGTCTCATGGAAGTTACCAAGGCTGTTTTGACCTACACGATTGACGGAAATGCCAAAACCGTGGACATGACCGGCAGCGGCAAAACATGGGTGGGCATCATTCCCGCTCAAGCCGATGGCACTAAGGTGAAATATTCAGTGACCGTGACCAATGAGGCCGGTTACTCCACCACCTCCGGTGAAAAGGATTACACCGTGGGCGACAAGCCCTCCGATTTCACCAAGTTGGTGCTTAACGAACTCTATGGCGCCGCAAAAAACGATGAAGACAAGTACATTGAGTTGTATAACAATGGCGATGACCCCATCAAACTGAAAGATGTCATCATCAAAAAAGACGAGGAAATTGCTTGGACAGGTCTGGACGGCGAAGTGGTGATGGGTCACAGCTTCTTCACCATCGTTGGCGCCAAGAGCACCACCGAGCGTGGCATCAGCACTGGCCTCTCGTCCAAGAAGAGCGTGCTCATCGAGCTTTATGATCCCAACAACAACCTCGTTGACAAGTTCCAACGTGGTGAGAAGGGCGAAGGCTGGGGCAAACAGTCGTTGTACAACAACGAGCAGACTTGGAGCCGTTGTCCTAACGGAACAGGTAAGTTCATGATTGCTCCAGGCACCCTCGGAGCAAAGAACCCTGACGAAGGAGAACCTGACGACACTGTCGTGCAATAATTATCATTGAGGGTTGTACCTATTTGTTGGCACACCATGCGCCCTTATAGGTACAACCTTTTTTTCAACTTCATTTAATAACACACAGAGAAAATGGCTGAAGAAGAACTGAAAATTGGTGAAATCTCTAAACCGCGTTTCGAATTCCGTAGTTTTGGACGTTGCTTTGACGAGCCAGCCAAGCGCATGGCCCGACTGAGTGTTCCCGTTCCCGAAAAAGTGTGGGAACGTCACAGCACCGAGACCTATATCGTGAGCCGCACCAATGACGTGAACAACACCAAGATTCGCAACGGTAAAATGGACATTAAGACCTATGTTCAGACCGTTGACGGACTGGAGCAATGGAATCCGCTCATGAAGGGGGAATTCCCCATCTCGGCACAAGTCCTGCGCGATGAAGTTTTCCCTGCTTTCAAGGTGGACGGAATGCCCGAACTCACCAAGGACGCCTACACACTCGAAGAGTTCCTCGACATGATCAACGCTCATCCCGACCTGCAGGCCGTAACAGTGGAAAAAGCTCGCTATGGATTCATGGTCAATGACACCATCTGCGAAACTGGCGAAGTGTATATCAACGGGGCCATGGTCAAGACCATCAACTCCGAATCGACCGAGATTGAAGACATCAAGAAAACGCTTGCCGACGTAGGGCTGGAAGGTGTTGAAAACATCAACTACCTGCAGGCCATCAAGCGCGTGATAGGTATGATTAACAAACCATTAGCCAACTAGACATCACATTATGGCACAAGAAATTGAAAGAAAGTTCCTCGTAAAAGGCGAGTTCAAGAATGAGGCCTTCAAGGCCACACGCATCACTCAGGGCTATCTGTCATCGGTTCCCGAACGCACTGTGCGCGTGCGCGTGAAAGGCGACAAGGGCTTCATCACCATCAAGGGCATCGGCAATGCCAGTGGAGCAAGCCGTTACGAATGGGAAAAGGAAATCCCCGTTGACGACGTGAAGGAATTGCTCAAGATTTGTGAACCGGGCGTCATCGACAAGACACGCTACCTGGTCAAAGCCGGAGAGCGCACCTTTGAAGTGGATGAATTCTACGGCGATAACGAAGGACTCACGGTAGCCGAAGTGGAGCTGCCCAGCGAAGACGCCACTTTTGACCGCCCCGCATGGCTCGGAGAAGAAGTGACCGGCGACAGCCGTTACTACAACTCCATGCTCATGAAGAATCCTTATAAAAACTGGAAATAATTGAACAATTAGTTGGTAGGGTGAGTGCTTCTTAAGTGACTCATCGAGCGGCGCTCACCCTCCTTAATTTAAAAGTAAAGACTATGGCCGAGGTACAAGCAAGCAAACCGGCATTCGATCCACTGGATATGAACAATTACCGGATTGAGAAACTGCCCAAGATGCAGAAATCCGGTTTTGAAAAAATATTACAACGCATTGGTGCGCCACTGGCTATCATCGTTTTCATCGCCGTTTACTGGATGGCCGACATTTCTTTCATCAACAACATCGACACCAATCACGAGACGACGACACTCACCGAGTCGGCGATGAAGCGATATGACCAGATGGAGAAAGCCGAGCGGGAAGCCATGACCACCGTCGCGTCGGAAAATGGCGCCCAAGTGAGCGAGAGTAAAGAACTCACCGCCGAACAGCAGGCGCAACTCACCGATGCCACCCACAAGAAATTCATTCGCATCAACTATGCGATGCTGGCTATCTTTTTGGCAGCTATCATCCTTTGGATTACCGAGGCCATCCCTAATTACCTCACCTCGCTCATCGTCATCCTTTCCATTGTGCTTACCGGCATCACGACCGACAAAACGGCCTACGCACAACTCGGCCACCCGGTCATGTGGCTCAACATCTTGTCGTTCATTCTGGCAAGTATGCTTGTCAAGACCCAAGTAGCGAAGCGATTCGCCATCTGGTTTGTGCTCAATTTCGGAAAGAATGCCGGTGGCATCATTCTCAGCTTCATCGTCATCAACCTGGTGCTTTCGGCTTTCATCTCGGCGACGACAGCCAAAGCCGCCATCCTGTTGCCCATCTTTATGGTGGTGGCAGCCATCTACGGCGCCACGGGCGGTGAAAAACGCAACAACTTCGGCCGTAACCTCATCCTCCAGAATTTGTTCCAAATCAACCTGGGCGCCAACGCTTTTCTGACGGGTTCGGGCGCGACCTTGCTTGCGGGTTCGCTCATCGCAGGAGCACTAGGCATCGGCGCTTTCAGTTACCAAGACTGGTTCAAGGCCGCCTTCCCGATGAACGTGCTGCTCATCCTCATCGCATGGTTTGTCGGTTCAAAGATATTCTTCCCGCTCAAGAAAGAAGAACGAGTGCCACAGATTGCCGGAGGCATGGAGCGACTGCGCGACGAGCTCAAGAAACTCGGCAAAATGAAGACCGAAGAATATAAGGCCATCGCCATCTTCGTGGTCGTGCTGCTCTTGTGGGCCACCGACAAGCAACACGGCATCAACCAAACGGCTGTTGCCTTTATGGGCGCTGTGGTCGCATTGCTTCCTGGCATAGGCATCGTGAAATGGAACGACGTGGATATCCCTTGGCACTTGTTGCTGTTCTCGGCAGGTGCCTATACACTTGGAGCCGGACTCGACGCCACCGGATTGCCCGGAACACTTGTCGACGCGCTGTTCACCAGCCTCGGCATTACCCAGGCCACCCCGTTCTGGGCCATCTACATGCTGCTCACGGCTGGAATATTGCTGTTCTCGCTCATCTTCCAGTCCAAAACGATGCTCACACTCATTTTCATACCCATTGCCATTGGGGTCGCCCAGAAAAACGGCTACCCCATCATGAGCCTGGCATTCCCTGTGGCTATGCTGGTGGGGCACGTTTATGTCCTCCCGTTCAACAGCAAACCGGCGGCATTGCTCTATACTACCAACCAGTACAGTTGGAGCGACACGTTCAAGTTCGGTATCACCATGATGTTCATCAGTTGGCTGATGATTCTGTTGTGGGGCGAGACGGTGCTGCGCTGGTTCGGTTATACTAATGGTGTAATTTTCTGATTGAGATATGATTGACATCAAGCCTAAAATACATGACAACAACACGTTGGAGTTCAAGGTAGGTTACATCCCTGAAGATGGTGTCACTTACAATGACTTCTACATGAACACCTGGATTTTTATCCCCGAGGTGCTTGATGTCAATCGGCATACCTATCCCAAGGACATTTTCTACCGCGACACCATCTCCTATCTGCGACTCATCACACCGTCGTATCAACTGGAAGAACTGGCTCACGAAGAATGCCTGCCGCACCAGAGACTCAAACAAGCCTGCACTGAAACGACACCCGAAGGACAACAAGACGCCACCACCGACCTTGAACGAGAAATCAAGATGTTCGCCTCCATTGTCAAGAGCAGTGTGCGTGACGCTTGTCACCAGCTGGAAAACAACGATGACCTGACCTTGTTCAGTAAAGGGAGCGACGAGTTCGTGGCACAAGCCACGCTGGTGTTGAACAACTACCGAGAACTGCGTCCTTTGCTTGAAGCCACGCCCACAGGCGCCGCCCGCGTCGTTTTCTTCAATTATGGCGATGAATTTATGTCAAACGTGGTGGAGCAGCACCTTGCGCGGTTGCTCAACCGCCTCGCACAGTTGACGCCTCAAAGCGAGACGGCGAGCCATCCGGCCATCGACCGTTTGTTGCGCCAAGAACACGACTATCGGCTCAAAATGGGATATATCAACGTGGAGAATCCAAGCGAAGACACCAACCGCCAGTTTGTCTATCATGCCGGACAACTCAAGAAATACATCGAGAGCAACCTGTACCTGCCCACGCACAAGCGCCGCAACACCGTTTTCCTTGAGCAAGTGGCGTTCAGTTTCGCTGCCGGCGTGTCGATGGTTTTCGCCACGGTCGTCTCGTTTGCCTTTCAGCAGACCTACGGCAACTTCACCCTGCCGTTCTTCATCGCTCTGGTGATCAGCTATATGTTCAAAGACCGTATCAAGGACTTGATTCGCAACTATTTCGCCAATCGACTTGGCAGCAGGTTCTATGATTACCTGATCACCATTCGGGCCAATAACGGAAAAGTGGGACTGGTGAAAGAAGGTTTCGACTATGTCAAGCCCAGCGATGTGTCACGCCATGTCAAGGAAACCCGGGCGCGAATATCACCTCTGGTGACCAATCGGGGCGTGGACGAACGGGTGATTCAGTATCGCAAGTATGTGCACTTGAAACGCAAACAAGTCAATCGCTTGTCGCCTTATCCGCTGCCGGGCATCAACAACATCATCCGCTACAACCTGTCGGCTTTCATGCGTAAAATGGACAACCCGCAAGTGCCGCTGTTTGTCAACGACGGCACCGATGAACACCGCACTGTGATGGGTGACAAGGTGTATTACTTGAACTTTGTGATTCAGTGCAAATACGAGGATAACAGCGAGTACAGGCGTTATCGCGTGTGCCTGTGCCGCGACGGTATTAAAGGCATCTATGACATGACAAAATGAGACGCTGGTTATCATATTGTTTGTTAGCGCTGGTATGCTTCGGATGCGCCAACTCCGATTCGGTCAACATCTTGATTTCCAACACCAGCAAATCCACCTTGCGACAAGTGAGAGTGGCCGTGTCGTTCAGTGAAATCAAGAATCACCTCAGCATCAATGACGGCGACACGCTTTACCTGCTTAATGAACGCAACAGCGGCATTCCATACAGTTATACCGCCGGGCACGACAGCATTGTATTCACCGTGCCCGAAATCAACGGCATGTCACAAAAGAACTACTCCCTCAATGTGCATGAAAAACGCCTTTCCGACAATTTGTTCCGATTCCGCACCACCAGCATCTTGGTTGATGTCGGCGACTAAAGTCGGTTATTGTCGTTGTAACTGTAGTAATTACCCCCGCGACACACGATAATGTGGTCCACCAGTTGGATGTCAAGCGCCTTGCAGGCATTCGACACCTTCTCGGTGAGATGGTCGTCCTGCGCGCTGGGGCGAGGCGTGTCGCTGGGATGGTTGTGCGCCATGATGATGCCGTCGGCCAGCAACTCCACGGCCGGCTTGACCAGCATTTTCACATCCACGGCGGTCATGGCGGTCCCCCCGCTGCTGATGCGTTCACGATGCATGATGTGTCGGGCGCGGTCAAGGAGCAGCACCCACATTTCTTCGTGGCGCAGATGATTCATGAACGGACGTAAATAGTCATACGCCACCTGACTCGAGGTCACTTGTGTGGTCTCGTCGAACTGCTCCAGTTGGTAACGGCGTGCCAGTTCCAGAGCCGCCATGATTTCGATGGCCTTGACCTGACCGATGCCACGATAATTCTTGGTCAATTCGCGCACTCCGCGACGGGCTATCAGATACAGTTTCCCGTCATGGTCGGTGAGGATGCGGTTGCATAATTCCACCACATTCTCGCCACGGCTGCCGCTGCCCACCAAGATAGCCAGCAACTCGGCCGTCGACAGTTTGTCGCAACCCATGGCCAACGCCTTCTCGCGCGGGCGGGAGTCAAGCGTGAGACTCTCCTTTAATGCTCTTGACATCACTTCGTCCATATCACTTTCCTTTTCGCATGGCTATTTCCTGCTCGATGTCGCGACCATGACCCAGCAGTATCTTCCACACATAGGCACGAATGAATCCGGTGCCATAACTCCACAACTGCACAAAGCTAGTGACCACCGCCAGCGACGCTATTTTCAGGCTCTTGGTGTCAATCAAGGCGCTCACCCACAGCAGCACGACATAGAGAACGAGCGGCAAAATGGCCCACCATCGCCAGAAGACCGCCAACAATATCAGCGCCACACAGCCCAGCACAAACAGTGCGGGAAGCGTGTGCACCAACTTGAGGCTGTCGGGATAAAGCAACTTGAGCGTGATGCGCGACATACCGAACACATGGGTCTGGCGGGCAAACTTGGCGATGCTTGTGCGGCGCTTGTGATAGACATAAGCCTCACGAATGAGCCGAATGTCGAAACCGGCTTGACGGATGCGGGTGCTCATGTCGATGTCCTCGCTGAACATCTCACGGAAGCCCCCTACCCGCTCCCACACCTCACGGCTGTAGCCCATGTTGAACGAGCGGGGAACGAACTTTTCCAACTGCACTTTCCCGCCACGGATGCCACCGGTGGTGAGAAAGGCCGTCATCGAAAAGGAGATGGCTTTCTGCACATCGGTAAAATCATCACTGGCGGCATCGGGACCACCGAAACACGGCACATAGTGTTCTCCGAGTTGCGCGCGCAACGTAGCGAAATATTCGGGCGGTATCACACAATCGCTGTCGAAGAAGATGAAATAGTCGCCCGTGGCACGTTCAATGCCGTAATTGCGCGCGATGCTGCGGCCCTCATTTTCCTTGTAGTAATAATGCACGTCGATGCGGTCGGCATATCGGCTCACCACGTCTTCACAAGGCACAGTCGAGCCGTCATCCACTATCATCACCTCAAAATCATGAAGCGTTTGCTCGGCCAGCGACCGCAACAAGTCCTCCACTTCGGCAGGACGGTTATACACTGGCACTATAACTGAAAAATAGGGCATAGCAATTCCGGAATTTATTTGACTCCACAAAAGTACAAAAAAAGACAGTAACAGCCATTGTGTCTATCATTATTTTACCCTTCTGTGTGAAATCAGGACCCAAATACCGTATTTTTCGGCACTTGCGACTTTCTGATTCAAAAAATAAGGCGTGATGAATAAGTTTATCGGGGCTAGTCGTGCTTATTTACGAAAAAATGCCTAACTTTGAACGATTTTAAAAACACCAATAATTGCGACTATGAAGATAACTACGCCTAATAAGCTTTTTGCGACCGTGCTGCTGGTCATCTCGGTGATGACTTTACCGGCTTTTGCCGACGTACCGACAGGCTATTATAATACGCTGAACGGGAAGAGTGGCCAAGCGCTCAAAAACGCCATTCACGAACTCACCAAGGTCCGCACCGTGCACGACTACAGCAGCCTTTGGTTCTACTTCCGTGAGACCGACTGCATGAAGAACGACCACTCACGCGTGTGGGACATGTATAGCAACAAGACTTATTACTTTACCAGCAACGGCACCGGTGCCACCAGCGGCATGAACAAGGAGCACTCGTTGCCCAAGAGTTGGTGGGGAGGCTATAACGAGAGTCAGGGCTACTATGCCTACACCGACCTGAACCACCTCTACCCCAGCGACGGCGATGCCAACATGGCGAAAAACAATTACCCGCTGGGCGAAGTGAGCACGGTCAAGTTTGACAACGGCGTGAGCAAAACCGGTAATCCTGTCGCGGGACAAGGTGGCGGCTCAAGCATCGTGTTTGAACCTGCCAATGAATACAAAGGCGACTTTGCACGCACCTATTTCTACATGGCGGCCTGTTATCAGGACTACACGTGGAAATACAAATACATGTACACCGAAGACAACTGGCTCACCCTTACCCCGTGGTCCATTGACCTGCTGCTGCGCTGGGCGCGCGAAGACCCGGTGAGCGACAAGGAGATTACACGCAACGAAGCCGTGTACAAATGCCAGAACAACCGCAACCCGTTCATCGACAACCCCGAACTGATGGAATACATCTGGGGCGACCGTTATGGTGACGTCTTTAATGTGGGCAACACTGAGCCCACCGACGACCTGCCGCCCGAAATCATCACACCCACCAACGACATGGTGTTCGACCTGGGACAAGTGGCGCTGGGCAAATCAACGAGTATCACCATCCCCGTGAAAGGTCACAACTTGACCAACAACGTGAATCTGATGCTTTACCGATATGAATATCAGATGTTCGAATTGCCGGTGACCAGCATTGACCGTGCGACTGCCAACAGCGAAAGCGGTTATCCGCTCACCGTCACCTATAAGCCAACCGAACTGGGCTTGCACCGCGCCCGACTGGTGTTCAGCGATGGTGGTTTTGTGGGCAGTTTCGGCATTTCACTCATGGCCGAGTGCCTTGAAGTGCCCACGTTGAGCACGCCCGTTGTTCTCGACCCGTTGGAAGTGACCAACAGCGGCTACACCGCTGTTTGGGAACCCGCGACCGAAGAAGTTGATTATTTCATTGTGAACCGCACCATCTACGACGAGAACCACAACATCATCGACAGTGAAATGTTCGCCACCGACGACGCGAACCAAACATCGATGACCTTCACCGACCGTAAGCACCACGAGATACATACCTACACCGTGCAGTCCTACCGACTGGGATACACCAGCGAACCGTCGCGCGTCATTACCATCGACGTGACGGGAGTGAGCGACATTCAAGCCGACCTGCCCATGGCATTCATCCCCGGTGAAGGATATGTGCTTATCAAGTGCGGAACGCCGCTGAAAAATGTGCGTATCTACAACACGTCCGGCCAATTGGTCGCCTCCTTACCCGAAGTCACCAACGACACCGAGCTGTACCTGCCCATGGGTATCTACATCCTCACCACGTCGAGCAATCGCATCCCGGCTAAACTCATCATCCGCTAATCCTGCAACAACGATGAGACATCTACTGATAATTGCCTTGACACTAGCCACCATCTGGCCCTGCGAGGCACGAACCATCAGGGACTTCTTCGCCAGCGAGCCCGACGATATCCTCTTGCTCGTGCCACAAACGGCGCGACTCGACCTGTTGGATTATTACGACAGCGGCCAAAAGGTGGAAATGAACAACCGTTTGGGCAGCGGCACTCAGTTGGTGAGCGTCGACAGCACGTATCTGAAAATACGCACCAGCAAAAGCAAGACCGTGGAGATGCTCATGCTGCAATTTTCGAAGCGCGACACCATCATTGCGGTCATCGAAACCGTACTCACCCCGGTGCCCGACAGCCGGCTGCGCTTCTTCAACAGCAACTGGGTGGAACTGTCCAGCATCAAGCCTCTGAAAAAGATGCCTACACTCGACGACTTCTTCCTGACTACAGCCAGCAAAGAAAAGCGCAAGGAACTCACCCAACGGCTGCCGTTCACCCTTTTGGAAATGTCGTTCACCGGCGATCGGCACGACACGCTCACTGTGAAACACGGTCTCAAGGAGTTCTTGACCAAGGAGGAATATGCCTTGTTCCAGCCCTATATGCGACCGGTCATCACCTACTCCATCCAAGGCGCAAAATTCAAACGACAATAACCCTTTTACAATCATTTTCTCCTTTATCTCTACACCATGCCACAAACCCTTTTCTATGACTCCATAGCTGACCAGGCCGTTCCGCTGAGTGTGTTCAACGGACGCATCAAGGAAACGCTCAATTACCAAGAAGAACTGCAAGGACAATGGGTAAAAGCCGAAACCAGCGATGTGCAAGTCAGGAAAGGACATTGCTACATGGAGCTTATCGAGAAAAATCCCGACACGGGGGTTACCATTGCCAGAGTGCAGGCCTTGATTTGGGCCAACGTGTTCGTGGGGCTGAACGCAAATTTCACGAGTGTGACCGGACAGACGTTCGCCAGCGGAATGAAAGTGATGGTGAAGGTCAGCGCCAACTTTCATGAGCAATTTGGACTGAAACTGGTCATCAGCGACATCAATCCCGAATTTACGTTGGGCGACATGGCGCGGCAACGTCGCGAAATCATTGAACGGCTCACTCGCGAGGGGGTCATCGACATGAACAAGACGTTGCCCTGGCCCGCGGTGCCACAGCGCATCGCCATCATTTCGGCGGCCGGCGCTGCCGGATTCGGCGATTTTATGAACCAACTGGAAAACAACTCCTATGGGCTGAAGTTCTACCCGTGCCTGTTCACGGCCATGATGCAAGGTGCTAAAACTGCCCCCAGCATCCTCTCGGCACTTGAACGCATCAATGCGCACAGCGACCTGTTCGACTGCGTTGTCGTGATTCGTGGCGGCGGATCAACGAGCGACCTCAACTCCTTTGACAATTACGAGTTGGCAGCCACCATCGCTCAGTTCCCCATTCCCGTCATTGTGGGCATCGGACACGAGCGCGATGTGACCGTCCTCGACTATGTGGCCGCCATGAGGGTAAAAACCCCTACGGCAGCGGCCGAATACCTTATCCAACGCGGCTCCGACGCACTGGCCCATCTCACCGAATTGGGCAACGCCATCATCAGCACGGCACGCGACATGGTGGCCCGCTCACGCGAACAGCTCGCCTATTACGCCAGCATCATTCCCAGCACCGCACGGCGCATCATGGACACCAGCAAGTTGCGACTCGACCATTTCCAGCAAAACATTCCGCTCAGCGTGGGAAACAGGCTCGGCAGCGAGCGCACACGGCTGGAGCATCGTGTCGAAAACATTCGCGACAACGTCGCGCGCATCATGATGCAGGAGAAAATGCGACTTGACGCCCTCAACGATAAGGTCACGTTGCTCTCGCCACGCAACATTCTCAACCGAGGGTATTCGCTCACCGTGCACAACGGCCAGTACATCACCGATGCCACCCAACTGCAACCAGGCGATGTGATTACCACTCATTTCCGCGACGGTTCGGCCCGCGCTGTGGTACAATCCACCAAAGGCCGTGATGCCCAGTAATTTTTCACTGTTATGAATCAATTAACACACTACTGATATGGAAGAACTAACTTACACACAAGCAGTCAACGAGCTGGAAGAACTCGTCAAGAAGATGCAGGACCCCGAATGTAGCATCGACAACCTGAGCCAGTACACCAAACGAAGCAAAGAATTGCTGGAGTTCTGCCGCAAACGCCTCACGGCCACCGATGAGGAACTCAAACGAATCCTCAACGACATCACAACAGAATAGCCCAGAAACCAGGTCATTCAAAACCAAACGACCTAGATAATCTAGACTATCCAGAATTTCTAGAACTTCCTGCCTTTTAATTACTTAAAATAATATTGATGACGGCATTGACATCCTCAACATCCACTTTGCCGTCGCCGTTCAGGTCGGCATTGCCCACATAGTCGGCGGCCGTTTTGAGTTCCAGAATGATGTTGATGGCCGCGTTCACGTCTTCCACATCCACCTTATTGTCGCCGTTCACGTCACCTCGCACCCACACCTGAACAGGATAGTGGGCATACACTGGTGTCAATTTCATCGTGCGCTCGACAGCTTCCAGCCCCTTTTGAAGCTCGAAACGGATGCTACGCAGCAAGAGCGGATAGGTCGATACCGCTTCTGCCCCACCCAGTTCATCCATATCCAGTGTGATGCGGTGCTCCTCGCCGGCGGCAAACCCGTCATCGGGGGCGAATGCCTGGTAATGCGTCTTGGGGTGGTTCAGGTTACGCACGTCTATCGATACTCTGGTCACGGGCACATCGCTGTTAAACGTGAAGCCCACCGTGTCGGGCAGACCGTAGAGGGTAATGGCCTTTTCCAGTTCGATGTAAGAAACACGCGACGACCCGTAAGTATAGGTCATGGTGCCATCATCGGCCAGCACCACGTCTTTGTGGCCCGACGACTTGACGCTCCACTCCGTCCAGGGTTCATAACGGTAAGGCACGTCACTGATTTGTACCGACACATCCACCTCGTCATTGAAGTCACCTATCTGGCACGTCAGATGTGCCTCGCCATTGCTCACGCCTTTCAGCACACCTTGGGTGATGGTCGCCACTTCGGGATGGTCGATGGTCCAACTCAAGCCGCTGGGGTCATACTGATACTCCACGCCATTGATGGTCGCCACCACTTCCACGGGATAATCACGGCCATCAATCACGATAGCCGGTTTCACCTTGATGGTGGGCTGTGCGGCAAGCAATGTGACCGACGTCGTCGCCACCATGTCGCCACACGTGGCGGTAAGCAGGCCTGTCATGGCCTCACCACCGGCCTGAAACTGGTTTCCTTGTGCAACTCCCAGCGACGCCTCGCACGAGAGCGTGAACCCCGTCACGTCTTTGTCCACCAGTTCGCCGTTCTTGTTATACCCTAGAATTTTCGGGATATAGGTCGAGTAAACGGGAATTTTCGGATTGTAGTCGTCAAAGGCAATCGACGCCACCTCGTTGTCCTCCTCGCCCACTGCCTCAAGCATCCAGCCGCAGGCCACGGCACGAGGGGTGCCCTCGGTAGTCGTGTTGATGATGGCGCCGTCAACCAGCATCTCGGCCGAGCCTCCGGCATCGAAGTTCACGATGTCGTACACCTGCGGGCACATCGACTTCAGGATTTGGCACATCTGCGCGGTGGTGCACCCTGCCGAGTTGCCATATCGGGGGCTGGTCGACTTGTCAATCACAATCATATAGAGTTTGTCGCCTTCGGCATTGACACCGTAGGCGGTGCGGGAATACACCATCGTGTTGTAGGTCTCATTATAGTTGCGGTCGGTAAGTTCGCCATTATGCATCACAGGGGCGTTGCCCTCCACCATGTTTTCAATCAAGGGGAACACATGCTCACGGTCCGATTCATTGGTCATCCAACTGGAGTTGATGCTCACCACATCACCTTCGGCCAGTGCCGACATCACATCCTTGGTCGCACCAGTGCAGGTCAGACATGCGTCATACTCGCCCAGCGTCTGTCGGTCGGCTCCCTTGACGATCTTCGCCACCACCATCGACATGTCTTGGCCTACACGCCAGTCATTGCCTTCCACAAAATTGAGATAGTAATTGTCGCTCTGGTTGTCGCCTTTGTTGCTATAATCTACCCAGTTGTTCTCAAACTCTCGGGTGCGGGTATAAGCAGCGTTCCACAGCGCCATCTCACCGGCCACACAACGCCTGTTCACGTTATAGAAATGCTGCAAGGCGCCACCCTGAATCTTGGGCGACTTCAGCACGCCATACCACCACCAACGCCCGGCATACAACTTGCCACTGCGGTCAATGGCTACTGCTCCCGCATAGCTGGGGCCACCGTTCCACTGGTCGCAACTGGTGTTGGAATTGACAAAGGTGGTATCGTTGCGCACCACGGCACCGAGGGGCGTTCCCAACGCATAAGTACTCCACGGCGCACCATTGCCGGTTACAATCCAGAAGTTGGCGTTACAAGCCGCCACAGGCCGCTTGGTGGCGGTGCGGTTACGTTTCACCGCGTTGGTCAGCAACTCGGTCTTCCCTACCGTGTTATAGCCGATAGTGCTTTCCACGCGGTTGTGCGGATTGGTCACGTCGGTTTCCAACACATACACATTCAACGGAAATTCCGGAAGGCGAACTATGGTATTTATCACACCGGGGCCCACCTGACGCCTGAAAAGCGTGTCGGCCACATAATTTTTCCCGTCAATAACGATGTCGGCTGATGCCATCAAGCCACTAAAGGCCATGAGCATTAATAAGGTGTATAACTTCTTCATCACTCTAATTCTTTTCTTGTCGTCAAAATTAGCAAAAAAATCTGAAACCAACCTCGATTTCAGATTTTTTTCGACTCCCCACCAAAAAGTGCTGAAAGCACGGCACAACGCCATCGGCTACTATTGCGACGTCGAAGACGTTTAATGCCCCGAAGGGGCTTACTGTGTTAAAGACCATGCGAGAGGGCCGGATGGCCTCGCTGCTTGGTCCATGACGGACAAGCAAACAGGTGCCTCGGAGAGGAACTTCAACCACCTCAAAAAGTGCTGAAAGCACGGAACAACCTAGCCCAGGGTGAGCCGTAAGGCGTAACCCTGGGGATGAAACGCCGTCCCCTCCCCACACACAAGCCCTGAAGGGGCGGCACATCGGCATGGATTTTGTGTCGCTCTTTCAGAGCTTAGATTTTGGGGAGAGATAACGAAAACCGAGGTTTCGCTTGCGCTTCACCCCGGCCTGTATTGCGTCGTGCCTTCAGCACTCACCGCAGCATTTACTTCACCACCACTTTCTGGCCGTTGTGGATGTAGATGCCGGGCTGCGTGGGGGCGGCCACGCCGTGGCCCTGCATGTCGTAGTACGGTGCGTCACCGTCCTCTGCCTCAACCACAGGAACATCATTCATGCCCGTGTCGCCCCTCTGGGCATTGTCTGGGTCAAAAGCTGTTTTCTGCATGAAGTCATACCATTCACCCTTGTAGATGATTTGGCCGTCCTCAATCAAGTGGCTAAATATTCGTTTGCGTATTTCCAATGCGTTAGGCGTGTCAAAATCAATAAAGTTTGCAGGGATTGGGCCATCTTGGATTAATGTGGTGGTCACATAACCAATCCCTTCTATCAGTTTTTTGCCTGGGTCGTTTGTCTTCCAGCACGTTCGCTGCTCTCCATTCTCCAGCGTGATGGTTTCAGTTCCCGTGAACGTGAACAGTTCCTCCCTTTGCGCTTTGGTCAGTTTCGCATCATCAAAATGTTCTTGAACAAATGGAAACCAATAGATTCCATAAGTGCAGTCATTGTAATAGGTCTGGATAAATTTTCCCGTAAGAGGCTTCAACGAACCGGCCCTGCGGGCCAAAACGCTGTGCAACAGAACAACCGATTGAGAAAAGGTGTCTCTCACATACGCCACCTGTTTCCTCTCGCGCGTATAATCAACAATGTAAAAATGGTAACTGTCATATACCGGGAGTGTCTTGTCCTCCCACAATATCAAATAGGTCGCGTCTTGGATGACGGTGTCGCCTTCAAATTCGTAAGTCAAGGGATAGAAGCGGGGCGTGCTGGAATTTCCATCCGAATGAACAGTATAATAGACCCATTTTTTCCCTTCTTTTGCTATGGGATATTGATTATCACCGGCACTGGAAACGACCGAAATGCCCAGTAAAGCAACAATGAATACAATAAACTTTTTCATGATTCTGATAATTTTGGGGTTAATAGAATTGGTAATTTTTGTGCAAAGATAAAACACCGACCCTATTAACTCAAAATTTTTCAGCCACAAATTTAACCGCGTATTTCGTTGATTATTAGATTGTTGTAAAAATTTTTTCTCAAAGAAAAAAACGACCCTGTTAACAGCGCTCTCAAAATGTCATTGGTCGCTGTATTTTTGTAAGATTTTTATGATGTCGGTTTCCCCTTCTCCGATTTCAGATATCAGTTTTGATTTTATCGGCGCCAATGAACGCTCACCGTACCCCAAGATATGTTCAATGACGGCATTGGGGATTTGCAGACAGTCCAAAGAAATGATGTTGGCCTCTTTTTCGGTCAGCTCTATCCCGGCTTTTTTCATGTTCTCGAAGGCATTCGGGTAGGCCGCGTCAACATATTCACCCAACTTGGACCAAAAGTCGTCGGGAACTTTGACCGAAATGATGCCGGACTCTTTCTTCGATTTGCCCTCGAACAACAGCTTAAAGATTGAAGCGCCTCTTTTGCCGGAATAGACCACGCCCTTGAACAATTCGTTGACGCAATATGATTGGAGGCCTATTTTCCTCAAAATCTCATCATCCGTGTGATTTGCCTGCTCGGCTTCCATCTTTTGCCATTCCAGCTGCTTGACTAAATCAGATAAAGCTTTGATTTCCCTTTTCTGTTTACTGTTGCTGTTGAAAAAAATCAACACAACAATAATTGCAACAAGCAATGAAATAATTATTTTATATTTGTTATTTTGTAATAAATAGCTACTTGTTTGTCTTGAATTGATTTCTTTAGAAATTGCAAGTTCTATATGTTTCAGACCATTATTCTGAGATGAAATAAGCCATGTATCGGCAATACTGTCACTTTGTGCACTGAGATATAAGTAATTATTATGATGGCCAATTAGATTCTCAATTTCGGCTTTCGCGCTCAAATATTTTATACTATCTAAAGAATCAACACATTTGGGCATTAAATTGAAATAATACTTAGCAGAATCCACATTACCAAGTTCAGAAAAAGACAAAGAAATATAATAGCAACCTTCAAGTAATTGGCTATCATTCAAATTATTAGACTGAACCGCTTTTTTAGCGTGAATAATTGTATTATTAAAATCTTCCTGTGAATAGTAATAACCAGCTAAGCCGATAAGAACGTCTTGTTTCGTTGATTGAAAGTTAAATTGGTCACATAGTTTTATCGCTTCCGATAAATAGAAGTAAGCACTGTCACTATTAATGGTGCGATAAGATGTGCCTAATTGCATTATACAAAACATATAACTGCTCGTGTCACATTTATTGTTTTGTTCAAAGTTGCTTAGAGCCTCTCTATATTTATCAATGGCATCAGGTAAAGACATATCAACTGTCCTATATAAATATGCCATGGCCATCAGGGCATAGCCGCGATGGTAGTGGTCATCGGGGCGGGATTCTAGTTCGGTGCGCTTGTACCAGCGCATGGCGGAGTCGGGGTGGCCGAGCTCCTCGGCGACGGTGCCCATGTAGAGCATGGCACGGATGCGGCGGTCGTAAGAGCCGCGGTCGCGGTAGTAGTCCCACGCGCGGCGGATGAGCGTGTCGCTCGTGGCAGGGATATAGGCCTTGTAGAGTGCCTGCACGGTGAGCAGAGCATGATAGGCGCGTTCCTCGCCCCGCAGCGAGTCACCGTTGATGCCGGCCAGCAGCGAGAGGGCGCTGTCGGGCTGGTCGCACACCAGCGAGTCGATGGCGATGAGCCTCGCCTCGGTGTCGCTCACGCGGTGGCAGCACGTCGCCACGCACGCTACCATCACAATGAAGGTGGCATGGAGCAATCCACGCAATCGAACAGAAGGGAATAAAATATCTAACAAAAATTGCATCTCATGCAGTCACATCCCTCATGACTGGCTACTTTTCGGTAATCAGGGCAACGGCATAGGCGGCGATGCCCTCTTCACGCCCTGTGAAGCCGAGGCGCTCGGTGGTGGTGGCCTTGACGGACACTTGACCTGCAGCGCAGTTCATGCATTGTGCCAACTGCTCTTGCATGGCTGGAATGTGAGGATTGATTTTAGGACGCTCGGCACAGATGGTGATGTCGCAATTGACCAACTCATAGCCCTGCTCATCGAGCAGACGACATACCTCGCGCAGCAACTTGCGGCTGTCTATGCCTTTATATCGCGGATCACTGTCGGGGAAATGATAACCGATGTCACGCAGGCAGGCGGCTCCCAGCAGGGCGTCGCACAACGCATGTATCGCCACGTCGGCATCGCTGTGACCCAACAAACCAAGCGGGTGGTCTATCTTGACACCACCCAGCCATAATTCCCGCCCCTCTACAACGCGGTGTACGTCATATCCGAATCCTATTCTCATCGGCCAAAGAGGCTCTTGATACCATCCATGTCGAACGACAGTGTGAAACGCAGGGTCTGGTCAAGCGGGCTGTTTTGCTTGGTAGCAATCATGTAGCCTGCATCCAGACGCAACACGTTCAGCGAGAAGCCGGCGCCGAGGCCAAAGTACTGGCGGTCGCCGTTATAGGCGCTCTCGTAGTAGTAACCGCCACGCAGGAAGAACTGCTGGTTGTAAACATACTCGGCACCCACCGACAAATTGATGCGCTTGGCGAAGTCACTGCCGAAGGAATCGAAAATACCCGAGATGGATGATTTGTTTTTCCAGGCTTCCAAGGCATCTTCATATTCTTTTTGATATTCGGGACTACCGTCGCCGAAGTCCTGCAAACGAGGCTTGGCGGGCACGAGCAACTTGTTGGCGTCAACACCGATAGTCAAGTTGTGGTAGTCGGCCAAGGGGAAGGTGAAGGCGGTACCAATCTTCAGGTTGGCGGGCAAAAACGCCTGATTGTCTTGGTCACCTCCGTAAGCAATCTTGGAACCGATATTGGAGATGTTGAAACCCAGCGACAACTGGCACTCGTTACGGCCAATGACCGGATAGGTCGTATAGTAGCCGCTGATGTCGGCGGCAAATGCCGAAGAGGCCGTCTTGCCATCCTCTATCGTGTTGAAGCCCAAATCGCTATAGATATAACGCAAGGCAACACCCATAGAAAACTTCTCCGACAGTTTGCGTGAGTAACCCACATCGGCAGCCAACTCAAACGGGTGGATGCTGGCGATGGCGGTACCTCCTTCGGTCTGGTTGATTTCACCGTAAGAGAAGTAACGCAGCGAGGCACTCACGGCCTGGTTGTCGCTCGAGCCGATTTTCCAATATCCCGTCAGATTGGCCAGATAGATGTCGTTGACAATCTTGCGCAACCAGGGCGTATAGGAAATGGACACGCCTGCTGAACTATAGGCAAAGGCATATTTTGACGGGTTCCAGTATTGAGAGTTCACATCGGGGTCGGTGGCGGCACCCAAGTCACCCATCGATGCACCACGGGCGTCGGACGAGATGCCCAGCATGGCCACACCTGTGTTGATGGGGTTAAAGTCATCGTGATCCTGGGCCATAGCCTGGACGGCAACCAACAGAGCGGCAACCACTATACCTGTTTTTAATCGAATATTCATAACTATCGTCTTTGATATTTTCTGATTTATATAACTCCAAAACACCCCATTTTATTGTGTGAACGGGCATAAAAAAAAGGCGATGAAACCATTTTCATCACCCTTCTTTCAGTTTTTACAACTTTTTTATCATTCACGGCTGCCGAAGAAACGCAGCAAATACAAGAACAAATTGATAAAGTCAAGATACAGGCTCAGTGCGCCCAGTGTGGCCACCTTGCCCACCTGGCTCTGGTCGGCCATGGCCGCCATCTTCTTGATTTTCTGAGTGTCCCATGCCGTCAGGCCGATAAAAATCAGAACTCCGGCGATGCTGATGAACCATTCCATGGCCGTACTGTGAAGGAACAGATTCACCACGACACAAATAATCAGTCCGATGAGCGCCATGAACAAGATAGCGCCAAACTTGGTCAAGTCCTGCTTGGTAACGTAGCCGAATATCGTCATCGCGCCAAACGTCAAAGAAGTGATTGCAAACGTGTAAGCAATCGACGACAAGGTATATACCAGGAATATGGGTGTCAGCACCAATCCGTTCACCACGCTATAGAGATAGAACAGCGCGGTGGCAGTGCCCGTGCTCAACTTGTCGATGGCGGCTCCAATGGCCAACACAAGGCCCAATTCCACAAACATCAGCACCCAAAACACTGCCGGATGCGACATGAGCATCGCCATCAGCGACCCGCTGGTCAAAACGGCAAACGAGGTCAACGCGGTCGCCAACAGTCCTAAGAACATCTTCCCGTACACACGACGCATCACGCGAGCGACGTAATTGCTCAGCGACATTTCATTCTCGGCTTGAATGGCCGATGAATAGCTGTCGGGGTAAGGATAAAAATCGTTGTTATTCATTGTTTCTTCTATTTACATAACAGGTGATGTAGTGCAAAATCCATGCCAATTACATACGCTGAGGCACTTCCATGCCCAACAAGCTCAAGGCGCGGGCAATAATCTCGCCCACGGTGCGCGAAAGCTTCAGACGGAACACACGCACAGCGGGATCTTCCTCCCGTAGGATGCTGTAGTCGTGATAGAACTGGTTGAATTCTTTGGCCAAATCATACACATAGTTGGCTATCAACGCAGGACTATAATTCTTCCCGGCATCGGCCACGGCAGTTGTAAAGTCAGCAAGGCGCTGGATGAGCGATGTCTCTTTCTCATTAGGCGAGACGGTGCTGATGTCAACGCCGTCGATGTCGTCGGTCGACTTGCGGAGCAACGACTGGATGCGGGCATAGGTATATTGAATGAACGGACCGGTGTTGCCATTGAAATCAATGGATTCCTGTGGATTAAAAAGCATGTTCTTGCGCGGATCAACCTTGAGAATGAAATATTTCAACGCTCCAAGACCGATGATGCGCAACACGTTCTCCTTCTCCTCGTCCGACAAACCTTCGAGACGACCGGGCTCTTGGCTCATCTCGCGGGCTGTACCTATCATCTCGTCCATCAACTCATCGGCATCTACCACTGTGCCTTCGCGCGATTTCATCTTTCCGTTGGGCAATTCCACCATGCCGTAGGAGAAATGAATCAAGTCCTTGCCCCACTTGAAGCCCAACTTGTCGAGCAGAAGCGACAAGACCTGGAAGTGGTAATTCTGCTCATTACCAACCACATATATCATGCGGTCGATGGGATAATCCTGATAGCGCAATTTGGCGGTGCCGATGTCTTGAGTGATGTAAACCGATGTGCCGTCGCTGCGCAGCAACAACTTATGGTCAAGACCTTCACTGGTGAGGTCGGCCCACACACTGCCGTCTTCCTTGCGATAGAACACGCCATTGGAAATTCCTTCAAGCACTTTTTCCTTGCCCTCAAGATAGGTCTCACTTTCGTAATATATCTTGTCAAACGACACGCCCAAGCGCTTGTAGGTCTCGTCAAATCCGGCATAGACCCACTCATTCATCATGCGCCACAATGAACGAATCTCCTCATCGCCGTCTTCCCAACGCTTGAGCATGGCGCGAGCCTCCTGCATGAGCGACGAATTCTTTTCGGCCTCTTCTTCACTCATGCCCTGAGCCTGAAGTTCTTTCAGTTCGGCCTTGTAGTGCTTGTCAAATTCCACATAGTAGTCACCTATCAAGTGGTCGCCTTTCTTGCCGGTCGATTCGGGAGTGGCGCCGTTGCCCCACTTTTGCCAGGCCAGCATCGACTTACAGATGTGGATGCCGCGGTCGTTCACAATATTGGTCTTCACCACCTTGTAACCATTGGCTTCCATAATGCGCGACAGGCTGAAACCCAGCAAATTGTTACGCACATGGCCCAAGTGAAGTGGCTTGTTGGTGTTCGGCGACGAATATTCAATCATCACCAACTGACTGTCGTCGGTAACGGGGACAAAGCCGTAATTTGGTGTCGATGACACATGATTGAGCACATTGGTCCAGAACGACGGCTTCACCGTAATGTTGAGGAAGCCCTTAATCACATTGAACTTCTCCACAGCATCGCAATGCTCCAGCATGTAATCGCCAATCTCATGGGCGGTTGCCTCAGGCGATTTGCGCGAAGCCTTTAAAAACGGGAATACCACGATGGTTTCATTACCCTCAAACTCCTTCTTGGTGGTCTGGGGCACAATTTTCTCGACGGGAAAATCTACACCGTAAAGCGCCTTTACCGCATCGGCGGTAGCGGCCGACAATATACTATCTATTGACATATCTGATAATTATTATTTACATTCTTAATGGCGTGCCTTTCATCGATTTATACGTCAGAAAGCGCCACGACAAAACCTCTTTGGTCTTTTGCGATGCAAATTTACTAATTTATTGATAATTAATCGGTCTATTCCCGCATTTTCTTTCTAGATGCAGATAAAAAAAGGAGCCGCGGTCCATCGCTGAACCACGGCTCCGTAGGGGGCGGCTACCTACTCTCCCACTAACTCGTACCATCTGGCGTGGTCCACGCCGACGGCACCGCGGGATCGGGAACAGCGCACATACGCATACAAAAAAAGGAACCGCGGTCCATCGCTGAACCACGGCTCCGTAGGGGGCGGTTACCTACTCTCCCACTTTCGCAGTACCATCGGCGTGGTGAGGCTTAACTTCTCTGTTCGGAATGGGAAGAGGTGGAACCCTCACGCTATCACCACCTTGGTGCCTTTCGCCCGACGGCCTCCAGACTGGAGGCCCGGCGTG
>JAFZRJ010000038.1 GCA_017619935.1 Muribaculaceae bacterium | reverse complement strand
GCACCCTCGGTGGCCTTGATATAGACAAATTTCACGCGCTTGTCACGCGCCGTGGCATCCCAGTCAATCATCTTCTGATGGTCGCTCACGTCAATGCCGTCAACCACTTGTACAGGCACGTCCACAGCTATCTCTTCGGGTAGCGCGTGGGCCGTGAGCGCAAGCAGTAACAGCATCAACATGTAATATCGTGGAATGTTCATGTCAGACCTTGAAATTTGCATTCAACTTGCAAAGATAGTGTATTTTGACGGAAAACCGGGCATGGTAATCAATAATTAACAATTCAAGGCACCTGTGACACACGCGATGCCACCCACTAAATCACCCGATAACCAACGCCACAGCCATAAGAATGGTGAAGATGAGCATATTGCGGGCTGTGGCTCCAAGCAATGGGTTCAGAGCGGCTCCGTCACGGTGCATCAGGCGATACCATGTGACCGTGTGCAACAGCAGATACAACAGCGGGATGAACAACGTCCAAACCGACAATTTGTTGGATATCAGAGCAAAGAACCACAGAGGAGTGAGCAACGACATGGCCACATAACCGTTGATCAGATAGGCTGCGGCAGCCGGCTTACGGCCGAAAATCACCACCGATGTGCGCTTGTTGGCTTCACGGTCATCGTCCACATCACGATAGTTATTGACCAGCAGCACATTCACCGCCATCAATCCCACCGACATTCCCGCCAACAGCACCAACGGGTTGAAACAACGCGCCTGCACGTAGAATGTGAACACCACCGGTACAAGACCGAAGAAGATGAACACCGCCAACTCACCCAGCCCATGGTAACTGAGTGGATAAGGGCCAGCACTATAGGCCAGCGCGGCCAGGGCAATGACGACGCCCAACGGCAACATCCACCAACCGCCATAAGGAATCAGACACAGCCCCACCACAGCATCCACGACTAGCGTGGCAAAGGTGACGTTACGCAATGTGCGAGGCTGGATGTCGCCCTCAGTCACTCCGCGACGAGGCCCTACGCGACCCACCTTATCGGCTCCACGCAAGTAGTCGTAATACTCGTTGGCAAAGTTTGACACCACTTGCGCCAACAACGCAAAAACCAGGCATAACATGGCCGGCACCCATTGGAACTTGCCCAACCACCACGTTAAGGCAATAGCCATCACCACACCCGATAACGACACCGGCAAGGTGCGCAACCGCATACATTCAATCCAAACCTTTATCCTTTTCATCGGTATAACTCAATTTACAGCACAAAATTACACGTTTTCTTGCATATTATAATAATTGTGATTAATTTTGTTGCGATTATTTGTTACTATCACTTTTTTAAAACAAATTTTTCAAGTTCATGATGTAACTCATCCGATGCTACTTGCATCATAGACATATCACATAACGAGAATTAATTCCATTATTAACCAAATTCAATTTCAATGAAAAAATTAACTTTACTCTTTGCTGCGTTGATGGCCTGGATGGGCTTCAGTGCTACTGCCGCTGTGGGTGATGTCATCACCGACGGCACGTTCTATTTCAACATCGTTGCTGAAGGCGATGTCAACGAGGTTGAGATTGCTCCCAAACCCAGTGGTACCTACACCATCACCGACCGCTCCATTTTCGGCAACTACAACACCGTTACCATCGGCGGTGTGACCTACAATGTAGTGGGTATCGGTGAGGGTGCGTTCCGCAATGCACAGTTCCCAACCCAAAACATCACCAACCTCCCTTCTAGCCTACGCTACATCAGCGACTATGCATTTCAAGGCGTAAAATCGGGAAAAGTAGATGACGCTGATTCAAACATCCGTTTTTACGGAACCCTTTTGACGTTGTCCCCACTTGCATTTGTTGACAATGAGATTGTTGGGACCATCAATGTAAGCGGTGGAACCGAACATTTCAAACAAGTTGCTTGCACAGCATCCAGAATTCAGTACAATACAGGCAACTGCTATGTACCTTGTAAAGACGGCAACACCTTGGTGGCTATTGGCGGCAAGGGAAAAATTCTCGGCAATGGAAGCGGTGGCTATAAATGCGCGAACAAGCTCACCCTTGCCAGCGAACTCACCATCGTGGGTCCGCATGCCTTTCACGGCAACTCGGGTTACACGCAACTTGACCTTGGTAATGTAGTAGAGATTCAGGAATATGCTTTTAAGAACAGCGTGGTGGAGCAACTCACGCTGCCGGCTACGCTCACCACAGTAGATCCTACTGCTTTTGAAGGAGCGTCGGCCATCTTCTCTATCACTTGCAACGCCACCACGCCTCCCGCTGGCTGCGTGTTTGATGATGCCGTCTATGCTTCCATTCGCGAGAGCGGTAAAATTACAGTTCCTGAGGGAAGCCTCGCTGATTATCAGGCTGACGAGAATTGGGGCCGCTTCTGGGCAGCTCCCCCTACCCCCACGAAGTACACCGTCACCATTGCTGACGGCATCCAGAACGGAACCGTGACAGCCGACAAGGCTGAGGCTGAGGAAAGCGAGACCGTGACCCTGACCGTCACTCCTGCCGAGGGCTACCAGCTTGAGACCATCACCGTCAATCCCGAGACGCTCGAGCTCATAGTGGAAGTCAATGACAACCAGTTCACCATGCCCGCCGACAACGTGACCGTGACAGCCACCTTCTCGTTGATTCCTCCCACGAAGTACGCCATCACCATCGATGAGAATATCCAGAACGGTACTGTGGAAGCTGACATGATTGAGGCTGAGGAAGGCGAGACCGTGACCCTGACCGTCACCCCAGCCGAGGGCTACCAGCTCAAGAGCATTACCGTCACTCCCGAGACGCTCGAGCTTTTGGTGGAAGTCAATGAGAACAACCAGTTCACCATGCCCGCCGACAACGTGACCGTCACCGCCGAGTTCGAGGAGATTCCTCCCGTCGTGGTGGAAAGCGCCGTCACCTTCAGCGCCGAGATTGATCACGCCACCATTGAAGTGAGCGTGGATGGCACACCCATCGAGAGCGGCGCTCTCGTGGCCGAAGGCACCGAGGTGACCATCACCGTCACTCCCGAAGAGGGCTACAAGGTGGCCGGCGTGACCGTTGAGACCGTGGACACCGCCGAGCCCGACGGACCCGCCGGAATGCCCCGTCGCGCCGATGTGAACGTGAATGGCGAAGACAATGTCTACACCTTCAACATGCCTGCCGCACCCATCAACATCAACGTGACCATGGAACAGGAAGTCGTTACCGGTGTTGCTGACCTCAATGTCAGCAGCAACAAGGGCGTGAAGTATGTAAACGTCATGGGCCAGGTGAGCGACCGTCCGTTCAAGGGCGTGAACATCGTCATCGACGGCGACAAGACCTACAAGGTCATCAAATAAGCCTCTGACTGAAAACCACAGTCAAGGCTAAGCCTTAAACCACAAGTGGCGCGACCCTCGCTTGAGAGCCGCGCCACTGCTGTATAGCCACCTTTACTTTAGCGAAGGCATTATGCCCGGCGGGTCGAAGACCCAGCATCGTGTAATAGTGCTGAAAGCACGACACAATTTAGCCCGGGGTGAGCCGTAAGGCGTAACCCGGAGATAAGGGTACACACTCCACATACTCAAGCCCCGAAGGAGGCGGCACAACTTGTGTCGCTCTTTCAGAGCTTCGATTTCTTTGGGTAATATTCTTCCACTGGGGTTTCGCTACCGCTCCACCCCAGCCTAAATTGTTCCGTGCTTTCAGCACTTCTTCAACCCTCTTGCATGGTCCTTAACATGATAGGCCCCATCGAGGCCGTTTGTGCTTTCAGCACTTCACACCACATGTTTTTTCTAGTTATATCCTTGCAAATGTGTAGTTTTTGTGCTTACTTTGCAGCGAAATATAATTTGCCATCATATTTTTCCGACAAACTTAAAAAACGAAATAACCATTTATAAACCAATTTTTATCAAAATGAAAAAGAAATTTACATTATTGATTGCGGTGCTGCTAGCCTCTCTCGGCTTCAGCGCCAGCGCCGCTGATGGAGATGTATTCTCATTCACATACGGTTACTACAGCGGTCAAACTATGTTTGCTCGTGTGCTTAGTGAGGCGGACATGACTGCGGAGCTGATTCCTAACCCTGATGGAGTTACTCATTATAATATGACACAAAGTAGTATGTGGATAACTCCAACAACCGCAAATGGCTATACTATTGTATCAGTTGGAGAAAACGCGTTTAAGAATGCAAGTATCGGTCACCCAACAAATTGTTCAGCTGGATTGTCAAATGGATTTACAACAATTAAAGCGGATGCCTTTAATGGAGCGACCAGAAATGGTTCTATTATTTCTGTTTTTCGTATTAATGCTCAAATGAGTGATATTAGTCCTAAGGCATTTCGCAATAATAAAATTAAATGGTTTGATTTTCGGGAAAATGAGCAATCTGTAGGTTATGGCAATCTTAACCACATCCTTACAAATGTTGAAAAGACCAAATTAGTGGCTTTCCCCGGCAATTATGTAGCTGTAACTGGCAGTGCTCAGTTAAAAACCACTTCTTTGCCAAGTGGAAGTATAGCCACCAATTACACTATACCTAGTCAAATACAAACTATCGGTGCTTACGCTTTTTATGGCAATTCACATTTGGCCACCCTTAACCTAGGCAGTGTGATAACAATCGAGGAGGAAGCTCTTGTAAACATGACTGCCCTCAGAACGCTTACCATTCCTGCAACAGTGACATCTATAGCGGCTAACGCTTTCACTGGCACAACAGGCATTACCTCGCTGACTGTGAATTGCGAATGGAACGACGATTTGGCAGACGTGGTGTTTGAAGATGATGTTTATACTCGTCTGCTCGATAATGTGACTTGGAACTGTAGCGACAACAGTAAGGCGGCATTTAAAGCCAACACCAACTGGGGCCGTTTCTTCACGGGCGGCGGTGCTCCATTGGAAACCTACAATATTACATACGGTAGTATGACCAACGGCGCTGTAACCGGCCCTGCAACTGCTGACAACGGCACCACCGTGACACTGACCATCGCTCCTGACACTCATTATGAGCTAGCCACACTCACCGTGACCGATGCCGATAACAACCCTGTCAGCACTACACCCGGCGCAAACGGCACCTACACTTTCTTGATGCCCGCCAGCAACGTAAATGTGAACGCAACGTTCTCTTTGATTCCAACCATTACCATCGGCAGTATGACTCATGGTGCGGTAACCGCTGATATGGCTGAAGCTTCGGCAGGCACCACCGTCACCCTGACGGTGACCCCCAGCCCCAACTATGATTTGGGCACACTCACCGTGACCGATGCCGACAACAACCCTGTCAGCACCACACCCAGTGCAAACGGCACCTATACGTTCACCATGCCCGCCAGCAATGTGACGGTCAACGCCATATTTGTGTATATACCCAATATTTATATTATGGGACAAGTTAACGGCAATGGTTGGGCTGGTGACACTGGAGTGTCCATGACCTACGACCCCGCCACGCACAATTATACCGCCACCGTGACAACAGCGGGCGAAGCAGATGGTTATAGCTACTTCAGCTTCAGCCGCGCTTTGGGTGCCGACGCAAATAATTGGCCCTCCGATGGCGACCGCTTCGGTGCTGTGCTTGACGAGACACATACGGTAAATGTCAGTGGTAATGACAATTTCAACATTGGCAACGCGGACTTGAACACCGCCCTGGCGATGTCGAATTACGGCAGTACGGTCGCTTATCGCTTGCCACAGGGTACCTGGACCATCACCATTGCCAATCTGCTGGACGAGAACACCGCCGCCACAATGACAGTCACAGGCACCTGGCCGAGCAGCGAGGTGAAGGTGGGCAATGATGCTATGACCTACAACAGCGACAATCAGACTTACACCTATACGCTGGCTGTCGCCACTGAGGACCTCGACAACGACGGCCTCTACCGATTCAACCTCAGCACCCGACTGGTGAGCGGCGCCATGCCTTTCACCGCACTGGGAACGGGCGCTGGCGAACGTGTCACCGCGCAAAGTGATTTGGGCAATGCCATCAACCTCACCGCTGGCAGCAGCACGCTGTTTGCCGTGCCTGTAGGCACCTGGACACTCACGGTGGCCAACGTCGCGACAACACCCACACTCACCATCGCCGGAACTTGGCCCGCAACCAAGGTCTATATGAACTATGGCGGCGAGACGCATGAAATGACCGCTGCCACTGGCGGCGCTTATACCTACAATCTGGTGAACGACGCCGACGTGTATTTCAACTTCGCCCGCAAGCTTGAGAGCGGCAACTACCCGATGACTTACTTCGGCACCAGCGGCAACCACGACGTGCTGCGCACCGAGATTGGTACTCCCATCGCGGTGGCTGCCGACGGCACGCTGGATTATTTCAAACTGCCTGCCGGCGACTGGACCATCACGTTGAGTGCCGCCGATGGCGAAAGCCGCACGATGACCGTCACCGGCGAGTGGCCCAGCAACGGCAACGTGTATCTGCTGGGCACCAACCAGGGATGGAATCCCGCCGACGGCTCGATGCAGTTCACCTACGATGGCACTTCACAGACCTACACGCTGGAGTTCACCGCTCAGGAAAGCGAGAACGCCGGCGAGGAGGGCTACAGTTTCTTCAGCTTCACCAAGACTTTGGGCAGTTGGGACGATATCTCCGGCTCACGCCTGGGTGCCGACAGCGACCAGAAACTCATTGAGTTTGCCGAAGGCGTGTATTCTGCCACCGAAAACGTGGTGAGTGGCACCAATTCCTTCAAAATCGCCGCTGGTGAGGAATACACCCTCACGCTCAACTACGACATGACCCAACTCACGGTTGAAACCTACGACAAGGAACCGTTCCAAGATGGCAAATTCTATTATCAAGCCATCAATTCTTCAGAATGTGAAATCATTGCCAACCCGAATGGCAACAAGTATTCTACTTCATCTTCTGTCATCAGTGCTTCCGATTTCAAGGCAACAGTGACAAACAGCAGAGAAGGCAAATCTTATACTGTCGTTGGTTTTGGGGAAGCTTCAATGGCAGGTGAATATTTTTATGGTTATGGCGGACAAACTACATGTAAGATTAATGAGGGGTTGAACAATTACCGCTACATCAAGAGCCGTGCATTTGATGGCGTTAACGCTTGTATGATACGCTTCTATCATGTGATGGAAATTGCGTCCGATGCTTTCATTAACAACAATGCTCATGGTATCAATGCTTTTGTAACCGGATATTTCACCAACTTAAACGGGAACAGTATTACTAGTGTTACTTTCCCGTCTGATCAAACGTCTTCAATTCCTGTTTTAGGTACAGAGGATGGTTTAAAATTGCTAACTTTCCCTGGTGCCGCTCGCAAAAACCTGCAGCAACCGGGTGTAAAACTTTCGACCATTACGGGTATTGTTGGAAATGTTAAAGTCATTGGAGCTTATTCTTTCTATGGCAACCAAAATTTAAAAACCGTCGATTTTGGTTCAAGTACTAAGGTGACAACCATTGAATCTCACGCTTTTGAGAACACAAAAGTTCAGTCCATCACTCTTGGCGGTGCTTTGACCACCATCGGTGAGGATGCGTTCAAGGGTGTGACTACGCTGACGAGCATCAGCATCAGTGCCGCGACACCTCCAACGGTGGCCAGCGAATTTGAGGATGCCGTCTATAATAACTGTACGCTTACCCTTAGCGGTGATGCCGCATTACCAGCCAACAAGTTGGCCTATATGGCTGACCCCATCTGGGGCAAGTTCTTCAAGGGCGCAACACTGGCCAGCACGCTTAGCTCCGCCACTAACGGAGAGCCCTACAAGGTGGCCGACAACCTGAAGGTGGCCTATGCCGACACTGAAGAGAACGTGCTTTACGTCGCCGACAACAACGGCGGTGCCACCCCGCAGGCTCCCGAAGAGGGTTGGATTGACTACATGGCTCGCTGCTATTCCGGCGGCCAGAGCTATGACCAATATGCTCACAACAACTGGGTGGCTATCAACGTGGAGGATGCCAGCAGTTATCATGCTAACGACCTCATCAGCACGGTGGTGGGCACGCTCAACACCGAAACACGCACGTTCACCGCTGCCGTCAATCCGCAGATTGCCACCGAGGGTGAAGGCTTCACTCTCGCTACCAACACCTACATCGTGGCCGCCTTCGGCGGACGCACACAAACCGGCTCCAACGGAGAGACCTACTTCTTCGTACAGCCCGTGCCCAATGAGTTGGCAACAGTGAAATGGGCACAATATGACGGTAACGGACTATTCGTGGTTCCCACCGGTGACGGTATAAACGGTGCCGGTCTCAGAGGCGAATTGCTGGTAGATACCGAGTCGATGACTGGTGAACCCACCGTAGGCAACATCTACACGCTTGACGGTGTGCTGATTCCCGCTCCGGCTCCCGAGACTCCTGCCGCCGGCGCTCCTCGCCGTGCCGAAGGCGACTCTGGTTGGATGATGAAGGGCGCTACGCTGTCGGACGGACATTCGCCCCTTACCGGAATCAACGACATGCAAGTTTACGGCAACGTGGAGAGCGTGACCTACTACGATGTGGCCGGTCACCGCAGCGACCGTCCGTTCAACGGCGTGAACATCGTGGTGACACGTTACACCGATGGTAAAGTCTCCACCTCGAAGGTAGTGAAATAAGCTACCGACTATAAGCCACTGAGACGATAAGCCTCAGGCGAAACAAGTGGCGCGACCCTCACACGAGAGCCGCGCCACTTCTGTTTATCCACCCCAACCAAAGACTGAAAGGCATTTTCAATGCCAGGCGGGTCGGAGACCCAGCATCCTGTAATAGTGCTGAAGGCACGACACACCATAGCCCGGGGTGAGCCGTAAGGCGTAACCCCGGAGATAAGGGTACACACTCCACACACTCAAGCCCCGAAGGAGGCGGCACAACTTGTGTCGCTCTTTCAGAGCTTCGATTTCTTTGGGTAATATTCTTCCACACTGGGGTTTCGCTACCGCTCCACCCCAGCCTAAATTGTTCCGTGCTTTCAGCACTTCTTCAACCCTCTTGCATGGTACTTAACATGGCAGGCCTCTCCGAGGCCATTTTGTACCTGCCAAACGCCCACGCCCCGTTGTCCCCTAGGGGGTGGTGCTAACGCAGTGGTTATCAATAAATAATTTCGCCGCAGGCGATGATGTGATGGAGGGCTATTTCTTCACACAGTACCACCCATCTGGTTGGGGCATCCCCCTCTAGGTTTCTCTATCACTCCAGAACCACGGAGTGAAAGAAGGTCAGGCGAAATAGTTGATGAGATAGACCTGACGGCGAGCGCGGGTGAGCGCAGTGTAGAGCCAACGGTAATAGTCTAGGGTCGTGGTGGCCTCGGGATTGATGCCACCCATGTCGATAAACACATTCTCCCACTGGCCGCCTTGCGCCTTGTGACAGGTTACCGCATAAGCGAACTTCACTTGCAAGGCATTGAAATAAGGATGCTTTTTGAGTTCTTTCAATCGGGTAGCCTTGTCACCTGTCAGTTCTTCCCACACCTCGGCGAAAAGCCGCTCACTTTGTTCCCGCGTGAGGGCCGGCGTGTCGCTGAGCAGTGCGTCAAGCACCACTTTCACGTCCATTTCTAGCCCATCGTGGTCGGGCAATTCCACGGTAACGGTGGCAAAACGCAAACCATAACGGCGCTCCACCTCGCCACGCACCCGACGTACGCGCATCACATCGCCGTTGGCGATAAAATCCAGTTCCTTATAGTCTTCAGCCCACAGATAGTTGTTCTTGGCAACAATGAGCATATCGCCGCCACACAACTCATCCTCGCGATACAGGATACGGTTGCGTATGCCGGCATTGAACAAGGCGGCTCGGCGGTTGCTACGTGTCACCACGATGGTTTGCTCCATGGAGTTATGGTCATAGCAGTCGCTGAGGGTTTCCATCAAATACTCGCTCGACACACCACGGATATCAGGAAAATCGGTCACATTCAGCGCGGGTGTGGTAAGGGGTTCGTTGTCCATGGTGCGGCGCAACATGGTGGCGTTGAGCAGTATGCCACTATCCTCGGCTTGACGTGCGATTTGTCGCAAGGTCATTTCGTAAACATTCAGTCCGTAACCTTGCAAGACTTTCACGCTCAGCGCCGGACTCTCGGCACACCCCACTGGCGGCAACTGGGCGACGTCGCCCATGAGCATGAGCCTGCATCCTTGCCCATTATAGACGTAGGTGATGAGGTCGTCAAGCAGTCGGCCCGTGCCAAACATGGCCCCACCCTCGCCAGTGGTGTTGGCTATCATCGAGGCTTCGTCCACAATGAAGAGGGTGTTCTGCATCTTGTTTTCGGCCAACATAAACGTGTCGTTACCATAACTGTGCTGCCGATAAATCTTGCGATGGATGGTATAAGCAGGGGAACCCGCGTAGTCGCTGAACACATGCGCGGCACGGCCCGTGGGGGCCATGAGCACACTTGGGCGTTGCATGGCAGCCAGTGTGCGCACCAGTGCGCCAGTGAGCGATGTCTTGCCCGTACCGGCATAGCCCGAGAGCAAGAACACGCCCCTTTCGGGCACATACAGCACAAACTGCGCCAGCGCCACAATGAGCATCATCTGCTCCTCGTTAGGTTCGTAGGGCAACTGCGCCATCATCTGCAAGGCGAAGTCTTTCACCCTCGCATCCTCTTTCCAGGTCTCGCCAGCCATAACTTTCAGGCTTAGCGATAGGTGCGGGTGATGGTCATCTCCGTCTTGCCGTCTTGCGAGATTTCCACAGAAGTGATGCGACCATGGGTGTCAATCTTGTAATTGAACTTACGCTCATGTCCCGGTCCATTTTCCTCAATCTCGTTGATGCCGATAAGATACTTCTTGAAAGTGGCGCTGTCGTAATCGTAGTAATACCTGAACACTTTTCCGTCGGCTTCTTCACGAATGATGTAGCCGTCATTATAAACCAGCACACGGCGGCGGTCGCCATCGGTCACCACCAGTTTGGTCAGGGCGCCATTGTCATTATAGGTGTAAACCCATTTTTTCTTATGGGTGCTGCCGTCGCTGGTGAGAATGTCCAGTTTGTCGGCACTGTTGAAGAACGCTTCATAATCGACCTGAGCACTACCCTTACGCACCGATGATTTGAGCGTATAGCCGTGCAAATTGTCGTAGGCATAGCCATAAGTGGTGGTCACCACATTGCCTCGCGAACCCATGACGGCGCTCTCGGTGAGCAATCCTTGCTGGTTGAAGATGTAATAGTTGTGGCGCGGCTTGGAACCATCGGCAAAGGTGATTTGCTCGTCCACACGCCCCGTGCAGCCGTTAAAGCCCACATCCATGTGCTCAAAACGATAACTGTGGGTGGGATTGTTCACCAGATTGGCGTAAAACATGCGTATGCGCGGTTCCTGCACCGGCTCCTCATCGATATAGGTGGTGAGTTGTTCCAATGTGGTGCTGCTGTTGCAATATTTGTTCACGATGGCAGCGTCGCGCATTTTGCGGGCTTGCTCTATAAAAAACGACTCGGGATAATTGTTGATAAAAATTTCCCATGCGTCCACAGTGTTGAGTCGCTTGGCCTCGGCGTAAGCCTCACGCTCCTCAAGGCGCCGCTCCTTCAGGCTCTGGTCTTGAGCCAAAGCCATTGTAATGGTGCAGAATGCAGCCAGTGATATGACAAGAATTCTTTTCATTGTAAAAATGTGTTTTATGATGGTTAATGTACGGTTTTTCTGCGAAGGATGAGGTCAATGATGCCTTCACGCTTGATGATGACACCCACGAACAACAAGAACAAGAAGATGCGCCAAACAAGGTTAAGCCAAGTGTTGCCAGTGTCAACAAGCATCATCCCGGCACCGAGAATGGCAGTCACCACCACATAAATGGCCATATCGCGCAGCGGATAAGGCATGGGGTAGTATTTCTGACCCGTGAAATAACTCAGCAGCATGGCGGTGCCATAGGCGGCCACACCCGCCCACGCGCAAGCCATGTAACCATAATGAGGTACAAAGATCACATTCACCAAAATCAGCATCAGGCATCCCACTCCTGAGAACAAAGCACCCCACAAGGTCTTGTCGGTGAGTTTATACCAAAACGAAAGGTTGAAATAAATGCCCATCATGATTTCGGCCGCCATAACAATGGGCACCACGCGCAATCCCACCCAGTAGTCGGGTGCGATGATATACTTGAGGATGTCCATTCCAGCCAGCACGGCCAGGTAGGCAACGAGCGTGAACATGAGGAAATATTTCATGGCCTCGGCTTGCGTGAGTTTGCTCTCGGCCTCATCGGCCTTGTTGCGGCTCTTGCCGAAGACAAACGGCTCATAGGCATAGCGGAATGCCTGCGTGATGAGCGCCATGATCATGGCTATCTTGATGGCGGCGCCATAAATGCCCAACTGCGATGCAGTGGTGGTCTCATCGCCAGGATACACCCACGGGAAAATAATTTGTGATGCCGACTGGTTGATGACGCCCGCCACACTCAAGATGAGAATGGGCCAACTGTAGGAGAACATCCGTCGGAGCAATGACTTGTCCCATGTCCACGAGGCGGCCGCCAGTTCGCGGTACATACACAGCATCACAACAAGAGTGCACATCAAATTCAGGTAGAATACATATCCCACGCCCACCGATGGCGAATAAATCCAACTCACAGCCCCCGGATGCGACTTGTAAAGGGCAGGCAATGCCACGAAGTAGAGCAGGTTCAAACCGATATTCAGGAAAATGAACAGCAGTTTCAGCGAGGCAAACTTGATGGGACGCTTCTTGTAGCGCAAGTAAGCGAAAATAATGGCCTGAAAAGCATCAAGGGCCACCACCGCCGCCATGACAATGATGTAGTCGGGATGAGCAGTGTAGGCCAGTCCCATGGCTGGGGCTATCCATCCGATGTTGAGCCACACCAACACCACAAACAGCAACGAGGTCATGCCCACGGTAAACAACGTGGTGGAATAGACCCGATGAGGATTCTCCTCGCTTTTGTTGGCAAAGCGGAAGAAGGTGGTCTCCATGCCGTAGGTGAGAATAGCGAGCAACAGGGCCGTGTAGGCATAGACATTGGTGACGATACCATAATCGCCCGAAGCTGCCGACATCTTGGCGGTATATAGCGGCACGAGCAGATAATTGAGAAAGCGTCCAATGATGCTGCTCAATCCATAGATTGCCGTATCTTTAGCCAGTGATTTAAGATTAGCCATAATCCATTAAAATAGTGTGCCGGGGGTATTAGGACGCTCACGGCGCAGGTGGTCGTAGGCCAACTGGGTAGCTTCGCGCCCCCGCGGGGTGCGCTGGATAAAGCCTTCCTTGATGAGATAGGGTTCATACACTTCTTCGACCGTTCCAGCATCCTCGCTCATGGCCGTGGCTATCGTGGAAATGCCCACTGGACCACCGCCGAACTTGTCGATGATGGTCGTGAGAATCTTGTTGTCGATTTCATCAAGGCCATATTTGTCGATATTAAGCGCTTCGAGCGCATAACGGGCAATGTCGGTATCAATCTTTCCACTGCCTTTCACCTGTGCGAAATCACGCACACGGCGCAGCAGCGAGTTGGCGATGCGGGGCGTGCCACGGCTGCGCAAGGCAATCTCGCGGGCCGCATCGGTCGTGATGGGCACATGCAGCAGCCGCGCCGATCGCTCGACGATGCCCTGCAACACCTCATGACCATAGTATTCCAGATGGCAATTGATGCCGAATCGTGCACGCAAAGGAGACGTGAGCAGACCGCTGCGCGTCGTGGCCCCGATAAGGGTGAACGGCGACAACGTGAGCTGTACCGACCGCGCCCCAGGGCCTTTGTCTATCATAATATCAATGCGATAGTCCTCCATCGCGCTGTAGAGGTACTCTTCCACGATGGGCGACAAGCGGTGTATCTCGTCGATAAAAAGCACGTCGTTCTCTTCCAACGAAGTGAGCAATCCAGCCAGGTCGCCGGGCTTGTCCAGCACCGGTCCACTGGTCACCTTGAACCCCACGCCCAACTCATTGGCAATGATATTGCTCAATGTGGTCTTGCCCAGTCCCGGAGGACCATGAAACAAGATGTGGTCGAGCGCTTCGCCTCGCATGCGTGCCGCAGCGACGAACACCCGCAAGTTGTCAATTATCTTCTCCTGTCCGGCAAAGTCGCCAAAGCGTTCAGGCCGCAAAGCGCGCTCAAAGTCTTGGTCAGTTTTCAGCCGTTCTTGACGAATATCAAAATCTTCTTCCATAACATCTTCTTGCAGACTGCAAAATTAGTGCAAGTCGAGCGAAATGCCAAATATATTTGAGCATTTCCGAGACGCAGCCTAATTTCGAGGGCGTTAGCCATCAACATTAGTGCAAACCTGACGCAAAACCAAATTTATTTATGTTTTGTGTCAGGTTTGAAGGAAACAATTTGGACAGACCCGCCACCCCTCACCGATAATTGTAGGGGATTGTGTTATTTTTTTTCGGCTTTATTTGGATATTGCAGAATAATGTGTTACTTTTGTGGCGACTTTCGCTTTGAATTAGAACAAAACATAAACATAATCAAACATCATTTCAATCATGAAGAAATTGCTATTTTTATGCGCGACGGCTTTATTCGCCTTACAAGCAATGGCGATTCCAGCAATCAAAAAACCCGCGCATTTGATTAATCCCAACAGCGACTTGAACGTGCGTCTGAATGGTGATGAATTTTTTAACTTCTATACCACCCAGGACGGTTACACTGTGCTGAGAAATGTACAGGGTGGCTGGGATTATGCCGTGTCACAAAATGGCCGTCTTGTATCGACTGGCATCACCGCCCACAACGCCGGTAAACGGTCGGCAACAGAAATTCAGATGCTCTCTGGCTTGAACAAGAATGCGGTCGATGAGGCCAAGTATGCTCAAGGACAGCAACTTCGCGACCAACTGCGTCAAGAAGTTCAGAGGCGCGCCCGGTTCAACTTAAACCGTTTCCGCGGACTCATTGTTCTGGTGGAATACACCGACATGCAATTTCAAATGAGCAACCCGCAAGAGTTCTACAACCACATGGTGAACGACCACAACTACACGGGCTTCACGCTCAACGGCAAGAAAGTGCAGTGCCCCGGTAGTGTGCGCGATTACTACTACGACCAGTCGGACGGCAAATTCGACCCGCAATTCGACGTAGTAGGCCCTGTGAGGGTGAATTATTCCGCATGGGATCATCATCAAGCATCTAGCAGCCCATCAATATTCATTTCCGCATTGAAG
The DNA here is from genome assembly GCA_017619935.1 of Muribaculaceae bacterium. Classification (GTDB taxonomy): domain Bacteria; phylum Bacteroidota; class Bacteroidia; order Bacteroidales; family Muribaculaceae; genus Sodaliphilus. Next base: position 28,587 of record JAFZRJ010000038.1, on the reverse strand, counting down.
GCGGTTGACAGCCAGGTAGACTTTACGAAATACGACGGTGATGACGACGGTGTCATCGACCTGGTGTTCTTCATAGGTGCCGGTCCTTCATCGTGCTATGAAGGCAATGATGAAAACCTGCTCTGGCCTCACAAGTACTCATTCTACCTACAGACACTCCTCACGCGCCTCGACGGGAAGCGCCCCTACGACTATGCTTGCTGCACCGAGATTTATGGTTGGCAAGACACGCCCTCTTCGCTTGAGACTCAGGGCATCGGCGTGATGTGCCACGAGTTCAGCCACGTACTGGGACTGATGGACCACTATGATGCCGATGGCACCAGCAGCGGCGGTCTCAGCCGCACACTGGGCCAATGGGATATCATGGATGATGGCGCAGCCAATGATGCGGCCCGCACGCCTTCGGCCTACACGCTATTTGAACGATGGTCGCTTGGCTGGTGCAACCCTCCCGTCATCAACCAAAAAGGCATCTACACCCTTAACGCCATTGACGGCACATCGGAGGGATATATCCTACGCTCCCCCGACAGCAACGAATACTTTACGCTGGAGAATAGACAGAAAACGACCAAATGGGACAAGTTCCTGCCCGGACATGGCATGTTGCTCATCCGTGTTGACTCGGCCAGCACCACCGCATGGACTGGCAACAAAGTGAACACCAATCCCAGCCACAACTATATTGAGTTGCGCCGCGCATGGAACAACACCAGCGACGAGGACTTGCCGAGTGATCCCTTCCCCGGCACTAAAACCGTGACTAAAATCACCAACGCCACCAGCCCCAACTTGGTGACTTGGAGCGGCAAGAAAAATGCCTATAACATTCTTGGCATACGCGAAGCTGGTGGCAAAATCACCTTTGAGGTGGTAGGCGACGGTGAACAGTCAAACGCCAAGAAACTGGTGGAAACTTTCGAAAAGCTGCCCCTAGGACTGGCTACTGGTACCGAAGCCCAAGGTGACATCGCCAAGTGGAAACTGAACGGAGCGGCCACTATCGCATCCTACAATAGCAGCCGACAGGTGCAATTGACCTTGCCTAGCACAATGGAAACCACAACGCCACTGTATTATGCAGCCACTTCGATTGAGGCCACTGTCACGAATCCTGGCAGCACGGCCAAATTCACTCTCCATTATTCTATCGACGGTGGCAACACTTGGACACCACTTGCTTCAGCAGATGGCTCCACAACGATTCAAGTTGCTGGTGGACAATCGGTAACCGCCACTTGGGATGTCAACTTCGACAACACGATGCCTGTGCTGTACCGCATCACCATGAACGGTGGCACCAAGAACTCGCCTTGCTATGTGGACAACTTCACCATCTTCTATGATGGCGAACCTGGCGAACCCGAAGTGTCGGACAAAAAATTGCTGGAAACCTTCGAAAAATTGCCGACCAACCTCACCAACGGCGGACAGGCCCAAGGTGATATCGCAACGTGGACCATTGGCAACGCCACCATCACCAACTACAACAACAGCCGTCAAGTGTCGATGACCTTGCCCAGCACATTGCGTACCACCACCCCGCTGTACTACAACGTGATTCAGGTGGCAGCCTACATCACCAATCCGCAGACATCGGCCGCCAAGTTCTCGCTGTACAACAGTGTTGACAATGGCGCAACGTGGAACGTCATCAAGACACCACAAGACGAGACGATACTGACAGTTGATCCAGAAACGACCGTCAAGGCTATATGGAACGTTGACTTCAACAACAACATGCCAGTGCTCTATCGCTTGGATATGGTGGGCACAGCGAAAAACATGCCTTGCTATATTGACAACTTCACCCTCTACTACAATGGTGAACCTGGCCCAGGCTTCATCACTGGCGATGTGAATGGCGACGGCAAGGTCGATGTTGAAGACGTGAACGCTGTCATCAACATCATCCTGGAGCAGAAGACCGCTGAAGACTTCAACGGCGAGCCCGACATCAATGGCGACGGCAAGGTCGATGTTGAAGACGTGAATGCTATCATCAACATCATCCTAACTGCGTAAACGAGTATTCAACGAGTGCGTAACGCACTATCACCACAAGCAGTGGCGCGACCCTCACCTGAGAGCCGCGCCACTTTATTGCTAATGCACTTACAAATCTTATTGTGCGTTATTTCACGATGATAAGATAATAGTTCTTCTTGCCGCGCTGGGCCAGAATGTACTTACCATTGAGGAGCATATCGGGACTGGCGGGTGTGTTGGGGTCGGCCAGTTTTTCCTTGTTGATGCTCACGCCACCACCTTGAGTGAGTTTTCGCATCTCACCCTTGCTGGGGAATACGGCGGCATTCTCAACGAGCAGGTTGATAAGCGGAACGCCGGCCTCAATCAGGTCTCGGCCCACTTCAAACTGAGGCACACCCTCAAATACTGCCAACAGCGTTTCTTCGTCAATCTTGTGCAAGATGTCCTGAGCCTTGTTGGAGAACAGAATCTGCGACGCTTCCACAGCCATTTCGTAGTCCTTCTCACTGTGCACCATGATGGTGATTTCCTTGGCGAGTCGCTTCTGCAACGGGCGTAGACCGGGATCTTGTGCCTGTTCGGCTTCCAGAGCCTCGATTTCCTCGCGAGGCAGGTCGGTGAAGATGCGGATGTACTTTGCAGCATCCACGTCGCTCACGTTCAGCCAGAACTGATAGAACTTGTAAGGTGACGTGCGTTTCGGATCGAGCCACACGTTGCCGCTCTCAGTCTTACCGAACTTGCCGCCATCGGCCTTGGTAATCAACGGGCACGTAATGGCGAAAGCTTCACCGCCGTTCATACGGCGAATCAACTCGGTGCCGGTGGTGATGTTTCCCCACTGGTCACTGCCACCCATCTGCAACTTGCAGTTCTCATGCTCGTAAAGATACAGGAAGTCGTAACCCTGCAGCAGTTGGTAACTAAACTCGGTGAACGACATACCATGGTCGGCATTGGCGGCCAAACGTTTTTTGACCGAATCCTTCGCCATCATATAGTTCACCGTGATGTGCTTGCCCACGTCGCGAATGAAGTTCAAGAACGAATAACCCTTCATCCAGTCGTAGTTGTTGACCAGGATGGCATGATTAGGTGCATCGCTGTCGAAGTCAAGGAAATGCGCCAACTGCTTGCGGATGCACTCCTGATTGTGACGCAGCGTGTCCTCATCAATGAGCACGCGCTCCTGACTTTTCATCGACGGGTCACCAATCATACCCGTAGCACCACCCACCAACGCGATGGGACGATGACCGGCACGCTGGAAGTGCTTGAGCATCATGATGCTCACCAAGTGACCGATATGCAAGGAATCGGCAGTGGGATCGATTCCCACGTAGGCCGATGTCATTTCTTTTTTCAGTTGTTCTTCGGTGCCCGGCATGATGTTGTTAATCATGCCACGCCACGTGAGTTCTTCTACAAAATTAATCTTACTCATCTATTTGGACATTGTTATTATGAATGAAATAGGCTGCAAATTTACGGCTTTTTGCCGAAAAATTCTTAACTTTGCGCCAAAATCACAAAATTTTAGAAAATGGAAAAGTTGAATTAGGAAAATATGTGGAATTGGCCTACGAGATTTTCACGGTCGATGAGCATGGAGAAACCTCGGTTTACAAGTTTACCAGTGACCACCCCGACCGCTTTGTCTTCGGGCAAGACCTGGGCATGATTGAAGCTTTCACCAGTCACATTGGAGCGCTTTCGATGGGCGACAGTTTCGACTTCACCCTTGAAGCCGAAGAAGCCTTCGGCGAGCGTAATCCCGATATGGTGATGGCCATCCCCCGCAGCACGTTCATGGTCGATGGCGAGTTTGACAACGAACGTGTCTTCGTGGGTTCGGTAGTTCCGATGCAGACTAGCGAAGGCTACCGAGTTGACGGACTGGTCAAGGCTATCGATGAAGAGAACGTGACGCTGGACTTCAACCACCAGTTGGCGGGTGAACGTGTGCGCTACGTCGGAGTCGTGCAACTGGTACGCGACGCCACACCCGAGGAGTTGAATCCCCACCATGGCTGCGGTGGCTGTGACTGCGGACACGACCATGGAGGTTGTAACTGTGACGACTGCAACGGCTGCAACTAACCCTATAACAAGAAAATTCAGAGGCGCATGTTTCGGAATCCGAAAGCATGCGCCTCTTCTATATATAGGCTGAAGTTTTGTTTTCAGGAAAGCTATGAAGGAGTCTGGGATTTCTCCCAGCATTCCTCTGCATGTCAGTTGGTGCGTTGCTGCTGTGCGCCGCCCTGGGCACCACTGGCTTGCGAGCCACCCACCACATCGTTGTTCTCGATAGTCTTGTCGGTTTTCTTCACACGAGCGTTGAGTGAGCCGAAACGGTAACTGATGCTTATGCTGAAACTACGCATGGGCCACTCATAACGTTCGCGACCAGTATAATCGCCCTGGGTAGTGAAATTGGTGTAACTATCAAATTCTGGCGAGAATGGTTTCTGAGCGCTCAGATTGATGGTGAGGCGGTCTTCCTTGAGGAAACTGCGCTGCAGGCTGAATCCGTAGAACCATCCATGGCCGTTGTGGCTATAGAGATTCTCTGTTGCACCTCCCCATTTGCCCACGTTACCGGTAAGACGCAACTTCCAAGGCAATTGCTGGGTAATCTGCGTGTAGAAGAACGAAGACCATCGCCCTTTGTTGGTGAGGTTAAGTTCTGCACTGTGGAAGTAATTATGTCCAAAGTCACCATTGAACATCATGCTGGTGGTACCGGTCACCTGCCACTGGAAGAAGGCATTCAGCCCCACGTAGCGACGGGTAAGCGTGTTGCGGTAGGTGTCGACATCCTTGCCGTCCTCATTCCAGCGCACAGCGGTGATTTCGTTGTCGCTCCACGAGAACGTGGGAGCCACGTTGAACGTGAACCTCGGTCCGATTTGCATGTAGGTAAGACTGGTGGAGTAGTTGCGGGCGCTGCTCAAGTGGTCATTACCGTAGTGGATGCTGGTGGGTTGCTCAATCACGGCGGGATTCAGATAACTGATACCCGGACGATTGATGCTGGTGGAGAAGGCAAACTTGAGGCTACGGGCGAAGTCGAACTGGTAGTTCACGCTAGCACTGGGCACCCAGTCGCTCAAGGTGCGGTGGAACGATGATTGCGAACCATCGGGATAACTGGCGCGCAGGCGACTCAACTCATAGCGCAGTCCGCCACGAGCCGTCCATGGGCCATGGTTATAGGTATAGCTGACATAGGCGGCACCCACCTGCGTGAGATGCTTGAAACGCGAGTCAACGCCAGGAAAGTCTATTTCATCGCCGGCATACTGCATCGTCGTGTGGCTGCTATTGCTGCGGTGGATGTATTTCAGTCCGGTCTCCAACTTGTGTCCAAGAGCCAACGGACGCGTCCAGTCAAGCTGCCAAGTGTGTTCCCAAAAGCGCTCATCTCCTTTCTGATGTGTCATACTGTAGGGCATAGGCGAATTCCAACCGTCGCTGTACGTCATATCCATACCGGTCTTGTTCATGGTGCTAGAAATCATGTAACTGGCGGTGATGACCTCGTCCTTGCGATGTGTGCGGTGCTGATAGTCGAGCCGTCCGTTCACATTATAATAATGGTTACCACTGGTATGGGTGTTCTGACGGTAATTGTAGAGCGGCGTGCCATCGGCTGCGGTCATGCTGGTCCGTCCGTCACCGTCGGCGGCATAGTTGTAGTAAAACCCGCCCACCGATGCAGTCACCAAGTTGAGGGAGTCGGCCTCGTAACTGGCCTCCAGATTGCCATAGTGCACGTTTACACTTCCTTCACCACCGCCCAGAGTGCGCAGGGTGTCGCCGGTGGCGCCATAAACCTGCATGATATCCTGTTTTTGTTTGTTAGCATGACGGTTACGATGCATGAAACCATAGTTGAGGCTAGTCACCAGTTTGCCATGCTGCGCAGTGACATAAGCATTGGCATTAGGATTGCCATAGTTGTCTATGCCGGCGCTCACAGTGCCTGTGGCTCCACTCATGCCACTGGCATCCTTCATCACGATGTTGAGGATGGCGGTGACGCCTTCGGCATCGTATTTCGCCCCTGGCTCGGTAATCACCTCAATGCGCTTGATCATGCTAGCAGGAATCGCCTTCAGCACCTCCTTGGGATTCTGTGAAATACTGGGGTCGGGGTGACCGTTCTTATAGATGCGGTAACTCGTGCCGCCCTTGACGCGGATGTTTTCCTCGCCGTCGACGGTCACTAGAGGCACCTTGCGCAGCATGTCCATGGCGGTGCGTGTCTTGCTCTCGGCATCGGCCTGCACGTCATAGGACACACGGTCTATTTCGGTCTTAATTAATTGACGCTGGGTAACGACTTCAAGGTCCTTGAGTTGGACGCTCATTTCGATGTCGTCAATGGAATCGTTCTCGATCGTTGTCACTTCTTGTGCCGTAGCGGTCATAACAGCGAATGCAATGGCTGCAATTGATAATAATATCTTTTTCATAACTTCAGGTTTTATCTGCTCTATAGACGCAGATTACCCCCAAAAAGTTGCACAAAAATATGTTAACAATCTATAACTAATTAAAAATTACGATTTTTAGTGTAATTACTTCCATTGAACAAATGCCTCGATGGCCTCATAGCATGCCAGCCCTAGGCGGCTATATTGCTCTGCCATGGCGCGGTTACGGTCGATGCTGCGCTGCCAACTCAGATGCCCGTCGGCATCGTCACGGAATGGTGCGTCGTGGATTTGCGACTGGTGCTTGAGAATAGCGTCACGCTTCACGCGGAACTCTTCGGGACTCATGGGTACTGCCATCTCCACACGGTCGATATCCCACTGCCCCCACTGTCCCCTGTACAGCCACACGCGGCAGTCGCGCATGAACGGGCGGTCGCGCAGGCGGTCGATGGCCTCCAGCACGGCACCCGAAGCCAACACATGTATGCCACGAGGGTCGCTCAAATCATCGGCCACAAATATCTGATGCGGCTCCAATTCTTCCAGCAACTTCACCACCATTTCAATGTCTTCTTCGGTAACACGGCCATTGCCATTCTGATTCTTGACATAAAACGGCATTTCCATCTCCCGAATGTGGTTGCGGTCCACACCCAAATATCCACACGACATGATGCCTTCGCAAGTGAAAATCTGCCCTTTCACATAGCGAGCCAGTTCAAGGTCGGGATCACCGGGCTTCTTCGCCGTCATTGCATCCCTGATTTCCTGATTGAGGTGTTGATGCTCAGCCTTGAGAAGGCCATTGTGGGCCGCAATTTTCTCGTTCAGCATGAGGGTGCGCATCAAGTCCTCATCGCTGACGGTCTCGTCGCCGGGGGTCTGGAAAGCGACATGGACGTCATGGCCCTGCTGCACCAGTCGGCGCAGGGTGCCGCCCATCGACACCACCACATCGTCGGGATGCGGGCTGAAGGCCAACACACGCTTCGGATAAGGCTTTGCACGCTCGGGACGGTTGGAATCATCGGCATCGGGCTTACCGCCGGGCCAACCAGTAATAGTGTGCTGTAAGTCGTTGAAAGTGATAATGTTCACATTATAGGCCGAGCCGTAGAGTGCCACCAATTCGTTCAAGCCGTTGTCGTTATAATCCTTATTGGTGAGTTTCAGGATGGGCTTGCCCGTTTGCTGGCAGAGCCACACGATGGCACGGCGAATGAGATAAGGGTTCCACTCGCAAGACGTCACCTTCCATGGGTAGTTGATGCGGGTCAGGCGCGACGCGGCCTCCAGGTCCACCACTAGTTTCACGTTGTGATGCATCTGCAGGAAAGACGACGGCACGAGGTCGGTCACACGTCCTTCGATGGTGTCGTAAACAGCGTTGGCACTGTCCTCGCCCCATGCCACACCTATGATGTGTTGTGCCGAGAGGATGTTGTTGATGCCTAGTGTCACGGCAGTGACAGGAGCATCTTCGCACTGGAACGCTTCGGCGACCCTCACGCGCGAATCGCTGCCCAGCAACATCAGGCGACAGGTAGAGTTCATGGTCGAACCAGGCTCATTGAAGGCCAGCGAACCATTCTTGGTGAGTTCGCACACCACAAGGTCAAGCCCTCCGTTTTCATCGATTTCCTGCTCATAAGCTTTGCACAAGCGGTGCACGTTCTCTTTGGTAGCCTCGCGGCTGAACGTGTGCACGTTGCCCGGCTCAATATCCACCTTATTAAATAAGCGACGATTCAAGCGGGTCATGGTACTCTGCTCACTGTCGTCGGGCACAACCCCCAGGCCCAGTTCACTGATGGTGAAAGCCACGACATCGGCAAAACTCACCTTATCGGCAAAATAGAGTTTCACCAGCTCGTCGTAAACGTCCAACGCGCACTTTCCAGCGCCGAAACCAATCACGCAACGCCCTTTTTCCTTCACGTTGCGTTCAATGATTCGGGCCACATCGAGCGCCGCGTCGGCGGCACCCTCGGCACGGGTTCGTGTCACTTGCGTGTGTACTCGCTCAAACCGTGTGAGCGAGGCCAATTCTATCTCGCTTTCGGGACAATAGTAACGGCGTGACACCTGGTCAAGCTTGATGCGTGAACTAGATTCTGTCTTCATTTCCTCCTATTTATGATATTCTTCTTGTCTAAATTTTGCCTTGTTTGCCCGTGGGCTAAAGTGATGGATTTGACTACCATGAGCCACCACCGCCTCCGCCTCCGAAGCTTCCTCCGCCGAAGCCGCCAAAGCCTCCGCCGCCCCAACTGGAGCCACCACTGGAAGAGCCACCCGAGCCGAAAATGATGGGACCGCCCCACGTGCCGGTATTACCACTACTGCCGGAACTACCGCCACCGATGCCACCACTATGATTCTTTAACCATATGATTAAGAATATAATGAAGCATATCGTCACAATCAAATCGATGACCAAATCGTCGTCTTCCCCCTCGACATATTGCTCCTCGCTGTACTCACCAGCAGTGATGGGCATGAGCACTTTCACGGCTTTCCACACACCGCCAGCGTAATCGTTCTCTTTAAACGACGGTATCATTTCGCGATTCACAATCTGTGTGCAAGTGGCGTCGGTCAGCGCTCCCTCCAGACCATAGCCTGTGGCAATGAAAGCCCGGCCCCTGTCGTCGCCCACTTTGGGCTTGATGAGCACCACCACACCATTATTGAATTTCTTGCCACCTACACCCCATTGCTGGCCTACTTGCTGGGCAAATTCCCAGGGTTCGTAACCGCCGAGGTCGTTGATGGTGATAACTACAATCTGGTTGCTGGTGCGACGGGCATGAGCAACGAGGGAGTCCTCCAACTCATCGGTATTACCCAGCACGCCAGCTAAGTCATTGACCAGTCGAGGCGGATTGGGGCGCTCGGGAATCTGCGCCAGCGCCATGACAGGCAGCAAGCACAGCACCAGCACCCAACGCAGCGATATGTCAATCTTCAAAGGTGACTTCATTGCTCAGTTCGTTAATGTCGTCGCGGTCGGCAGGGAAAAACTCACTCAGTCGGTCGCCCACTGTGGCGATGGCTTCGCACAGTCCATCAACCGGTCGCCTAGCGCGCATACGCTTCAAGAGTGTTGCCACCACATCATCCCAAAACCCCTCAGGCACATGGTCGTTGATGCCCTTGTCACCCATAATGGCCAACTGGCGGTCGTGATAGGCCACATAGATGAGCACCGCATTGCGACGCACGGTGGTGTAGAGTTTGAGACGATTAAACGTGGCTTCGGCACTCGCCATTACATCACTCTCCTTGATATGGGGCGTGACGTGGACGCATATTTCGCCCGATGTCTTGCGCTCGGCGTCGGTGATGGCTTGTGCTATGCGACGTTGTCCATCCTCGGGGATGAAATCACTCAGAGGCATAGTTTTATTTGCTGAAATCTACCGTCGGAGCCTTGTCGGCACCAGCTTGAGCCTCGAAATAAGGCTTCTGGTCAAAGTTGAAGATAGCAGCGATGATGTTGGCAGGGAACTTGCGTACGTCAGTATTGTAGTCCTGAACCACCTGGTTGAACTTCTGACGTTCCACGGTGATGCGGTTCTCAGTGCCTTCGAGCTGACTTTGCAAATTGAGGAAGTTTTCATTCGCCTTCAAGTCGGGATATGCTTCGCTCACGGCAATCAGTCGGCTCAAAGCGCTCGACAATTCACCTTGCGCATCCTGGAATTTCTTCAACGAGGCCTCGTCCATATTTGTCGGGTCGATTTTCACGCTGGTAGCATTGGCACGCGCATTCATCACCGCCTCCAGCGTTTCGCGCTCGTGAGTGGCATATCCCTTCACGGTGTTCACCAAATTAGGAATCAGGTCGGCACGACGCTGATACACATTCTCCACTTGTCCCCAAGCCGACTTCACGCCTTCTTGTTTTGTCACGAGACCATTATAAGTACCTTTCACCCAGCCGAAGAGCGCAATGCCCACGACCACTACTATGGCTAAAATAACCAAACAACCTTTTTTCATCTTCATTCAGTTTTTATAGTTATCATTCTAAATTATTGCGTTCCTTAAAGCTTTCAAGCATTGCAATACGCCTTTGGTTGCACACAAAATTACACAACTTACATCAATCTCGCAATTTTTGTGCCGAATACTTTTTGACAAAAAAAATGTTTATGGAGTATGTTGCAGAAAATCAGAGGCTTATAAGCGCTTTGTTAAAGAGTATCAATTTTTGTCATTTTATTATTTTATTTATTCAGAAAAAATGTAGTAACTTTGCGTCTCAATTAGAGAAAAATTTCGCTAATAAAACCCGTCAGAACTCAACATGTCGACACTGACACTTGCCATAGTTATCGCTTTCGTTGCTGGTTACGCCTGCATCGCGCTGGAGAGCTTCACCAAGGTCAACAAGGCAGCCATCGCACTCCTCATGTTTGTCGTGTGCTGGACATTTTTCATGCTTGACCCTTCGCAATACATGGGCGACTTGGCGGGCGGCGAAATCAGCCAGGCCGTTTCGGTCATTATTGAGCGACATCTGGGCGAAACGGCTACCACCTTGTTCTTCCTGATGGGAGCCATGACCATTGTGGAGGTGGTGGACCAGAACGGAGGCTTCAACTTCGTGCGGCGAGCCCTACGCACAACCAGCAAACGTCGGCTGATGTGGCGCATCGCGTTCCTCACCTTCTTTATGAGTGCCGTGCTCGACAACCTCACCACCAGCATTGTGATGATTATGCTGCTACGCAAACTTGTGGCCGACCATGAAGACCGGCTCATCTATGCGGCGCTGGTTGTGATTTCGTCCAACTCGGGCGGTGCATTCTCCCCCATTGGCGATGTCACCACCATCATGCTGTGGAACAGTGGCTTTGTGAGCACGATGGGTGTCATCGGGCAGTTGCTGTTGCCCTCGTTGGTGTCCATGCTGATACCGGCATTTATCATGCAGAGCTGGTTCAAAGGCGACTTGCTGATCGCTGGTGTCGCCCCCGAACAAGCTACCGAAGACCTCTCGGAAGTCGAACGACAAACGGTGTTCCTGGTGGGTGTGGGTGGACTGATTTTTGTGCCCATCTTCCACTCCCTGACCGAATTGCCCCCGTTCATGGGCATCCTGCTCGCATTGGGACTGGTGTGGGTGACCACTGAGTTTTTCTACGGTCGCAAACGCCTGAGGACCAAGGTGTCGTCGAAAAAGCGCGTCACTTATCTGCTTTCACGCATCGACATGGCCACTATCCTGTTCTTCTTGGGTATTCTCATGGCAGTGGGATGCTTGCAGGAAGTTGGGGTACTTTCCATTATGGGTGACTGGCTCAACGACGTGAGCGGAGGGAACCATTATCTGGTGACGGGAATCATCGGTATCGTTTCCAGTATCGTCGACAACGTGCCTCTGGTGGCCGGCTGTATGGGTATGTACCCCATTGCCATGATGGGCGACATGGCTGTTGACGGCATCTTCTGGCAACTACTGGCCTATTGCGCCGGCGTGGGTGGCTCGATGCTCATCATCGGTAGTGCCGCTGGCGTCGTGGTCATGGGACTGGAGAAAATCACTTTCGGATGGTACCTGAAGAAAATCACCTGGGTGGCACTGGTGGGCTATTTTGCAGGCATGTTCACCTTCTGGCTCATGCGTACTTTCATCTTCTAAATTCATTTTAGCGACCATTTAAAAAGAAAACTCCGGCATCACACGGACCACCATGTCCATCAACGCCGGGGAAACAATAAAGCCTCGGGAATTCCCAAGGCTTTATTGCGGTGCGTACAGGACTCGAACCAGCGACCTCCTGCGTGACAGGCAGGCATTCTAACCAACTGAACTAACGCACCAGTTTTGTTTTGTGGGTGCAAAGGTACGTCGTTTTATTAAAACAGCCAAAAAAAATCGCGTTTTTTTTCAAATTCGCCCGAAATTTTATCAAAATTGCCCTCTTTTTGCAGAAAAATGCTCTCGCGTTTTGGTCATAGAAAAAAAATAGGTAATTTTGCGTGCTTATTTGGCGACGTGTGTCAAATGACCAAATTTTTACGAAAAAATAAAACATAAAATTATACATCTTTAAAATGGCAACATTAGAGAAAATTAGACAAAGAAAGAAAATTCTTGCCATCGTGATTGGTGCCGCTCTGATCGCCTTCATCATTGAAGTAGGTATCGAGGCACTGGGCCGTCAGGCAAGTAACAGTACCGCCGCAAAGGTGGGAAGTGAGAAGATTGACATTATGGCTTTCCAGCAACGCGAGCAGAAAGAAGCAGCCAAGGACCAGAACAACCCCAAGGCTCAACAGCTCGACCAAGCCACTCGTCAGCAACAAGTGCTCAACGACATGATCAACGAGAAGTTGCTTGAAAACGAGTATGAGGCTGCTGGCATCTATGTCACCGACAACGAAATCAGTGAGCTCATGATCGGCAAGAACGCCGCTCCGCAGGCTGTACAGTTTGCACAGCAGGCCGGTGCCGAGACCCCAGCTCAATTATATGACTTCCTGAGCAACCCCGCCAAGCAGGGTGTACAGGAATCACAAGTGGCCGAATTGCGTGCCGCATGGGAAGACCTGAAGAACGAATTGGTCGACCAGTACAAAATCACCAAGCTGCAAATGCTCATCGCTGGTGGCTTGCAGGCCAACGACCTCGACCGTCAAATGATGGCCGAAGACGAAGCTACTACTTGCTATGTCAACTTCGTCAAGAAAGACCTGGCATCGCTGCCCGATGACAAGTATCCCGTTTCTGACCAAGAGCTGAAGGCTGAGTGGGAAAAGATGAAGTCTAACTTCGCCATCGACGAGGAGACCCGTATTGTGCACTACATTGCCACACAAATCACACCCTCTCCAGCCGACATTATCATGGCTAACAAGGTGGCCGATGCCGCCTATGCAGCATTGCAACGCGGCACAGGCATTGACTCGGTGCGCGTCCTCGGCACGGTGAAAATCGACACCGCCCGTTACGCTACCGACAAGGTGCCCGCCAACCTCAAGGCTTGGGCAAATGGAGCATCGCTGGGCGCAACTCGCCGCGACTCCACCGCTGGTCCTAACATGTACCGCATGTACAAGGTCACCAACCGTCTGGTTTCGCTCGACTCTGTGCAAATCAACGTGATGGCTATTCCCGGTGCCAAGAGCACACAGGATTCGGCTCTTGCCATGCTCAACAGCGGCAAGACCATCGACGACGTGGCCAAGGCCATCAAGGGCGCACAAGGCGACACCGCACAATGGGTGCAAATCGTGAGCTATCCCGACTCGCTGAAGAACAAGTTGGCTGCTGCCGGTGCCGAATACTTCTCACTGGTGAGCAACGCCCAGGGAGCACAGCTCGTGAAAGTGGTTCAGAAGAAGGCGCCTAAGACTTTCGTCACCATAGCCACTGTCACCCACGAGGCTTACGCCAGCCAAAAGACCATCGACGACACGCGCAACAAGCTGCAAGACTTCTTGAACGCCAATAAAACCCCGGCCGACTTTGAGAAGAATGCCGCCAAGGCTGGATTCAGCGCTATTGAGGCCGCCATCACCCCCAGCACTCCGCAACTGGGACAATCGCCCTACGGCGGTGGCATCAAGGACAGCCGCAAGGCCATCAAGTGGGCTTTCGACAACAAGAAGGGAGCCGTGTCGCCCATCTTTAGCGACAACAACGACTACTTCATCGCCGTGGCCCTCAACGAGGTTTACGACGGTGGTTATCTGCCCTACGACGCCAGCAACGTGAAGCCCATGCTCACCAATCGTGTGCGCAATGCCAAGAAAGCCGAGGCCCTGATGAAGCAATATGAGGGCAAGGCCACCGACCTGGATGGCTTCGCCAAGCTCATGAGCGCCAACATCGACACCACCCAAGTGGTGTTTGGCAGCAACTTCGCCAGCAAGCTCGAAGACGAACCCGCCATCATCGGTCGCATCATCGCCACCGACCCTGGCAAGGTGAAACTGTGGAAGGGTGAGAACGGTGTTTATGCTTTCATCGTGACCAAGAAAGAGAAGGCCGAGCGCGTTCCCAGTAAGGAAGAGCTGAACCGTCGCTACGCACAGCAAGGTGGTGGCATTGCCGCCAATCCGCAGGCCATCCCTGCCATCCTTGCTCGCGCCACCAAGGTGACCCGATCGCTCATCAACTTCTATTGATGAACAAAAACGGATAATATTGCAAACCGCGATTTCGTGTATTTTACATGAAAATCGCGGTTTCGCTTTTCTGTTTGGCAGAAAATGTGTAAATTTGACGATTGGAATTAATGCGTCTTTCATGAAAACCATTAACGAGCTTCAAAACGAAATCATCGAGGAATTCGAGATGATTGACGACTGGATGGATCGCTATGCCCTCATCATCGATTTGGGCAACGAACTCCCGCCTCTTGACGAACAATACAAGACGGCCGACAACTTGATTGACGGCTGTCAGAGTCGCGTGTGGCTGCATGCCGAGTTGCGCGACGGCTTGCTTCATTTTGAAGCCGACAGCGACGCGATGATTGTCAAGGGCATAGTGGCTATGCTCGTTAAGGTGCTCAGCGACCACACTCCACGGGAGATTCTCGACAGCGACTTGCATTTTATCGAAGCCATCGGCTTGCAGGAGCACCTGTCGCCCACTCGCAGTAATGGCCTGGTCGCCATGGTGAAGCGCATCCGCACCACCGCCCTGGCAGCGCTGCCCGACGAGGACGAACCCACCGAAATCGAATAACATCTCATTATCCTGAAGTTCTTTGAGACCTCCGAGATTGATGAGTTAGTAATGAATATATCACTCAATTCAATAACTAAAAAACTAAACATTATGTTCAAAAACCATCCCAAAGGATTGATACCCGCCGCGCTCAGTAATATGGGTGAGCGTTTCGGGTACTACATCATGGCGGCTGTGCTTTCGCTGTTTTTGTGCTCAAAATTCGGTCTGGCCGATGAGAAAGCGTCGCTTATCTATTCTATTTTCTTGGCTGCTATCTATGTGCTGAGTTTGGTGGGAGGCATCATTGCCGACCGCACACAGAACTACAAGGGCACCATCATGACCGGTATCATCATCATGGCCCTGGGCTATGTGACACTGGCTATCCCCATTACTGCCACCAAGGGCACCATGACAGGACTGCTGGTGCTGACCGTAGTGGCGTTGGTGCTGATTGCGTTCGGTAACGGCTTGTTCAAGGGCAACTTGCAGGCCATCGTGGGACAAATGTACGACGATTTGGAGGCCGATGCCGCCAAAGAAGGCCCTGAGGCGCTGAAAAAAGTGCAAGGCCACCGCGACACAGGTTTCCAGATTTTCTATGTGTTTATCAATATTGGCGGTCTGATTGCCCCTTTCATCGCACCGTTCTTGCGTAAGTGGTGGTTGGGACGCTTCGGCTATAAATATGTGGCCGAACTCCCCGCACTGTGCCACCAGTACATCGACGGTGTGCTCCCTGCCGACCAGATGGCCAACCTCCAGGAATATATGGTAAAGGCCGGTATTGATGGCGCCGCTTCGGTCGACGCTTGCCAAAACTACCTCACGGTCTTTAACCAGGGGGTGCACTTCGCTTTCATCGCATCGGTTATCGCCATGCTCATTTCATTGACCATTTTTGTCACCAAGAAAGGTTTGTTCCCCACCCCAGGCAAGAAAGAGGCTGCCGCTTCAGTCGAACTGTCGCCCGAAGAGAAAGCTTCGATGGCCAAGGAACTCAAACAACGCCTCTACGCCCTCTTTGCAGTGCTCGGCGTGGTGATTTTCTTCTGGTTCTCATTCCATCAGAATGGTGTATCGCTCTCGTTCTTCGCTCGCGACTTCGTGAAGAGCGACCAGCTGCCCGCCGAATTGTGGCAAGCGGTGAACCCGTTCTTCGTGATTGTACTCACCCCCATCATCATGCTCATTTTCGGATCTCTGAGCAAACGTGGCAAAGAAATCTCTACACCTCGTAAAATTGCCTATGGTATGTTTATCGCAGGTTTGGCCTACTGCTTCCTCGCCATTTATTCTTACACGGCAGGATATCCCTCGGGAACCGAGTTCAAGCAGATGGAGGCCTCTACCGTGATGAGCATGAAGGCCGGTCCGTGGGTCATGATTGCTACTTACTTCCTGCTCACAGTGGCTGAGTTGTTCATCTCCCCGCTGGGTCTGTCATTCGTTTCGAAGGTGGCCCCCAAGACCATGCTCGGTCTGTGCCAGGGTCTGTGGCTCGGAACAACCGCCATCGGCAACCTGCTCCTTCCCATTGGTACCATGATGTACAACAAGATTCCATTGTGGCAGTGCTGGACAGTGTTTGTGATTGTTTGCTTGATTTCTATGGGTGTGATGCTCGCCATGGTCAAGTGGCTTGAGCGAGTGACCAAATAAGCATCCCGACAATTCGTCGCTATATCAACCGGCGCAAACATCAAACTCTGTTTGCGTCGGTTTGTTTTGAAAGTTGTTGCATATATTGGCAGAGTTTAATACCTTTGTCACTCGCTTTCCAAGCCTATATCATTATCAATATAATAATGTAACCATTATGTTTGAAAATCAACCTAAAGGACTTTATGCCTTGGCGCTGGCCAACACCGGCGAGCGCTTCGGCTATTACACCATGATTGCCGTGTTCGCGCTGTTCCTGCGCGCCAATTTCGGTTTGGAACCTGGCACTGCCGGACTCATCTACAGTTCATTCCTGATGCTGGTTTATTTCTTGCCTGTTATTGGCGGCATTCTTGCCGACATTTTCGGCTATGGCAAGATGGTCACCACCGGCATCATGATTATGTTCCTGGGATATGTTGCCCTAGCGGTGCCGATGGGTGGCGACAACATCGCGTTGTGGACAATGATGGGGGCGTTGGTACTCATCAGTGCTGGCACGGGACTGTTTAAGGGCAACCTGCAAGTGATGGTGGGCAATCTCTACGATGACCCGCGCTACGCCGACCGCCGCGATGCCGCATTCAGCATCTTCTACATGGCTATCAACATAGGCGCCATGTTTGCGCCCACTGCTGCCGTCAAGGTGATGGAATATGCACAGACACATCTGGGTGTGAGCGAGGCCGATAGTTATCACTTTGCCTTCGGGGTGGCCTGCATCTCGCTGGTGGTGAGCATTGCCATCTACTATGCGTTCCGCTCCACATTCCGCCACACCGAGATGAGTTCAATCAGCAAGAAAAAACAAGGCGCTGAAAACGCCGACACCTTGCCCGCCGGGGAGACGTCGCGCCGTGTCATTGCCTTGATACTGGTGTTCATCGTGGTCATCTTCTTCTGGATGGCATTCCACCAGAACGGTCTCACGCTCACGTTCTTCGCCAACGAATTTACGGCGAAAAGCGCCAGCGGTCTGCAAAGCATGGCTTTTGACGTGTGGAATCTGGTGGCCTGCATCTTCATTGTCTATGCCCTGTTTGCCGTGTTCCAGAGCAAGACGACAAAGACCAAGGGCATTGCCGCCGGCGTAATTGTCCTATCGGTTATTTTCCTGATTGCACGATACTTTATGCTGCCCGAAAGCACCAAGTTGGACGCACCCATCTTCCAGCAGTTCAACCCCTGCTTTGTGGTGGCGCTCACTCCCGTGAGCATTGCCATCTTCGGCGCACTGGCCAATCGAGGGAAAGAGCCCAGCGCACCACGAAAGATTGCCTACGGTATGCTCGTGGCCGCCGTGGCCTATGTCATCATGGCGGTGGGGTCGATGGGACTGCTCACGCCCAACGAGCAACAACTGGCTGGCGACGCTGGAACGCTGGTGTCGCCCAACTGGCTCATTTCCACCTATCTGGTTCTTACCTTCGGCGAACTCCTGCTCTCACCCATGGGCATTTCCTTTGTCACCAAGGTGGCGCCTCCCAAACTCAAAGGTTTGATGATGGGTGGCTGGTTCGCCTCCACCGCGCTTGGCAATTTCCTCGTGAGCGTGGGCGGTTATCTGTGGGGCGACATGCCGCTGTGGCAAGTGTGGTGCGTGTTCATCGCGCTGTGTGTCATCTCGGCAGGATTCATGTTCGTCATGATGAAACATCTTGAGAAAGTGGCCAAATAACCGCGGCCTATTGCAGGACGCTTATTTAGGGTTTAACAAAAATTAGTAGGTTTTCCGACCGGAAACCTACTAATCTTTTATGAAATCTCAAATATATATCATACTTTTGCACTTGGAATGTCTTGGAACATCCCTTTTACTCAACTTTAAATAAATACTATCATGATGGACCGAATTGACAACTTAGATCGTAAGATTCTTGAAATAATCATGAGGAACGCCCGCATTGCCTCGAAAGATGTGGCGGTAGAGTGTGGCGTGTCGAGAGCCGCCATTCATCAGCGCATCCAGCGCATGATCGACATGGGAGTCATCACAGGCAGTGGATACCAAGTCAATCCCATCATGCTGGGATACACCACTTGCACTTACATCGGCATCCAGCTCGAGCGAGGGTCGATGTATCGTGACGTGGTGCCCGAACTGGAAAAGATTCGCGAAGTGGTCGAGTGCCATTTCACCACCGGGAGCTACACCATGCTCATTAAGCTTTACGCCCGCGACAACCAGCACCTGATGGAACTGCTCAACGACCGCATCCAACACATCCCCGGCGTCACCGCCACCGAGACGCTTATTTCGCTGCAACAAAGCATTGCCCGCGAAATCCCCATCCACTACGACAACGAATAGTGACCAACATACTTACATTTGCAATCGGAAATTTAGAGATTTATATATTATTTCATTATCAATTAATCAATTAATTTATGAAAAAACATTACACTTTGATGATTGTGGCATTGCTTGCAATGCTTGGTTTGAATGCACAGGCAGCCATGTGGCTGGTGGGCGATGCATTCAACGGATGGAGCGAAAGTGGAAACGTGGAGATGACCAACGACAACGGCATCTACACCTACACCGCCAACCTCACGGCTGGTACTTATTTCGCTTTCTTTAAGGACTCGCAGTCGTGGAGCAGCCAGCGTGGCCCGATGACGGGTGATGCCGCCCCCTCGGGCGACTGGGAATCCACTAAGAGCGGTGGAGCTTGGAAGTTAGCCACTAGCGGTGAATACGTGATTCAGTACAACTATTCGACCGATCAGGCCAAAATTGCCCTGCAAGTAGCAGAACCTTTTGACGCCACTAAGCGCAAATTTGTTGTAACAGGTACTGCTTTTGGTGGATGGAACATGCCTCCGACAGCCGCGCAGACTTTCACCAACAACGGCGACGGTACCTACACCCTCGTCTATGAAGGGGCTTCCGTTAGCCAGTTCAAACTGGCAGGCGTAGGTGAAAACGACACGTTCGACTCTAATTGGAATGTGTTCAACAGTGGTTGCCGCTACAACGGCAGCCTTGCTGTGGGAGACAACGACATGGTTAGTGGAAATACCAATAACATGAACTTCCCCGTCAGCGGAAACGTGACGCTCACTATTACCGAAGTCACCGAAAATTCGTGCAAACTCAACATCCAACTCACGCAAGAAATTGTCCCCGACAAGGCTTACTATCTAGTGGGCAATTTCAACAGTTGGAATACAACATCTCATCCGTTCACCGAGGTAAGCGATGGTGTGTTTGAGATTACCGAGACGTTCAGCGGCTCTTTCAAGATTGTTAACGAAACAGGAAGTTGGCTCGGTGGAACCAAGACGCTTACTGCCGAAGACAACACTGCAGATGTCACTGAGGATAAAGGCGGCGACATGTATCTTGCCGATGAAGCCGAGTACACTCTCACCATCGAGAATGGCGTGCTCACCGTCACTGGATTCCCCGCCCCCGAGCCTGAAACCAAGACTCTCACCGGTGTGGTTCGTGACGCTCATAACAATCCTCTGGCAGGTGTGACAGTTACCGCCGTGCCAGTCGTAGAGAACAATGGCCAGGGAATCATGCGCCGTGCCGAGGGTGAATATACCACCACCACGGGTGCCGATGGCTCGTTCTCGCTGGAAGTACCTGCCGATGCCAACTACAACCTCACCTTCAGCAAGGAAGGATATTCTTCGCAGACGGTACCTGAAGACGGCATCAATGAGGTAACCCTTACCGAGGAGACCATTACTGGCATTACCGCTCTGACTTCAGAGGAGAGTGTTGTAGCCGTTAAGTACGTGAACGCTGCGGGCATGACCAGCGACAAGCCCTTCGATGGCATCAACATCAAGGTCACGACCTACTCCGACGGTTCAACCACAGCCACCAAAGTCATCAAATAATGACTTGATGCAAAGTGCAGTGGCTTCAACCAAGACACACTGCAATAATGAGAAACGCAAGCAACCTAAATAGCTGCTTGCGTTTCTCGTTTGTGGAGCACAGCGGACTCGAACCGCTTACCTCAACACTGCCAGTGTTGCGCTCTACCAGATGAGCTAGTGCCCCATTGCGGCTGCAAAGGTAACTAATAATTGACAATTGGCAACTAGCAGTGAAAAATAAAACCGAAAAATTAACAATTAATAAGATTTGACCCAGTTCAGGGGGCAGCGCAATGTGCGTTCAAGCGCCATCGCCTCTCTGAAAAAACGGCAATTCTGGATTACGATTTTGTTTCTTGAATGATGAGTCGTGCCAGTCGCCGAGCCGTGGCGGTGGTTTCCTGCGCCGTTTCAATCTCGGTGGAGTCAAACCGTACTTGCGCCAAAGCGTAACTGGACTGACGCTCCTTGATGGTGCGGTGCACATACCGCGCAATTTCCTCGTCGGTCATCGCGGCCACATGCGGGCGCTTGTAGCGATGCTCGGGAAGGCACAGACGGGCCACCAGCCGCTTTTCGCCGGTAGTGAGCCACACGGTGAGCCCGCTGGCATTCATCAGTTCCATGTTGCCAGGCCCACAGGGCGTTCCACCGCCACACGCCACAACGCCCGGATGCTGCGCCAGTGCACGCAGGGCATCGTTTTCGATTTGGCGAAAGCCTTGCTCCCCCACTTCGTCAAAGAGTTGCTTGACGGTTTTGCCCTCTCGGTTCTCTATCCACTCGTCCAAGTCGATGAACGGCCAGCCCTTGAGCCGCTCCAACTCACGGCCCAGCGTGGTCTTGCCGCAACACGGGAAGCCCATCAGAAACACGGTCTTTCTCAACTCATCCATGCCACAAAAGTACTAAAAAGTTTCCAATCACGCCATCCTATCCCGCCTAATAATCTGTCCGAACCTGAATCATGCAACAGTTACCGTATCGAAAAATTTCACCTTGAAAAAAATCAATTCATTTTTTTCTGAAAAAATTTGGTCAGTTCAGAAAACTGCCGTAACTTTGCACCGCATTTCCCCAAAATGGAAAGTGTGACTGCTTCAATAGCTCAGTTGGTTAGAGCACATGACTGTTAATCATGGGGTCGTTGGTTCAAGTCCATCTTGAAGCGCTCAAAGTCCCGGGCACAGGACTATAAACTGCTCACATGCTTCAATAGCTCAGTTGGTTAGAGCACATGACTGTTAATCATGGGGTCGTTGGTTCAAGTCCATCTTGAAGCGCAAAAATCCTGCCTCTCCGGCAGGATTTTTTCTTTTCACCCAATAACAAATCTTTTCGTTAGAAGAGCCCAACACAATTGGATTCAAGCCATTGCAGTATCATGGTATACCTGTAGCACAGGTGCCTGCAATGCTTCTTCAATCGACACCACAGTATCAATAGATTTCTCAAAAAAGCGTTCAAGTTCGGTTAATTCTTGATTATCCAAATGAATGCTATAGAAATTCACATTAGAATATTCCTCGACCAAGTCTATTTGATAATGTTGCTTCATTCTTAGCTTTTTAGTTAATTTGCGACAAGGATAGAGCAAATATTTCAATGCATCAAAAAAATTTACTTAAAAGTTAAGTTTGGGTTGCATCTCAATCTGTTTTTTTTGGGGGGTGACCACGGAGATGGGTTGCATAGAAGCAAAAAACTTGTTTTTATGACCCACATCAGTTACGTTCCCCATAATTTTCGTATTTTTGCACCATCAAAATCATGCAGAGTTTCTTGTTATGAAAATAGGCGACATTAATTTAGGCGACAAACCTGTGCTCCTTGCACCTATGGAGGATGTGACCGACCAGTCGTTTCGGCTGATTTGTCGGGAACAGGGTGCCGACATGGTTTACACCGAGTTTGTCAGCGCCGATGCCTTGATTCGCAACATCGACAGCACGATGCGTAAACTCACCATCCTTCCGGGCGAGCGCCCCGCCGCTATTCAGATCTATGGCCGCACGGTCGACGCTATGGTCGAAGCGGCACGCATAGCCGAAGCGGCACACCCCGAGGTCATCGACATCAACTTTGGTTGCCCTGTCAAGAAAGTCGCCGGAAAAGGTGCGGGCGCCGGCATGCTGAAGAACATCCCCCTCATGCTGGAAATCACCCGAGAGGTAGTGAAAGCCGTGTCGCTGCCCGTCACCGTCAAGACCCGACTGGGATGGGACCACGACAACAAAATCATCGTGGAACTGGCCGAACAGCTGCAAGACTGCGGCATCCAAGCGCTCACCATACACGGACGCACCCGTTCGCAACTCTATAACGGGGAAGCCGACTGGACCCTCATCGGGGCGGTGAAGAACAACCCGCGCATGACCATCCCCATCATCGGCAACGGCGACGTGACCACTCCCCAGCGACTCAAAGAGTGTTTCGACCGCTACGGGGTTGACGGCGTGATGGTGGGACGCGCCTCGATAGGAGCGCCATGGATTTTCAGAGAAATGAAACAATACCTCGCCGACGGCTCCATTCCCGAAATACCTTATCAAGAAAAGATGGCGCTCCTGCGCCGACAAATCGCCGAAAGCATCGACCGCATCGACGAGAGGCGCGGCATCATGCACATCCGCCGACACCTGGCCGCCACACCGGTGCTGAAAGGCATCTACGACTTCCGACAGACCCGCATCGCCATGCTGCGTGCCGACACACGCGCGGAACTGGAGGCCATCCTCGACCACATCGAGCGCGACATCTTGCCCGACACGTCAAGGCAAATCATCGCCAAGTGAACACTGGCCACGCGATGGCCCTATATATGGCGCTGATTGCACAATAATCAGTCCTATTTCGGCAAAGACAAGCCGCATTTTTGGCACTATTAGATTTTTATAGTATTTTTGCAAGTCATATTTGCAAAAACAGTGTCATGTTACCACCTGTGATTAAATTGTTGCGTGTGAAGCAATGGCTCAAGAACGCTTTCGTGTTCTTGCCGCTCTTTTTCGACAAGAAGCTCACCGACACGCATGTGCTGGCACTCACGCTCGTGTGCGCCATCGCCTTCTCGTTGGCTGCCAGTGCGGTATATTGCCTCAACGACATCCTCGACCGTGAAGCCGACGCTTTGCATCCCGTCAAGCGTATGCGGCCCATTGCCTCGGGCGCTGTGAGCGTAGGCACGGCCTGGTGCATCGCCGCCGTCTGTGCCTTGCTGGCGATAGGCCTCACCGCATGGCTGCTGCCTATCCATCTGCTGTGGCTCTTGATAGGATACATGGCACTGAATGTGCTCTACAGCTGCTGGCTCAAGCATGTGGGACTGGTCGATGTGCTCATCGTGGCCAGTTTCTATGTCATGCGCGTGGTGGGTGGTGCCATGGCCGGCGACATCATGGCATCGCAGTGGATTGTGGTCATGACGTTCCTGCTGGCGCTGTTCCTCGTGCTGGGCAAGCGACGTGACGACGTGATACTGCAAGTCGAGAGCGGAAAAGTCGTTCGCCGGGGCGCGGCCAACTATAACCTGGAATTCATCAACATGGCGCTTACCATGGTAGCCACCATCACCATCGTGGCCTACATGATTTACACCATGAGCGATGACGTCGCTCGACGGTTCAACAGCCACTACACTTACTGCACCACCGTCTTTGTGCTGGCCGGAATACTGAGATATATGCAACTCACCGTGGTGAATGAGCGCAGCGGAAGCCCCACACAAGTGCTCATGCGCGACCATTTCATTCAGTGCTGCCTGGCGGCATGGATTGTGACGTTCCTGATTATCATCTATTGCTAATGGCCAGCAAAATCATTGCTTCGGACTTCGACGGCACCATTACCACGCACGACACCTTGCCGTTATTGCTCAAATATTGCTTTGGCAAGTGGCGGTTCGCGTGGGGCGTAGTGCGCTGTCTGCCGTGGATTTTGCTCTACAAACTGCACATCATCGACGGCGGACCCGCCAAAGAACGGCTCATGCGCCACTTCTTCGAGGGGATGCCCCAAGACGAGTTCAGCGACCTTTGCGCCCAATTTGCGAGCGCGCATTGCGCCGACTACACACGCCCTGAGCCAGCGGAATCCCTGCGTCAAGCGTTAAGCCGACACGACTCGGTGCTGGTGGTCACCGCCAGCATGAGCCCATGGGTGCGACCTTGGCTTGACCAAATTGGACTAGGTGACGCGCGAATCATCGGCACCGAAATGGAGATAGACGCTCAAGGCCGACTCACGGGCCAATTCGCCACCCCCAACTGCAACGGCGAGGAGAAGTGGCGACGTATGGTGGAGGCTGTGCCTGAGGTGCAGAAAGGCCTTCATGCAGCTTACGGCGACACCAGTGGCGACAAAGTGATGCTGAGCCATGCCACCGAAATTTATTACCGCAATTTCGAAACGCCTCAGCACCAACTCTCGTGGTGGAAACGACATTCCGGTACGATTTTTTGGACGACGCTTTGCGTGTTGGTTTTATACCAGATGTTGGGCGTTTTCTTCGGGATGGATGTGGCCGACGCCGGTTTCTATCTCACGTTCTACGATAACATCTTCTCACACCCCAGTAGCGTGGAGTATAATTTCATGTACTACCTGAGCGGAGTGATAGGAGGCGCCTTCCAACACCTGTTCCCTGGCATGGGCATGTTGGGTATGCGTCTGTTGGGCGTGGCTTTCAACACCAGCGCCGCCGTCATCCTTTACTACGCCTTGCGACGGCACATTGACGAGCGGGCCATAGCGCTGGGTTGCGCATTGGTGGTGGTGTCGTTCATTGCCCCACCCTACACGCTGAGTTACGACCTGTGCACGGTAGTGTTCTACGTGGCGGCCATCACCGCCCTGTGGCGAGGGATGGAAAAAGACAAAATCGGCCTTGTGGCACTCGCCGGAGCACTCGCTGGGCTCAACATTCTGGTTCGCATCCCCAATGTGCTGGGCTTGTCGATGGCGCTTATTCCCCCCATTCGGGCGTTCATACAGTCACGATACCACATAGGAGACACCAAACCGGGCAAAGCACTCATGTCCAGCGCTTTGTTCTTGTGCTGTGCGGCAGCAGCCGTAGGACTTGTGCTGTGGATGATGCCACAGGAACACTTCACCGCCTTTAAGAATGTGATCAACGACCTACGGGCCATTGCTGCCGACACCAGCGGAACGGCCTCGCACACCACGGGCCAGATGATGATGACCCAGTTCCGCTTCTACGGCACCGAGCTGTGGACAGCCGTCAAACTTGCCGTGCCGGTGACAGTCTATTGGTTGGCACACATCTTTATATCCAACCGGTGGCTGAAATTGGCGGTGAAAGTCGCCGCGCTGGCGCTGTTCGTGTGGTTTGTGGCACGTATGCACCCCTTGCAGCCGTTGTGGGTGATGTGCATGGCAGGGTGCATCGCCGTCATCGTTAAAGACAAGGGGCACGCCCTCACCTGGATGGCCATTCTGGGACTGGGCATGATGCTGGTGATGCCACTGGGCAGCGATGGTGCCTACAACAACGGCAGCGTGATCGCGTGGTCGGCGGCACCTGTGGCGGCAACGTGGTGGATTAAACGTGTTCGCGTGTATTTCCCCATCGCGTTCCTGGTCGTTTGCGCTGTCAGAATGGTCACCGGCGGTGCCTATTTCGACGGCGGTTCGCTGCTCGACAAGCGATGCACGGTGAACAACGACCGTGCAACGTGCATCTTCACCACGGCCCAGCGCGCGCAAGTGCTCAACACGGTGCTGGAGGGCATCCAGCCATACGTCAAACCCGGCACCACGCTCATGGCTTACGGCAGCATCCCCACCCTCAATTATCTCACGCGCACACGCCCCTACTTGGGTTGCTCGTGGGTGGAACAACTGAGCGCCGGCATGCTGCAACAGAAATTGCAAACGGCGGCAAAGCAGGGTGAACTGCCCCTGGTGCTGCGACAGAAGTTCAACACCATCGGCACCGAATGGGGCGAACCCAGCGAGACCTACCTTACCGACTACGGGCTTCAGAATGCCTATCAAGACAACAGCAAACTCAAAGTGCTCAACCAGTTCCTTGACGAGCATCATTACCAAGTCATCTACGAAGACACCCACTTCGTGCTCTGCGCCCCACACCGATAATGGACCGAACCCACCCATATTATTTTGACAATACACCGAAAATGGCTAACTTTGCCACGATGTAACGATGTGTTCACGTTTGACTTATGAAAAAAGACGTTTTATATATTGTCGTTCCCTGCTATAATGAACAAGAAGTGCTGCCCGCCACCACCGGCAGCATCGTTGAATTGCTTAAGAAACTGGTCGCCACCGACATGGTGGCGGAAGAAAGCCGCTTGCTCTACGTCAACGACGGTTCGACCGACGCCACCTGGCAACTGATTGAGCAACACACCCAAGCCCACCACGAGGTGTGCGGTGTGAAACTCGCCGGCAACGTGGGGCACCAAAACGCATTGCTCGCGGGAATGGAAACGGCGTGCGAAAAGGCCGACATCATCGTCACCGTGGATGCCGACCTGCAGGACGATATCTCGGTCATCGGGCAAATGATTGAGAAATACCAGCAAGGATGCGACATCGTTTATGGTGTGAGACGTGAGCGGAAAAGCGACACATGGTTCAAACGCAACACGGCGCTCGCCTTTTACAAACTCATGCGAGGCCTCGGAGTGAAAAGTGTCTATAACCACGCCGACTACCGACTGATGAGCCGTCGCGCCGTCAAACAACTGCTATGCTACCGCGAGCGCAACCTGTTCCTGCGCGGCATCGTCCCGCTGGTGGGATACAAGAGCGACACGGTCTATTACGACCGCAACCCACGCCTTGCAGGCGAAAGCAAGTACCCTCTGGGCAAGATGCTCGGTTTTGCTGTCGACGGCATCACGTCGTTCAGCATCAAACCCGTGCGCATGGTGTTCACACTCGGGATATTGTTTACGCTCATTGCACTCGGAATACTCATCTATGTGTTGGTCGCTTATTTCAGCGGTCGCACCGTGAGCGGATGGTCGTCACTCATCCTGTCGATATGGTTCGTCGGTGGATGCGTGCTGGTGGGTCTCGGCATCGTGGGCGAATACATCGGCAAAATCTACATCGAGGTCAAAGACCGTCCCCGCTACAACATCGAGCAAAAAATCCTCCAATAAACCCCAATCCATTATGGGATGACACCATCTCCTACGGGCGGAGTGTTCCGTTAAATTTTCTCAATAATTTCGCTTGTTTCACACAAGATGCACAAAAATGCGCTATCTTTGTGCACATCAAGGCCACATACTGCTCTCATTAACCTATCATTCTGAGGATTAGCAATCATTTATTGCCGCCCTCAAATTATACAAAAACAGTTGTGACGTATGAGAACGCTAAGATTAGGTTTGAGCGTGTATGACCTTGTTTTTTATATGGTTTCCGACTGATGGCCTCGTTCGGGATTTCCATCCCAACGGGCTGCGGAGACGATATAAAACAGCTTGACTAGAAACAATTACCATTAAACCAGACATCATGTATAGAATTGAAAATCATCCTATTCTTGACCTTCCCAAAGAAGAATACGTGGAATTCAAGTTTGAAGGGAGAACCGTTCGCGGTCAGAAAGGCAAAACCATCGCTGCCGCCCTTCATCAGGCAGGATTCATTGTGCACAGCCACAGCACCACCGGTCGCAACCGCAGTCTAGAGTGCGGCATCGGCAAGTGCGGCGCCTGCGAAATGCTTGTCGACGGCCAGGTGCGACGCATCTGCATCACCAGCATCGACGGTGTGAAAGAGGTGCGCGAGATTCCCAAGGACTATATGCCCGAGGGCAAAGCCCGTGCAGCCCATGAAACGAAGATTTACAAGACTACGGTCGCCATCATCGGCGGCGGTCCTGCCGGACTGGCATGCCGCGAGCAACTCACCGCGCTGGGCATCCCCAACATTGTGGTGGACAACAACGCT
>JAFZRJ010000006.1 GCA_017619935.1 Muribaculaceae bacterium | reverse complement strand
CGTGAATATACTCATTTTCGACCGAAATCCGCTCGTCGGGGCTCCGCCCCTTGCCGCTTGGCGCTCCCCGGTGCGTTTTTCATGTATTGCGCTAACGCTCCAACAGGAGAACCTTTCGCACTTCTTATTTGAACTTCCATGGCTCGTTCTTTATGGTGATTATTATTGACATTCGAGTTTTTTGTTGTAATTTTGCACAAATCTTTAAGAATCTTATGAAACGGTTAGTTCAAGTCTTACTAGTGCTGGCGGTGTCACTCTCCAGCCAGGCAGCCACAGTGTTCAACGGCGGTCGTTCCGATTTCCGTGATGAAACCATCTATTTTACCATCACCACACGGTTCTACGATGGTGACAGTTCAAATAATACCTATTGTTGGGATGGGGCAAAGGACGCCACCTATCACGACCCCGAATGGCGCGGTGATTTCAAGGGACTCATTGACCGCCTCGACTATATCAAGGCACTGGGGTTCACGGCCGTCTGGATAACCCCGGTGGTGCAGAATGCGTCGGGGTTTGACTACCATGGCTACCATGCCATGGACTTCAGCCGCGTGGACCGTCGCTACGAGAGCGATGACTGCAAGTTGCAAGACCTCATCGATGCCGCTCATGCAAAAGGCATGAAAATCATCCTGGACATTGTCATCAACCATACGGGCAATTTCGGCGAGGAACATCTGTGCAAACTGTTCAACCGAGACTTTAACAAACCGCAGAGCGACATTGACCAGTGCATGGTGCCGTTCACCAAGAAAGATGGAGGACTGTTGAATGACAACTATCTGAATTTGCCTGGGGCGCAGCAGTATTCCGACCGGCTGACGAAGATGAAAAACACCGACGGAGTGAACCATGATACCCACAACTTGTGGCATCATTATGGTAACTTCAACTGGGATGAGCCCAACCGCTGGTGGGCACAGATAGCCGGAGACTGTGTTGATTTGAACACCGAGAATCCCGAAACGGCGCAGTATCTGATTAATTGTTATGGTAAGTTCATTGAGATGGGTGTTGACGGGTTCCGCATCGACACCGGCGGGCACATTTCCCGATTGACTTTCAACAAGGTTTTCATTCCTGCTTTTGCCGAATTGGGAGAGCGATACAAGAGTAAACGTCTGAATGGTTGCCCATTCTACATGTTCGCCGAAGTATGTGCACGTTTCAGCGATGTCACTTATCGCGGACAACCCTCGCTATCGCCTTATTTCTATACTTGGAAAAGCGATGAAGCACTGCTTGACCAGTGGAATGAATCTCTGGATTATTGGCCAAGTGTCGAGGTTTTTGAGAGTACCGACCCCGCCACACTTGACAATCAGCGACTTTGTCTGGCTGAACACAACGCCAATTTGAGCGAAAAAGCTCAGCCCCGAAGCACCAACGCACTTCTGAACGGCAATACCTATCATGCACCCGATTATAGTCAGGCCAGTGGCATGGGCGTGATTGATTTCACCGCCCATTGGAATTTTCAGAACGCTGGCAGGTTGTGGGGAGTGCTCGACAAGGACAACCTCTATAACGACGCCACCTACAACGTGGTCTATGTCGAGAGCCATGACTATGGCCCCGACAGTTTCTCACGTTTCAACGGTGGCACCAGTCAGTGGGCCGAGAACCTCTCGCTCATGTTCACCATGCGTGGCATCCCTTGCCTTTACTATGGCGGTGAGATTGAGTTTCGTAAGGGTGTGGTGATGGACAAGGGTACCGATGAGGCCCTTACCAACACCGGCAGGGCTTATTATGGAGGCTATCTGACTGGCGAACTATCGGTCACCGATTTCGGAGAGGTGGCCAGTGCTGACGGAAATGTGGCAGCCACATTGAGCCGACCGCTGGTACACCACTTGCAACGTCTGAATAGAATTCGGGCCGCGGTACCCGCATTGCGCAAAGGGCAATATACCAAGACCGATTGCCGCTCCACCAGTGGATATGCCTTCAAACGCCGCTATACCGATGGTGAAATCGACAGTTATGCTTTGGTGGCGCTCAACAGTGGGGCGACATTCAGCAATGTGCTCAATGGCACCTATCGCGATTGCATTACGGGCGATGTGATGACAGTGACCAATGGCACTCTTACCACACCGGCATTTAGCGGTAAAGGAAATTTGCGCATCTATGTGCTTGATGGACCGGGGAAAATAGGCGAGGATGGTCCCTATCTCTACGATTCGACTCCTATGATGCCTGAACAACTGGCTTATGACGGTCATGAGGAGGACGGAGACCCTGACACGCAGTACATCACTGGAGGTTATACCCCCGACCCCGACCCTGATTTGGAACCCTATGAACCTCAAGTGGAAGAGGACGACATGAGTGTGTTCCTTGAAACTCCGCTTACCACTGGGCGTGTGACTACATGGGTGTGGAATAGCAATTC
This sequence comes from Muribaculaceae bacterium, assembly GCA_017619935.1. GTDB lineage: Bacteria > Bacteroidota > Bacteroidia > Bacteroidales > Muribaculaceae > Sodaliphilus. The sequence continues at coordinate 2,084 of JAFZRJ010000006.1, read as the reverse complement.
CAATTTTACCGGAGGTTCTTGGCCTGGACAGCCCATGGAGGTAATGGGAACGACAGACGATGGTACCCGCAAGATATTCAGATGGATTTATGAGGGCGACCTTACCTCCGTACCGACGGGAATCATTTTCGTCGTGGATGGTACACAGACAGCCAACCTTACTTTCCGCAATCATGGATACTACATCGATGGTGTGTGGGACCATGAGGTTACCAACTATACTTCGCCGGCACCTTCGCTCTCCGTTGATGTGCCTGGAGGACGTTACACCGATCCGGTGACCGTAACAGTCACTGCCAGCGATGGAACGGCAACGATTGTCTATACTACCGACGGAAGCAAGCCGACAGCCAACAGCAATGCCGCGACAGGACAAGTGACGCTCACTTTCAATGACAACACGGTGCTCACAGCTGGTGTGCTCGTTGACGGTAGGGTGAGAAACATCATCACTCACGAGTATATATTTCACGGTTTTGAACCGCGAACGGCGACCATCTATCTCAAAGACCCCACCGTGTCGCCCGACAATTGGAGCCAAGTTTATTTCTATGCTTGGGACAAGAGCGGCAGCTTGCTTGGCTCGTGGCCCGGACGTTTGATGTCGGCTGAAACCGATGTGCGCATGGTGAAGGGAACACCTTTCTATGCCTATCCGTTCACCATCGGTGAAGATGGGTACACGTTCAACATCATTTTCAGTCAGGGAGATGGTGGACACCAGACGGTGGACATTACCGGACTGAACAAGGACACTTATTTTGAAATTGCATCGACGACCAACAAATATGCCGTCCGTGACATCACTGCCGACTATTCAACTCTCGCCGGTGACGTGGATGGTGACGGCAAGGTGGATGTCAGCGACTTGAATGCCATCATCAACATCATTCTCGAGCTGAAGACTGTTGGCGAGTATCCTGGCAACGCCGATCTCAACGGTGACGGCAAAGTGGATGTAGAAGACGTGAACGCTGTCATCAACATCATCTTGACAAATTAGTTCCCTCAAACTCCGCAGTCAGTAGCGTCCATAATTACGTCTTGATTTTTTTACATAATTAATAAGCACTCGACCCGCCGTGTGTCGGATTCAGCCATTCGTTAAGGAGTGGCTGGCTCTGTCAATCTCCATTCGGCGTTGACCTGGAGCTGAGCAACTCGTGCTGCAACATCGCCCCGAGCCCTTTGGGGTTGTTGATGAGAACATCAGTGGTTGTAGGTCGGCATTAATGAAACTGCCATAGTTGTTGCCTTTTCTCGATTCTAAGGCAAATTTACTTTGCGGCCATTGGCCGTCAAAAGACAAAGATTTTGTATCTTTGCAGAAATATCGGATTTTTCAACAAGTACATTTGGTGTCCTATGATGAGCGAAGTATTAGTGAAAAAATCTTTTCCAATAACCCTTATTGTTGCTGATGAGAATGAATGCTAAAGTGTTGATGGCGGTAATCGCTTTTGTCACAATGGGCTTGACAACTGCCAAAGCGCAGATTTCGCGGGAGCAGTTGCAAACCGGAAGTGACGAACAGTTGCTCAGGGAATGGACAAAGGTGCTTTCCCTTGATGAGTTTGGCGGAAGAAAACCCATGACGCCCTATGAAGACAAGACGGTGAACTATCTTGCCCGGCAGCTGGAGCTAATGGGTTTGGAGCCTGCCTTCAACGGCAGTTGGTTCCAACCCTTTGAAATGATTGCAGTTACAGCCAAGCTTGAGGGTGGTAGGCTCAATGTGAGCGGGAAAAAGAAATCGGTGCTTCGCTACCCCGACGATTTAATCATCTGGACGACTCGCGCCACTGAGAAAATTGATCTGAAGAAGGCGGAGTATGTGTTTTGCGGTTTTGGCATCAACGCCCCTGAATATGGCTGGAACGATTACGAGGGCATTGACGTGAAAGGCAAGATAGTGGTGGTAATGGTCAACGATCCCGGCTTTTATGACAGTCAGCTCTTTAAAGGGCGTAACATGACCTACTACGGTCGTTGGTTATATAAGTTTGAAGAGGCACAGCGTCAGGGAGCTGCGGGTTGTCTGGTGCTCCACAATACTGAAGCCGCCAGTTACGGGTGGCATGTCT
>JAFZRJ010000037.1 GCA_017619935.1 Muribaculaceae bacterium | reverse complement strand
GTTCAAGATCAACCGAAGGCCAAGAAAAAAACTCCAGTTTGAATCACCAAAATCAGCCTTTTATCGAAGATTATGACTATTTTCGCACTTCAAACTGGAATCCGCCGTAATCAAGCCAAGCGACGCAGCAACTCTATCGTGACTTTCCAGATGTCCTCGCACGTGGAAAGTTTGACGTGTTCGCCCGTGCTGTGGGGCTCCACGATGCGCGGTCCGATGGAGGCCATTTCAATGCCGGGATATTTCTGGACAAAGAATCCGGCTTCGAGCACGAAGTGCATGGCCACCATGCGTGGTCGCCAGCCGAGCACGTCGTTGAAGGTGTCGCTGGTGAGTTGCAGGAAGTCGGAATGCTGGTTCTCTTGCCATGCCGGGGCCGACATGACCAGTTCGGTGGAAGCGCCCTGTTCGGCAAAAGCCTCTTTGATGGCTTCGCCCAACTGAATCATGTCTTGCTCGATGAAACTGCGCGTGTGGGTCGAAATAGTAAACTCGCGCTTGTCGGCGGTGATGCGTCCCACATTGTTGGAAGTCTCCACAGTGTCGGTCATAGTTTCGCTCATCTTCACCACACCTTGGGGAATCTGTTCCAGAGCAGTGAGCAATGCGTCCACATCGTCGGAGTTAATCACGTTCTTGTTGGGCGCGGCATCGGTGATGCGGCATCGCCAGTTGGGGTCGGTAGCGCCATATTCGTCACGGAGCCACTCGTTGAAATGTTGTTCACGAGCCTTGAGCAAGTCGCTGCCAGCCTCATCGATGCAGATGACGGCGTGAGCGCTCGACGCGATAGAGGCATTGGCCTCACCGATGCTTAATTCCGACAGGTTGACTACCTCATCATCGCCGATGGCCGAAAGCAGTCCCCACATCAGCGTGGTGGCGCTGGCACGGCCTTTGTTGATGTCCACGCCCGAGTGTCCGCCACGTCCACCTTCAATGTCGATGTTGTACCACCGCAATTTTCCGCTGGGTGCTGGCACTCGCGTGAGGGGCAAATGGTGGATTTGGAGGTAAGCGCCGGCGGCGCCGGTGGTGATGGTGTCGTAGTCTTCCGAGTCCAGGTTGATGACCTTGCGCCCCTTGATGAAGTCGGCCGACAAATTGGCTGCGCCAGTCATGCCGTCCTCTTCGTTGGTGGTGGTGATGACCTCCAGAGGCCCATGTACAATGCTGTCGTCTTCAAGGATGGCCAACGCCATCGACAAACCAATACCATTGTCGGCTCCGAGCGAAGTACCTCTTGCCCTCATCCAGTCGCCATCGACATAGGCTTCGATAGGGTCATTCAATGGGTCAAAATCCTTGCCGGCTTCAGCCACGCATACCATGTCCATGTGGTTAAGAATTACGATGGGCGTGGCACCCTCGTGGCCGGGTGTCGCAGCCTTGCGTATCACTACGCAATTATGGTCGTCACGGTCATACTCTAGGCCTAACTGTTGTGCGAACTGGCACAGGAAGTCGGCCACACGCTCTTCGTGATGCGAAGGGCGTGGTATGGCATTCAGTTGTTTGAATATTTCTAGGTATCTCATGTTGATATGATGTTAATGAGTCGGTGTGGTGAAGGTGGGGCCACGAACTCATGGTAGCCCCACCTCTTGATGGTTTATTCGGGCCAGAAGCCTGTATATTTCCCATTGATGAACTTGTTGAGCACATCGCAACGTGAAATCTTTTTGTCGATTCGCCCACGGTTGCCTTTCACGAAGTTGGCCAAATCGGCCATGGTCTGATATTCGCGGCTCTGCTTGTTGTAGTGGTTGATGACATTGTAGTCGGCATCCCACGTTTGGGTGTGGTAGCGGTCGCCGAAGGGTACATACGCGCGTGCGTAAAGCAGATTCTGCTGCAAGATGAAGTCATCGTTGGGTCCCATTTCTTTCAGGGCTTCATCGAGCAGGTGGGCGGCTTCGGCCACGAAATCTTTCTCGTTGCGGTAGCACACGGTGTCGTAGGCGCTTTGCCCGTAACGGCTGATGTACCAGCAATCGCCCTTATAACTGGCCTGATAATAGAGTGAGGCCATCTTGTACTTGAGTTGTGGCACATAGATGACGTCGTTATCATCTTCGGGAACGGGATTAGCAATGGTGTTCTTGAGCATCACCATGTCTCGGCAGAAGTTCAGTTTCTGGTGATACTTGACAGGAGAGGGCTTTTCATGGCATGTCCAGTATTCGCCGGGGCAGACCACCTGTCGACGGAACCAGCGGTCGACGTTATAGTCGCGTTTTGACATGTAGAATGAGATGGCTTGTTTGCCATAATAGTCAAGTGACACTTTTTCCAGGTAGGGGATAGCCGCCTCGAAGTTGCCTTCGCGGATGTACTTGGTACCGATGCGGTCATTAAAGTATTCGGCGGTCATAGTTATATCCTTTCCAGCGTTTAAATAACGCTCCAGTGCGGTGTTGGCGCCCTTTCCGTTAAGGTAATCGCGGTATTTGATCATTTCTTGCGCCGTGAGTTCGTCCAACGCGTGTTTGTAGTCGCCGCTCATGTAGTAGTCTTCATCATATTGGTCGCTGTAAGTGCCTGACAGTAGCTTCTCGTGAGCGTTCATCCATCCCATCATGGCGGTGGCAAGGTTGCTGTTGCCCCATTCGGTCACCTTGGGCGGCATGATGTCGTACATGATGTTTTGCAACACCTCGGTGTAGTGGTTGGAGACGAAGCCATAAGAGTTATACTGTTTCCTGTAGGTTTCAATCTCCTTCTTCTCTACCGTTTGCATCCACTTGAGTTCGTTCAAGAAGTAGTCTTGGTACTTGGTGCTGGCGTCGGCTGTGGCCATCGAAGCCACCCAGCGGCACACGCGGGCGTTGTCGAGCATGCGCTCGGTGCCTTTCATCTTCATGGCTTTGTCGAGCATCGACAGTCCGGACGAAGTTTCGCCCAGTCCGCAGGTCAGATATCCGGCAGCGCTTTGCCACAAGGCTGGAACTTGTGTCTTGCCTTCCTTCACCACCTTTTGTGCAAAGGTGATGAACTGACGCATCTCGTTCTGCGAGGCGCTGATGTAGGCTGGGTTGTCCCAGTCATATTCATATTGCGCACGGAGTGTCTGACTGCCAATGTTCACGAAGTCCTGCACCAGATAGATGAGTGTTGGGGCGTTGGGATCGCGGTTATACTCACCCGTGATGCCCTCCAGGTTACGTCCTTCGCGCATGATCCACTTGAGCGAGAGCATGTCGCCCTGCTCGGCATAGATGTCACACGCCTCTTTGCGCTTGCCAGTGCGCAGCAAGGCTCCGGCATAGATGTTGCGCATCATTTCCTTGTACACGCTGGGTTGCAGTGTAGGCTCGGCCTTGGTCCAGTAGTCAATGACGCCTTGGGTGTCGGCCATGCCCATGAGCGTGCGCATCGCAAGCAGGCAGTATTGTGGACGCAGCCGTGTACCTTTGTAGGCGCGCGCCACATTGTTGAGGTACTGCATGCTGGTGTTCTGTTTCTTGAGTTGCGATTTGGTGGGATACTGCCAGTTCTCGTCATCAATGCTGCTGCTTGCATGCATATAAGCGACGAGCGCCCTCAGGTATTGCTCCATTTCGTTGTCGCCACGTTCAATGGCAGTGCGGATAATGATGTTGGAAGTCTTGTCGAATTCCTCGGGATTGACCCAGCTTAAACCGCTCATGGCGTAGCGGGCATCGTCCTGTCCCGTGTAGTTCACCCAGTATTGTTGCAGTTGTGGCGTAAAAGTTTCGCCCAATTGTTGGCGGTTATAGGCGCTGAACACATAGTACATGGGTCGCGCCCACGGTCCGCAAGCCAACACCTGAATGACGCACAGGAGTGCTAGCGTACTAAGGATGGAAAAACGTTTCATAGTCTTCTTTGTTATATCGATTAATGTTTTTACTGTCAAGCGCATAAATCACCACCTGGCGGTTAATGTTGCCGCGTTCGTGCTGGAGGGCACGGCTCACGCGCAGCAGTTCGAGGGGCGCTACCGTCCATGTGTGCACTGTGTCGCCCGGTGAAATCCATGTGGTGGTGTTCGCGTCGTCGCTCAGTTCGGGCAGGTCGCGGCTGGCCACCACTAGCCATGTTCCATGCGACATCACCCCTGGCTGACTCTGTGTGAGCGGATTGACGGGCAATGGTTTGTAAAGTGTGCTGTCGGCCAAGTTCTCATCGTGAAGGATGGACTTGAACCCCTCGCGGTCATAGAGTAATTGCCAACCGTAGGTGGGGTAGGCGGCGCACAGCGGCAATGGGTATTTGGCCACGTATTTCAAATAGGGCTGCACGTCGCGGTAGTCCAGTATGGGGTTGCGGCCGTTGCTGCGGTTGGCGTCGCCTGTGTTGTACACCATGAGCACACCATAGTCAACAGGCGGTGCTTTCATGGTCAACTGGTGCAGCCTGATGGTGGCCGAGAGACGCATATCGTGTTTGCGGGCACAATTGCCCACCAGTTCCAGAAAATGGTAATAGGCGTCCATCGATTTCAGGGTCCAGTCACAGTCAATCTGTATCTCATGCGGAGCGGGCAGGTCGTTGGTCTCGCACATCTGCACCACTCGTTCCACAAGTTGGTCACTGTATTGGTCAAGGTCATGTTGCAGACAATTCTCCATGATAAAAACCACGGGAATCATTTCCACATCTTTCGGCACGGAGTCGATGAACCGCAGTGTGGCATTGGGCATCGGCTTGTCATCGCGCATCACCACGTCGAAAAACCGGGTGTAGAGTTTGCCAACATGGTGTTCGTGGAGGAATGCCAGTTCGGTGCTGTCGAACCGCAAGGTCGTCCGCCAGAAGTAGGCGGCCGGTTGCGGGTCGGGCACGGTGTCACCACCTCGCTTGTCGCAGCCAGTTAGCAACACGATGGCCAGCAATATGATGCTCCAATGAAACTTCATCTTCCTGATTTTTGACAAAATTACTACAAGTTGGGCGCAGAACAAAATGAGAAACGAAGTTTTTCATTTTTTAGGCGAAAATGAAACGTGATTTCGCCCAAAATTGGGACAAAAGAACTGTCCCCGTGTCCCAAAGTGGGACAAAAGAACCGTCCCCGTGTCCCATAAAAAGAAAAAAGTCCCTCGGAAGGGACTTTTGCTGTGGCGGAGTGACCGAGATTCGAACTCGGGATACGCTTTTGACGTATACACGCTTTCCAGGCGTGCCTCTTCAGCCACTCGAGCATCACTCCATGCACCTTTGCATTTGCGGCTGCAAAGGTAGTAAATAATTTTTATCGCTGCAAAAGCATTTGCAAGATTTTGGGCTTTATTGCAGTTTGGCAAGGGCCGACGAGATGCGTTTTGCGGCCTCTCGGATGTTGTCGTCGCTGGTGGCGTAACTCAGCCGAATGTAGCCTGGGCAGCAGAATGCGTCGCCGCTCACGGTGGCCACATGGGCTTCGTTGAGCAGGTACATGGCCAGGTCGTTGGCATCGTTGATGATGGTGTCGCCAGCGCGCCGTCCGAAGAATGCGCTCACCTCGGGGAAGAGGTAGAAAGCCCCATCAGGAACATTGACACGCATGCCAGGGATGTCTTTGAACAGTTCCACAATGAGGTTGCGGCGCCGTTCAAAGGCCACGCGCATTTCTTCCACGCAATCTTGTGAGCCGTTGTAGGCTGCCTCGGCGGCCTTTTGGGCGATAGACGATGCTCCGCTGGTGTATTGTCCTTGCAGTTTGGTCACAGCCTTGGCCAGCCACAGTGGTGCGGCAAGGTAACCGATGCGCCATCCGGTCATGGCATAGGCCTTCGACACACCATTGATGATGCACACGCGGTCGCGAATTGCCTCAAACTGGGCCAGCGACTCGTGTCCGCCCACATAATTGATGTGTTCGTAGATTTCGTCGGCGATAATCATCACTTGCTCGTGCCGTGCCAGCACATCGGCCAAGCCCTTCAGCTCGTCACGGCTGTAGATGCTGCCAGTGGGGTTCGATGGCGAGCACAGGATGATGAGCCGTGTTTTGGGCGTGATGGCTTGCTCCAGTTTGTCGGGCGTGATTTTGAAATTCTGGTCAAGGGTGGAGGGAACGAGCACACTCTTGCCTCCTGCCAGTTTCACCATTTGCACATAGCTCACCCAAGCCGGGGTGGGGATAATCACCTCATCGCCGGGGTTGACGAGCGCCATCACGGCGTTGCACAGTTCGTGCTTGGCTCCATTGCCTACTACGATTTGGTCGGGGGTGTAGTCCAGTCCATTTTCGCGTTTCAGCTTGTCGCTGATGGCTTGCCTTAGCGACAGATAGCCAGGAACGGGAGAATAGAACGAGAAATTGTCGTCGATGGCCTGATGTGCAGCCTGCTTGATATGGTCGGGGGTGTAGAAGTCGGGTTCGCCCACCGAGAGGTTGATAACGTCCACGCCTTGAGCCTTGAGTTCGGCGCTCTTTTGCGACATGGCTAGTGTGGCGCTGGGGTCCAGCGCCTGAATACGATCGGAAATGGGATTAGCGGTCATAGTTAATTGGTTTTCAGTAACTCCACTTGGGAGGTCTCTGATTATTGAATACTTATTTTTTAAGTGTGGCTACAGCATCGGCCAACTGGTGCATGGCTTTTTCCAGCACTGTGCGTGATGTGCCTACGTTGAGTCGCATGTGGCAACTTCCCGCCTGGCCGAACATGGTGCCGTCGTTCAGGGCCAGATGGGCACTGTTGATGAACATGTCGTGTACTTGCTCGTGGCATAGTCCCAGCCCGGAGCAATCCAGCCAAACGAGGAACGAAGCCTGCGGGCGAATGGCTCTCACACCGGGTATGTGTTCACGGCAGAAGTTCTCTACCATCAAGATGTTCTCCTCAATGTAATGCAGGCACTGATTCAGCCACTCGGTACCATGACGATAGGCGGCTTCGGTGGCTGTGAGGGCGATGAGGTGCGGAGAGCATAACTCGTTATTCTCCAACCACTGGAAGAACGGGCGACGCACCTCGGGATTCTTAATGACGCACCACGAACTCTTCAGCCCGGCGATGTTGAAAGTCTTGCTTGGGGCACCCATAGTGATGGTCACTGCGGCGGCATCGTCGCTCACGGTTGCCAGCGGGGTATGTCGGTGACCGAAAATCATCAGGTCGCCGTGTATTTCATCGCTGAAGAGCAACACACCATGCTTGCGGGCTAGGCGAGCCACTTCGCGCAGCGATTCGATGTCCCATGCTATGCCGATGGGGTTGTGCGGGTTGCACACCACCATGAGCCGTGGATGATGTTCAATGAATATTTGCTCCAGTTCTTCCAGGTTCATCTTGTAGAACCCGTCGGGAGTCTCAATCAGCGCGTTGTTCACGGCAATGCGCCCGTTGGCAGTGATGACGTTTTTGAAAGGGTGATACACCGGCTGCTGGATGACCACTTTGTCGCCAGGTTTGGTGTAATGGTTGATGACCAGTCCAAAACCGGTGACAATACCTCCGATAAAGCACATTTCATCGCGGGTGAATTCAAAATGGTTGCGCTCGCGCTGCCAGTCGATGATCGACTGCCAGTAGGATGCAGGCGGCATGGTGTAACCGTAAATGGCGTGGTCGCACACGCGGTGGCGAATGGCTTCGGTGATGGCCGGACACACCTCAAAGTCCATGTCGGCAATCCATAATGGCAGCAAGTCACATCGCCCAAAATCTTGTTCTAACTCCTCATACTTGTAAGTGCTCGTCCCTTTGCGGTCGATGACACGTCCAAAGTCATATAGTTCCATAGTAAATCGGAAAAGGTCAATTAGTATTTTGAGGCAAAATTACTGCAAGTTGAGGGAAATACAAAAAAATATGCTCAAAAATGGAAAACTATAGGCAAAAAATAGTAACTTCGCAAAATTATTGTCATCAACGTCAAGCGCGAGAAAAGATTTTCAAGGACAATGAACGACACGATTCAAATATCGGCCGAACGCGACGACGCTCTCGTCCAGCAAGCCTATGAGTACCTTCTTGAGGGTTATATGAACAGTAACCACCGCAAGAAAAAGGACCTCATAGAGAAGGCTTTCGTGTTCGCCCGCAATGCTCATGCAGGCGTGAGGCGCCGTTCCGGCGAGCCTTATATCATGCATCCCATTGCGGTGGCTACCATCGTGAGTCGTGAGATAGGTTTGGGTTCCACTTCCATTTGTTCGGCGTTGCTACACGATGTGGTGGAGGACACCGAATATACGGTGGAGGATATTGAAGCCCAGTTCGGGCCTAAAATCGCGCATATCGTTGAGGGATTGACCAAGATTTCGGGTGGCATCTTCGGCGACATGGCATCGGCTCAGGCCGAAAACTTTCGCAAACTGCTCCTGACGATGGGTGACGACATCCGCGTGGTGCTCGTGAAAATGGCCGACCGCCTCCACAACATGCGTACCCTCGACTCCATGCCGCCGCAAAAACAATACAAGATTGCAGGCGAAACACTGTATATCTACGCTCCGCTGGCTCACCGCTTGGGTCTGTTTGCCATCAAGACCGAGTTGGAAGATTTGAGTTTCAAGTATGAGCATCCCGAAATTTACCACCAAATTGAGCAACAAATCAGCGACAGTGACCAGCGCCGTACCGAGGTGTTCGACCGCTTCGCCGCACCCATCCGTGAACGTCTCGACAAGATGGGGCTGGAGTATGAATTCCGTGCCCGGGTGAAATCGTGTTATTCCATTTGGAAGAAAATGTCGCGCAAGCAGGTGCCTTTTGAGGAGGTTTATGACCTGTATGCCGCCCGCATCGTGTTTGAGTGTGACAATGAGGCCGACGAGAAACGCATCTGTTGGAACATCTACAGCGAAATCACCGATTTGTATCGCCTGCATCCCGACCGTGTGCGGGACTGGATTTCCACGCCCAAAGTGAACGGCTACCGTGCCCTGCACATCACCGTGATGGGTCCTGACGGCAACTGGGTGGAGGTGCAGATACGCAGCCGGCGCATGGACGACGTCGATGAACGCGGCCTTGCCGCTCACTGGAAGTATAAGATAGGCGAAGGCATTGAAGACACCGAACTCACCGTGTGGCTGCAAACCGTGCAGGACATTCTCAAGCATCCCGAGCCTAATGCGCTCGACTTCCTCGACACCATCAAGTTGAACCTGTTTGCCAGCGAAATCCAGGTGTTCACCCCTCGCGGCGACCTCATCTCCTTGCCCAAGGATGCCAGCGTGCTTGACTTGGCTTTCACTTTGCACACCGAGATGGGCACGCATTGCATTGCCGGCAAGGTGAATCACAAATTGGTTCCGTTATCGCACAAGTTGCACAGTGGCGACCAGGTGGAGGTGCTCACCTCCCACTCGCAGACACCGTCGGCCGAATGGGAAAAATTTCTGGTAACGGCCAAGGGCAAGACGCGTCTGCGTGCCGCCTTGCGCCATAATCGCCGCATCGTCATCAACAATGGTGAGAACCGGTTACGAAATTTCCTCATGGCCAACGGCATTGAGATGACCGGCGATGTGATTATGCGCATCATTAACAGCGAACAGGCTCAAAACAAGGACGACTTGTTCTTCCTGATAGGCAACAACGAAATAGCCATGAGTGACCAGTTGTTGCGTTCGGTGAAACCTCAGCAGCCCAGCCTTATTGACCGCTGGCTGCGAAATCCTTTCGGTGGCGCATCGAACAACAAGCCAAAGGCCGAAACCGCCGATTCGGCCGAGCCATCTATCAACACCAAAGAAATCTATGAACTGAAAACCGAGGATGGTATCAGCAACTACAAAATTGCACCTTGTTGCCGTCCCATTCCTGGTGATGATGTGGTGGGATTTATCAACGAGAACAACGAGGTTATCGTCCACAAGCAGGAATGCTCTCGGGCACAGTTGCTCAAGAGCAGTTACGGTGGTCGACTAGTGCAGACACAATGGGCAGTCTCGCGCGAAAAATTCCCAGCATCTGTCCATGTCGAGGGCATTGACCGCTTGGGTATTCTGCAAGAAATCATCTATATCATTTCGACCAATATGGCCATTGATATGCGTTCGCTCAATATCAGCGCTCGCGATGGCGTGTTCAGTTGCGACTTGGACGTGCTGATTGCTGATGTGAGTGTAGTGACCAACCTGTGCAAGCGATTGAAGAAAGTGAAAGGTGTGAACTCGGCGTCGCGTGGATGAAGCCAGTTTCATTCTAGCCGCCAAAAATAAATGAACTATGACACCAGAAAACAAACATAATGCCAAAATTGTGCTGCTGCTCACGGCGGCCATGATTATCATTTCACTGGCCTTGCCACGGCAGACGGGCAATCCCCAGTTTTCTTATGAAGTCAACAAGCCGTGGCTGTACCCGATGCTCACCGCACCGTTCGACATTCCCAAGGAACTTGACGAAGAAACCAAGGCCCGTGTCAAGGACAGTGTGGAAAATAATTTCATTTACATCTATCGTCGTGACAATGCGGTGGCTCAACAGCAGCTTCATGACATGACCCTAGCGCTGAACACCCAGCGCACCTTGCCCATAACGTTGCGTTACCAACTTTCGTCGGCTATAGCTAATCTCTATAACGTCGGCTTGGTGGACAACGACACCTACGAGGGTATATCGACAGGTCGCATCAAGCAAGTACGCATTCTGGACGAAAACAGTGTAGCGCAGGTGGTACCCGCTACCGAGATGCGCTCGGTGCGAAGCGCCTACGAATGGCTTGATTCCACGCTGCGCATGCCCGATGGCCATGGTGTGATGAGTGCCATAGGCGGTGAAAAATACCTTTCCCCGAACATCATTATCGACAAAGAAGAGAATGACAAACTGATCAATGACGCGCTGTCAACCGCTTTGGCGCCTCGAGGGACCATTATGACCGGCGAAGCCATCATTTTCACTGGAAATTTGGTGACTCCTGAGAAATATACCTATTTGAAGACCTATGAACAGATGTTGACCGAGCGCGAATCGTTGCGAAGTGACGACGATTTCAGTTTGTTGGGAAAGATTGCCATTGTCACCATCATGCTCATCATGCTTTATGCATTCATGAAAATGATGCGACCGCGCACATACGCGAATTTCAAGAGCATGTTGTTCCTCGTTCTGTTCATCACGTTATTCATTGTGGCGGTGTTTCTGATAACGGATTATCGCAACAATTACCTCTATTTGGTACCCTTTGCCCTCGTTCCCATCATCGTGACCACGTTCTTCGACGCCCGCACATCGTTCTTCCTGCACATGGTGGTGGTGCTCATCTGCTCGTTGGTGGCGCGGTCACAGGCCGAGTTCATCATCATGCAGTTCTTGGCCGGAGGCATCGCCATTGTGTCGATGCAAGAGCTCACCAAGCGTTCGCAACTGGTGCGTTGCGCCTTGTTTATCTTCTTGGCCTACAGCGTGGTATTCACGGCGTTGCAGTTGGTGCGTGGCAACAATTTCGACAATTTGGGTTGGCATTACTTTATGTATTTCGCCATCAGTTGCGTGGTGCTTTCTTTCGCCTATTTCGTCATCTTTATCGTGGAGAAGACGTTCGGCTTTACCTCGTCGGTGACTCTGGTGGAATTGAGCGACATCAACAACCCCGTTCTGCGTGAACTGTCGGAGAATTGCCCGGGCACATTCCAACATGTGCTGCAGGTTGCCAACATCGGCCAGGAGGCCGCCCTCAAGATTGGCGCCAATATGCAGTTGGTGCGTGCCGGTGCCCTCTATCACGACATAGGAAAAATAGACAATCCGGCATTTTTCACCGAGAATCAAAGCGGTGTGAATCCGCACGACGCCCTCACACCTGAGCAGAGCGCCCACATTATCATTGAACACGTGGCCAACGGCTTGCATCGTGCCGAGAAAGCCCGTCTGCCACAAGCCATCAAAGACCTTATCGCCCAACATCACGGCAAGGGCGTGACGAAATATTTCTACAGCAAAGCATGCCAGGCAAGCCCCACGGGAACGGTTGATCCGGAGCCGTTCCGCTATCCTGGTCCGAACCCGCAAACCAAGGAGGCCGCCATCCTTATGATGGCCGACGCCTGCGAAGCGGCTGTCAAAAGCCTCAAGGAGTACAGCGAAGAGTCGATTGCCGCGCTGGTGGAACGCATCATCGACGCTCAGGTTGCCGATGGCTTGTTCCGCGAGACCCCCATCAGTTTCAAAGATGTAGAGACTGCCAAGGCCGTGTTTGTTCGCCGTCTGTGCGCGTTCTACCACACCCGCATCAGTTATCCCGAGCCCCCACCCGCAGCCGAGGAGATTGACTAAAAAAACTTAATGCTGCAATAAACGGGCTACTTTTTCAGTTTATATAGGTACAACGGCATTCCGCCAAGGGTGGAATCGGAAGTGAATGCCCACGTGAATGTCGGTTCTCTTACATTGAACGAATAACAGGTGATACTGCAATACATACTACTTGTGTTGGGCATCTTCTCACTGGCGGTGGCCCTGTGGTTGCTGTTCTACCCACGTTGGGCGACGGCTGCCGTGCCGGCCTACGTGGGCATGTTGTTGCTGCACTGGAGTTACTTCATCGATGTGAAGTTGTCCACATTCCTCTTCTGGGGAGTGGCAACACTCATCGTGTGGGGCATCGTGCGAATGTCGCCGCAGGGCGAGATTGACGGCAACAATTCCAGCAACCTCTATGTGAGCGCTTCGGCGATAGCCGGTGGCTTGCTGGGCATGGTGGTGGATCCTCGCATCCTGGTGCTCGGCGTGATTTTGGGCGCCTTTGTCGGACAACTTGCTTATAGCCGCACTCCGGCTGGACGATGGTTGGGAGTTGCCAGTTCCACTTTTTTGCAGTATTTTTGCGCCAAATGTTTGCCCGTGGTAGTTGCTGTTTCAATCATCGGCATTGCTATTGAAGGCTTTTTGCTATAACATTTTATAAGGATATAGAATGAAAAGAACGTTCATCATACTCATGCAGGTGGTCCTTTGTGCCACTATAGGCTTGGCTCAGTCATCGTCGAATAACAAGGTGACCAAGGTGGATTTCAATCATGTGAAAGAGGTGATTGAGAATCCCAAGTCGATATATTATTATCCCAAGTTGCTGCAGTCATTCCAGAGCAACGACACCGTTATGACTGTGGAGGCTTATCGCAACCTGTACTATGGCTACACGTTCCAGGAAGATTACAATCCCTTCCGCGAGAGCGTGTATAGCAACGTGGTGGAACAACTCTACTACAAGCAGCCCCACACCCGTGCCGAGTGCGACAGCATCGACAAATATGCCGCGTTGGCGCTGAACGACAATATCTTCGACCTCAACCAAATGCAGTACTATATCTTCGTGCTGAAAGAGAAGAAGAAACATGCGCGCGTGGCCATCCGTCAGTTCAGGCTCAACCGCATCATTGCCGCCATCATGTCGAGCGGCAAAGGCACGAAGGAAGAGCCGTGGGTTGTTATCGCGCCCGAACACGAGTATAATATCGTGAATTTCCTCGGGTTTGTCGCTACCGACCACCGCGACGAGGGCAACGGCATTGAATACATCACCGTGGAGCCTAAAGAGGGCAAGAGCGTACAAGGGTTCTATTTCGACGTGCGGCGCATGATGGAAATCGCCGCCCTCAAGTTCCCCGACCTGTAGCGCGCAAGCCGTCCATACCCGAACACAATTTCACAGGTGGCGCTTCGATAATGAGCGCTACCTGATTTTTTTCGTAAAATCAAGAGTTTTAAAAGATTTTCGTCCAAATAGTTTGCATATTCGTTTTTTATGCGTATCTTTGCCATCTAATCAATTACGAGAACGTGAATTGTAAACTAAGAAAACTATTTTATTAACAGGTAAAAGAATTATTATTTATGGCTCAGACAAGGCTTGACAAGTTGGATTTTAAGATTCTGAAGATGTTGTCCATCAATGCACGGAAACCCTATTTGGAAATTGCAAGAGCATGTAACGTGAGTGGTGCAGCCATTCATCAGCGCATTCAGAAACTTTACAGTTTAGGCGTAATCAATGGTTCGATGACCATGATTAATCCCGAAAAGGTGGGATACGACACATGTGCATTTATCGGTTTGTTTGTGAGCGACCCGGCCCGCTTCAATGAAGTGATTGAAGGCTTGAAGGCAATGCCCGAGGTGGTTGAGTGCTACTATACGACAGGTAAATATGACATTTTTATTAAGGTATATGCCCATAATAATGAGCACATGCTCACCTCATTGCTAGACAAGTTCTTGCGAATGGGCATCGCTCGCAGCGAGACGCTCATCACCTTTAAGGAAGTGTTTAAGCGCCAAATTCCCATCGAAGGCGAGGGGCAGGATGAAGACTTAACACTTGATTAAGCATAGGCCATAAACGTCATCTTATAGAGAGAACGATAGATAAAAAAGGTTCGGCAGAAACGTGTTGGATTCTGCCGAACTTCTTTGTTGCTGTAAGTGTCGGGTGTCAAAGTCCCTGTTTGGTGATGGCTACTGGGTGAGGATGATGTTGATGATGGCGTTCACGTCCTCGATGTCCACCTTGCCGTCACCGATGAGGTCGGCATTGCCAGGATAGTCAGTCGGCTGCTTCAATTCCAAGATGATGTTGATGGCGGCGTTCACGTCCTCGATGTCCACCTTGCCGTCACCATTCACGTCGCCACGTTTTTCTGTGGGGTTGCCAAGGTCCACCCATTCATTATTGACGAATTTCTGCGGTTTCCAGCGCTTGTTACGGGCAAGTTCCACCTGCTCGTCGGTGATTGCGTTCAATTCTTCTGAAGCCTGGTCCTGGTTATAGACTAAGAAGGTCCCCTCGGGTTCTGATGCTGGGATGGAGCGCAAGCTGTTGATCAGCGATGTCATATTGGTGCCTCTAATGTGGTTTCTGGCTATAGAGAGGTTGTTCAGCGAATTGCATCCTTCCAACGAGAGCGATTGCAGCTGATTTCCATTTGCGAAAAGCTTTGTCAGAGCTGGGCAGTTTTTAACATAAAGATAGGTTAGTGCATTGTTGGACAAAGTAAGCTGGGTGAGATTTGGATTATCGCTGAAGATAACTTCTTTCAGGGCGCTTCTACCGGTCAAAGATATGGAGGTGAACTTGTTGTTACTGCAGTTCAAGGTTTTCAATGCGGTGCAGTTCTTGATAGACAGATTGGTCAGGCTGTTTTTATTGCAATCAAGTGTTGTGAGTGAAGCATTGTCGTCTAGATTAAGACTGGTAAGGGCATTCAAATTACTTATGGTTAATGTCACGAACTTGTTGTTGCTGCAGTCCACGGTTTTCAACACGGGGCAATTATCGGCTGACAGTTCAGTCAGGCTATTGTTTTTGCAATTCAGTGTTGTGAGTAGCGCGTTATTGTCGACATCAAGTTCTGCAAGGGCATTTAATCCTGTGATGTTTAAGGTGGTGAATTGGTTCTTTCCGCAAGAAAGACTCTCGATTCCACTGGGCAGCGTTGGCAATGAGGTGAGCTGGTTGCTGGAGCAGTCAAGCGTTTTCAACCCGGTCGGCAATGTGGGTAGCGAGGTGAGCTTGTTCTGCTCACACTGTAAGAAAGTGAGTCCACTTGGCAACGTGGGCAATGAGGTAAGGTTGTTTGAATAGCATGATAGTTGCTTCAGGTTGGTGAAATATCCAACGCCGGTGAGGTCAGAAATGTTTTCATTACTCACAGATATATAGTCGCATGCGGCGAGTTGGCTACTAGTCATGTATCCCCTTCCGAACCGGTTGATCAAAGCCTCTCGGAAATTGTCATCGGGGAAGTAGGTCGAGTTGAAAAGAATAGCATAGGCATCGCTGATATAAATGTCTTTGTTATAAATAATGCCTCCATTGGAGTTGGCAATGGTGCCGCCGGTGCTACTAACAACTTTAGCCCCATAAGGCTCAAGAATGAGTACCTTGCCGTTGCAGTAAATGCCACTGTTGTACACGTTGGGATTTTGTGAGTTGTTTGTGGCCTTGAGCGTGACCTTGCAACTTTCGTTAAAAGTGCAGTACGCTACGTCGAGTATGTCATGATAGTTACCGCTCAATTCGGCCGTGATACCATCCTCGAAATAAACGTATTCGAAAGTGTCATTGCTTAAGTCGCCATGGGCACCATGGCCCTCTAGTGCGGCGCCTTGCGTAGAGTTCAAAACTAGTTTGCCGGGACCTTTAATCCATAGTTTGGAATTATTGGTGACATGCACCGACCGGTAGTCGACGCTGTTGATTGTCGTTGTGCCACTCTCCACCTTGATGGTGGTGTTTTTTTCAAAATAGGCTGTCGTTTGGCCACTAACCGACAGCTTGTTGGTGCCCACAAACTTCACAATGAGTCCGCTCACGCCCTTGTCAGTGTTGGCGAGCAGGTCTCCGCCAGTTCTAGAGGCAGTCACGTTGTTGAACGTCAAGGTTTTTGAATTGGAATCATAAGTTACTGTGCCACTTGTGATGTAACTGCTGGTGATGTTGTTACAGTTGACGCTAGTAACCTGAACACCGCCCACATAGATTCCATATTCGGTGGCGGCGCTGCTGCTGAGTGTGGCCACGGCAAGAAGCAGCGTTGAGAGTAAGGTTCGTTTCATAGTTATAATGTTGTAGTTAATATTTGGCTGTTGTATAGGCTTATAAGTTTCGCTGTTGTGCAAAGTTAAACAAAAATATTGTATTGGTCCACCCAAAAGCAAAAAAAGAGGTAAATAACATAGAATTTGATGATACCATTTGGTGGATGAGAATTTAGGGCCATTGGTGTGCACAAAAAAAGCCCTTGCTCTGAAGGGAGTAAGGGACAAAAGGGACACTACAAAAAGTAGTGAAAAAATAGATCTTTTTAAAAATCAAATAGTTTTCACTGCCGTAAGGAGATACAAATCAAATACGGCTTAGATTTTGGTCGGTGACAGGTCGGGCGTCAAAGCCCCAACTTGGCTTTTACTCGTGCGGTGACATCGGGTGTTGAAGCGTTGCGATAGGACACTTGTTTGCTGTCGAGAATGACGGCATATCCACTTTCGTCGCCCACTTCTTTCACGGCAGCATCGATGGCGGCACGCAAGGGGTTGATGAGTTCGTCGCGTTTGAGTTGAAGCTCAGCCTCGGCATTGCGCTGGAAATCCTGAATTTTCTTGTCGCTCTCCTGAATTTCCTGCATGCGTCTTTCCTTGATGGCAGCGGGTGTTTCGGGATCGGCTGCGAGGGCTTGGTAGTCGGCATACTTGCGGTTGAAATCCTCTTGCATTTGCTTGTATTCGGCCTGCAGCTTGGCGCTGGTGGCTTTCAACTTGGCTTCGGCTTGAGTCTTTTCGGTCATGTCGTTGAACACCGCCTCGGCATCATAAACAGCAATGCCCTGCGCCATAAGGAGCAGGGGCATTGCTAGTAAGATGGTTAAAAAAACTCGTTTCATTGTTTATTTGATACCCAATTTTGCCTTAACCTTCGCACTGACGTCTTCGGCACCAGAGCCATGGTAGATGATGGAAGGAATCGACAAGTCGTAGATGAAGGTGTAACCACCTTCGGCACCTACAGCCTGAATGGCATCCTGGAGTTTCTTGGAGATGGGCGCCAACAGTGTTTCCTGCTGCTTCTGCAAATCTTGAGCGGCAGTCTGCTGGAAGTTCTGAATCTTCTGATACTCGGTTTGCAGTTCCTCCTGGTGACGTTGTTTGATGGCGTCGGGAGTGCTAGGATCTTTCTCCTGTGCTTCGTAGTCGGTGAGTTTCTTCTGGAAAGCCTCCTGGAGGTTCTTGAACTCGGTCTCATAGCGGTCGCTGGCCGTCTTGAGAGTGTTCTCGGCGGTGGCTTTCTCGGGCATCACGTTGAAGATGTCCTGTGAATTAACAACACCAAACTTCGGGGCTTGTGCCATCAGGCAAAGGGGGGCGGCTACGAGAGCCGCGAGTAAAATTCTCTTGATCATGTTATTATTAATAATAAGTTATTGATGATTCTTTTTTCATTTTAGTTATGAGTGCAAACATTCGTTATGACTCTACTTGCCGTAGCCCAGCTTTGCGAGCACTTCATTGCTCACATCGATGCGCGGGCTGGCAAAGATGATGCTCTGCGACGACGCACGGTCGAAAATCACTTGGAATCCACGTTCTTCGCACACCTTCTTGCAAGCATTGTAGATGTCGTCCTGGATGGGCTTGATGAGCGACTGGCGCTTTTTGAACAGTTCGCCTTGTGGGCCGAAATACTTGTACTGGAGCTGAGAAGCCTCTTTCTCCTTGGCTACAATTTCTTCCTCTTTCTTTTTCTTTTGTTCGTCGGTAAGGAAGACCATGTCGGCCTGGTAGTTCTTATACATGGTGTCGGCCTCTTTCTTGAGTTCGTCCACCTCACGCTGCCATCGTTGCGACACTTGATTGAGCTGCTCATTGGCCATCTCATAGGCCGGGACATTCTTGAGCACATACTCCATATCGACCAAGGCAAATTTTTGTGCATTGGCTGTAAACATGCAGGCCAATACAGCGACCAATGTTAATGCAATCTTCTTCATGTTGTTGTTCAATATTTGAGTGTTACAAAAAAACTTGT
Source organism: Muribaculaceae bacterium (assembly GCA_017619935.1). GTDB lineage: Bacteria > Bacteroidota > Bacteroidia > Bacteroidales > Muribaculaceae > Sodaliphilus. The sequence goes on along the minus strand of JAFZRJ010000037.1, from coordinate 116,487 downwards.
TCATTTGACCCCCTTCACCCGAAAAGGTTTAATGTCGCCAGTCCGAGTGAAGTGAGGGACGTGTTTAGAATTCCTGTCCGAGCACGAAGTGGAAGTTGCTGCCACCCTTCTTGCCCATCACCTTGTCGAAACCATAGCCCCAGTCGATACCAAGCATACCAATCATGGGGAGGTAGATGCGTGCTCCCACACCAGCCGAGCGCTTGATGTTGAAGGGGTTGAAGTCCTTCACGTTTTGCCATGCGTTACCGCCCTCGATGAAGACGAGCGGGTAGATGGTGGCGCTGGTCGAAAGCATGAGCGGGAAATGCAGTTCCATGACGAAGCGGTCGTAGGCATATCCTTCATAACCCCACGGGGTGAAAGCACCGTTCTCATAGCCACGCAACGCGATGGTTTCGGTGGCGTAGGTGTAGCTGCCGCTCATACCGTCACCGCCCACATAGAAGGTCTCGAAGGGCGATTTTATGTGTTTGTTCCAACTGCCCAGCAGTCCGAAGTCGGCGCGTGTCATGAGCACCAGTGTCCAACGTCCGTCGGGGTCGGTGAGTGGGGTGTAGGTTCGAGCCTGGAACTTGAGTTTCCAGTATTCAATCCACTTGTAGAGTTCTTTCTTGTCGGCTTCCGAAGTTGACTCGCTGAGCGCTTTCCAGTTTTTCTTGCCGAAGAGGCTTGCCGGTGGGGTGGCGTGGAAACTGAGCGAGAACATACTGCCCTTGCGGGTATAGAGCGGGTTATCAATACTGTTACGTGAGATGGTGAAGCCCAGCACGATGGAGTTCGACACACCGTTGTTCATGTAATAGAGGTACTCCCAGTTCTTGAGGCTGTACCACTGGTAACTCAGGTCGGCCATGAAAGTGAAGTAGTCATCGGGCCACTTGAGGCGCTTGCCGAATCCCACTGTCACACCGGCCATCTGCAAGTACTTGCTGGGGTCGTAGGCGTTCTCATAGTAGTTGTAACCACTACCGCCGTTGTAATAGTAGGAGTTGTATCCATAGCCATACAAACTACTGTTCATCATCATGTTCTGGTAGTAGTTCTGATACTGGCTGTTGTAATAGGACGAGTTGATACCCGTCTGACGGCTATAGAACGCCGACACCGAGAGCGAGTTGGGTCGTTTTCCACCGAACCATGGGTCGATGAACGACAAACTGTAGGCCTGGTAATACTTGGCGTTGGTTTGTGCGCTGATGGTGAACGTCTGTCCGTCGCCTTGAGGGATAATGCCTTTGTAGGACGATGGGTGGAACAGGTTCTTGATGGAGAAGTTGGTGAATTTCAGACTGAGTTTGCCCAAGATACCCGTCTGTCCCCATCCGGCCGAGAACTCGACCTGGTCGTTGGCCTTGGATTCAAGGTTCAAGATGATGTCCACCGTTCCGTTTTCTTCGTTGGGCTCGGGGCGAATGTCCATCTTTTCGGGGTCGAAATGGCCCGTTTGGGCAATTTCACGAGCTGAGCGCATGAGGTCGTTCTTGGAGAACAAATCACCGGGTCGGATGCGTAACTCACGTCTCACCACCTTCTCGTAGAGGCGGTCGTTACCATTGATGACCACCTTGTTGATTCGTGCTTGCTTGCCTTCGAACATACGCATCTCCAGGTCGATGGAGTCGCCCTCCACCTTGGCCTCCACGGGTATGAGTTGGTAGAACAAGTAACCGTTGTTCATGTATAGGTTGGCGATGGCGTCGTCGTCTTCCTGCGTGCGCTTGTTGAGCAACTTCTGGTTGTACACGTCGCCCTTGTTGATACCGAGTACATCGTCGAGCAGCGATGACGGATAGACGGTGTTGCCCACCCACGAAATGCTGTTAATGTAGTACTTGGTGCCCTCGTCCACGGTGATGTGCACGTCCACCAGTTTGTCGTTATAATTGACCACGCTGTCTGACACGATGCGCGCGTCGCGATAACCCTTTTCGTTATACTTGTCAATGATGCGCTGCAAGTCGTCTTCGTAGTCGGTGCGAACAAATTTCTTTTGGCTGAAGATCTTGAGAAGGTCGTTTTTCTCGTTGGTCTTTTTCATGGTTCGCTTGAGCTTTCGGTCACTGAGCACATTATTGCCGTCGATGTAAATCTTGTGGACCTTGATTTTTTCGTTCTTGTTGATGTCGATGTCCACAATCACCTCGTTCTGCTTGCTCAAGTCCTCCGTTTGTCTCACGTTGCACTCGGCCTTTTCAAAGCCCTTTCCAGCATAGTATTTTTCTACAATCTGCTTGATGCGGTTGGCGATGTTGGGCGTCATTTGGTTGCCCGCCATCAGTCCGAGCCGTTCTTGAAGGTCTTTTTTCTCACCGCTTTTGGCGCCATTGAAGTTAACCTTGCTGATGCGAGGTTGCTGCCTCAGGCTGAAGATGAGCCAGGCCTTGTCCTGATAAGTTTTCTCCACTTGAATCTGCACTTTCGAGAACAGTCCCTGTCGCCAAAACCGCTTGGCAACGGCCTTGAGGTCTTCGCCCGGAATGTCGATGCGCTGACCAACGGCCAGTCCCGAATATCCGATGATGATGTTGTCCTCGTAGTTGTCCACGCCTTCGACCTTGATGCCCGCGATTTCGTATTTGGAGGGAACTCCAGTGAACACAATCTTGGGATTATACACAGTGTCGTTGACGGTGTAGGTCTCCTTAACCTGTGCATTGGCCGAGCCCAAAGTGAGCGCGAGTGTCGTAATGAGTAAAACTATCTTATTTAGCATATTGTCGTATATCAATTAATTATCTTCAAAATCAACTGGTCAAGCGTGGATTACAGTTGGTTGTCGCTTTTCTCTTGTATTTGTTCGCTCGTTTTCCCGAACCGGCGTTCCCGTGACTGGAAATCGGCAATGGCCGCCACGAAGTCGTCCTTGGTGAAAGCGGGCCAGTATTTGTCGGTGAAATACAGTTCGCTGTAAGCGATTTGCCACAGCAAGTAGTTGCTGATGCGCAAGTCGCCGCCGGTGCGGATGAGCAGGTCAGGGTCGGGCATGTCGGCTGTGACCATGCTGGCCGCCACCCGTGCTTCGTCGATATCGTCGGGTTGCAACTGTCCGTTCTTGACCTGCACGGCGAGCGTGCGGCAGGCTTCCACAATTTCCCATCGTGAGGAGTAGCTCAGCGCGAGGCACAGCACTAACCCTGTACAGTGTGCGGTATCGGCGATGCAACGCTCCAGTCGCTCCCGTGCAAATTGAGGCATGCGCTGTGTGTCGCCGATGACGGTGAGACTCACATTGTTGCGAATGAGGTCAGGCGTTTGTTGCTCGATGGCGGTCACCACCAGGTGCATAAGCAGGTCCACTTCTTGCTGTGGCCTGTTCCAGTTCTCGGTCGAGAAAGTGTAGAGCGTGAGGTATTTCACGCCTAATTCACTGGCGATTTCGGTGATTTGCCGCACGGTATTCACACCGTTTTCATGCCCAAACGACCGTTCCTTGCCCTGTTCCTTCGCCCAGCGTCCATTGCCGTCCATGATGATGGCCACATGCTTCGGAATGCGGGTGGGGTCAAGTCGGCAATCGACGTTTGCGGTATGTTGTTGATGGGTCATTTCTTGTTACGCTTGAAGGGAAATAGTGTTATTCAACATAGTGACACTTGGTGCATCGCTTACTGAATTCGTAGGTTACGGTAAACAACGCCAGCGAGTGCCAGTCGGTGTTCTTTGCCACCCCGTGCACGATGCCGTAGGGGTCAGCCACGTTGTCGAGCTTATCGCCAAAGTCCTTACGCATAGTGAACTCAAAACCGAAGTTCATGCGCTCCTTGAATTTATATTTCACGCCGACGCCCATGGGCAGCGTGAAGCTGAACCCGGTGTTGCCTTTACCGGTGGTGGACAACACCGTACCGATGCCAAGCACCATATATGGCGTGATGCGTTTGTAGTTCTTGTAGGTGGGGCCTGAGCCGAAGTGGAAGAAATTGAACTCGGCTGTTGCGCTCAGGTCGTAAAGGTTTGACTTGAACTCGACGCCATAGCCCTCGGGCCACTGTATGTTGGTGTCGCGTGTGCTGCCACTGATGCGGGCATAGGTGAGGTTGCCCTTGAACGCCCATCGGCTGTTGGCGACATATCGCAGCATGGCGCCGGCGGCCAGCCCTGGGTGCTGCCACATGTTGCTCTTGTTGACATCGCCCAGATATCCGCTAATGCCCAGCGTAGGACCTACCTCAAAGCGGTATTCCTGGGCGCGGAGGGCGGTGGCGGTGAGCGCCAACGTCATGAATATGAGTAACAGGCGTTTCATTATTGCAGTGGTTTGTAGGTCAGTCTTAGGAGCACGCCTTGCCAAATGTTGTTATACAACTGTCCTTTCGTGTTATAACCTCCAAAGAGGAAAATGTAGGGACATTCCCACGAGGTGGTTGCTTGTGAAATGCGCCGTGCCGGAGCTTTGTTGGGACCGAGTGTCATGGTGTACACTTGTGCCTGTGCTCCATAGAAAGCGGGCATAGTCGCTCCTTGCGCCAGCGCGTTTCCACCCTCAGCCCAAGTGATGCCCTGGTCCTTCGACACATAAGTGGTGGTGTTCAGTTTGCCGTCACTCTTGCGTCCGCCCATGACCATCCATGTGACTGCTTTGGTCGTTCTGAGCGTGGAAGAGTTAGTGCTGTAGGTGTAATAGGCGAAAAGTGTAGGCGCTTCCAGTGCCGGCAGCTGATTCTTGGTCGAGCTGATGTTGGCCCATCGTGTTCCGTCGTAACCCCAAGTGGCACTGTTGAGAGAGCCGTCGGCTTTTACGCCGCCCACCATTACGGCCTGGGGCGCTATTGACCAGGAGTTTTCGGTGACAATGAACTGTGAGGTGCCTTTCACGGGGAACCCTTGTTCAATAGCAGTGGGCTCAAAGCCGTCACGACGAGGATATTCGTCGTAGAGGTAGGTGCTGGTGGCGTTATCATAGCGCAATCCGAGCACGCGGTCTTCGTAGCCGCCCAAGATGTGCTTCCAACCATTGTCCACTTCACTCCACACATTACCGTCGGTGCTGCGCATCAGATTGCCACCATTGTCGAGCAGATAGAGGGCGTCGCTGGTAGCGGCCAGCGAACTTGCGTCGGCGGTGACGTTGATGACTTCCTGGGTTGTCCACGGCCCAATGGGTGCTGCGGCTTGTGACATGAAATAGCCGTTGTTGTTGTGCAGCAAGCACCAGTACAGGTCGTTGAAATGCGCTGTGCCCACGGCAAGGTTGGTGGCTGTGGCACCGGGCAGGTCGCGCCGTGCCGAAGCGGGCCAAACGATGGAGTCGGGTTCCTGCTGGTGGACATTCACTTTCACCACATAATCTTGAGTATGTTCCTCATCGGCGCTGGTGATGGTGAGTTTCACGCCATAGCGAAAGTCCATCTTGTCCGATGATGTACTGGTGTAGGAGTAATCGGTGCTGTTGTTCTCGGCATCCAGCACATGGAACACGGCCGAACTTATGCTGGATTTGAACGACATGGTCACTTGCAGCGCGCTCACGTCGGTGCCCACGGGAAGTGAGTCGGCGTTGTAGATGACGCTGCGTGTGGGGTCGATGGTGAAGAAGACCGAGTCGAGGCTCTCCATCACGTCGGCGTCGGCTTTTAAAGCGAACGACTGCACCAGCGTGCTGCTCGGGCTGCTCGTATAGACATAATCGGGCTCATCGTTGTTGTCGTCGTCTTTGTGGCACGAACCCAAGGCGGTTGCCAGCACTACTGCCAGCACCAAATATAATAGCTTTAAATCTTTCATTCTTCTTGTCATAATAATCGGCAAAGGTACGAAAAAACATGACGTCAATTGCGTCTTTTCCCTTAATAAACGGAGAAGACACACCTTTTAGCGTGTAAAATTACTATTTCGTATGCAATCAGCGACACTGAATTAAGATATTAAAATGCAAACGCCCATTTTTTACACCTTTTTAACGTGGAAAGATGCGGTGAACTCAATGTTGAATGAGGTTTGTGTGCAAAAAGGCTGGTAGTGAAAGCGGTCCTGGCGGTGAGTTACTATGTGAAGAAGCGGTCAGGCCAGTTGCGAGTGTCCTCAAAAATGCCTAACTTTGTCATCCGTTAGGTTGCGTTCCAGAATCAACTTGACGTTAATTGAAAATCAGTTATGAAGACAAGAGAAGTTGCCGTTGTTTTCCGCCAGCGTTTGGGAAACCAGTATTCAGCCGCCGAACTTGATGCCATGGCGCGTGTGGTGATGGAAGAAGTGATGCACTATTCGCCAGTGGATGTGGTGATGCGGGCCGATGCCGAATTGCCGGAGTTCTTTGTCACCCGCCTCGAGAACATCTTGTGCCGTCTGGAGCGCTACGAGCCGTTGCAGTACATACTAGGTTTTGCGCGGTTTCATGGCCACAATTTCAAGGTCACTCCCGCTACGCTCATTCCGCGGCCCGAGACCGAGCAACTTGTTGACCTTGTCATCGACGAAAACCGCGACCGCGACGACTTGCGAGTGATGGACCTGGGCACGGGTAGTGGCTGCATTGCCATCAGTCTGGCCCGTGCGTTGAAGTTTCCGCAAGTCACTGGTGTAGACATCAACAATGACGCGCTGGATGTGGCTCGTGAAAATGCCGAAATGCTGAGGGTAAGGGTGCGATGGATGGAGGCCGACATACTGGAAATGCCCCCATTGCCTGCCGAGAGCCAGGACATTGTGGTGAGTAATCCGCCTTATATCATTATGAGCGAAAAGGCTGGCATTGAGCGCAATGTGCTTGATTATGAGCCACACGATGCGCTGTTTGTGCCCGATGCCGACCCCTTGCTGTTTTACCGTGCCATCGCTCAGTTTGCCTCCCGAGTGCTGGTGCCGCAAGGCCGTATCTATCTGGAGATTAACCGCCGATTCGGTGTGGCGGTAGCCCAAGAACTGGGCCGGCATGGCTTTGCCGATATGCGCGTCTTCAAAGACAGTTTCGGCAATGACCGATTTGTCACCGCCAATAAATGACAATATTTTTTACGAATTATTTCTGATTTTAAAATATTTTTACTATCTTTGCCAAAAATAATAAAATTAACAAGGCAGGTAGGTAAAAGTATTTAGTCCTTGTGGTGTGTGATAACCATTGATTATCATCATGGAACGCGAGGAGTTGAGAGGAAATAACTGGTTGAGCCGGGTGTGGTGGTTCTACATCGACGGCTTTCGCTCCATGACGCTTGGCCGCACGTTGTGGGCCATTATCGCTGTCAAGGTGGTGGTGTTTTTCCTCATTCTGCGTTGGATTTTCTTCCCCGACTTTCTGGCCGGAAAGGCCGACAGTGACGAAGGCAAGGCCGACTATGTGCGCCACGAACTGACCACGAGAAACCAAACGGCGACAGTGGCGCCGCCTGAAGCCGATGTGGCGACTCCTGAATCAACAATTGAAACGACCCCATAATAGAATATTAACCAGAAAACATATAAAAGATGATGAACGACTTAATACAAGCAGTAGATTGGGCTAGGGCGCAGTTCGCGCTGACGGCGATTTATCACTGGCTCTTTGTCCCCTTGACTTTGGGCTTGGGAGTGATTATTGCCATCATGGAGACCATTTATTATCGCACCCGCGATGAGAAATGGCTCAAGACCACCAAGTTCTGGATGACATTGTTCGGCGTGAATTTCGCCATCGGTGTGGCAACCGGACTCATTCTGGAATTTGAATTTGGCACCAATTGGAGCAACTACAGTTGGTTTGTAGGCGACATCTTCGGCGCGCCACTGGCCATCGAAGGCATTTTGGCCTTTTTCATGGAATCAACTTTCATTGCGGTGATGTTCTTCGGCTGGAAGAAAGTGAGCCCGAAGTTTCACCTTGCCGCGACATGGCTCACCGCCATCGGCGCCACCCTGTCGGCGTTGTGGATTCTTGTGGCCAACGCGTGGATGCAGTATCCTGCCGGCTGCGAGTTCAATCCCGCCACCATGCGTAACGAGATGACTAGTTTCTGGGCTGTGGCTTGTTCGCCTATGGCGTTGAGCAAGTTCTTCCACACGGTGCTCAGTGCATGGACGTTGGGCGGCGTGTTTGTCGTCGGAGTTTGCGGTTGGATGTTGTTGCGCAAGCGCAATGTGGATCACTGCAAGCGCAGTCTGAAGATAGGGGCATGGATTGGTGTCGTGGGCATTATACTCACCAGCATCACTGGCGACAGTTCGGCGGTGACGGTGGCAAAGTATCAGCCCATGAAGTTGGCGGCGATGGAAGGCCTGTACAAGGGCAGTCATGAGCAAGCCATCGTGGCGGCTGGAATTCTCAATCCGGCCAAAACGGCTACCAACGATGAGAATCCCTACCTGTTCGACGTTTCCATCCCTTATGGCCTCTCGTTCCTTGCCACTCACGACCCGCACGCTTTCGTGCCGGGCATTGAAGACATCATTGCCGGCAGGAGTTATGACAACGACGGCAACGAAATCAACACGGTTTCCTATGCCGAGCGCATTGAGCGCGGCAAGCAGGTGCAGGAACTCATCGCTCAGTTCGATGTCGCCAATCGTGCCAGCGACCTGGTGGCTATTGATAGCCTGAAGAAAGCCATTAACGCCGACTTCCGCTATTTCGGCTATGCCTACCTGGACACTCCCGAAGAGGCCGTTCCCAACGTGCCCCTCACGTTCTACACCTTCCACTTGATGGTGACCGTGGGCGGGTTCCTCGTGGCATTCCTGCTGTTGGCGCTGCTCTTTGCCTACAAACCCAAGTTGGTCGAAGGCAAGAAGTGGACCAAGGCCTGGTGGTGGTTGAGCATCATCACCATTCCGCTCACCTATGTGTGTAGCGCAAGCGGATGGATTGTGGCCGAAGTGGGTCGTCAACCGTGGACGATACAGGACTTGATGCCCAACAAAGTGGCTGTGAGTGACTTGAGCGCTGGCAGCATCCAGGTGACATTCTGGATTTTCGCCGTTCTGTTCACCGCGTTGCTCATTGCCGATGTGAGCATCATTTGCCGTCAAATCAGCAAGAAATCGCAAGAAGACCTCGGATAACCAATAAAACAGACTCATTATGGAAACCTATTATATTCTTCAAAATTACTGGTGGTTCATCATGTCGGTGCTGGGTGCGCTGCTGGTGTTCCTGTTGATGGTGCAGGGTGGACAGTCCATGCTCATTCAACATCGTGATGAGACCGAACGCAATCTGCTCGTTCACTCCTTGGGACGCAAGTGGGAACTCACGTTCACCACGCTGGTCACCTTTGGAGGTGCGTTTTTCGCTTCGTTTCCGCTGTTCTACAGCACGAGCTTCGGTGGTGCCTATTGGTTGTGGATGCTCATCTTGTTCAGTTTTGTGGTGCAAGCCATTAGTTATGAGTATCGTGCCAAGTCGGGCAACGTCTATGGAAAGAATTTCTACGATATTTTGCTGCTTATCAATGGTGTTTTGGGCCCGGTGCTGTTGGGTGTGGCCGTGGCGGGCATGTTCTTCGGCGCCGAGTTCACCGTTACCAAGAGCAACATCCTCAATGCCCAGGCTGCAACCATCAGTAATTGGGGCCCGTTGCATGGTCTGGAAGCCATCGCCAACTGGAAAAACCTGTTGTTTGGTTGTATGGTGCTGTTTTTGGCTCGTACGCTGGCTTCGCTCTATTTTATTAACAATATCAGCGATAGGGTGGTACGCAAGCGCCAACGATTCATACTCAGTTGGAACGCTCCCATCTTTGTAGTGCTGTTCCTTGCTACGGTGACGGTGCTGCTCCTCTCCAGTGGTGTGGCTGTGGACCCCGACGGCAATGCGCAGTGGGTGCCTTATCGTTATTTGACCAACTACGTGTCCATGTGGTGGTGTCTGGTGGTGCTGCTGATAGGTGTGGTGCTGGTTCTGTTCGGTATCGGCAAGACATTGATGAAGAAAGACTACCTCTGCGGCATTTGGCCTGCCGGTGTGGGAACTGTGTTGGTCGTGCTCACACTGTTCTGGGTGCTGGGCTATAACGACACGGCTTACTACCCCTCGTTGCTTGACGCACAGTCGTCACTCACCATTCGCAACAGTTCATCCAGTGAGTTCACCCTCACGGTGATGAGTATCGTCAGTATTCTGGTCCCCTTTGTGGTGGCTTACATCGCCTACTGCTGGTATGCGATGGATCATGACAAACTCACGCGTGACGAAGTGTCGAGCGACAATCATTGATAGGTGCTACTGCCTTGTGTTATATTGAATTATAATTACTAAATACCATTGATATGAAAAAGATTCTATTGCTTCTAGTATTGGCCTTGACGGCCATGATGGCCAACGCTGAGTTCAACGTCGGGTCATACAGGTACAATGTGTTGCAAAGCGGTGAGGTGGAGTGCACCGGATTCTCCAGCACAGCCTTGACACAAAATCCCACTTCGGCCTATATCCCTGGCCGGGTGACTTTGTCGGGTACCGAATACAAGGTTTATAGCATTGCCGCAAATGCCTTCAAGAACAACACAACACTCCGGTATGTGCAAGTGGACTGGGGTGTCGTCGCGATTGACCATGAAGCCTTCTACGGTTGCACGAGTCTGTACAGTGTGCGCCTGCCGAGCACGATTACGCGTCTTGACACCTACGCCTTTGGCAACTGCACGTCGATGACGGTCTTCGGTATTGCCGCCACCACATTGCCCTATGTCGCGAGTTCCGCATTCGACGGTATGAAAAAGTGCAATGTCCATGTCGCCACCGAGGCAGCCCGCACAGCCTACAATGCTTCTTCCATTTGGACACGTATCGACACCGACGGCAGTGTGGCTCGAACACCTAATCTTGCTTTCGACTTCGCCGATGCCAATCGCTACTATGTCATCCACACTGCACGCACGGTATCGAGTAACAGTGCCAAAGCGACCCTTATCGGCGTGACTGATAATGTGACCTACATTCCCATTACCAACGTCACCGACAATTTTCCGAAGGTCTATGGAGGCTGCTCAACTGGCTATACCGCCAATTTGACCCGAATCGCCCCTTACGCCTGCCAGGGCAACACCAAACTCACCAGTATCGGACGAACCGACCTCGGATCGACCACGTATTTTGAGTATGTCGGTGCCAGTGCTTTCCAAAACTGCACATCGCTCACTTTTGTGGGCATTCCTCGTGGCATCATTGATGCCGAGGCATTCAAAGGGTGTACATCGCTCAGCACGGTACAGCTCTATTCAAACTATGATATGGACAACGGTGTCTATGAGCTTGGCGCAAATGCCTTCAACGGATGCACGAACTTGCATGAACTGCTGCTGTACAATACCAACAACGGCATCTCGTTTGCAAACGGCGCCATCGGCAACAACGCCTCCGACTTCAAGTGCTACGTGCCCATCAAAGGCTATTATACCACCAGGGCCACTGTCTATGAATGGAGCTCAACGCAAGCTGCTAAGGTTCACCCTTGCATCGTTCCCAAGACCGAGTGGACACCCATCTCGTGCTACAAGGACATGTTTTTGCCCAGCGACGCGCAGTTCTACTATGTGCCTGACTTCAGCACTAGTGGTGACAACATTATTGCTAACAAAAAGCAGATTACGGGCAGCGTGGAAGCATCACAAGGCCTGCTGATGAAGGCCACACCGGGCAACATCTACCGCTTCACCACTACGACAAGCGGAACCGGAACAAAGTTAACGTCAAATTGGCTTCATGGCATCTTTGGTGACTCGGATAACGCCAATACCTATTCGTATTTTAATGGTTCCGATGGTAATACCAAATGTTACACCGGCTACGAGTTCAATCCCGCAACCAGAATATTTGACAGAATCATGAACCTAACCGCTTTTTATAGCGGCGAAGCCTATTTGTACTATCCAGAGCAAATCACCAATGTGAACATTTATCTCCAAGGTGTGACTGAGCCTTACGGCCTCTCCATTGCCGGACAGGATGTCAACTCCGCTAACTGCGGCGACCTGACTGTGTTGAACAACGTGAATGGCGATCAGGTGAAGTTCGACCCGTCGACGCGGACACTTACGCTCAAGAACGCCACCATCAATGGCTTAATCTACACTGAAAAGGAGATTACAATTTATGTCATTGGTACCACCACTACCCAGTCTATCCGGCTCGACGGCAGTTATTCGCATATTTCCACCATCACCGGTGGAGGCACGCTGAATATGCTCGCCCCCTTGTACTCATTGCAACAACTCACCATCAAAGGCGACACCAAAGTGTCCATCACTGGTGCTACACCCAACCAAGGACAATATACCTCTGTCGACTATGCCATCGATCACCCGTCAATGGACAACAACCATCACGCCGTACTCACCCTGGAAGGGGCAGGAACAGAACTGCGCCTTATCAGCTCAAAGCATCTGCTCCGCTCAACCCTTGCACTTAACGACGGCCTGTACATTGCTAAGCCCACAGCCACGTCGCTTAAGACTTTCGGCTGGAGTGTCTATGGCGGCGTGCTTGTTGACGCATACGGTGCGGAACTCTACAATACCGAGGTGCTTATTACCGCAGCGTCACCGCGTGGTTTTAAGTACAACGGTCTGTGGTACGAGACAACAGCGACCAACACAGTCCAAGTTATCGAGCCACAGCGTGGCGACAACTACACCGGCGATGTAATTATTCCCGAATTCTTCACCCGTGGAAGCCAAGTTTGGGTGCCGGCCAAGATTGACACTTGCGCTTTCAAGGGCACTTCGGTCACCAGCATCGAGGTGCCGCCCGCCGTCACCAGCATCGGAGCAAAAGCGTTCTATGGAGCTAAGAATCTGAAGACCTTGGTGCTGCTCCCTGAGAAGGCTCCCAACAAATACACCCTTTTGGGCGACAACTTCGTGGGCAACAACGCCACGGGATTTGTTTGCTATGTCAAGAACTCGAGTCTTCTTACATGGATGCAGAACCATTCATCTATCAATTTCTTGCCGTGGGTGAAGACCAATAGCGAGAACGGCTTCCTCACCTTCTCATGCGCCCGCCCCATTACCCTGCCCGAAGGCCTCACCGCCTATCGCGTGACGGGGTTCAACACCAGCAAGCGCATGGCCACCACCACCAAGCTCACCAACTCGCGCATCCCCAGCAAAACTGGCGTAATCCTGAAAGGCGAACCAGGCACACGCTATCTGCTGACGACGGCCACAACAACGTCTAATATTGGCGACAACATGCTCCACTCGTTCCTCGCGGTCGAAGACATACCTTATGCACCGTTTGCCACAACACCCGACGACACCAAGGCCTATTTCTTGGGCAATTCCTGCGTAGAGTGGTATCAGTTCCAGAATTCGATAGATCTTTTCATGGTGCTTGATGCCGGCATTGCCTATCTGGTTGTTGACAAGAGTTTGCTCGGTAACGACTATACCTCACCCGTGAAACTTGACTTGTGGACTACGGTTTCCGACTATCCTCGCGGAGACGTGAATGGAGACTACAAGGTTGACGTGGAAGATGTCAATGCCGTCATCAACATTATCCTTGAACAAAAGACTTGCGATGACTATCCCGGCAATGCCGACATCGTGGGTGGCGACAACAAGGTAGACATTGAGGACGTGAATGCGATTATAAATATCATCCTCTCTAATTAAGCGGGAGAACGACTAGCTGAGGCGAGCCACTGCAAGGGTGAAAATACTCACTGTTACTCCTTGACAGTTCTTCAATGCAGTGGCGCAAGCTTCTAGCGTGCTGCCAGTGGTGACCACGTCGTCGACGAGCAGAATGTGCTTGCCTTGCAAGTCGGATGCATATTTGTTACGAAGGACATAGGTGCCTTGAATGTTTTGCCAGCGTTCAAAGGCACCTTTTCTTGTCTGGGTGCTGTGTGGTCGGATGGCTTCAAGTGCGTTGGTGACGGGCTTATTGATGACTTCGCCGATGCCCCTGGCAATGAACTCGCTTTGGTTGTAACCGCGAGTAGCCAGTTTGCTGGTATGCAGGGGGACAGGCACGATGGCGTCGATATGCGCGAAATAGTCGGGCATTTCCCTTGCGGCGCGCGCCGCAAGCCATTGCGCCATGCGTGGCGCGTGATGGTACTTGGCGTCGTGAAGGATGTGGGTGTAAGGGCTGGATTTCTCATACCAGAAATAGCCCGTGGCTTGTTCTATGGGTACTTTGCCAAAGAAAAGTTGTTCCATGGCATTATCCTCAATCGTATGTAGTTCCGTGACGGGCAGGTCGGTGAGGCAGGCACGGCACAAGAATTGCTCATCGGCTCCAAGCGCCGCGCCACACACAGGGCATGTGCGTGGCATCACCACGTCGAGTGCCGCTTGTAGCAGTTGTTTAATCGAGGTCGCCATGGTCGCTGAGCAGTTCTTTCACGCAGTTATAGCTCATATCGGTATCAAATCCCCTGCTGGCGGCGAAACGCAGCAGTGCTGCGCGAGCAAGGCGCGGTTCCCGAGAACTCACACTTCGCAGTTTGACTTCCAGTAACCGGTGTAGCGAGTTGCGATAGTCTTGTCGTGAAAATTGGTCCAAAGCTGCCGTGATGGCTTCGGAACCCACCTGTTTTTGCCGAAGCATGGCGGTGAGTTTTATCGGTCCCCAACCATTATATAAAAACTTGTCATGAACAAAGGCGCGGGCATAGCGTTGCTCATTGAGAAAATGCTCATCCTTCAGTCGCGCGATGATGGTGTCGGCTTCATCGGCACCGACCTCCCACCGTAGCAACTTGGCACGGATGTCGCTCTCGCATTGCTCACTGCGACTGCACAACGCTGCCGCACGGCTCAGCGCTTTGTCCAAGTCCATGGTCTTAGAGTGCTGTGTAGGGTAATTGTGCCAGCATTTCACCGAATTTGCTGGCGGCTTGTTCAAGTTGTTTGTTCACCATGGCTTTCATGAAGAAAGGCAAATCCAACTCCAGTGCCGCCATGCTTTGTGTCTCCTGCTCGCTGATAGGCTCCAATTCGATGGTCAGGTTGAACTTGACGGGAGATTGCGCCGCCGTGTAAACGATGCGGTTAGGGGCTTGGCTATGCTCGTGGTCAACGGCCAGTTTGAGTGGTCCCATGGGCGATTCAATGGCGATGGCGTCGTCCAGAAACTCCACCTTGTCAAGGTTGGCTTTAGCCTCTTCGGGCAACTGGTGGAGATGGGCATCAATTTGGTTCCTGAACACGGTTGGTGACGAGAGTTTGTCAAAAATGGTGTTGATATCGCATGCGATGCGTTGTGGCTCGCTCTTGTAAGAATCCATAGTGCAGTGTAACTTAAAATTAGTCAATATTTTTGTTGGGAATCCAGTTGGCGGGGTCGGTGCGCCATTGCTGCAGGGTGTCGGCATCGCTCGGCTTGATGTAGTTACTCTCGACGGCGGCTTTAATCATTGCTGAGTAGTTGCTGATGGTGAGTAACTTGATGCCAGCTTTCTTGAACGCTTCATCGGCGACGGGGAATTCGTAGGTGAACATGGCGACCATGCCGATGACTTCACCCCCGGCTTCGGTCACGGCTTGTGCGGCCTTCAGACTGCTTTTCCCGGTCGAAACGAGATCTTCGACGATAACGACCTTTTGTCCGGGCTTGATGTTACCCTCAATGAGGTTCTCGAGTCCATGATCTTTGGGCGTGGAGCGCACATAGACGTAGGGCAGCCCCAACGTGTCGGCGACAAGTGCGCCTTGGGCAATAGCACCTGTGGCGACGCCGGCCACCACCTCGGCTTCACCGAAGTTTTCCATGATGAGCCGTGACAGCTCCACCTTGATGAAGTTGCGTATCTCGGGGTAGGAGAGTGTTTTGCGATTGTCGGTGTATATGGGTGAGTTCCAACCTGATGCCCAAATGAATGGGTTGTCGGGCTGCAATTTGATGGCACTGATGTGTAACAGTTTTTCGGCTAATTGAATATCAATTTGTTTCATGATGTGTAGCTCTTGATGTTAAGATATTTGCTGCAAAGTTACCGAAGGTGATAATGTGTACCGCAAAAAAATGTACTAAAAAAACTAAATGCTGCTGAAGAACCATTCATTTTGTGTAATTTCGTAGCCATGAAACGAGGATTGGTACTTGAGGGCGGCGCCATGCGTGGCATGTTCACATGCGGCATCATGGACGTGATGATGGAAGCCGGTATCCAGCCTGATGGCATTATCGGGGTGTCGGCCGGTGCGGCGTTCGGCTGTAATTACAAGTCGGGCCAGGTGGGACGTGGCATCCGCTATAACCTCAGATTTGCCAAGGACCGACGCTATGCCGGGTTATGGTCGTTGATTACGACTGGCGACTACTACAACGCGAAATTCACTTTCCATGAGGTACCCACGAAGTATGACGTGTTTGACGCCGAAGCCTTCCGCGCTTCTCCCATTGAGTTCTATCTTGTTTGCACCGATGTAATGACGGGCGAAGCCGTGTACCATCGCTGTGACGATGCCGGTGATGAGATGCTGGAATGGATTCGGGCATCGTCGTCGTTGCCGCTGGTGGCCCGTATCGTGGACATCGGCGGTCGAAAGTTGCTGGATGGTGGCATTGCCGACTCCGTCCCCTTGCAGTTTTTTCAGTCACAAGGCTATGAGCGCAACGTGGTGGTGCTCACGCGTCCTGACGGATATATGAAATCGCCCAGCAGCATCATGCCGCTAGTAAAAGTGTTCCTGCGCAAGTATCCACGATTTGTCGAGGCGGTGGCTCGTCGGCATGAGATGTATAACGCCCAACTGCGTTATGTCGAGCAGGAAGAAGCCGCTAGCAGGGCGTTTGTGTTCCGTCCCGATCCGCCTCTCGAGATAGGTCATGTGTGCAGCGACCGTGACGTGCTACAGCGCACTTACGAGCAAGGTCGCCGTCAAGCCACCGAGCGCCTCTCGGCCCTCATCAATTTCATGCATCAATAGGCACCGATTTGGTTTGATAAAAAAGTGACGCGCCTCTGGTTGGAGAGACGCGTCGTCAGGTATAGTGGGTCTTAGTTAAGCAATTTTATTCTTATTCATTCAGGATGATGTTGATGATGGCGTTCACGTCCTCAACGTCCACTTTACCATCGCCGTTCACGTCGGCATTGCCGATGTAATAGTCCGGGGTCTTGAGATCAAGAATGATGTTGATGGCGGCATTCACGTCCTCAACGTCCACTTTGCCGTCGCCGTTCACATCGCCTACGATACCTACCTCGATGGGTCGCAGTTCGCCCGTGTAGTGGATGGTGATGTCGTCAACTTTCAGGTCAACCTGCTTGTTGCCGGCAATGCGGGTAATGCGGAAGCGCACAGGAGAGTTTACTGTGAATCGCCATACCGTGGTCTCGTCGCTGTTGCCGGCAATGACGTTGGCGTCAACCGATTTCCAGTTGGTGCCTTGGTCGGTAGAGTAGAAGAGCTCCAACTTAGCTTCCTGAGCCGAGCCATTGATGGCCTTGGCCGAAACCATGTAGATGTCTGCATCAATGTCGCTTGTCATTACAAGCCCCGCAGGCATACCCATCAAGCAGCCTATCGAGTCGCTGAAGGCTTCGTCCTCGGCGACATTGGCCTGGAGGAAGTTCCAAGTGGCGAAACGCCCCTTGACATTCGTCTTGCTGCGGTCTTCGGTTACTGGCATCGTTTCGAAATCCTCAACGATGGTGCTTGTTGACTCACCCTCTTCGCAGTTAAATGTGATGATGCCATTGGATTCGGTGATTTGCATCAGCGCCATGTCACACGGCACACCGCCCCAAGTGACCAACCCCGGTTCGGAAGTGGCGGTCAGGAACGTCACACCAGCCGAACTGGGGAATGCCGTGGTTTCGGCAGTGCCGCCGGCACGAAGCAGTTCGTAATAATTGTGCGTGGGGTTGCAGTTAACGGTGTTATTCCACCATACGCGGGGATTGGTGTAATCGACGCGCACCACGAGTAAGCCATGTCCTGGAAGGGAAGCGTCCCACTTGTTGTTCTGTCGATTCTCGAACATAAAGAACTCGCCTTCGACAGGTGAATCTAGAATAAAGCCTTCGTTGCTCTTGTCGATGGATTCCAACCGATGACTTCCGAGTTCCATCGTGATAGGCTCGGTCCATCCGAGTTCGGTACGCTCCCAGAGGCTGTAACCCACGGGAGTGCGTCCTGAGTTGCCGTAACTTCCACCGGCCATCACGTCCCATTCTCCGGGGTCATTGCTTTGTCCGCCGCCACGTTCATAGTCGGTGTCGTAGAGGTCGGGCAGACCCAGCACGTGGCTGAATTCATGGCACACGGTGCCGATGCCGTTAGGGGTTTTCATGCCGTAGGCTTCCCAACCGTAGATTTCGGTCGAGGAGGCATAACGGCCCATGTACATTCCGTCATAAATCAGATATTCGTACCTGTGCTGCTCCTCGTTCCAACCGTAGAGGTAGGACATGTGCGGCCACAAGTATTCGTCGCTGTTTCCGCTGTAGCTGGCTGCATAGCCCGCCACCAAGAAGAACACCATGTCAATCTCTCCATTACTGTCGGAGTCGTATTTTGTGAAATCGACTTGGCCATCAATGCTGTCGAGCGCGGCTCGGAACACCTCACTGTAGCGCTCGCCACATTCGGTGGATGCAAACGGCACATTGACGGGTCCAATAATGTCGAACACGGGATTGAACTGTCCCATGGACTGATCGGAGAAGTAGTCACGCACGCTGCCCGTGCAGGAGTTGAAACGACGGTTCCAACCAGATCCAGTGTAGAAACCCGTATAGTTTTCCTTGTTCGACATTTCATCATAGAAATTGTTGGGGTCGTCCATCAGGAACTGGCGGTCGGTAAAGTTAATCAGCAGAATCAAACCACGGAATTTGCTGTAATCCACCACCGGCTCGCGTTTCGGCTGGGCATTCTGATTGTCACGTTGCAGATGTGCACGCTTGGCTCCGCTCACGGCTTCGCGGTCGGTAATTCTTTTCTCGATGGTGCTCAAGAACGACAGCTCACTGGCCGAGCGCACGGCAGCGTCGTGTGCCAGCATTCCGGAAGCCACCAGTTTGCCGCCCGACAGTTGGGCATATTCCCAACGGCCTTTGTTGTTGACAATGGTGTATCCATCGACGGTGGTGTTGAAGTGGTAATACTCGTCACCCACCAGACTGACGGTAATCGTGCTGCCGTCGGGTTGCTGAACCTTAACCGGAGTTGGTTCGGCAGGAATAGCGTATGCCGCGTGAACCATCAGGCAGCATACTAATAATGAAAATATTTTTTTCATTGGTTAAGAATAAAATGTAGCGATATAAACCTAATACTAAACTGTCAGGATGATGTTGATGATAGCATTCACGTCCTCAACGTCCACCTTACCGTCGCCAGTAACATCGGCATTGCCCTGATATTCAGCTTGGGTCTTGAGATCGAGGATGATGTTGATGACAGCGTTCACGTCCTCAACATCCACCTTGCCGTCGCCGTTCACGTCACCGGTTTCATAGGCGGGGCCTCCAGGCTCGCCGTCGTAATAAACCGTGAAGTTGTCGATATAGCAAGGAACCGAACTGCTGCCTCCATTCATCATGATGCGGAACATGACGCCTTGTTTGTTGGTGAACGAAGCCTTCCAGTAGGAGGTGTAGCTAGACAACTTAGGCACCGTGAGGGTCGCTGCGTCGGTCGAAGTATTGACCGTTTTCCAAGTCTTGCCAGCGTCGATGGAGTAGAGGAGCGACAGTTTTGCGTTGTCACCCGACGTGTTGTTGACATTGAAAGTGACTTGTTTGATGTTGTAGTAAATCGGCTCCAACATTTGCACGATGCTGGGGTTCTTCATCGCTACTGCACGGTCACTTCCTTCAACGGTTTCCATTGCACACTTATAGAGTTGCCACTTGGCGATGTCGCCTTGTCCCTCGAATGGGTTTTGGGTGGAAATGGGAATCTTGTCGAAAGTTTCGAGAATCTTTTTCTCGTTTGCGGCCTTGACAATGTCAAACGTAATCACCCCATTCTTCTCAGAAATCCCGAAAATGGAGTAGGTGTTGTTCTTTTTCTTCCAGTTCTTGAGGTTAGGAATGGTGGTGTTCGTGATGTTGGGGATACCATAAGTGCCAGGGAAGGGGTCGTGACCCCAGTCGCCGTAGGTGGAGTTACCGGCACGCAACAGTTCATAGCAGTTGTGGTCGGAGTAGTTGTTGACTTTGTTTGTTACCCAACGTGACTGATAGGTGGCCGAATCAACATGGACTATAATCATGCCATGACCGGGAAGTGAGGCGTCCCACTTCGAGGTCTTTTGCCTGTTCTCCATGATGAAGTAATCTTTGCTTGTGGTCGTGGGCAAGATGTATCCTTCGTTGCTTTCACCCAGCGCATTGAGGGTGTAATGGCCTTCGGCGGTGATGCGTTTGGGATTGGCAAATCCCATGGCGTAACGCTCAAAGATGCCATAACCCGAAGGTGTGCGACCACCGTTCAGATAGCAGCCTGCTGCCATCAAATCCCAGTTGCCCGGGTCGTGGCTTTGTCCATTCTCCTCATAGTCGGCGTCATACAGGTCGGGGAATCCCAGCACATGGGTAAATTCGTGACAGAATGTGCCTATACCATCGATATAACCACCTCCATATCCGCCGTCCAACTCGGTAGAGCAGGAGTAGCGGTCGATGCGTTTGCCATCGTAAGTGCCATTGCCGATGCCGGTACTTTCATGAGGCCACAGCAAACCCTCGGGATTGCCTTGAATGTTGGAGCCCCAACCTGCCACCACAAAGCACACGTTGTCAACAACGCCATTGTTGTCGCCGTCATACAGCGAATAGTCGATGGTGCTGTTCATTTTGCTCAGTGCTTCCTGGAATGCGGCACGGCCACTGTTTCGGAACTGTTGTGCCTTATAGTTTACAGTGACAGGGCCGAAGATGTCAAACGATGGGTCAAAGATGCCGTCGGTGTTGTCGTAGAAATAGTCACGCACACTACCTGTCCAGTAGCCATAGTCACCGAAACTCACGCTGGTCATGTTCTTCTTGTTCAGAATTTCGTTGAAGAATTTCTGAGCGTTGCTGCCCATGGTGAAGGCTCGGTCGCTGGGCTGAACAAGGATGACTAGTCCACGGAACTTGCTGATGTCGAAGGTGCGTACGAAACGCGGCCCTTGGGCTGCAGCCCGTACCTGTTTGGAGTTGGCGACGCTGGCCAGATTGGTCAAACGGCGTGGCGTGTTGGCCAACAGCGATTGCTCTTCTGCGCCTCGGTTGTCGGCGTCATGTGCCACCACGTTGGAAGCCACCAACTTGTTGTCGGCATTCCGAACGGCATAAACCCAAGCGCCGGCTACGTTCTTCACAACGGTGTAGCCATCCAGAGTTGTGCTGAAATGATAGAACTCGTCACCACACAGTTTTAGCGTAACCGTTGAGCCATCGGGCTGGTTGGTGACCACTGGTTGGGGATTTGCGGGAACTGCTCCGGCATTCAGAGCCAGCAGACCTGCGACAATCATTAAAAATAACTTCTTCATTTTGTATGTATTTTACTATATATCTTGGAATATTTATGCGCTATTAGGGGCTATTTCCTCAGTAAACTGCAAAATTGAGAAAAAAAATTTATACATACAACCGTTTAAAGTAGTTTTAATCTTATTTTACACTCAAATGCACATCAATGAGCGTGCCCGTGGCTGCAGTGCCGGTGATGTGCCGGCGCAGGGTGCGCATGGGTGGAGCGAAAACGGGCACTTTGAGCGGCGCGGCCACGCGGCCTCGCACGGTGAGGCGGTTCACGAGAAATCCATGGCAACTCATGCCACGTTCGCCCAGCAAGTCGAGGTTCACGTTCACGTCATCGCCATAGACGTTCCACTCAACCTCGGTGGGTGGGGTGGCGCAGGGTTGTGGTGATGAGAGCCACTCGATGTCCATCGACGCTTGCTGCTCGTTGGTGAGGTCGCGCACCCGGCCTTGGGTGTCGATGGCAAGGGCATGGGTGATGTCTCCGTAGAAGTGCGTGGCTGGCAACGTGCGTTCGCAGCATTCGCCGTCGGTCATATAGGCGGTCACTCGTCCATTGGAGTCGAGGCACCACAGTTCACTGTGTTCATCATCCCACGCCAAGCTGGTGGCTGCTGCGTCACGGGCGACGATGGTTGCCGTGCTGGCTCGCAGTCGGCACAAGTGGCCTCGTGAGGAGGTGAAGTAGATGTCGCGCGCTCCTTCGGTGGGGACGCACCCCGCCGCCAGAATGGTGCGGTCGAGCAGTCGTGGCTCGCCATAGACCCCTTGTGTGGAGAGGGGCAACGCGTAGATGCCTTCGCTGGTGAACAAGTACACGGGATAACGGCCGAAGCCGCCCGAATAGAGCGACCGTGGCACGGCGGCGAGTCCTAACACACGGCTGCCGGTCACTTGATAGGAGCGCGCCACCACGAGCGGGTTGGCGGGTGCGCTGGTGGTCATCAACCCCGAACGGCAGGCGCAGTAAAGACGGCCGTTGCACACGAGCGAGGCGATTACCGAATGTTCGATGGGCGTGGTGATGGTGTCGCATTGCGCTGGAGTGAGCGAAATGGATGGTGGCGTGCCGGGATTCCACACCCCTTGGGCGAGGGCGTCCATGTCGGTGGTGGAAGCCACTACCGTCCATGCCGATTGTTGTAGTTGTGCTTGCATCTGTGCGTCGTTACATGCTGGGAATCCATATTGCAGCACGGCTACGCGCTGTCCGCCACTGTTGTTGATGCAGCGGTACTGGATGGCCGAGGTGGTGCTCACCAGGTCGGCTTGTCTCGTCGCCAGCACATCGACGGCTTTCACTATCGAGCGCCACGCGCTACCAATGCCGCTGTTCACGGTCACGTTCAGCGAGTAGGTGGCCAGCGAGAGCGATGATGCCGGTATTCCCGTCACCGCGCTGCTGTCTACCGTCGCATTCACGCTCACGAGAGGCGCGTTGTCGGTTGTTGACGCTCCCAGCGCGACGGGGTCGCTCATCCACAGGTAGGTGTCGTCCCACAGCCGCACACCGTATCGCACCCACATGGGGGCATAGTGTCGGCCTAGGGCGGTGGCGTTGGCGATGACCGTCGTCCATGCCGTGCGCAACCCCGCCGTCAGCGCTTTCACGTCGTCTTGCCGCAGTGGTGCTTGCCAGGTGAGGTAAGGCGCGGCAAAGGCGATGGCTGGCACCGCCACGCTCAGGGATGCTCCACTTTGTTCGGTGAGCGACAGCGAGGGAATGGCGTTCGCCGTGTCGGCGACCGAATAGCCCCCTTGCTGATACATGAGATAGACGAGGCCTTCGCTGCCGGTGACTACCAGCAAGTCGCCCACCCGATGAACTCCCGCCAGTGTGCCCGGCACGGTCACCAGTGGCGTTCCGTTGTAGTGCAGTTGGTTGTCGTGGAGCGTGAGATAGCGGTCGTCGTCGATGAACACGAGTTGGTGGCCTGCAGGGATGCTGGCCGTTTGTCGGGCGGTGCCGGTCACCACCAGCATCCCGTTCGTTTCGGTTTTTCTAAGGTTTTTCATGATATTGGATAATTTTAGGTTGAAAACGGATTAGGGTTAGAGCAAGGGGTCGGGTGCCAGGCTTTTCATGTCGGTGGGGCTGATGGCGGGGTGCGATGAGCGGCTCTCCCGTGCCATCCACAGACCTATGGCTCGGGTGATGAGGATGTCGTCGTGATGCCCTTTTTTGGCTTCGTAGGCTCCGTTGGAGGTGTGTTCGTAGGTTGCCATTTCATCGAGTGCCTCATGGTCACGTTCGATGTAGGTGCCGTCGCGCACGGCGGCAATGAGGTTGCTCAGCATCGCCTTTTTGGTGCTCACGTTGGTGTGGAACCCAAAGTGGGTGGCGTTGCGGCGGTATAGGGCAGGGTAGGTGCGAGCAATCTCGTGCAGCAGGAATTTGCCGTCGGCTCCCTCGGTTCCTCGGCCCGTTTCCAGCGTGTTGCTCTCCACCACCAGCGGGGCACGGTTGTAGAGCGTGGCCACTTGTGCCGCTTTCCATGCCAGCAAGTCGTGGTCGAGGTGTCCGCGCCATTGGGCGACCACTTCGGGCTTGCTGTTGGCAGGGTCACGCACGTCGAGCACGGCAATCACCGAGTAGTCGGACTCGTCGCTGCGCCCACCGATGTCCACCGCCACGACGTATTTCACGCCCGGTTCGGGCAAGCGCCACACTTTCATCAGTCCCGAAGCGGCTTGCACAAAGTGGACGTGGTTCACCGTTTTGTAGTCGGCTTCCACGTCGCCCGTGAATTGTGGTGGCTGGCAGTGCTGCCGCATCCGGTCGAGGTGCTCAAGGTCGAACACCCCGTGGTCGGTACACACGAAGGCTTCGGTGTCGGTAGTGGGAAATTCCGCCATCATGGCGGCATGGCTGGCGGCTTCCTTACGCTTGTCGTGGTACCACTGAATCATCTCCAGCGTGCGTCCGTCGCGCCATAGGCCGCGCTCATAGTCGTCCATGCTCTCCCACAGGTGTAGCACGTCGCGCACGGGTGAGCGGTACAGTTCTATCTCGTACCAAGGGACAAAGACGGGCTGCTTGTCGCTCTCGCCGGTGTTGGCACGGAGCCACTCGGTGTGGAAAAACTGCCCCACGCCGTTGGCTGTCGATTCTAGCGCCACCACGGTATCGGCGGTGCGGGTGACGGTGCCGTTCACACTGCGCATCACGTCTTGCGGCGAGTGCATGGCGGTTTCGGGCCAGAAGGCCACTTCGGTAAGGTGCGCCATGGCGAGGTTATAGCCTCGCACGGCGTCTTCGCTCACGGCGGTGCCCATGATGACCAGACTGTCGCGTCCGGTGATGACTTGCACATCGCTGCTGCCCTCAAAATTTTTGAATTCAATCTTGGGCGCGTCGTCATCAAGCAATTCTCGGGGATAGTGGCGCAGGAGCAGGCGGTACATACCCTTGATGCTGCGTGCGCTCTGTCGCAGGTGTCCGCAGATGAGGCTGTTCCATCCCGTGTGCCTTACCAGTTGCATCCATGCCATGTACATCTGCACCAATGTGGAGCCGCCCCACTGCCGAGCCTTGAGCAGAATGACACGGACGGGTTGCCCGGCGGTGCGTTGGCTTTCCATGATGGCGAGCACGCGGCGCTGTGGCGCATTGAGCGTCAGTCGCACGGGCTGGCCGGTGAGTTTGTCGCGCACAGTGGCACAGGTGGCGCACCAGTATTCGAAGTCGTGTCGCACGCGCACACGTCGCCGCTCCACTTCGGGCAGGGCGCTGTAGTCGGGACACTCGTCCACTACGGCTTGCGGCAGCCATTCGTCGCGGCACTGTACCCGACGCCCGCAGCAGCCGATGCCCTTCACGGGGTCGTAGGGTGATGTCAGGGCTATTTTACGGCGTTCGTTCTCCTCTATGATTGCTGCGATTTCCATGGTGGCAAAGGTAGCTGCCTCTGCCCGTCGTTCACAAGGTCAACCGGAGAGGTAATCGAAAAATAAATAACGATAAGTTGCTGAAAGACTGCTTCACCCCTAAGTTTAGAGGGGAGCTGCTAACGAAGGAATTATCAATAAAAAATATCGCCATCGGCGATAACTAGACGGAAAACCCCAGCATGATGCGTAGCGAATGCTGGGGGAAAGGACGGTCTAAGGTGTGTGTTCCTCGAAGAGCGAACACTTTAGCTCTCTCGATATTCCACCCCCGACAGTTTACAAAACTTTCTCAGTTCGTCTTCGGCGCTGAGGCCGCGATGATGCTCCTCCTGGTGCTCAATGTACCGCTTGATGCGTGAACGGTCGCTTGCCGAACAACTGAAGACGGCATACTCTTTTGACCACCCTTCAAACTGGTTGAACTTGTCAGCATTTGTCTTCATGAAGTGGGTGGCACCCAATTTCAAGTCGTGAACCAAATCGGAAAAGCGAATGGCTGGCGACACTTTGATGAGCAGATGAATGTGGTTGGCCATGCCATTAATAGCTTTTGCATGACATCCACGGTTGTTGATGATGCCCGCCATATAGCTATATAGTTCTTGCTTATACTGGTCGGGAATCGTCATCTTCCCGTTCCGGGTGCGGACGACTAGATGGAAATATAATGCCGAGAGACTCATGCGGCAAAGTTAAGTCATTTGTTTGATTTGTGCAAGATGTGTTCGCTCTTCGAGGAACACACGTCAGGAGATGCCCTGTCCCCAGCATTCGTGCTGCGCACATCATGCCGGGGTTTTCTGTTTGGTCATCGCCGGTGGCGATGGTGTTGCCTCGCGTGTTCGTAAGCCGATATTCTTGACGTCAAACTTATCGCTTCCAGCGATAATGGATGGAGGGGGAAATGAAGAAGAGGGATGGCTTTCACAGCCACCCCTCCTCAGAGAAATATGTTAAGAAACTGCTTATTTCTTAGCTTGCAAGGATGATGTTGATGATAGCGTTCACGTCTTCAACGTCCACCTTACCGTCGCCAGTAACATCGGCATTGCCAGGATATTCAGCTTCGGTCTTGAGTTCAAGGATGATGTTGATAACAGCGTTCACGTCTTCCACGTCAACCTTCATGTCACCGTTCACGTCGCCAACAGGATAGATAGGAGGCTCGGGCTCAGCGATAGTGATGTTGTACTCTTGTACCTCGCTGGTAGCGATTACGCTGCCATCGGCAGTGATCAAGCGAGCATACATGTCACCAGTTTCCTCCACAGTGAAGGTGCTTGCGTCTTCCCATTCGCCCATTTCGCCATTGAACACGTCGAAACGAATCTGCATGGTTGCTCCGCTAGGCATTGGAGAGGCAGTAACGGTCACTTCGGTTTCTTCCTCATAGTCGCCAGCTTCGGGGCTGAAAGTGAAGGTAGGACCACCGTTGCCCTGAATGATGTGGTAGTCATAGTATGCACCATTGATGGCGAAACGAATCATGGCTTCGCGGCCATTCAATCCACTGGGCAGAGCGGCGCAAGTGATGTCGGCAGTCACGGTGCTGGCCCATTCGCCGTTCTCCATGTCATCGCTGAGGGTGATGGTCAGCCAGTCGGGAATTTCTTCGTAGTCGGCAGTCGAAACAGTCCAGTCAGCCTTGGGGCTGGTAGCATAGAAGTTAACACCATTGAGCGTAGAGCCATCATCCAACTGATAAGCAATACGGCCACCATTATTGGCGAAGGTATATTCACCAGTTTCAAAGCCGTAGTTGGTGGTGATGAATGGACGAGTTACGTCGATGAAAATAGAACCACCAGCCTTGAGTTCCAAACCAGCGTCACCGCTTGCAAAGAAGTTGTTCAAGCCACGGAGTGCAGTGATGATACCGCCTTCCTGATGACCAAGGAATGTGACTTCACCCACACCTTCGTCTTCAGAGTCGTTAGTTACAAGACCAGACAAAGAGGTGATACCATCTTGGTCTGCGCCAAGAATCACAATCACGATAGCGTCGCTGATTTCGGGAGTGGTGTCATACTCAATACCCCATTCAGGGTCAATCTCCTTGAGGAGGAACTCAAAGATGGGAGAGTCACCTTCAGTCTCTATCAGCTCGGGGGTGATTTTAGCTTTGCCGGTTGCGATAAGAGCGCCCTCGGTGAGTACGGCGTCGCAGTCAATAACTGCTGCACTAGTATTGGAGTATGCAGGGAGGTCTCTCACGCGATAGACGCGGCACTCCAACTCAACATCTTCGGTCACTGCAACGTCGGTGGCCCAGAAATAGACTGCATTCAGCACATAGGGAGAAACGGGTTTCTCAAAGCCCACACCGAACACGTTCCAGCCACTGTAGTTCTTTCCGAACCAGTAACCGCTGCTGTCCTCTTCACCGTCGGGACCTTGTGCACCAGAGTAGTAAGTCCAACCATATTGCTGTTTGCCGAAACGGTCGCTACTACCATAGTAGTGAGCCGAAGCAATCATGTTGGTTTCAAAGCCGGAATAAATCTCCTCTGAATTGGGCACAGAAGCCACACCACTGGTAGCAGAATTACCTGTACGAAGGTTATAACCACTTAACTCGTAGGGACCTACGCCACCCATTTTAAGGGCGGGAATGTCTTCGTACTCATAGCCATACTTCACAGTCAAGTCATAGTCATTGCTGACCAGAGAGTCGCGTTGATAGCCTCCTGCTTGTTCATTGAATTCATAAAGCCAGTATCCCCAAGAAGGAGTGCCAGTTGCGGTTGACATGTTACGGAAAGTAACGGTGTCATAAGGCTTGGTGTTCACGAAAGGCATAACGAAACCGCTACCTTCCTTGTTCCAGTTGCAATACATGGTGCCCTTTGGACGCAGATAGTAAGCACTGTTAGCGGGCACAACGCGGTTGGGGCGGGCGCTCTTGGTGACGACGTCGCCAGCACGCTGTGCAGTGCGATGCTCAATCTTGACATCTTTCAGTTGTTGGGTAGCTACCATATTGGTTTGGCTAGCACCATGATTGCGAGCAAGCTGTGCATTGGCTGTGATGGCCAGTGCCAAGGCTGCTACAAAAAGTAAACTCTTTTTCATAGTTGTTGAAAGAATTTGGTTAATAATTAAAAAAAGAAAATCTCAATATCTTTGTCAAAAGGTTCCTGCCACTTCAAGTGGCAGGAACCTGAAGAAATTTAGTGATTAAGGTATATAAGTAGCTGTTGCCACGAAACTGTTTTCAGAATTCTTGGTCGAAGTCACTGTCATAGGCGTGGGCGCCAGCATGGAAGCGGCACTCAACTGCATGGGCGTTCCTAGAATCAGATTGATTAACTCTTGCAATTCAGGAATGTTGTTCCAGTAGACTTGTGCAACTTCGTCTTCTTCAAATTGCGTGAGGTCGAACTGAATCTGGTGTGTGCCAGGGAATGAAGGTGTATAGTGGAATATCAGATAAGCTACGGTTCCTTGTTTGACTTCAATGACCACCTTCATGATGTGCTGGTTCACAGGATAGTGCAAGTAAGAGAATTCAAGGTTCTTAATCTTGGCTTGCACTTTACGGCCTTTATTATCCTTGCCCCAAGGCATTTTGGCTGCAATGGTTTCGTACAGTGACTTCATCTCTCCTGTCAATGACACGGGATCAACCGTCCAAGTCTGCATGGTGTCGGCGTAACAGTCCTTACCGAGGTCACCCGCCGAGATGGTGGTTTTGTTGTCATCGCTGCACAGCAGTGAACCGTCGGCTTGTTGAACGAAGAATTGCACGATTTTTTGAGTCTCGTTGAACTCCAGCGGTTTCATGAACGCATAAGAGTCATAACACACGATGGTGTTGCGGCTGAATTGCTCGGTGAGCGCGTCTTTGGCCTTCTCATCGTAGAGGGTGGGCACCAGCGTGCTGGCATTGAGCATCACATAGCGGTCACCATCGCCAAAGTCAATGAAGACGCGAGGAATCGATGATCGGAAAAGGTTAGATACGTTCTTTCTCACCTGGTTCAAGTAAGCATAGTTATCGGTTTCTTCGGGCATGCGTGTCATGATGATTTCAATTTCACGTTTTTTGCCCGAGAGGAAGAGCGAGTCGCCTGCGGCACTCTTGCGCAGCAAGGTGAACTCATAATCACCCTCGAAACCACGTCCCGAAAGGGTTGAGTTGCTCGAGCCTCCCGAAGTGAAATCTTCGGGTGTGGAGAACAAGTGGAAATAGGGATTGTAGCTGTTGAACGACAGCACGGGCCCATTGTCGGTGATGATGTCCCACATCGATTGGGCGGAGCCCCACTGTTCCTTGGCTTTTTCTTCGTCAGATTGATTGGGTTGGCTTCCGGTATATCCCTTAATGGTGCGGATGTAGTCGTTCATTCCCGATATCTGCACATAACCATTGGGTTGGAAATCCATGATATAGACGTAGCCTTCCATCTCTTCGGTGGCGAAATATTCCATTTTCCATTTACCGCCTTTCTCGGTGAGGAACTTGGCATAATCGGCAGCCGACTCATCAAGACGCTGTGAAGCCGCCTTGTCGAAGAGGTCTTCTTCCTCCATCTTGAAGCAGGAAGTGGTGACCAGCGGCAGAAGCATCAATAATGCTGAAATCTTGAATATTGTTTTCATCGTAGATGTCTATGATTTAGTTGTTTCATAAATTATTTGTCTAAGCCGGCTTCTTTACGCAAGCGATTGATGAGCCCCTGCGGGTCGGCCTTGAACTCGTCCTGACGTTTTTGCACTTCGGTGCGCAGCTTTTCAAGGTCAACATTCCACTGGTCTTTGAGCCACTTGGAGGCCATTTCCAGTTTCTGCTCGATCATGCGGTCACCCTCAATCTCGTCTTCATCTTCTACAGGATAAACATAGATGGGAATGTATTTTCCCTTTCCGTCAATAATAAGCCATTCAGATCCACGCTGGACGCATCGGCTACCATTGGCATCGGTATGATTGACGCGCACGAGCTTGCCGTCCTTGTCGTAGATTTCCTCGTGATCAATGGGCTCAACAGCCTTTTGATAAACGTCAGCATCATTTTCAACCAGGGTGAGTGTGTCACCAGCCTCGTTGGACTTATAACCTTGATGCATTTTGCTGCTTACGTAGATTTTCTTGCCGTCGCTCTTGTTGTTCTCGTAGTAGAAATAACTGCAATATTCCGTTGTGTTGGTAGGCAGTTTGTATTCATACCATCCGAGTTTCGCCAATTTGAGCACGCTTTCCCACTGCTCATCGCTCATGGTGATGCGCTGCGCAATGATCTCGGCAAAGTCTTCGCGGGCGGTGCTGGAAGCCAATTTGGTGATGAAGCCCATGGAGTTGACCACACCGTCGTGGTCTGTGCCGCCACGCTCTCTCCAGTTAGAGTCATACTTCTCGTTGGTCAACTCATTAAACTCACGAGGATAGTTGATTTTCTGGTGCAGAAGGTGCGTGAGCTCGTGGTGCATGGTGGCAAAGAAATACGTGCGGAGCAGTTCAAAATTGTTGATGTCGTAATTGTTCACATTGAACAGGTTGATTTTTTTACCGCCTTCCGACAGTGTGGGCACCTCATTGCTTCCACTGAGTGCCCGTGAACCAATGATGTGAAGTATACGGGGCGCATTGGTTTTGAGGAAGTCGGTTCCGACAGCTTCGTCGTAAGGGTCAAACCACATATATTTCAACAACAGCGCCAAGTCGCGCGCATTCTCATATTTGGCTGGAATGAAGTTGTAACCCATGCTGATGGCACGGTCGTCCATACGATAGATGTACCTGATGTTGTAGGGCTTGAGGTAATTCTCCTGCAGCCATACATCGAAGTCGTAGGTCACCGATGTGGGGTCCAGCTCTTGCTCATGCTCGGGGATAATCGAATTGTTCATGTCATCTTCGCTGCATGCCGTGAAGAATGTCAATGCCAAACCACCGAGCAAAAGGCCGATAAAATATAATTGAAACTTTTTCATCTTCATTATCTTTTAATGGGATTCATGAAAGGAACATTAGTTGACAAGTTGGTGGTTTTGATTATCACCTGTGTCAGTGGGAACTTCGTTGCGTTTGTTCTTCTCCAAACCGGCAATCCAAACCTCGTAGGGCAGCTGGATGGCCCAGCGGGGATCGCCCACGGTGAGTTTTTCAACACGATCTTTACCAATCTTGTGCTCAATCTCAATGCCGTAGCGCTTGAGGTCGAAGAAGCGGTTACCCTTGTGGATGGTCTCAAGGCGGCGGAAGTGCTGCACGCACTGCAGCCAGGGCACCATGTCCTCGGTCACGCTATACTCGTTGCTGGGGAACACATCGTCGATGTGCATGGGCTTGTTGATGCCGTAGCCGGGACTTCCGTTGTAGAAACGCTCGATGGTTCCTGCGGTAAGGGGATTGATGACATTGGCCTTGTCGGTACAGTCGTCGCGGTTGTCTATCCACATCTTCAGGTCGTTGAGAGCGCCGTCGAAGTCGTTGAGGAAGATTTCGGCCTCAGCGCGCACGAGCATGGTTTCTTCTACGGTGAATTCGTTGCGCATCATGTGCACATAACCAATGCCGGCGAGCTTGTCGGTGTATTCAAAGAGTTCACCCCAGTTGGCATAAAAATACAAGCCATGGGCCTCATTTGAACCATCCCAAAAGATTCGATGGTAATAACAACGGTGCTCTCCTGACCATGTTGGGCCGGAGCCATAGATAGTGGCATTCAAAGCGTCGTCCTTGCAGCCGTAACGACTACCCGGTCGGCGGCTCCAAACGGAATAAACCGAAATCGACATGAAAATGGATGGGTTGCTCAGCCCCGTGTTTGCACGCACATGGTCCTCACCACTATAGAGGTCGGTTGAGCGCCAATAGGGGTTCATGTTCACTTTGGGGTTCTCGCCCAGTGCGATGTCGGCATATTTTTTTGCGTTTTTGTAGTCACGAATCCACAAGTAGAAGCGTGCTGCAAAGGCATTGGCGGCAGCGCGGTTGAAGTGATAACGGGGCACCTCATGGAACTGGTCGGTCACAATGGGGAGCGCCTCCTCGAGGTCTTTCTGGATGTTTTTGTAGAAATCGGCGAGGTTACCACGCTCGTATTGTGGGCTCACGTCGGTTTCGGGATAAGTCATGTAGGGCAAGCCTTGCTGGTTTTTGCCCAGTTCCGGACCGGCGTAAGGCATACAGAACACGTTGGCCAGAATGAAGTGGTGATAGGCGCGAATGAGCAGCGCCTCGGCACGCACGGCTTGAAGTTTCATCTTGTCTTGTTCGGTCAGAGGTCCTTCGGGAGTGGCTCCGTCGGCCTCAAATTCTTCGACTTTCTCGAGCACGGCATTGGCGACACCAATCGACGCATAGCAAGAGCTCCAGATGGTGTAGGGCGTGTCTTCGCCCGAATCCATGGTCA
This sequence comes from Muribaculaceae bacterium, assembly GCA_017619935.1. Lineage (GTDB taxonomy): Bacteria > Bacteroidota > Bacteroidia > Bacteroidales > Muribaculaceae > Sodaliphilus. Next base: position 83,880 of record JAFZRJ010000037.1, on the reverse strand, counting down.
CGTCTTCCCAAGCGAAGATTTGGTTGTCGGACAGTGAATAAGCCGACAGGTTATAACGGTTACCGCTGTTGTCGGGAGCCGTGTTGTCGACCATATTGTCGGAAGCCAGCTCGCAAACGGCTGCATAATCGTTGCCCATGTAGCCATCGACCAACAACTTGCGCAGCTGTTCCACATTTTGCAGATAGACGCGCGTGTCGGGGGTCTTATCCAAGTAATCGTTGCAAGAAGACAGCGCCATCAGGCCCAATCCTGCAATTATTGATACATATTTTAGTTTCATAATATATGGATACTGTTTTAGATGATACATTAGAGACCTAAACGCAACGTCAGCGTGAGCTGCTTGGGGTTGGGCGATGCCACACCACCGGTGTTGAAGAACTCAGGATCTTCACCATTGAGTTTCTTGTCGGCGTAGAGCAGACAGATGTTGGTGGCGGCAAGCTTGACCGAAGCAGTGTTCAAGCGCAGGCGACTGATAAATTTCTTGGGCAAATCGTAGGTCAGAGAAATCTCCTTCAGACGAATGAAACCACCATCGGCGATGCGTGCAGTACTGTAGTTGTAAGCATTGTAAGCATATCCCAGATAGGGGTCAACGTAGATTTGACGACGAGAAGCGATGGCCGGGATGTTGGTGATGTTCTCATCGCCAGGCACAGCCCAGCGGTTCTTGAATTCCTTGGGCATGGCTCGCATATCGCTGTAACCCGACGAGAAGGTCGGAGTCAAGCGCAGCTTGTTGCCGAAGGAGTAGGTCATGAACACGTTCAGGTGGAATCCCTTCCAACTAAACATGTTACCGAAACCGCCAGTATAGACGGGATCGACGGGACCTTCATACTTCAAGAAGTCGAGGCTTTCATATTCCTGGAAGTTGATGTCACTGGTGGTGACTTCGTTCTTCTCGTTGATGATTTGAGGCACACCATGGCTATTCAGACCCACGAATGGAATCGAGAACACGGCGCGGTGAGGATATCCCTCCAAGGGGAAACCGTTACCTTGTACCAGGCTGATGACGTTGGAGTGCGAGTTCAGCTTGGTGATGTTGGTCTTGCTGTAAGAGAACGTCCAGTCGGTGCTCCAGCTGAAGTCATCGGGCTTGACGGGGTCGATGTTCTTGGTCGAAATCGTGAACTCGACACCATGCGACTTCATCTCGGCGACGTTAGCCCACTTGCTGATGATACCACCGACACCAGTGGTGTTGATGCGACCAATCAGGTCGAAGTTGTTACGGGTGTACCAGTCAAAGGTGAGGTTGAAGCGGTTGTGGTAGAAACCGAGGTCAACACCGACGTCAAACTCATGCTTTTTCTCGTAGGTGAGCTGGTGGTTGGCGAGTCCGCTCAAGCCGATACCCAACTCCTTGGTCTCACGGTCGGGACGCCAGGGCTGGTTGGGGTAGTAGAGCGCTTCGGCGTTGGCATAACCCATGGGGCCGCTTTCACCAGTCAGTGAGTAAGAGAGACGCAGCTTGGCGTAGCTCCACCACTTGTTGAACGCTGCTTCCTGGAAGAAGTTCTCTTCAAACACGTTCCATGCACCCGAAATGTTCCATGTGGGCAGCCAGCGGCTCTGGCGGGTCTTACCCATCAAGTTAGAACCTTCGTAACGCACAGTTCCGTTGAGCACATACTTGCCGAGCAAGCTATAGTTGGCGTTGGCGAAGAAAGCGGCATTGCGGCGATAAGTATTGGCGTCGGCAAAGTAAGTACCGTTTTCTTCTTCCATCTGCTTGAACAGGTTGCCGCTCACCGAAGTCAAGTGACCACTGTATTCAATGCCCCAACCATCGAAGCTCTGACCATAACGGTCAACGCTACTAGCCTCAGCACCAGCATAAATCTGGAAGAGGTGCTTGTCGTTGAAGTTCTTCATATATTGTGCCGAAGCACGGAAGTCGACCTGAGTGATGGAGTTCTTGGCATAGAAGAGCATACCACCCTGCGGCAGCACTGTTTCAGGCAGTGAGTTGGGCTTGTCGGGGTCGGTGTAGAGGTAAGAGTTGCTCGAGCGAATGAGCGCATTCTCGGGATCGACACCGGCACGGTAGGCCTTCGCTTGGTTACTGTTGTCCATCACATAGTGATTCTGTTCCGAGTTGCTGTAACGATAAGAAGCCAGCAAGTTGATTTCGAGAGATTGGTTTTGCTCGATGATGGGCTTGATTTGCAACTCGCCCTGGAACTTCACATCGAGCACGTTGAGGTCAATGTAGTTGTTGTCCAACTCGTGGAAGATGTTGAAGTCGGAGTAGTTACGACGATAAGTCTGAGTGGGGTCGAGCGCGCGGCTCGTGTTCAGCGCGTAACTGTAGGGGTTGATATCGAACGAACGGCTCACGTTACCGCTCACCACATCGACGTTCTGGCTAAGTGTACCAGGAGCGCGCTGTTTACGGTAGCTGTCGCTGTTCAGGATTTTCACGCGAATCTTGTCGGTGATTTGGTAGATGGCGTTGCTGTTGAACGTGTAACGCTCGACGCGGCTGTCTTTATACCAGCCTGGGTCGTTCATCAACGAAACCGAAGTATAGAATGCGCCCTTGTCGGTACCACCATTGATGCTGATGGCATGGTTCATCATGACGTTGTCGTTGAACAACAGGTCGAACCAGTCGGTGTTGCGCATCTCGGCTTGACGCAGGTATTCGTTCATGGCTTCGCGGGTATTGGCCAAACCGAATTGGCCGTTGGTGGCATTGTACTGATCCATCAAGGTGTACATGTGACCGTAGGTACCCGAAGCGGAACCGTTGACGAGGTTGGAGAATTCGAGCCATCCCTTCTGCTCCATTTCGCGATAGATACCAATCTGCTCTTGCGAGTTACAGATGTTGAAGTCGCGATAGTTGGGTTTCAAGCGATAGGTGAACTCACCCGTATAGTTGATGGAGGTGTGACCCTTGCGACCGGTCTTGGTCGTGATCACAATCACACCAGCATTAGCTTTAGCACCATAGATTGAGGTTGCGGAACCGTCTTTCAGAATCTGGAAGCTCTCGATGTCGTCGGCGTTCAGACCGGCCACAGCCGAGGCAATCAGCGTTTGGGCATCACCCGACGAGAGGTCGTCGGCACTGATGTCCACGTTGTCCTCCAGAATCACACCGTCGACCACCCACAGAGGCTTACTGCTACCATAGATAGAAGTAGCACCACGCACGCGAATCTTAGGAGCTGTACCGAAGGTACCCGACACGTTCTGCACTTGCACACCGGCAGCACGGCCTTCGAGCGAGCGGCTCACGTCGGCCACACCGTCGAGCTTGGCTTTGCCAGCGTCCACACTGGTTGTAGCACCGGTGAAGAGTCGTTTGTCCACCTTCTGGTAACCGGTGACCACCACTTCGTTCAAGTTGATTCCTCCGTCACTCTTGGGCTGAAGAGTGATTTTCATACCACTCGCTGCCGGTTTGTCAACTGGCTCGTAGCCCACATACGTGATAACGATGTGAGCGCCAGCCGGCACTGTCAGCGTGAAGTTTCCGTCAATATCGGTAGCTGTACCCACCTTGGGATTCCCCTTTTGGATGACAGTGGCACCGATAACAGGCTCATTGTTCTCGTCATAGACCGTACCGCTCGCCTTCACTTGGGCATTCATGGTAAAAGCCACAACGGATAGCACAAAGAGCAAAAGCAATTTCTTAAAACTCATAAGCACTGTTTTTAATTGTTATCTTATACATTTTAAATAATTCAAGTTATTCGCAATCGACCGCTAGCATTTACACCACGGGCGACAAATCCACCGATGACTGCAACGACTTTTGCACTGGCAAAAGTTGCTCACATTCACCCGATTAGTCGTCTCCAGGATTAGCAGGTTCCTAACATTAAGCAAATTTCAACGGGCAAAGTTAAATAAATATTTTCAAAATTCCAATTTTTAATGTTAAAAATGAAGGTGAATGTCTTTTTTTCGAAATGATTGGAAAGTGATGTCAGGCGGTGTGTTTTTTCTCGCTCGTTGACATGCTGGAGGCTTGTGTCGGAAAAATTTGCTACTGTTCGCACTTTGTAGTAACTTTGTGGTATGGATTTTGGCGAGTCTTATATTTAAATAGGTGAAAGCATAATGGAAGTCATTTATGAGGACAATCACATCGTGGTGGTGAACAAGGCGGCTGGCGAAATCGTGCAGGGCGACCGCACCGGCGACGAGCCGCTGGTGGAGACCCTCAAACGGTGGATCAAAGAGAAATATGACAAGCCGGGCAATGTATTCTGCGGGGTGACTCATCGCATCGACCGCCCCACGTGGGGCTTGGTGGTGTTTGCCCGCACCAGCAAGGGCCTTGCACGCATGAACGACCTGTTTCGCAAAGGCGAGGTGAAAAAGACCTATTGGGCCATCGTCACCCAGCGCCCGCCACTCGCCGAGGGGACGCTCACGCACTACCTGACCAGTGTGGAGCGCAACAACAAGACTTATGCCTCGGTGATTCCCGACAAGAAGGCGGTGAAAGCCGTGCTCAATTATCGCCTGCTCGCCAGCGGCGACCGTTACCATTTGCTGGAAATTGACCTCGTGACGGGGCGCAAGCACCAAATCCGATGCCAGTTGGCCGCCATCGGCTGTCCGGTGAAAGGCGACCTCAAATATGGCGCGCCACGCAGCAACCCCGACGGGGGCATCTGCTTGCAGAGCCATCGCATACAGTTTGTCCATCCCGTGAGCGGCAAGGACATCGACATCACGGCGCCGTTGCCTCCCGACCCGTTGTGGAAAACGCTTGCCGACCTGATTCCGCCCAATGCTTGAGGAGGAAATGAAAGCACTTTTCACGCATTGTCAATTAAAATGACTATATTTGCAAATTGAAATATCAACAATCACTTAAAATAACTTTTGATTATGGCTAACAACCCCGAATTTAAGTATGCACCCATGTTCCAACTGGGTGAAGACAACACCGAATATTACTTGCTGACAAAGGATTATGTGAGCGTGGGCGAGTTTGAAGGCAAGCCCATCCTCAAAGTTGAGCCTGAAGCCCTCACGATGCTTTCGCAGCACGCCTTTCGCGATGTGTCGTTCCTGCTGCGTCGTTCCCACAACGAGCAGGTGGCGAAAATCCTTAGCGACCCCGAGGCCAGCGAGAACGACAAGTATGTGGCGCTCACCTTCTTGCGTAATGCTGAGGTGTGCGTCAAGGGCAAGTTGCCCCTGTGTCAGGACACGGGTACGGCAATCATCCACGGAGAGAAAGGCCAGCAAGTGTGGACCGGCTTCTGCGATGAGGAAGCGCTGGCACGCGGTGTGTATAACACTTACACGCAGGAGAACCTGAGATACTCGCAGAACGCGCCTTTGACCATGTTTGACGAGGTGAACACGCGCTGCAATCTGCCTGCACAAATCGATCTGGAGGCTACCGAGGGCATGGAATACCGTTTTCTGTGCGTGACCAAGGGCGGCGGTAGTGCCAACAAGACCTATCTGTATCAGGAGACCAAGGCCCGCATCCAGAATCCCGGTACGCTCATCCCCTTCCTGGTGGAGAAGATGAAATCGCTGGGAACGGCCGCTTGTCCCCCTTATCATATTGCCATCGTCATCGGCGGCACGAGCGCTGAGAAGAACTTGCTCACCGTGAAGCTCGCCAGCACGCACTACTACGACTCGTTGCCCACCAGTGGCGATGAGACGGGGCGCGCTTTCCGTGACCTAGAGTTGGAGAAGCAGTTGCTTGAAGAGGCGCACAAAATAGGCCTCGGCGCTCAGTTTGGTGGCAAATACCTCGCCCACGACGTGCGTGTGGTGCGTCTGCCCCGCCACGGTGCCAGCTGCCCCATCGGGTTGGGCGTGAGCTGTAGCGCCGACCGCAACATCAAAGCCAAAATCAACAAGGATGGCGTGTGGATTGAAAAGCTCGACGACAAGCCCTACGAACTCATTCCCGAGCAGTTGCGCAACGCTGGAGAGGGCGAGGCCGTGAAGATTGACCTGAACCAGCCCATGAGCGAGGTGTGCAAGATTCTAAGCCAGTATCCCGTGAGCACACGTTTGAGCCTGAACGGCACCATCATTGTGGGCCGTGATATTGCCCATGCCAAGATCAAGGCCCGCCTCGATGCCGGCGAGGGAATGCCACAATATTTGAAAGACCATCCCATCTATTACGCTGGACCAGCCAAGACACCGGCAGGCATGGCTTGTGGCTCGATGGGTCCGACGACGGCTGGGCGCATGGACCCGTATGTGGATGAATTCCAGGACCACGGTGGCAGTCTGATTATGCTCGCCAAGGGCAACCGCAGCCAAGCCGTGACCGACGCCTGCAAGAAACACGGTGGTTTCTACCTGGGTTCTATCGGTGGCCCTGCAGCCATCCTTGCCCAAAACAACATCAAGAGCATCGAGTGCGTTGAGTATCCCGAATTAGGCATGGAGGCCATCTGGAAAATTGAGGTGGAAGACTTCCCGGCATTCATCCTCGTGGATGACAAGGGCAACGACTTCTTCCAGCAAATTGCCAAGTGCCCTGCTCACTGATTGCGTGTCGGTGAGGCTTAAAATTGAGTGACCCTGAACGGCTGATTATCGATTTTTGAAGCCGTTGTGAAGTCGATATTGCGTGAAAAGTATGTTAAAAAGCATGCTTTTCACGTTTTTTTTGCGGTAATCGCTTGCCATGTCAGGAAAAAGCAGTACCTTTGCACCGCAATTACATCGCGGGGTGGAGCAGTGGTAGCTCGTTGGGCTCATAACCCAAAGGTCGTTGGTTCGAATCCTTCCCCCGCTACTATGAGGCTAAATCGGAAGATTTAGTCTTTTTTTTGTGCATCTCGCAAAAAATGACTAACTTTGTTGCAAGAGAAAAATTGTCCAATGAAACGCATTGCAGTCATCTTTGAAGGAGACATCAACAACCGTCTGGGCGTGTTCTATGCCGTGCTCAACCGTGTGCAGCACTTGCGGCGCGTGGCGAACTATGACATCGACCTGCACATGATACAGGTGTATGACGGAGCGTTGATGCGGCGGGTGCGCCACAGCAAAGCCGTGCCCCAGCGCGACAACGTCATCCAAGTCGAGGGCGAAACGCTACACGTGCACTGGGTGAAGCGCGACTGGCGCGATTCGGTGCTGCATCGTTTGTTGGGTAAGCGGCCGGTATACTTGACCAAGTGGCTCAATAACTTGGCGAAGTCTATGGACAACTATGACCTGATTTCGGCCCATGACCGCATGGGCGGATTCGTGGCGCAGCGCGCCGCCGCTTTGCATCAAATTCCGCACTGCATCACTTGGCACGGTGCCAGCATCTATACCGACCCTCCGCGTGACCCGATGCTGAAAGCGGTGACCATCGAGTTGCTGCATGGTGCCACCGACAATTTTTTTGTCAGCCACGGATTATACGAAAAAGCCTTGGTGCTCACTACTGGTTTTCCGGCGAAGGTGCTATTTAATGGGGCTTCAAGCGACTTTAGGCGCATGCCCGACGCCGAACGTGAGGCGTTGCGCGAGAAATATGGTGTTGCAGGCCGGAAAGTAGTGGCTTTCGTAGGACGTTTCGAACCTGTGAAAAACGTCATGAAACTTCCGGAAATTTATGCGACTATTGCCGAAAAATACGACGGCGACGTAGCGTTTTGGACGATAGGCACCGGATTTCAGCACGAACAAGTGCGTCAGGCCATGGCCGAGCGTTGTGTGGACTGCCACATGTGGGGCATGCAACCGTTGGAGCAAATGCCGTTGCTCATGAACTGCATCGATGTGCTGGTGCTCCCCAGCAGTTTGGAGGGATTGCCTCTGGTCACGCTCGAGGCGCTGCAATGCGGTGCCAATGTGGTGGCGACCAATGTGGTGGGGACGGCCGAGGGCATCGGTCGGGAGAATGCCGTTGATATCGACGAGCATTTTATGGAAAACTTCACCGATCGTGCTGTCGCCATGCTGCAAGGCCGTGTGCAACAGCAACTGCCTCCCGATGTCAGTTGGGAAGCCACCGCGCAGAAAGAGAACGACATCTACCGCAAGTTGATGTCCATTGAGTGATTTTGATGACAGCCATTTTATAATTCTATCATCCAGTGTTCGCCGAAGTCTTACTCCCGTTGTCCATCCCAGGGACTTACACCTACCGAATCCCGCAAGATATGAATGCGGTGATTGGCAGTCGTGTGTTGGTGCCCTTTGGCCGCAAGAAAATCTATACCGGCATCATCGAGAGTGTTCACGACTTGGCTCCACATGGCTATGAGGTGAAGGAATTGCTGTCGGTGCTCGACAGTTCGCCCATTGTGCGGCATCCGCAACTCAAATTTTGGGAGTGGATAGCCAGTTATTACCTGTGTTCGATGGGCGAGGTCTATAAAGCGGCCATTCCCAGTGGCTTGAAGGTGGAGAGCGAGACTTTCATCAGTCCAAATTCCGATTTTGAAGAAGACACCGAGCAGCGGTTGAGTGACCGCGAGCGGGTGGTGCTGGATTTCACCGCCCAGCGAGGACGTGTGCAAATCGCCGAAATAGCCACCGCCACAGGGTTCAAGACTGTGGAAAGTGTCGTTCACCATCTGCTGGAGCGTGGGGCTATCCATGTCAGCGAGCGGGTAATAGACAATTACCGCCCCAAAACGGAGTCATGTGTGCGGCTCACTATCAAGCGCGATGATGAGCAAGCGTTGCACACCTTCTTTGATATGGTGAAACGTGCCCGCATGCAAGAGCAACTGTTGTTGGCCTATCTTGATATGGCACGTTGGCTCAGTCCTGGCGGAGAACCGCAGGAGGTGACCAAAGAGGCCTTGCTCAAACGTGCCGACGTGAGCCAAGCAGTGCTCAGCGCGGCGCAGCAACGCGGCATCTTTGAGGTCTATAAGCGTGAAATCAACCGTTTCGCGGCACTGGGCGACCAGCGTCAGAACCCTCCCGCATTGAGCGATGCCCAACAGCAGGCTTACAACGAGATTCATCAATCGTTCAAAACTCATGATGTCACGCTACTGTACGGTATCACGTCCAGCGGCAAGACATCTATCTATATGCACTTGATTGCCGACACCCTGAAGTTGGGGATGCAGGTGCTCTATTTGGTGCCGGAGATTGCCCTGACCACTCAACTCACGCGACGGTTGCGTGTGGTGTTCGGCGACAGGTTGCTCATCTACCATTCCAAGTTCAGCGACAACGAGCGTGTCGATATTTGGCGCCGCTTGTTGCAAAGCAACGAGCCATGCGTGGTCATCGGAGTGCGGTCGTCCATCTTTTTGCCGTTCAGCAAGTTGGGGCTCATTATTGTTGATGAGGAGCACGACAGCAGTTATAAGCAGCAAGACCCCGCACCGCGTTACAACGGGCGTAATGCCGCCATGATGTTGGCGAGGATGCACGGAGCCAAGACGCTTTTGGGTTCGGCCACACCCGCTATTGAAGTTTACCATCGGGCGTTGAACGGGCAGTACGGATTGGTGAAGTTGCTCACGCGCTATGCCGATTTGCAGTTGCCCGTGGTCAAGGTTATCGACACCAAACTTGCTCGCAAACGTCGCGAGATGAAAGGGCTGTTTTCGCAAGAGTTGATTGCCGACTGTCGCAAAGCGCTCCATCAGAACGAGCAAGTTATCTTGTTCCAGAACAGACGTGGTTACGCCCCAATGGTGAGGTGCAAGGAGTGTGGATGGGTGCCGCGTTGCGAGAACTGCGACGTGTCACTCACCTACCACAAGCACACGCGCTCACTCAGTTGTCACTACTGCGGTTACACCCTCACCTTGCCCAACTTGTGCCCAGCATGCCAGATGCCAGGTATCGAGATTGTGGGATATGGCACCGAACGCATTGAAGACGAAATCGATCAGTTTTTCCCCGACGAGAAAATCTCACGCATGGATTTGGACACCACGCGCAGCAAGGCGAGTTACGATCGCATCATCGATGAGTTTTCAGCGCACAAAACCAACATCCTTGTTGGTACGCAAATGGTGACCAAGGGGCTTGACTTTGATGCGGTGAGCATCGTGGGCATCCTCAATGCCGACACGATGATTTCATTCCCCGATTTCCGTTCCCACGAGCGGGCCTTCGACATGATGGAGCAAGTGGCTGGCCGTGCCGGCCGTGCGCACAAGCAAGGTCAGGTTATCGTACAGACTAGCGACCCGTCTCATCCCGTTGTCGGCTTTGTGCAAAATCACGATTACGAAGGTTTCTATAACCATGAAATTCAGGAACGTCAGCGGTTTGGCTATCCGCCCTTTGTGCGAATTATCAACATCTACCTGCGTCATCGCGACGATGCTGTGGTGGGTGAGATGGCCGTGCGTTACAGTCAATTGTTGAGGCAGGTGTTCGGCAACCGTGTGCTGGGCCCTGAAAGCCCTATGGTGTCGCGTGTCCAGCAAATGTATATCCGGCAGATAGTGCTCAAACTCGAGTTGGAAGCGTCTATGCAAAAGGTGAAGCAGATTTTGCGTAACCTTTATGAACAAATGATTGACACCGACAGCCGCATGAAAGCCATCCGTCTCCACTACGACGTCGATCCTGTTTAACCCCACAATTACAAAAAGAACTTCGGCCGGCTTGCGAGTGAAGCCGACCGAAGTGGTATTGTCGTATATCCGAATAGATAATTATTTCTTCTCGGAGAGTGCTTTTGCGCGTTCAAGATACTTGTCCACGTTGAACTGATAGGCCTGAGTGTACTGCATATAATTGTCCTTGATGTTTTGATAGATAGCGGCTTCGTCGCTATATTTGCCTTGGGCGTGCAGCACGTTGGCTTTCTTGATCATGAACGTAGGCGTGAAGAACACGTTCTCGTTCGAGAGCTTGACGGCCTTGTCGTAACATACGATGGCTTTGTCATATTGCTTCATGTTCACATAGCAGTCGCCGAGCAGTGATTGTGAAGCTGGACCAACCATTTTGCCATTCGATTCATATTTCTCAAGGTATTGGGCGGCCTCTTTGTTCTTACCCTGTTGGTAGAGGATGATAGCCGAGTTGAAAGCGGCGCGCTCAGCAGGCTTGTTGCTGTAGCTGTCGAACACTTTCTCATATTCTTTCAATGCGTTGGTCGTGTCACCCTGCATGTAAGTCATGTCGGCCTTGCCGATACCGTCCTTAGCCTTCTGCAAATTCGGGTTGCGGATACCATAGATGTATCCCATCACCAGTAAAACGATGGCAGCGATGGCGATCAGCGCATAGTAAATGTATTTCTTGTTTGCTTCAATCCGTTGCGCCGCGGTGGAGAGTGATTCATTCACCTCTTCAAGAGTGGTGCGGGGCGTTCCTTTTTGTTTTTTTGCCATTTGTCTATTGTGTTTTAATTATTTACTTTTTCGTTTTGACCCGCAAAGGTAATAGAATTTTGCCGAATGAGAAAACAAATTGGCATTTTTTTTGATTTTCCCGTTTTTTGAGAGCATTTTCAAGACTTTCGAGGCTTGTGATTTATAAGGTTGGAATTTTTCCTAAAAACCACCCTATATGACGTGAAATTTTTCCTGCTTTTCTTGCTTTTAAGGAGAATAAAATCCTGATAGTCAGCGAACAATCCAGGAAATTAAACTTCCAACAGGAGTCATCTAATATAGATGGTCTATATCATCATTCTATAGTTTGAGTTTATCCAAACGCACATTTAAACAGGTTTTATCAGGTTTTTATCTCGGAGTGGCTTCAAAAAATCCGATATGCTTGCATTTCGTTTCATGAAATTGTATTAACTTTGCAGCGCATTTGAATAGCCAACTACATGCACGTCGGATGCATGGTTCGCTTAAAACAAATGTAAGAAGACGATGCTCCCTCCGTTGCGGACGTTAGGCGTGGGGAACTTGTTAAAAGCTCATTTACGCATCGCGAGATAAGTCTTCTATAATCGCCCTAACGTCAGCGGAATTGGACCGCTGTTTAGGGCGATTATTATATAATACCAAGATGTTTTAGCTCGTTGATGAGTTTTTCGGCCTGATTGATAACCTTGCCGTAAAGCTCTTCAGCATGTTTTTTCCTCACCATTTTGGGTTAAAATCTCAAAATTGGGAGGCTGGTCAATCATAAAAATGAATAAATTCTTGGTGTTGCGCTCGTTTTTCATTAATTTTGCCTTCTAAAGGCAAAAGTAGATAGTAATTTATGGAGCTACAATGTCCACAATGTGCTAAGGTGATGCAGGTTTCTGCCGAAGAAGTGGTTTTGCATGGCGGTATAGTGGTGTGTCCGCAATGCCTCACCACCTTTGATGCCGGCGAAAAGGTCCCGAGCGACCTTAACGTCAGCCGCGTGTCAACGCGCGAAAAAGCTGAGCACCACACCTATGTCTATTGTCCGCATTGTGGCCAGCGCATTCCGCAGGGCATCAACTTCTGTCCTTATTGTGGCCAATCACTCAAGTTGCTGGAGCATACCGAGGCGGTCGCCCAAGAGCCCTTGCCCGAAGTTGATGAGGCCGCGCCGACTGATGTGCCCAAGGAACACAAGCACAGAGAAAAGCATGGCGAACGGACAAGCAAATCATCCAGTACCAAGGCATGGAATCCGATGTTGCCCTCTTATCGTTATGCCCACCGAAACATGTCGTGGCGGAGTGGCAAGGTAAAAGCTGGATTCTGGTTCACTGCGGGTTCGCTTTTGATTATTTTCGCTCAGCTTGCGTTGCTGGCATTTATTATCTACAAGGTGAGTTTGCTGAATTAAAACATGAAAACAAACATCTAAAAATGAAGGATAACCGCTATTGTGTAATCATGTGCGGCGGTGTGGGAAGCCGTTTTTGGCCGTATAGCCGCACTCGTATGCCCAAACAATTTATTGACTTTTTTGGTACTGGTCGCAGTTTGTTGCAGATGTCGGTAGATCGCATCAAGGGAATCATCCCTGACGACCATATTTTTATGCTTACCAATGAGCAATATGCTCCCATCATTGCCGAGCAGCTGCCTCAACTAAAACCTGAACAGATTCTCAAAGAGCCAGCACGACGTAACACGGCGCCTTGCATTGCTTGGGCGGCCTATCACATTCAGTCACTAGATCCTGACGCGCACATCATGGTTGCGCCCAGCGACCCCCTGATTCTGAAGACTGAGGAGTTTCAGCGTTGCGTGTTGAAGGCTTTTGACTTCATCGGCGTGCATGATGCGTTGCTCACGATGGGCATCAAGCCCAACCGGCCCGAAACGGGATATGGCTATATTCAGGTGGGAGAGCAAATGGGCGATGACTTCTTTGCCGTGAAAACTTTTACTGAGAAACCCGACGAGAAATTAGCCAAAGTGTTTCTTGATTCAGGGGAATTCTTTTGGAATTCTGGCATGTTCTTCTGGAGAGCAAAGACCATCCTTGATGCCATGCGTGAGCATGCTTCCGACATCACCGCCATCCTTGACCAGGGTATCGGTGACTATGGCACCGATGCCGAGATGGACTTTATCGCCGCCAATTTCCCGACATGTCGCAACATTTCTATCGACTTTGCCGTGATGGAGCACGCTTCCAATGTGTTTGTGGAATGTGTTGATATTGGTTGGAGCGACTTGGGAACGTGGGGAGCCATTTATGAAAACTCCCCTCAAAGCGATGACTTCGGCAATGTGACCCAAGGTTGCAAAGCGTTGCTCTACAACAGCCATAACAATGTGATTGCTATCAAAGGCGACAAACTCATTGTGGCTTCGGGTCTGGACGACTATATCGTGGCCGATGTTGAAGATGCGTTGCTGATTGTGCCTCGTGCCGAGGAACAGAAGATTCGCAACTACGTCAATGAAGTGCGCACTCAGTTTGGTGATGACTACTTGTAGTTCTAGAAATCCTAGTTGTGTTTAATTGACTGGAGCAAGATTTCCACGAGTCTGGGAATGGCGTATCGGTCTATGTCGTTTTCGGCAATCCACAGGTATTCTGCTGGCAGATGAGGTCTCGTGTCGCAGTCAAGTCGATAGAAATCGGCTATGATGATGCGGTGCGTGAGCACGTGTTTCACGTCAGTTCGCAGCTTGGTGAGGGTTCCGTCGAACTGCGGTAACGCAGTGTCTTCGATGAGGAGCGGCTCCCACAATCCTTGCCAAATGTCGCCTGCTGGACGGCGGCGCATCGCTGTGAATCGGTTGCAACTGATGTAGATGTACTGAAAATGTCGTGTTTTCACTTTAAGTTTCTTGAGTTTGGCAGGTAGTTTGTCGATGCTGTCGTCGTGTAGTGCCTGACAAGTGTCGGCCAGCGGACACTCGCTGCATCGTGGCGATTTGGGAGTGCACCACGTAGCTCCGAAATCCATCATGGCCTGGTTGAAAGCCGCCGCATGTTCCGGAGGGAGCAATTCTTGCGCTAATGCCGTAAAAGTGTGTTTCCCTTCGGTGGTGTTGATGGGTGTGTCGATGCCGTAGTGTCGTGCCAGCACGCGATAGACATTGCCGTCGACCACCGCAACAGGGATGTCAAAGGCCATGCTGGCAATGGCTGCAGCCGTGTAGTCGCCTACTCCCTTTAACGACTTGATGCCGTCGAGCGAGCTAGGGAACTGTCCAAGTTGTTCCACTTGTTTTGCCGCTGTGTGCAGGTTACGAGCACGGCTGTAGTAACCCAGGCCTTGCCACAGACGCAACACCTCGTCTTCGCTGGCAGCCGAGAGTGCTTCAACAGTGGGAAACTGTTGCATGAAGCGCTCCCAGTAGGGCAAGCCTTGCTCGATGCGTGTCTGTTGCAGTATGACCTCGCTAAGCCAGATGGCGTATGGGTCGCGCGTGGCACGCCAAGGCAGGTCGCGGCCATACTGGTCATACCACTGCAGCAAGGTGGCGGCAAAGGGATGGGTCATGTCGTTAGTCCTGGTCTTGTGTGGAAGGAAATTGTTCAATGTTGTTCATCTGTCGCATGATTTGGGTGCTGCGCCGCAACATATAGGACGTAGGGTTGGCCGAGTTGCGCACGCGCGGATTGGGCAGTGACGCGGCAATGAGAGCGGATTGCTTTTTGGTCAATTTTGCCGCAGATGTGTTGAAATGCAACTTGGCTACCGCCTCTACACCATAGATGCCTTTTCCCATCTCGATGCTGTTGAGATAGACTTCCATAATGCGCTCTTTCCCCCAGATTTTCTCTATCAAGAAAGTGAAATAAGCCTCCAGTCCCTTGCGAATCCAGCTGTGGCCGTGCCAAAGGAAAACATTTTTGGCCGTTTGCTGACTGATGGTGCTCGCCCCGCGTTCACGTTTGCCGTTGAGAGCATCAAGTCGTGCTTGATGTATCTGTTTAAAGTCGAATCCGCTGTGTTGCAGGAACAGTTGGTCCTCGCTGGCCATAACGGCTTGCGGAACATGATGGCTGATTTGGTCCAGAGGCACCCAACGGTGGCTGATTTGCGGGAACTCACCATCGGCCATTTGCTCAACGCACCGCCACAGCATGAGCGGAGTGAGATAGACAGGCACGAACTTATAGGCTACAACCATCATGAGGGTTGAGCCAAAGAAGAAGATGAGCAAGTTGCGCAGCCAGCGCAAGATGAAATTCATGGTTTGTGTTGGAAATGAGTGCGGCGAAAGGTGTTACTTCACTTCCTTGACAATGTAGATGATGGTGGGGAAGTGGTCGCTATAGCCGTTGAGGAACACTCCTCCACTGTAGGTTCGCATGGGATAGCCCTGACGATCGCCTTCGTAGGTCTTGAGGAAGTCTCGGTTCAGCACTTCGGCTCTCAGGAAGGTGAGTTGTGGCTTGTCTTTGCTGTCATTGTATTTGGTGAAGTAACCATTCATGATGATTTGGTCAAACAGGTTCCACTGTCCTTTATAAGCCAGTGTTCCGATTCCCTTGTCAAGAAGTTTCCACCAGGGGTTATACAAGTCGTTGTAGGCAGATACATCGTTTATCTCGCGCTTTGCACCCAGCGCTTTGGCGCAGCTGATGTCTTGCGGGTCATCGTTCAAGTCACCCATAAAGAAGATGCCCTGGTTGGGGTCGTCACGCAGCAGCGAGTCGATGGTCTGCCGGGCCATTTCGGCGGTAGCCTCGCGCAAGTAGCTCGACTGCTCCTGTCCGCCTAGTCGTGAAGGCCAGTGATTGACCAGCACACTCACTTTTTCGCCGGCCAGCAGTCCGGTAACGCACAACTGGTCGCGGGTGCGTGTTTCAGGATTATAGCGTTGTCCGTAACCTAGCGCATTGAAGTAGCGCGCGGTGAGCCGCTGGTTGGTGACGTTGAGCACCTTGAACACGCGGGGATTGTAGAGCAAGCCCACATCTACGCCACGACGGTCAGGACCATCGTGATGAACAATCTGGTAGCGGCGGCTTTTCAGTTCGGGTTGACGCACAAGGTCTTGCAGCA
The DNA here is from genome assembly GCA_017619935.1 of Muribaculaceae bacterium. GTDB lineage: Bacteria > Bacteroidota > Bacteroidia > Bacteroidales > Muribaculaceae > Sodaliphilus. The sequence continues at coordinate 67,574 of JAFZRJ010000037.1, read as the reverse complement.
CGGTGATGTTTTCAATCTCACTCACGCCGATGAGTGCGGGACCGTCGGGCGTTCCTTGAGTGACAATCTGACTGATGGCGTAAGCCATGTTGTGCTGTTTCTGCCAGTATTTTTCGTTATTCCACTGGCGTGCGCCATTGGGAGAGAATTCGAGGTCATAAACACCATTGTTGTTGATGGTGTCGAACAGGTTCTCCAAATTGTAGAACATGACGCCATACATATTATAGCGGCGGTCTTGTGCCAATGCTGGAATCAGTAACACGGCGGCCAATGCGATGAAGGCTAGTTTCTTCATAATAAAAGCGGTTTATGGATTATCACTTGCAAAGTTATATAAAAATCTCGAAATATAAACCAGTCAAGATATAGAAAGTGAAATTTATTTAGAGAAAAATGTCGCCGTCAGTGAAAAATTAGGTCATAGACGTTGGGCCATAGTCATGGATGAAAGTGCAAACCCCTGAAGTGAGCCTCTTGCTAAATTGACAATAATTGTTTAATTTTGCCGACAGAATGTTACACTTTAGTCCGATTCGGGACGATGCGACTATTTAGCCTAGAATATTAAACTTCATTTACTGTTAATATGAAAAGAATTTCTGTTTTTTGTTGGTTGGCGACTGCTTGTGCCCTGTGGTGTGTTGCGGCGTCGCCTGCCGCACAACGTGATGTGCTTGACTATGTGGATCCGCTCATCGGCAGTGGAGGTCACGGTCATGTGACGGTGAGCGCCTGCGTGCCTTTTGGCTTTGTGCAGTTGGGTCCGTCAAGTATTAGCCAAGAATGGGACTGGTGCTCGGGTTACCACCGCAGCGACAGCACGGTGATAGGGTTTCCCCATACCCACCTGAGTGGTACCGGTTGCGGCGATTTGCACGACGTGACGGTGATGCCCGTAGTGGGACAGGTGCGTTACGCGCGAGGCCGATACGACGACCCGCAGAGTGGCTTGTGGAGTTATGCCGACCGTAGTCGTGAGGTGGCTCAGCCGGGCTATTACCGTACCCACCTGCTGCGATATGACGTGGGCGTGGAACTCACTGCCACGGCGCGCACAGGTCTGCACCGCTACACTTTCCCTGCGAGCGACGAAAGCGCGATTGTGTTCGATTTGGTGAACGGTGGCGGTTACGACAATGCCACCAGTGCCGTAATGCGCGTGATTGATGACCACACCATAGAAGGTGTGCGTTGGTCGACAGGTTGGGCGAAATTGCACCCAGTGTATTTCCACGCCGAATTCTCACGTCCCTTCAAGCGCGCCCATCTCATCGCCGACGGCCGTGAGGTGACTGGCGACTGGGTGGTGGCACGTTTGGTGTATGGACGTTTTGACTTCGACACCAAGGCTGGTGAGCAAATCATGGTGAAAGTGGGTCTGAGTGGCACCAGTGTGACTGGTGCTGCGATGAATCTTGTCGCCGAGCAGCAAGGATGGGACTTTGACGGAGTGCGTGAGCGCGCCCGCAAGGCCTGGCGTGAGCAACTGGACAAGGTGCAAGTGGTCATGGCCGACGAGCACCAGATGCGAACGTTCTACACCGCAATGTTCCACACGATGATTGCCCCGTCGGTGTTCTGCGATGTTGACGGCTCTTATCAGGGCAGCGACTACCAAGTGCATACCTCGCCAGGATTTACCAACTACACCACTTATAGTCTGTGGGACACTTATCGTGCCGCGCATCCGCTCATGACCATCATTCATCCCGAGCGTGTGCCCGATATCATCAACACCATGCTGCGCATCTATCAAGAGCAGGGCAAACTCCCCATTTGGCACCTGATGGCCCGTGAGACCAACTGCATGGTGGGTTCTCCAGCTATTCCCGTTGTAGCTGATGCTTTGCTGAAAGGTTTCCCGGGCATTGACACCAACCTGGCCATCGAGGCAATGGAGCGGTCGATGCTCCTCGACGAACGCGGGCTGAAGCAGCACCGCACGCTGGGCTACATCCCTTGCGACCAAATGCCCTACGAGAATGTGGCTTATGAATTGGAATATGAACTTGCCGACTGGGCGCTGGCGCAGGCTGCTCTCAAGGCAGGACGTAACGACCTTTACGAGCGTCACATGGCGCTGAGTAAGCAATATAAAAATCTATTTGACCCCGCAACTGGTTTCATGCGCGCCCGTGACACGCAAGGCAAATTCCTTGAGCCGTTCAACCCCTATCAGCAGAGGAGCGACGGCGACGAGTACTGCGAGGGCAACGCTTGGCAGTATACCTGGCTTGTGCCGCACGATTTGGAAGGACTGGTCGCATGCCATGGAGGCAAGGAGCGCTTGATTGAACGTCTTGACACGCTGTTCGTCGTGTCGAGTGACGTGGGTGAGGATGCCGTGGTCGATATGAGCGGTTTCATTGGGCAGTATGTACACGGTAACGAGCCTAGCCACCACATCCTGTACTTCTACACCATGCTTGGTGAGCCGTGGAAAACCGCCGACCGTGTGCGTCAGGTGCTCACCACGCTCTACGATGACACCACCGAGGGCTTGTGCGGCAATGAAGACGTAGGACAGATGTCGGCATGGTACATCCTTTCGGCTTTGGGATTCTATCAGGTGGAGCCGGCCGGTGGACGTTATTACTTTGGCAGTCCGCTTGTGAACCAAGCAACAGTGCGTGTCGCTGGCGGCACGCTCACCATTAAAGCCAAGGGTAACAGCGATCGCAACCGCTATATCCAGGGCATCAAGTTCAATGGCAAACCACTGCGTCAGCCTTACATCGACCATGCAACTCTGGCTGCCGGTGGTGTGTTGGAATACACCATGGGTTCAAAACCCGTCAAGTGGTGGTGATTTATCTTCAACCCGATTGGGTTGAACCCCAAAAAAAGCCTTTCCAATTCACGGTGAACTGGAAAGGCTTTTGTTATAGGTATGGCACCGATTGGTGGTGCTGTTTGTGATTACTCTTCAGGGAGCATCACCACCTCGACGCTGTTGCCACTCTTGTAAACTCGTTTCACGAAATCAGCCACCATTTCGGGCGTGATGCTGTTCACGATGGCCTTGTAATCGGAGTGAGTATCGATACCGCGTCCGACATACATGCTCAGGACGTTCACCCAGTGGCCGTTCTCCTTGGCGCTGGTGTCGAAGTTCTTAATCATGGCAGCCTTGATGTCGGCCAAAGTTGCGGGATCGATATCCTTGGCCAGATTCGCAGCCTCCTCACGCATGATGCTCAGGGCTTCGTCGGATTTCTCGGGCTTCATAGGCACAGCGCCAATGATGCTGGTGAACACGTTGTCACCCACCATCGAGACTGAACCACCGGCGCTTGCCGAGTAAGCTGCGCTAGCATCCTCGCGAATCTTTTGCAGATAAATCTTGTCAAGAACCTCACCAGCCACATTAGCCAGGATAGAATTCTCAAGCGAATAAGGCATGTCGTCGGTGTACCAATACATACGTGCGATGGCCTTGGGAGTTTCCATCTTGCGAGTGAAGTGGTTCAGAGTCTGGCCTTTTGGGCGCTCAGCCACGTTCACCCAGTTCTCGGCCTTACCCTTGGCGGGCAGAGTGGCGATGTACTGGCACAGGTACTGGCGCACGAGTTGCTCGTCGAAGGCACCCACGATGTAGAAGGTGTAGTCTGCGGCGTTGGCAGTACGTTCCTTGGCGATTTGCAGCACACGGTCGTAGTTGATGTCCTTGAGGTTCTCGGCCTCAAAGGGCATTTCACGCCAGTTGTGGTTGTTAAGTGTCACGGTTACAGAGTCGCTGTAAACAGCTTCAGGCTGCAGGTTCTTGTCCTTGAGCACAGTCTCAAGCATGCCAATCAGGGTGTTATAGCCCTTTTCATCCTTGCGGATGTCGGTGAAGTTGAGGTAAACGAGTTGGAACATTGTTTCCAAATCCTTAACGGTAGAGTTACCGTTCACGCGCTCGTAGCTGGTCGAGAGCGAGAGGTTGGCACTGGCTTGCTTGCCGGCCATAGCCTTCTCGAGTTCGGTATTGTCAAATTCGCCACGACCACTCACAGATACCACGGCGTCGAAGAGTTCGCAGTTGGCCCAATCTTCCTTGCCGTAGAGCGAGCTGCCGCCCTTTGATTCAGCAAACAGACGAATTTCGTTCTCCTTGAAGTCGGTCTTCTTGAGGATGACTTTCACACCGTTGCTCAGGGTGAGTTCGTCAAAGCCGAGGGTAGTGTTCTTGGTTTCCTTCTTGATAGTGCCGGGCTTAGGCAATTTGGCAATGAGGGGCTCGTTTTTCACATTGTCGACGTATGCTTCCACAGGGGTGTTGCGGGCAGCAACAATAGCGCTCTTCAGACCCTCAACGGTGGGATAGACTTGACCTTCCTTCTCTTGGTTCATGTTCAAGATGACCATGTTGTGGTCACCTTCGGGGAAGATTTCGGTCAAGAGCTCGTTGATTGCCTCAACGGGAATCATCGGAGTGAGTTGCTGCATGATTTGGTATTCCTGCTCAATGCTGGGAATGGGTTCGCCATTGAGGTAGTTGGCGGCATAACTGCGGCCATAGCTCTCGTTGCTGATTTTATTGCGCTCGTTGTACTGACGCTCAAGTTGCGACATGTACTCGTCACGGGCACGGATGAACTCGGTGGCGGTGAAACCATGCTGGCGGGCACGTAGCACCTCGGTCATCAACGCCTGCACAGCCTGGTCGGTCTGACCTTCCTTGGGAAGTGCGTAGAACACAAAACCTTCCTTGTTGTTGGTCATACCGATGTACGGACTGTTACCGCCACCAGCCTGGAGGAACGGGCAATCGGGTTCCTGAGCTTTTTCGGCCAAGCGCGAGTTGAACATGCTAGCCAGGATATCCATAGCGTAGTCCTCAATCATATAACCCATAGTAGCTTTCTCCTCGCGGGTTGAGGGGTCGTGCTTGAACCAGAGTTGGACGATGCCGTAGGGCTGTTCCTTGTCCTTGTCGGTCACGACAATCATCTCCTCGTTGTCGGGCACTGTTTCGGCCACCACTGGGGCAGCATTAGGAGCAAGCACGATGGGAGAGAACCAGTCCTTGATTTTGTTCTCCATATAGTCGACATCGACATCACCGACCACGATGATGGCCTGGTTGTCGGGACGATACCACTTGTGGTAGTAGTCACGCAGTTCGTTGTACTTGAAGCCGTCAACCACGCTCATCAGACCGATGGGCATGCGATGGCCATACTTCGAATTGGGGAACAGCGTCTCGAGGTTGCGCTCAAAAATGCGCTGGCTGGCGCTGCTGCGCAGACGCCACTCCTCGTGAATCACACCACGCTCCTTGTCGATTTCCTCGTCTTCGAGCAACAGTCCGCACGACCAGTCGCGCAGAATGAGCAGACACGAGTCGAGCGCGCTCTGACGCGTGCTGGGCACGTTGTTGATGTTGTACACAGTCTCGTCGGTGCTGGTGTAAGCGTTCAAGTCGCCACCAAATTCCACACCCAGTGTGCGAGTGTAGTCAATCACACCTTTGCCCTCACCATGGTAGTTCTCGGTGCCGTTGAAGGCCATGTGCTCCAGGAAGTGGGCCAAACCACGCTGGCTCTCTTCTTCCTGAATGGAACCTACACGCTGAGCGATGTAGAAGTTGACACGATGTTCGGGATAGTCGTTGTGACGCACGTAGTAAGTGAGTCCGTTGGCCAGTTTGCCTGTACGCACATCAGGATCAGTAGGGATGGGCGGCATTTGTGGCATCTGTGCCATGGCCGATACCGATGCAAGCAGCAAGGCAGCAGCCAAAAGTTTTCTAAGTTTCATATAAAAAAAGTTTATTAAGAATTAAATAAAAATTTTTTGTCTTTACCAAGAATCGTGCAAAGTTACTGCAAGTTGAGTGCAATACAAAATGAAAAAAGAAAAAAATTCAGTTTTATTGCCGAATACTGCCCGCCTTGGACCTGTGTGCCAGCACCATCTCAAGTCGGGCGGTAGCCGTGTTTCAGCCACTTTGCACCTATTAGACGTAAACGAAGACCAAAAAATTACATTAAAGAATGTTATTTTTACTCTGTTACGGGTGTTGCCTGTGATTGACCTTGTGGGCTGAAATGGCGCGACAGTAAATTTGCGGTGTCGATGAAGACAAAATCTTTTTTACCTTAATTTATTATGAAGATGGAAAATACACCCGTGACGCCTCCACCCTTTAAGGGAGATGAGGCAAGAAACGTAAGCCACGAACAGGCGGTTGCCGAAAATGTTGCCGTGAAAACCGAAACCACAGCCACCGACGTGGCAGCGTCCACCAATGTCGCCGACCCACTGATGCAGTTGGGTCTGGACGACTCTACCGCCGCCAAGGTGCAGGAACTCCTGTTGAATGCCGAAACCGAAGGTTACCTGCGAGGACGTAACGAGAAGATTGAGGCGACACAGCACTTCGATGTCATGCCCGATGACGAGCCACAGCCGGTGGCGTTCCCGTCGTACTGTCGTCGCAGTGTGTGGGACGAATGATTCGGCGGATTTCAGCCGATGAGTAAATGAGCCGCTCCAGAGTGGCTTAATCAAATGTTTTATTTCAAAATTCTTTATCAACCATGAAAGACAAAATCAAGAACGCGGTGAACTGGATGCGCCGCAACCCCGAATTCATCCTGCTGACAATCATTGTGATAGCGGTCGCCATTGTTGCTTATCATGCTGGAGAGATGAGCGTGCTCGCCGCTGGTGTGGTGCCGGGCGTGGCGGGTGGACAGCATGTGACCGACGAACCGCTCACCACCGATCTTACTCGCGAGGCGTCGCCCAGCCTGTTGCTGAACGACATCGACCGCCAGATTGTGAAAATCCGCCCTATGGCCACGCCTATCGACCAGCTGTCGCGCTATGCCGGCAGTAAGCATGTGGGTTCCATGATTGTGGATTATATGAATGTGGACACGAAGGCGACCAACACCATTCTTAGCGAAGACTATGAGGCACCGGAAACGATGGCCGCCGGGAGTTCTCCCAAAGCCTTTATCCACACCGAAAACGATGAGATTTTCGATGCCAGCGACACCATTCTGGTGCAAGGCGTACTGGGTTATGAACCGAATGGCGTGACACGCAGCCGCAACGAGTTGGTACTCTTTGTCGTTGGGCGTGACGAGCAGAACGGCTTGGCGGTGATGGCCGTCAACGGCAAGAAGATAGGTCAGGTCGAGAACTGTGTGCCGTCGATTCCTGCCGACACCACCCTCATTCGCATGGGGCGTGCCGCCAGCGAACTCGACGTGATGTCGCCGCAGTTCGAGGCGCTGCCCACCAAAGACCAAAATTTCTGCCAAATATTTAAAATGCAGGTGGAACAGAGTACTTTACAGCGTCTTGCCAAGAAGGAAGTGAACTGGACCATGAGCGACCAGGAGGAGGCCGCCATCTACGATATGCGCCTCGGTATGGAGAAGTCGTTCCTCTTCGGTGTGAAGCGCAAATTGTGGCATCCCGACAAGAAAGAGAACGTACTGTTCACGGGCGGCATTTGGTATCAGGCCGGCAAGACCTTCAGCTACACCGAGAGCATGGACAACGACCAGGTGGTGGACCTCATGCGCGAGGCCTTCACGGGCAACAAGGGCAGTAAGCGCAAGGTGCTCATCGGCGGTAGCCAACTCATCGGCATGTTCAGCAAGTTGGACTACACGCGCGTGGTGTCGAGCAATGAAACGGTGAGCAAGTGGGGCATCGACTTCACCGAAGTGCGTAGCAAGTTCGGCACGCTCTACCTGCTGTTGAGTGAAATCTTTGACGAGTGTGGTATGCCAGAATGCGGCATGGTCATCGATCCGGAATACTTGCAGAAGTATTGCCATATTCCTTTCAGCACCGAGAGTCTGAATTTGAAGTCCAGCGGACTGCGCAACACCGACGCTCTGGTGCTGACCGAAGCCAGTTGCCTCGTGCTGCGTTACCCCAACGCCCACATGCGTATCGTTCAGCGATAACCGATTTCCGAACAGTCAAGGACACCAATCAGTGTGGCTGGTTGGTGTCCGTTTTTATGCAAATCTGCAATTCAACTGCAGATTTGCATAAAAAATAGGGAAAATACCAATTTGTTTTATTGGTGAAATCTGTTGGATGGATGTGACGTGGTGGAAGAAAAACTGCGGGTGAAAATCAAGTGGCGGGTTCCATGTGGATGGTAACAAGGGTGTCGCTGCCGAAGCGCTGCTTGATGCGTTGCTCGATGAGCGAAGCGTGGTTGTGGGCCTCGGTGAGCAACATGGTGCCGTCCATGCGCACATGCACCTCAATGGCCAGACGGTTGCCGATGCGGCGGGTGCGCAGGTTGTGTGGGTGGCTCACATGAGGCAGCGAAGTGATGATTTCTTCAATTTCCTGTTCCATTTCTTGCGACAAGGAGGCGTCGGTGAGTTCGCCAATGCTGGCTTTGAGCAAGCCTATAGCCACCTTCACCAGCATGAGTCCCACGACGATGGAAGCCAATGGGTCAAGCACCGTCCACCGGTCGCCCAGCAGGATGGCTCCACCGATGCCCAGTGTGGCACCTATCGACGACAGGGCGTCGCTGCGGTGATGCCATGCGTTGGAGATGACCGCTGTGGAGTTGAGTTTCTTGCCCTTAATGGCGGTGTAGCGGTAGAGCGCCTCTTTCACCGCGATAGAAAGCAGAGCCGCCCACAGCGCCACCATGCGTGGCGCTTCAAGTTGTTCACCGCCTGCCCATGCCGCCAGTTTCAGTCCGCCGGAGACAATGATGCCCACGGCGGCAGCAATCAATGCCAATCCGATAAGGAACGAGGCAATGGTTTCATATTTCCCGTGCCCGTAGTCGTGCGACTCATCTTGTGGCTTGGCGCTCACGCGCACGAAGGCGATGACCACCAGGTCGGTCAAGAAATCGGACAGCGAATGCACAGCATCGGCTATCATGGCGGAGCTGTGCCCCACAATGCCAGCTATAAACTTGAAAGTGAGCAGTGCCACATTGCCGGCACTGCCCACGAGAGTCACTTTATAGATTTCTTTCTCACGATTCATCAGCATGTGGATTATAGTGGACGCAGGGTGATGGCGTAACCGCCACCAGCCACCGAGTGGAGTTTCAGCACCGTTTTGGCATCAACTTTCTTGCGGGTGATGGTGTAGGCTTGAGGATTGGTGCGATAGTCAGCGTCTTTGGCGTCGGAATAGATGGTGGCCTCATACTTGCGACCTTTATCAAGGAAGTCAAGCCGAATGACGGAGTTGAAGTCCTTTTTGCCAGCTACGTTGCCCACAAACCACAGGTCGCTGCCCTTGGCCTTACGGGCGATGGTGATGTATTCCATGGGCTCGGCCTCGAGATATACCGAGCGATCCCAGTCAACTGCCACGTCTTTGATAAACTGGAAAGCGTCCATGTGTTGCTCGTAGTGCTCGGGCAGGTCGGCCGCCATCTGCAAGGGGCTGTAGAACGTCACATACAGTGCCAACTGTCCGCAGATGGTGGAGAGCACCTTGGAGTCGTTGTCGGGTGAGAAGGTGGACAGGTCCATTTCGAAGATGCCCGGGGTATAGTCCATGGGACCGCCCTGCAGTCGGGTGAACGGCAGGATGGCGGTGTGGCCAGGCTGCGTGCCGCCGAAGGCTTGGTATTCGGTTCCGCGGGCACTTTCGTTGCCAATCATGTTGGGCCAGGTGCGGCACAGTCCGGTGGGGCGCACCGCCTCGTGGGCGTTGACCATGATGTGGTGCTTGGCGGCTTCCTGGATGGCATACTGATAGTGGTTGATCATCCACTGGCCGTAGTGGTGCTCACCGCGCGGGATGATGTTGCCCACATAGCCGCTCTTGACCGAGTTATAGCCATAGCGGTTCATGAGTGAGTAGGCGGCCTCGAGGTGGCGCTCGTAGTTGCGAACACTCGACGAGGTCTCGTGGTGCATCATCAATCTCACGCCACGGCTATGGGCATAGTCGTTGAGCGCCTTGATGTCAAAGTCGGGGTAGGGGGTCACGAAGTCAAACACGTAGTCCTTCGAGTTGCCGTACCAGTCTTCCCAGCCTTCGTTCCATCCCTCAACCAGCACTTGGTCGAAGCCATGGTCGGCGGCAAAGTCGATATAGCGGCGCACCTTGGCGTTGTTGGCGCTGTGCTTGCCGTTGGGGCGAAGTTTGGTGTAATCGGTCTCGCCCAATTTCACGCTATACACGTCGTCGGTATAAGCCCACGAGCCAGCGCCGGAAATCATTTCCCACCATACACCCACATATTTCACAGGCTTAATCCACGAGGTGTCTTCGATTTTGCAAGGCTCGTTCAGGTTGAGGATGAGCCTCGACGCCAGCACCTTGCGGGCGTCGTCGGTGACCATAATGGTGCGCCAGGGGGTTTGGCAGGGGCTTTGCATGTGGCCTTTTTTGCCTTGCGAGTCGGGGGTGAGCCATGATTCAAAAGTCAGTGTCTTGTCGTCAAGGTTCAGGCTCATGAGGGGGTAATCGACCAGTGCGGCCTCGTGCAGATTGATATAGATGCCGTCGTCGGTTTTGAGTTGTAGCGCGGTCTGTACTCCCGTTTCGCTGAACTGCATCTGTGAAGAGTTGGAAGAGATGGCGCTGCGGAACAGGCCGCGAATCTCGCTCAGGCGTGAACGAGTGTATTCATATTCCTGCGTGTCGTAGTCACCGCCAATCCACCAGGCAATGTGGTCGCCGGTCATGGCAAACTGTGAGCGCTCTTCGCGAATGACGAAATAGTTGAGGTTGCGTTGAGCCGGGAACTCATAACGGAATCCCACGCCATCGTCATAGACCCGGAACCGCACCACTATGTGGCGGTCAAGTTCCGCCTGATTGAGCGTGACAGCCATTTCGTTATAGTGGTTGCGAATGCTGCTTTCCTCGCCCCACACGGGTTGCCACGTTTCGTCGAAGGTGGAACGCTCCACGTTGCTGATGGTGAAACCATTGTAAAGCGACGATTTGTCGACCGTCGATGCGCGGTTTCCGCCGTGGAACTCGTGCCGTGCGTTTTCACTGTCAAGTTCCAGTCCCATGTGGCTGGGATTGATCACGAGCTTGCCGTGATACAGCACTTCATAAACAGGCGCCGAATTGTCGAGCGAAAAGTTCACCACCAGGTTTCCGTCGGGCGAAGCCACACTTTCGGCAGCGTAGGCCATCAGCGAGCATAAAGCCGCGACAGCAAGGGTTATCATCTTCGTTTTCATAGTTTTGACAAATTATATGGATTGTTTTGAATCGCTAAATTAGCAATAAAAATTGACATAACTCTCCAATCATCCAAAAAAACCAACATTTGCTTATTCAAATGGCAAATTTTTAAGAATTATGAATAAAGAATGGGCGCGGTGCGGCGGGGGCATAACAAAAGCCGCAACACGCTAGAAGGCATGTTGCGGCGAGGGTTAATTATTGAATCAATTATTAATTGGTCAGGATGATGTTGATGATGGCGTTGACGTCAGTGATATCCACCGTGCCGTCGCCTGACAGGTCGGCTAGTATTCTCACTGCTGGATCATTGTTTCGTTCCAGAATGATGTTGATGCAGATGTTCACGTCGGTTATATCCACCGTGCCGTCACCGTTCAGGTCGCCAGGGATGGTCGGCTCGCTGCCGTCGTATTCCTCCCACAAACCATTAATATAGCCAAGCACCTTCCAGTTCTTGCCTCGCGCCGTTGTCACCTGCGTGGTGGTGATGACGTTCTGCTCGGTTTCGGAATCCAGGTCGATGACATAGAATCCTCCGTTTTGACCATAATTATTCTCAACATCCACAGTAGGCAGACTTCCTACCAACGCCGCCATGTTCTCGCCATAGATTTGATTGTTGTAGCAGCCAAGCGTATTCAAGGCAGTGTTGTGGCTCACGTCAAGGGCGGTGAGCTGGTTGCCGCCGCAGTCAAGATATGTCAATGCGGTATTCTGGCTCACGTCAAGTGCCGTCAGCTGGTTGTAGCAACATTGAAACATTTCCAAGGCAGTGTTGTGGCTCACGTCAAGTACTGTCAGCTGGTTGTAGTAACAATGAAGCTCTTCCAAGGCAGTGTTGTGGCTCACGTCAAGTGCGGTGAGCTGGTTGCCGCCGCAGTCAAGTGCAATCAAAGCGGAGTTGTTGCTCAAGTTGAGTGTGCCAAGCTGGTTGTTGTAGCACTGAAGCATTGTCAATGCGGTGTTGTGGCTCACATCAAGCGAGGTGATTTGGTTGCCGTAGCACTCAAGCGTTGTTAATGCGGTGTTCTGGCTCACGTCAAGCGAGGTCAGTTCGTTATAGTAGCAGTCAAGCCTTTCCAAGGCGGTATTGTGGCTCACGTCAAGCATGGTCAGCTGGTTGTGATTGCAATAAAGCCGCTTCAAGGCGGTGAAATGTTCAATACCCGTCAGGTCGGCAATACTCTTATATGCGACATATATCTGAGTGATGCCAGCAATTTCCCCGTCGGTGAGCACGCCGTCGCTGCCGTAGGATTGCGACAGCAGATAGTTTCGGAATTTCGCATCGGGGAAGTTGATGGAGTCGATGGGCAAACCGAACTCTGCGGAGACAGTGACATCGTCATCGGGCATCTCGAAAGTGTAGGTGCCGCTCTCGCCCGCAGAGGTGGCGATTGGCGAGTCTCCGTTCGTCACGGAGAGTGTGCCTAGGGCATAGCCAGCGTCAGCCATGGCGGTAAGTGTCACGGTTTCGCTCACGGAGGCAGTTGTCTTGTCGCAGGTGACGGTGCCGTGCGGGGTCTCGCTGGGCAGTGTGATGGTGTGGTTCAAAGCCCAGTTAGCGATGAAATACAGGTCACCGTGCGAACCACGTGTGATGGTGACGTTAGTTTGTGGCGTGTCGCCGTTGCTTCCGGTCCACCCCAGGAAGGTGTAGCCCTCTCGCACGGGGTTAGCGAGCGTGAAGGTGTTCGTATCATAAGTGTAGTATGGCGGGTAATATCCAGCGGGAGTACCACCGTCCAGGTCGTAGGTGATGCTGTAGTTATAGCTCTGTCCCACGGTGTAAGAACTGAAGGTGTTGTTTATACGTTCTATAAACTCGTTTCCGGCCTGATCCTTGATGGTGCCGTCATAGCCGCTGATGTAGAGCGTGGAGTTATTGGCAACATTATCGGCAACATTGCCTGTGAAGGTGACGGCATTAGTCCAGTTGTTGTTGTCCTGCGTGCAAGTGAGGTTTCCCCAGTTGGTGCGCAGTACCACATTACGTGCATCCACAATCTCGTTGAAGATGACAGTTACGGCGAATGGGGTTCCCCTGAGGAAAGGACCTTCAGAAACCCGTATGTTTTGCATCATCGGTGCCCTGTCATCGCACAAAGCGAGTCGTGCATACATGTTTTGGAAATCCCAAGTGTCGGCCCCTTTACCGTTGGCATCGAACCGCATGGTGAGCGTTCTGACCGAAGGGTCGAGAACGATTGCCCCTGCTTCGGCCGCCCGATAGCTGGAGTTCTTGAACTTCTGATCATAAAACCTGCTGGTAGACATGGGGAACTCGGTGTGTATCTCCGACTGATTGCCCTCGGCTTGGTTATAGTAGTCGTATCGGTGCGGGAAGAACTGATATTTTACTTTAGTTCCCGTTCCATTCCCTTCATCCCGAAGTTCGAAACAAGCCTTGTAAACCGAATTCGAAGGCGTATTGACTTTTCCATCGGGATCCTTGCCGTCGTAGGTTGTTTCATTGTCGGCGAGAATCTGTATGTATTGGTATCCGCCGTAGGCCAATTCGTCATGAAAGAAATAAACAGTGGCATACATCGTGTTGCGGATTTGGGTATAATACTCTCTCAAGCCCTCGGGATTGGTGCTGCCCACAAACAAGTTGTCGGTCGAAACGGTAAAGGGCGTTTGATAGGTTTCGCTGTCATAAACCGTGAAAGGATGATAATATGTGCCAGGCACAAGCACGTCGGTGTAATCGGTGGATTGCATCCCCGACATGATGTGGCACGTGTAATAGGTCTCATCGACTTGACGAAGAAAAACAAGGTCTTTGATGCTAGTGCTTACATAGTAGTTCTGGCAACGATAGTCGGAGCCGTAATAGATGTCCCTGTCACGAGCAGCAAGGAGGAATCCCCCCCTGTCGATGACCTCAAATCGGTATTTGCGCTCGTATCCGCTTTGAAAGCAGCAGAAGGCCGGAATGGTGTTGACGTCCAATTCTTCGACGGTTACCGTCTTTGATGTTTCGCCCACGTCAAACTGCAGAACGCCGGCAGTAGGTGAGAAGTGGGTACGCGCAATGGCCGAACGGTTCACGGTGCGGTACATGACCACCTCGGCAGTGGAGGCGTCCGAGCGGGTGATGGTGAACGTGTTTAGGTAGTTGGTCACGGAAAACGTGCTCGCCATCGCTACAGGTACTAGCAGAGCCAGTGCAAAGAGAAGGAGTAGAAATTTTTTCATCGTTTGTGTCATTTATGAAGTGAAAGTATTTGCAGCGATGCAAAATTATAAATTATTTTCAACAAATGCAAACGAAATAAAAGAATTCTAAATGTTCTAGATAGGCTGAGCGATCTGGAAAACCGAAACCAAAAAGGCTTTTGTGCGTATCTCTTGGTAGGAGAGCGAATTATCGTGCAAAATTATAAAAAACGTATGTAATCAAGGCGAAACAATAACAAACCACTCGTTATTTAGTGTTTTTTAACAAGTTAAATATGTAAATCTCAATGATAATAATGAAAATATTATAACTCGATTAGGACTAACAATATAAAAAAGAGAGTAGTTAAATCCTGTTTGATTTACGTTTACAAAAAACGATTGAGTGCATCACAACGCACGCTCTCCTACCAAGAGATGGAAAGAAATAATAACTTAAAAACTAATAATAAATTGTTATGATGAAAATTTTCAGATTTGTCGTGTTTATGGCTGTTATTGTGGCTGTGAGTATGACATCAAAGGTGAATGCAACATTTTTCGTTGATCCTACAGCCTGCAATGCTGACAACCCAGCGTGGTATGCATGGGCATGGGCTGATGGACAAGACGGAGAGTGGTTGGAAGGTGTTCCAGAAGGGACCCTAATTAAATTTGATAATGGTGAAAAAAACCATATCATTTTGGTGCGAATGAATCCCAATTACCAAAACTTGCCAACCTGGGACGCGGAGTGGAACAGGTATCAGTTCGATGATGCTTTGGACCATGAACGTTGTACTTTAGTGTTGGGATGGAATAATGGCATGACTGGGACTTGGACAGAACCAATCGTTTCGGAAAATGGCAAACCTGTGTGGCAACAAAATAATGCTAATGCATCTAACTATATTTCTAATCGAAAAGCCCTCACCGGTCGCCACTGTATGGTGAACAAACTCATCAATGTGGTGGGCGTTGGTAGTTGGATTTCTGATTTGAACAATTTGGTGGATGAAGACCTGAATAACTATGCCACTTTCCCAAAAATCGTTGATGCCACGGTGGGCGTAGCGCCTATCACCAGTGTGCGTGACACGAAAAATCACTATGCCACTGGAACAACAGCTGGTTTCACATTGGTGGCAGGTTCGGGCGCCAGCTTGCTTGATTTGGATGTTGTCAATGCTTTTGCAATTGCATTTTATTTAGAGGGCCAATTAGTGCAGACTGTCCCCGTTCAAGCTGGTCAAAATGCTGGTGGCGTGGGTTTGTCGCTGATCACTATTCCTGGTTCATCCGATGTCAATATTGAATTAAGCGCTACTGCTCCATGTGAATTTGATGAAATCTCTCTTTTCCCTAGTGGTGGTGTTGACCTTTCGGCTATTACTTCAACGAAGATTAAATATGCTTTTGTAGGTGATTATGTAATGAACACCATTACTGATACTTCTATGCAGAATTATGCAGCTGAGCATGGTCGTATGCAGTTCAGTCTAGATCAAGGAAGCAAACAAAGGCAAGGTGGTAATTCGCTTATGACGCAGGGAACTGAACTTGGTTATTGGGTCGGTGATGATTTGATAAACGATGACTTGACTGATGGCGTGGCTTGGGGTGTCTTGGCTATAGGCTCTGCTCTAGATTGTCGCGTGGGAGCTGCTCCCAATCGCTCGGATCCTGATCAAAGTATGCCATTCAAAAAAGGGTCAACCGTTGGTTTTGTTTATGGTAATGGCTCTGTGCTTAAGTTGCCTGTCGGCAAGAGTGTGGTCATTAAACTCTATAAAGGTGAATGGGTAGAGAAATCTTCTGCAGTATGGGGCACTTACTATGAATATCAACAAACAGAAGTCCAGAGTGAGACGGTGAGTGCTAATGTGTTGAGTCTGAACTTAATTAGTGGTGGAAAACAACAAGCAACCATTACTGCTGAAGAAGACTTCTCGCATGCTCGTATTACGTTCCCTACTGGTTTGACAATTGACGTTGGTGGAACAAAAGCTTTTTATGCTTTCATCAGCGACCCAGCCGATGTAGACCATCATTGCGACCTCAAATTGAGCGCAAATGCTAACCTGTGTACAAACGAGGAAGAATATCAACTTGTCGCAGAAGGTGGAATACCTGTAACATGGAGCATCTACTCTCAGCCAGCTGGTGCTAATGCTACGGTAAGTGCCAATGGGCTGCTCACGGGTATGACAGTTGAGGGCGATTATATCGTTCAAGCGACAGCAGCAGACGGCTGCAGCGATATTGTTAGGGTTACTTATGGTTTGCTTCAAAGTTCACCTTGTGACAATCCCATCAATAACACCGACATTGATAACCCTACATGGGTACTCAGTGAGCGAGTAAGTGATGGAGGTGCCCTGATTAATATCAATGGTAACCTAAATGATAGTGAGAATGTTCTCAATGTCTCGCTAGAAGACTATGCCACCTATAATAATTCACTCAATGGTACTGTAGTTGAAAACTTGCCTATTGTCGGCGTGAAAAAGACTACTGGCAATATTAGTGACGGAGTCAAAGCGCATCGCATTGGGTTTGTGGTTGAGACCAAATCGCTGGGCTTAAGCTTGGATGCCATTGATTTGTTCAATATCCGTACTTATAAAAATGGCACGCAGACAAGTAGCCAGCTCATCAGTGAGAATAATGCGGTGAAATTGAAACTAATAGGCAACAATAAATTGCAAAAAATGCGTTTTGCTGTTACTGTTCCTGCCGATGTCGAATTTGATGAATTTGTTCTGTGGAAGAGTGGTGTGTTGGATTTGTCAATAGACCGATTTAACATTTACTATGCTTTTGACGAAGTAGTGGCCGATGGTGAAGAAGTGAATACCTGTATTGACCCTCTAGGATGTGACGGCACACTGCTTTCACCCAGCACAGGGGCAACTCTCAATAGTTCGGAAATTCAGTTTGCCGGAGCTGTCAATGTGGCAAATGTTATTGATAATCTAACCTATTTGGTGGATGATGACATTGACACTGGGGTGAGCATTACTAACACAGTTTCAGTGGGTAATGGCGTGGTGATAGCCATTGATTTAGGACGTGTCTATACACCTAGTCAACAGGTGGGAATTATTGTGGATGAAAGGACTTATTTGGCTGGAATAGAGGCCGGCAGTTGGGTGACTATTAAGACCTATCTCAATGGTGTGGAACAGCAAAGCCAGAGTGACTGGAGCGTGCTGGGCGTCAATGCGATTGGCTATGGCGACAAGAGTTTCATCTTCATGAACCCCACAACCAACTACGATGAGATTCGTATCACCATCGCTAGTATCGCCAATGTGCTGAACGTGGATCAAAAATACTACGGTGTATTTATTCGTGATGATTATGATCGTGACGGAATTCCCGATTGCCGCGATGACGACTCTTGTGTTGATGAATATACACTTGATGAGGAGGCTACGGTGTTGCAAAAACCACAGGACTATCCTGACGGCAATTTGGCACTTCACCGCTCGTTTGAATTAGGCCAGTGGAATAATATCGTATTACCAGTAAGTCTCACTTGGTTGCAATTGCGTAATGCTTTTGGTAACAAAGTGGAACTGGCAAAACCTTCGGAAATCTATAATTACAAGGATGTAAGTACTGTGATGGTTTATGACCCAGTACGTGGAGACATGGATAATGAGGTGGCCATTGAAGCGGGAGAGTATTATCTCATCATGCCGTATAAAGAGCCTGATATGGAAGCCGGAGAGCAATATGCTGCACTTGATGGAAACACCATAAATGGTCCAGTTTATTTTATTCCAGGTGTGACTTATCTGCGTAGCGTTGGTGAACAACCACTGCAAGTTAAGGAGTTGTTGTTGAGAAGTAATTCTCAAGGTGCTCCTAAACGTGCGTCGGGTATTAATGATACCGATGAAGGCATGGTTAAGGTTCATGGTTCGCAAGTATATTTGGAAGGAAGCGTCAACGAGAAAGTTCCAGCTGGAAGCTATATTTACATTTCACAAAATAGATTGGATTGTGTTGATGAAGATACTGAAATGTTGGGATTCCGTTATTACGTTGAAAACTTGACCGATAGGCCTCTCATTCACGGTCAAGATGTCGTCACTGGTGTACATGATATCCGAGTTGAAGATGTGGTTCGCAAAGGCATTTATACGATTGATGGTCGTCGCATTAGAAACTCAATTGAAAGTTTGCCTGCTGGCGTTTACATCATTGATGGCGTGAAACGTGTTATCACCCAACGATAATAAGGACAGGTAAAATAATTGTTCTGACAAAAACTAGGTTGCTTGCGAGAGTAACCTAGTTTTTTATTTTCTCAAAACAGTGGTATGCCTATACTGCTTTAATGATGCTTTTGTTGATGTCGTCGACTTGATTCTGAGCAAGCGTCTTCAAGTATATTTTAGTGGTTCTCTCATTGCTGTGTCCCATTCCTTGACTAATTGCCTCAATAGGTGAGCCCATATCGTAGGCTATGTTCGCCCAAGAATGACGTGCAACATACATCGTGAGGTTAATGTGAAGATTCAAGTCTTTTCCAATGTCTTTGAGACATGCGTTAACCATCCTTTGGAAAGTGCGGTATTGATTTCGTTCTTCCCCATTTTTATGCTGAATGATGGGCAACAGATAAGGATAGTTAGGTTTGTAACGACTGACAATGTCTTGCATACATTCTTCCCACCGAATGGTGATAACTTGCCCTGTTTTGCGCCTTTGATATTTGAGCATATTCTCTTTAACGGCGTTGGAATGGAGATAGGCCATATCGATGAATGACATTCCATGTGTGTAAAAACTGAACATGAATAAATCTCTAGATAGTCTCATGCGCCAGTCATTACATTGATAATTCTTGATGGCTTTGATGGCTTGTATATCCAAACAACGCTTACGCGTGAGCGGAATGCCCGTATAAACATGTTTGAATGGTCGTTTATCAATAATTATTTCACGTTCTACTGCGCGATTGTAAGATGCTCTTAGTATGCGCATATAAAAAGAGATTGTATTCATTGCCAAACCATGCTCTAGCAAGTAACGTTCATAATGTTTCATGATTTCTGGCGTGATTTCATTGATGGCAATGTCGTTTTGATGAAATTTTAGGAAACTGTTGAGAGCGGATTGATAGGTTTCGCTAGTTCTGATTTGGCCAATATTCCTCATGGAGGAGATAATGCCATTCATAAAAGCAGTGAAAGATGGTTGCGCTAAAGTTGGCTCTGTAAGTGAAGGTATTGGGATAGTGGCTCCATTAATACGAATGGAAACAGGTAGAGCATGATTGTTGGTTTCGTTGAAAGACAATTCTATTTTTAAGGTCAGCATAATAAGATGATTAAGATTGATAAAGCAAAGATATGGCAATTAAAAAATCTATCTTAAAAAGAAGGTGTTAAAAAGGGACACTGGAGAAATCGTGCCACTAGCAAAGTGATTCCATGAATAGTTCCATGGCAATCATGGGGAGGTGTATAGTCGTGGTAATAGCGCCATCATCTGAATTGCGTGTTTTTTACAGATGATAGATGAACGTTGTTTTTATGTTTGAGTGGTGGTTAGACGGGGGTGAGGGTGGTGATGCTGCGCAGAATGTTGAGGGCCTCGGTCACGGTGGCTACGCCCGTGAGCAGGAATGAGCGACGGCCGTTTTTTTCGCGAATTTGACAGGAGAGGGGGTTGTTTTGTGCATAGTGCAAGATGCGTCCGAAAGCGGGCGACTGGTAGTAGGCGACATTCTCCTGACCCACGAAATAGACGTACATATTGCCCTGCTTGAGTGCAATTTTCTCAATGCCGAGTGTGCGCGCCGTGCGACGCAACGGCACGATGCGTATGAGTTCCCGTCCCATGTCGGGCACTGGCCCAAAGCGGTCGAGCAGCCGATTCTCAAAGGCTTGGATTTGCTCGTCGGTTTCCATCCCGTCGAGTTCGCGATAGAGCGAGATGCGTTCATTCTCTTGCGGCACGTAGGAGGCCGGGAACATGAGTTCCAGGTCGGTGTCAATGGTGCAGTCAGACACAAATTCCACTTGGTTGTCGCCTGCGGGTTCAGGTGCGGCCAAGGTGTCGGCAAACTCCTCGGTGCGAAGTTCGAGAACGGCTTCTTTCAGGATTTTTTGGTAGGTTTCATAGCCCAAATCGGCGATGAATCCACTTTGTTCGGCTCCCAGCAGGTTGCCGGCCCCTCGAATGTCGAGGTCTTGCATGGCGATGTGGATGCCGGCGCCCAGGTCGCTGAAACTCTCGATGGCTTGTAGCCGTCGGCGGGCATCGGCGGTGATGACCTTGCCCGATGGCACCAGCAGGTAGCAGAACGCCTTGCGGTTGCTGCGTCCGACTCGCCCGCGCAACTGGTGTAACTCGCTCAACCCGAAGTTTTGCGCGTTGTTGATGATGATGGTGTTCACATTGGGCATGTCCACGCCATTCTCGATGATGGTGGTTGAGAGCAGCACGTCGTAGTCGTGGTTGCCGAAGTCAACGATGATTTGCTCCAACTGCTCGGGTGGCATCTGTCCGTGCGCCACCACCACTCGTGCGTCGGGCACGAGTCGGTTCACCATGTGTTGCAAGTTATATAGTTGCTCAATGCGGTGGTTGATGAAAAATACCTGTCCGTTGCGCGAAAGTTCAAAATTGATGGCCTCGCTCACCACCTCGTCGCTGATGGATGACAGCGACGTGAGGATGGGGTAGCGGTTGGCTGGTGGGGTGTTGATGGTGCTCAGGTCCCGGGCACCCATGAGTGAGAACTGCAAGGTGCGCGGGATGGGCGTGGCGCTCATGGTGAGGGTATCGACGTTCACCCTGAGTTGCTTGAGTTTTTCCTTGACTCCAACACCGAATTTTTGTTCCTCATCGACCACCAGTAGCCCCAGGTCTTTGAACTTCACCGTTTTGCCGATGAGTTTGTGGGTGCCGATGATGATGTCTATTTTTCCCTCGGCCAAGTCGGCCAGCAACTGCTTCACCTCTTTCGGTTTGCGTGCTCGGCTCAGGTAATCGACGCGGACAGGGTAATCTTTCAGTCGTTCGGTGAAGGTGTGGAAGTGCTGGAACGCCAGCACGGTGGTGGGCACGAGTATGGCCGTCTGTTTGCCGTCGTTCGCCGCCTTGAACGCGGCACGGATGGCCACTTCGGTTTTGCCGAATCCCACATCGCCGCAGATGAGGCGGTCCATGGGGCGGTTGCTTTCCATGTCGGCTTTGACCGCTTGGGTGGCCTTGAGTTGGTCGGGGGTGTCCTCGTAGATGAACGAAGCCTCCAACTCTTGTTGCAGGTAGCCGTCGGGCGAGAAGGCGAATCCTTCCTGCTCGCGGCGTGCAGCGTAGAGTTTGATAAGGTCGCGGGCGATGTCCTTGAGCCGGCTCTTGGTGCGGGTTTTCATTTTGTTCCATGCGCCGGAACCCAGTTTGTGCAGTCGTGGCTCCACACCCTCTTTTCCGCGATACTTTGAGAGTTTGTGCAGCGAGTGGATGGACACGAAAATCATGTCGCCGTTCAGGTAGGTGAGTTTGATCATCTCCTGCATTTTGCCGTTGATACCCGTGCGCAGGAGTCCGCCGAATTTGCCTATTCCATGGTCTTCGTGCACGATGTAGTCGCCCACTTCGATTTGACTCAGTTCCTTGAGCGACAAGGCGAGTTTACCGCTGCGCGCTCGGTCACTTTTCAGGTTGTACTTGTGGAATCGGTCAAAAATCTGGTGGTCGGTGAACACGCACAGTTTCAATTCCTCATCGACAAACCCCTCATGCACGGTGTGCAATACCGGCTCAAATTGGATATCGTCGTGGCGGTCGTCAAAAATCACGCGCAACCGCTGAATCTGTTTCTCGCTGTCGCTCAAGATGTAAATGCTGTAGCCGTCTTCGAGAAACCGCTTGAAAGAGTCGCTGATTAGGTCAAAATTCTTGTGGTAGATGCCTTGTGGCGTGCATTTCAATGTGAGACGGGCATTGCCTCGCTCGGCACTCTCGCCTTGCGAGTAATGCACTTGGCGCATTGCCGTCAGTCGGGCCGCCAGTTGTGCTGGGTCAACAACTTTGCGGTAGGCTTCTCGGTCACCTTCGTTGGCAATGATTGCGCGAGCCGACATACCTTCGTCGGCGATGGCTTTCACCCGACTCTTAAGCCATTCCACGTCGTGGCAAATGAGCAGTGTGTCATCGCCCACGAAGTCGAGCATCGACGCGCCGGCTTCGGTCTCGCCGGCGTTGCTGCCCATCAGGGTCACGTCTTGCACACGTTCCTCGCTGAGTTGCGTCTCGATGTTGAACGTGCGGATACTTTCTATTTCATCACCGAAGAAGTCGATGCGGTAGGGCAGTTCGTGGCTATAGGAGAACACGTCCAGGATGGAGCCACGCACCGAGAATTGTCCCGGTTCATACACATAGTCCACCTTGTGGAACCCCAATTCCAACAAGCGCTCGGTAGTGGCCGACATATCCATTTCTTCGCCCACGGCCAGATGCACCGACGAGCGCTCCACCACTTCGCGAGTGGCCACTTTTTCGGCTAGTGCTTCGGGATAAGTCACCACCCATCGGAGCGTCTTGCTGGAGTGCCACAAGTTGAGCACCTCGGTGCGCAAGATTTCGTTGGGGGCGTCGATTTGTCCATACTTGATGTCGCGTTTGTAGCCACTAGGGAAAATGAGCGTTTCCTGTTCGCTGGTGAGTTGGACCAGGTCGTTATAGATGTATCCCGCTTCATCAAGGTCGTTGGCGATGATGAGGTAAGGGTTGCCTTGCCGGGGTAGTCGTGAGAGCAGCATAGGCAACGCCGATCCGGCGAGTCCGTCAATCACCGTCACCCGGTTGCGCTTGGCGCCAATCATCTTTTTGATGGCCGCCATGCGGGTCGTGTTGCAAAATATGTCGCAAAGTTTCTTGATGTCCATGAAGTCAATTTCTAATGTCAAGTATCCCGTCCACACGATTAGGGGATGGAGTCAATCACTGCCGCCCGTACGCGGAAAAAATTCCACTGCTCATCATCTTCCAGCAAGCGGTAGAGCGGCATGTTGCCAAGTTTCGACGGTAAGTCGGCAAGGATGTTGTCTCGGTCCACCACGCTGGGAACATAAGGCGCTATGATCTCATGCCAGGCCTTGATGCGTTGTGTGCTGGCATTGAAGTGCATTAACCCATGGTCGGCGTTCACCAGTTGCTTGAGATAATCGATGTAAAGTTGGCGATAAGGGGCTATTTTGAGAATCCGTGCGATGAGCGGGTTGTGTTCATCTCTTCCCCAGTGGAGCGGGTCTTGTCGGCCTGAGTCGATAATGCCATAAGCGTGTCGTGAAGAGCCCAACGTATTGTCCAAATCGTATGGAATGAAAAAGAATTTGTATTGGCTGGGGTTGGTCGTGGTGAAGTAGAGGTAATAATTGTTGGAGGTGTTCCAGTAATCGTCCCAACTGCCCACCGCCACCACCACGGCGTAGGAGCGCAAGAGAAATGGCACGTCGCACACCGTGGATATCCATTCGGCAAAATCCTCATCAGACGGTGTGTTGATGTGATTCACGAGGTCCATGAATTGTTCCTTGGCACGTGTGAATTCGTTGATGCGGGTCTTCAGCACGTAAGGCAGTTCATCTTTGTCGATGCCGATATTTTGGTCGCTCACATTGGTGAGGCTCGCTTCACCTTTTCCGCATTTCCACAAATATCCGTCGGATGACCCGAAAAGGTCTTCGCGGTCTTTTAGATACTCTTCATCGAAGGGCTCCACCATAGTATAAACCCCGTAATAGGCTGGCCAAGTGTCGCCTAGCACGTGAATCCACAGCCGGCAATAGGTGTCGCGCGGTGCTGTCCACACTCCGAAGTCGCTGAGGAGACGGTAGCAGAACAGCTCTCGCACATACGTCGGGTCGTGATAGAAATATCTCAAGTTGATTTTTCTGATGCCTTGCAAAGTGTGCTGCTCGTCTTTGTGGTATTTTCTGAAATTGAGTCCGAATCCGGTGGGGTGCCAAACCGTGTAACCGGTCATGTGGTGTTCGCCGGTCACTCCTTCGGGTCTGCGCCGCGAACTGTTGCCACGCATACGCAGCCCAACGTCGGTAATGATGGTGGTGTCGTTGCCGGTAATATATGTGACATCTACCGAGATGTATTCTTTGGTCAGCCGGTCGGCATCGTAGTAGTCCAGCAGTTTGTCCCATTCATCGACGGTCACGTCTATGTGAATCTCGGGCAAAGTTTGGTAGTTCCACACATAATCATACCCCGTACGCAATTCATGGTGATCACCTGTGAGAATGGAGTTGATGACGGCGTTCACGTCCTCAACATCCACTTGCTGGTCGCCGGTGACGTTGGCTTGGGCAATGGTCACGGGGTCTTGGGTCAAGTTGAGGATGACGTTGATCACGGCGTTCAGATCGCAGACATCGACACGACCATCACTGTCCACATCCTCAAGAATGCGAATTGCAGCGGTGGTCGTCGAGAGGGCTGCGCTCATCATGAAAATGAGCAGAAATGCCACCACTCGTGATGGTATCATCGACCGTCGGGAGTTCATTGGTGACAAAAATAATGCTTTCCGTTGGGCGAGACACCACAACCCGCCGCTTTTTTAGTTTTTTTAATACCATGATGGAAGCTTGATTTGGGATTTTGATATAACTTTGCGATGTTTAATCTTTTTAAGCGTTAGAAACAAATCTTTAGCATCAATAACTATGAAACTTATTTCCTTACGTAACATGATTTCGACAGTGGCGCTGACAGTGGTGTTGCTGTCGCAGGCAGCGCAATTTGGAGTTCCCAAGCGCGAATTCCGCTCGGCGTGGGTGGCCACGGTGTGGGCTCTTGACTGGCCACAAACCATAGGCGGTGACGCCTACACGGCTCAGCGGCAGCAGGAGCAGCTACTCCGTATGCTCGACTCCTTGCAGAGCCACAACTTCAACGCCGTTAATTTCCAGGTGCGTTCCATGTGCGACGCCATGTATAAATCCAGTTATGAGCCGTGGTCGAGTTACCTGACCGGCACTCGCGGACAAGCGCCTACCTACGATCCGCTGGAGTTTGTGGTCGCTGAGTGCCACAAGCGCGGTATGGAGTGTCACGCGTGGGTCAATCCTTATCGTTTCACCACCAGCACCGACTGGAATACGGCGCAAGACCAGGACCTCAAAAACAACGGTTGGCTCATTCGTTCGGGCGACACCAAGATTCTTGACCCGGGCCAGCAACGCACCATTGACCGCATCGTGAATGTGTGTCGGGAAATCATTGTCAACTACGATGTGGATGGCGTGCTCTATGACGACTATTTCTACCCTAGTGGCATCACGAGCGACAGCAGTGCCGACGACTATCAGGAATGGGCGAACTCGGGTACCACACTCAGTTTGGGTGACTGGCGCCGTGACAATGTGAATCGCATGGTGCGTGCCGTCTATGAAATGATTCAGGAGACCCGCCCCGAGGTACGTTTCGGTATCTCGCCGGCTGGTGTGGCGGCTTCGTCCAGTTCGGTGGCTTCAAAATACGGTGTGGATCCGTGTCCAGGCAGCGACTGGCAGTATAACGGAATCTTCAGCGACCCCCTGGCATGGTATGCCGACAAGAGCATCGACTATATGTCGCCGCAGGTTTATTGGCACATCGGACGCACGGGAGCCGACTACGGTCTCATCGTGCCCTGGTGGAATAAGGTCGCCAAGAAATTTGGCCGACACATGTTCGTGTCGCACTCCATCTCGGAGTTGAACAGCAATAGCAAAGGTAGCGAGAATCCCGAGCCAGGCATGACCTATCTGAGTGATTTCATCTATGATGAGTTTGCCAACGAAGTGGAACTGATGCGCACCACAAACGAGGACGGTGCCATGGGTTCCATCTTCTATTCCTGCAAATACCTCTATCGCATGAATGCCCCTGAGGGCCTGGGTCAATATCTCAAACGCACGACCTATGTGCGTCCGGCTTTGCCACCGGCAATGCCTTGGAAAGAAGCCTATAACCCCGGTCTGGTGAAAGACTTGTCGTTAGCCGACGGGCAACTCTCGTGGACGGGTTACGAAGGCGTGCGATATACTATCTATGCCTTCCCCGAGGCTATGGCGCACGACACATTTGCCCGCGATGGTGAATACCTTCTCGGCATCAGTTACGACACGAACTACACTTTGCCCGAAAACCGTCGTGAGGGTTATCACTATGCCGTGTGTGTGCTCGACCGTGTGGGCAACGAGTTCGACCCGGTGATTTATGGCGAAGAACTGGAACCCCTACCCGCACCGGTGCTGACCTATCCAGCCGACAACGCCGAGTTGTTTGCTCCCTTCACAATGACTTGGGAGGCAGTGGAAGGTGCCAGCAACTACATTGTGGAAGTGGCTACAGAGGCCTCGTTCGACCAAGTGCTGGCCCGTGTCACCACCTCCGAGACGTCGTTGTCGACCACTGAAGTGAATCTAGAGAGTGGCACAAAACATTATTGGCGCGTGTTAGCCAACGGTCCTGAACACACCAATGGCATCAGCGAGACCCGTACGTTCACGCCCACACTGTTGCTGATTACTGATCCTGCCGATGGGTCCAAGTTGATTGAGCAACCCTTCACCATGCGCTGGAATGTCCCCGACGAAACCACTGTAGCTACACTCACCATTGCCACAGATAACGAGATGAGCAATGTGGTGTTTACCGGCCAATCGGCCGACGGTGCCCTTACCATTGAAGAGGGTACTTTGGCACCGGGTTCACGGTTCTATGCCACCGTCGCACTTGATTACGAAGGTGCAACAATCACTTCGCCTGTCATAACATTTACCACGAACTTTGCAGTGCCGTCGTTTGTGCGGCCAGTGGATGGCGGTGTCCTTTACGGAGATGAATACATCACAGTGCAAACCCAAAGTGAGGCCGTCAGCTACACTGTGGAGGTTTCGGCCAGCGCAACCAGTTGGGGGCGTACTCGTTTCATGCAGAGCATCAACGAGGGAGACCATTGCTCGACCATCGCTAGTGAGATGAAAGTGGGTGGCAAACTCGTGGAGGACGGTACGACCTACTATGCCCGCATGCGCATGACGTATCTTAACGAAAACAACGTCAACACCTACACCGACTATTGCCCGGTCATTTCCTTCATTTACAAGGCCGAACATCCGTCATTCGTCACAGGTGACGTGAACGGCGACGGCAAGGTGGATGTGGAAGACGTGAACGCGATCATCAACATCATCCTTGACCTCAAGTCCCAGGAAGATTATCCTGGCAATGCCGACCTCAATGGCGACGGCAAGGTGGATGTTGAGGATGTGAATATGGTCATCAATATCATTCTTACAAATTGAGTGTAGACACTCTAGAGTTTCTAGTGAACTAGAAAACTGGAAATCACTATAACTGGTGGCGCGACTCTCGTTATATGGGTCGCGCCACTTTTGCTACTTGTGATTTTTTGACGGGAAATCGGCCGTTTTTGTTGCAAATATTAATATAATTATGTAACTTTGGCGCGAAATTTGTAAAAATGAAGGCTATTCTTTCATTCTCAGCCTTCCTGTCCATTAACTTGTGTCGCAAGAGAATGACGGCACACCCAGAAACAATATTTATGAAAAAATTCTTTACATTACTTTGTACTGTGCTTATTGCACTGATTGTGTATGCACAGGACGAGCCGCTTCCTTCATTCACAGTGGGGAGGTTTAAGTACGAGATTATCGATGCCTCTCAAAAGTGGGTACAGATTGCGCCCAAGCGTGAGGCTATCGGCACCCCTGACGACGATGACTACCAAGACACCGGTTATGGTTTAGGCCCTAATGGAACTGGCGTTGCGATCGGTCGCAATGATATTCCGGCTACTGTGACCTACAATGGTGAGACCTATTATGTGAAGGGCATCGGTGCTGGTGCGTTTGTCAACTGTATCCTGAACGGCCAAGCCATCATTGAGTTGCCCGAGGGCATGATTTTCATTGATAACGAGGCGTTCTGCAACACTGAGATGGGCTCGCTCAAGCTCTGTAACACTTTACAATATATCGCCGAGTATGCTTTTGATGGCAACAGGCTCGCCGGTATTTCTGTCAAGGCTGACAACCCCTGGTATGCCAATCTTTCTTCTGAACAAGAGGAACGCTCTATGAGTGTGCTCACGAATAAGGAAAAAACAAAGCTCCTTGTATGTCCCGGTGCAAAACCCAAGACGTTCAACGAAAATGGCTCCACCACTTATGTTACGACTTACGTCGTTCCTGAACAAATCACTGAAATCGGCGATTGTGCTTTCATGGGCAATCCCACGTTGACTCGCGTGACCCTGCATAACGGTATCACTCGCTTAGGTGACGGCGCTTTCTATGAGAGTAGAATCACGAGCATCAACGTGCCCAACCCTGATTGCGAAATCGGCAGTTCTTGCTTCAGCCACTCCAGAGTGTCTAGCGTCACTCTGCCCCAAGGCATGAAGAAATTGGGTCGCCACGTGTTCTTCTACTGCGAGAACCTCAAGAGCATCACTCTGCCTGAGGGTATGGAGGAACTGGGCATGATGTGCTTTGGCAGTTGCGCGCTCACCTCAGTGAACCTGCCCAGCACCATGATCAAGCTCGACACTTGCGCTTTGCAGGACAACCCGTTCACCAGCATTGATCTGAAGAACGTGAAGTGGGTGGGTCGCCAGTGCTTCAGCCAGTGCACCAACCTCACCACCATCACCGGCAATTCCGGTCAACTGGAGCGCATCTGCGGTGCCGCCTTCACTCGCGACAACGCAATCAGCACTCCATACATTCCCGATGGATTAAAAGTGCTTGAGATGAACGCTTACTTCCGCGCCACGGGCTTCACCTCTATGAATATTCCCGCCAGCGTGGAGTGCATCAATGGTAACCCCGCCGTGGGTGCTACTAACTGCGCCGCCTACAATGTGGCTGCCGACAGTCCCTACTTTGTGAGCATCGATGGTGTGCTTTATGCCACCGCTGGCAGCACGGTTCTTCCCGAGGAGGCCGGTGGAGCAGCCGCTCCACGTCGTGAAGGCGCCGATTCCTCCACTCCCACAGCGCTTGTGGGTGTGCCGGCAGCTATCCCCAACAAGGTGCTCACCATTCCTGAGGGCGTGACCACCATTTGCAATCAGGCTGCACGCGAAGTGGCGCTCACCGAGTTGTATCTGCCCAAGACTATGAGCGAAATCCGCAGCGCATTCAGCAGCGTGAAGACGCTCACAAAGGTGCAGTGCCTCGCCACCACGCCTCCTTCGCTTGAAGCCAATTTTGAGTCCGACGTTTACCAAAACGCTACGCTTTATGTGCCCATGAACTCTGTTGATGCTTATCGTGCAGCTCCTGGATGGAGCGGTTTCCAGAACATCGAGGGCATTGACACGGGCGACGAGCCCGGCGCCAAAATGTATCTGGCCGGCTCGATGACCGACTGGGCCAGTGGCAAAGAGGCCATGACCCTGGGCGAGGACGGCAAGTTCACCATTACCAAGGAAATGGAAGCTGATGCTGAGTTCAAGTTCATCAACGAGAATGATGAATGGATAGGCGGCGACGCTGATGGCAACTTCATCGTTCAGAAAGAGCAAGTGGAGGAAGGCACCGAGTTGAGCCTTCTGCTTGACGCTGGCAACAACTTCCAGATTCCTGTGGCCGGCACTTGGACACTCACTGTTGATCCCGAGAACATGAAGTTGGTCATCAGCGGTGAATGGAACGAACCCGCTCCCGAACCGGTTGATGTCTATATCTTGGGTGAAGTGAATGATCAAACTTGGGATCCTTCAGTAGGTCTGCTCATGGATAATAACGGTGACTTGGAGTATTATTACACCGCCGAAGTCACGCTTGACGGCCGCAACGACGGTTACAACTACTTCAGTTTCACCACCAAGCTGGCCGAGACCAATGACCAAGCTGGATGGGACTTCATTGCTCCTTATCGCTTCGGTGCCGTGAGCAATGGCGACTTCCTCGTGACCGATGAAACCACTGAAATCAGCCTCACCGCTGATAATGGTCAAGCCTTAAAGGCTCCTGCCGGAACGTACCAGTTGTCAGTGGATCGTGATGCCATGAAGCTCTTTATCACGAAGACTGGTGGCACCGACTATCCTACCGGTGACGTGAACGGCGACGGCAAGGTGGATGTGGCCGATGTGAACGCTGCCATCAACATCATCCTTGAGCTCAAGACTCCAGATGATTATCCCGGCACCGCTGACCTCACTGGCGAAGGTGTGGTTGATGTGTCCGACGTGAACTTGATCATCAACATCATTTTGGAAAACTAATCCAAATTTTTAGAGAATAATAGTCCGTAAGAGAGGGATGGGTGCAACAACTCCCACCCCTCTTTTTTCGTTACCGACGATGAAACTGATGTTTCTTCCAGTCTTTTTTTGTTGTGACAAGATTTATGGCTAATTTTGCCGGGCAAGTGCGACAGATGAACGAGAACAACAGGTGGAAAAAGTTTTTCCACGACGTGGGCGTTTACGGCGTGGGCAATGTGGGGGCAAAGGTCATCACCTTTCTCATGGTGCCCTTATACACCTACTTCATTCCCGACACCGCCGCCTTCGGCTACTTTGATATATGTCTGACCGCAGCCTTTCTGCTGGCACCGCTGCTGACGCTGGACATGCGCGATGGCTTGTTTCGCTTTTTGCTCAACGCACCCGACAGTACCGAAAAAAGCTGTGTGATAAAGGCGGCTAGTCAGGTGTTGATGCGGTCGTTTGCTTTGTCGTTGGCCATTTTGATTGCCGTTGCCTGTTTTCTGCCCATCGACCATAAGTGGCTCACGTTGCTGCTCTTGTTGAGTGTTGCCTTGATAGAGGTCTATGGGCAAACGGTACGTGGACTGGGTCACACCAAGGTGTTTGTGGGCATGGGACTGGCGACAGCACTGCTCATCGCATTGCTCAGCATTGTACTGGTCGCTTGGATGGACATGGGAATTGCGGGTATCTTTTGGGCGAATATCGGGGCCCGCTTGCTACCCATCGTTTTTGTGGAATTGCGGTCGCGACTGGTATTGAAATATTATCTGCGCTCCGCTCCGTGGCGGCAACAGGCTCGTCAGTTGGTGCGATACACGTTACCTCAGATTCCCACGATTCTCATTTGGTGGGTGCTCTCGTTTGGCGACCGTTGGTTCGTGTTGTGGTCATCGGGTGCCGAAGCGAATGGTATCTATGCCGTGGCCGCTCGATTCACGGGCGCCATTTACACATTTACCGTCATTCTGCAACAAGCATGGCAGGAAACGGCCATCTTGCAGTATCGCAGTAAAGACCGCGATGCGTTTTTCTCACAGATTTTCACGGTGTTTATCTATGCCTTGTGTGCGGTGGTCATTGTCTATATCGCTGTGTTGAAACTCAACTACCACTGGCTTGTGGAGTCGCACTATGCGATGAGCCAACAGTACCTTTTCCCGATGGCTGTGGCAGCAGGCATTTTTTCCATCGTCAACTTTCTGGAGATGGGCTATCAGTGTTCGCTTGAAACTCACCGTGCCCCCCTCCCAAGCATCATAACCGGTTGCCTCAATGTCGTGCTCAATCTGCTGCTGGCGCCGTTGTGGGGTGTATGGGGCGTGATAGCGGCTTCGTTGCTCACGTTCACGTTTTTCGCCATTTATCGCTATTTGGACACGCGCAGATATTTCTCGCTGCGACCTGACTGGCGCACAGTGATTCCCATAGTCATGTTGGCTGTGGCTGGTGTCAGCAGTTATCTGGCCCTGCCGTGGTGGATTTATTTGCTTATATCGGCAGTTGCCCTGCTTGTGGTGGTGTGGTCGATGCCCACGTCATGGCGGCGTTTATTCTCTCACTCTTCTGTATCTGGCTCGGTTTCGAAATCCAATCTGTAAGGATGCTCGATGGCAGCGGCGGCGCATTCTGTTGCCAACTGCTGTGATGCATCGTCCATGCCTAATCCTCCTAGATATTGGTCAATCGCTTGCAGCGTGGGGTTTGTATTGATGTTTGAATACGTTGGATTCGCCCCAGGAATTATCCAAGAACTGCTCAACTGAACTCTTGCGCCGACAGGTGATTGATTCAACAAAGCCCCTGCAGCGGCGCAAGCGGCGGTAAACGGCCCGACACCCTCTTGCAGGTGGGTGTTGACGTCTCTTGCCCCATTGTACCAGCAGCCGGCGCACAACTGGTCGTAAGTGAAATCACCCAGTCGCGTGTGGCGGGCAATCTGTACAGCGGTGCCCGACGGAATAAGTAAATCGACACATCCGCTGTGCATCACCGAGTCGGCCAGTGCCACGTTGAGTTGCCACATTTCATCGCTGCAGGTCAATTCGGGGAAAGACCCGCTATATACCACATCGGAATCGGAATAAGCATGCGTGAGCATCCACCCGATTTTCCCCTCATAGCCCATCTCGTTGCGTAACCATCCTGTGAGCTCTACTAGGCTAGAATCCACTGTTTCCCAATAGGGTAAAGTGGAAACTTGCTGAAAAAGGATTACATCCCAGTTGTCGGCCATGACACTCTGGCGCAATGAGCTGGCGGCGGGTAGTGACCATCGTCCGGGGAACGGCTTCCACTCATAAAATTTATTGGTGGCACCACTCACCGAGTCAGAATCCACATTACAGGCCCAGTCTTTGATTTTTCCACTACCGCGAGTCAAAAGTCGCAGTCTCACATCCACATCGGGGGCTATCGATTTGATAACGTATGGGACATAGCTCAGTTCATCGCAGGTGAACGAGTTGCCTACCGCCAGAACCTTTAGTGAATGGCGTTGTGGCATTTTGCTCAACGAGTCCCATCGTTCCACTTGATAGGCCGTGAAAGGCGATTTAGAGGCAGAGGCCCCGTCGCCAATACGCCCATTTTGGGTAAAATACCCACTGCAAACAAGCACCTTGGCACTGTCAGGAACCACAATATCCTTTAATACTCTTGTGCCTGATACCGACTTCACGTTTATTCCACTCGCCAAAGCGTGAGACGCGAGCCAGTCATCGGGATTCTCGGAATCATAAATGGCCCACGACTTCATATTTACGTTAATTGTATTATCGTGGTCAATCGTAATGCGAACGCTGTCGCCAGGATTCACTGCAAATACCGCCATACGTCCCGACCCTAACTTGTAGTAATCTCTTGTGGTGGAAATAATGGCACCTTTGATGGTGTCGGAAGGCAACATCGGAATCCACCCTTTGAGTTCGGGAATGGAGTCATAACCACTAGGAATAGAGTCGGGGATAGAATCGTTACCGTTAGGTATGGAATCGTTACCGTTAGGTATGGAGTCATTACCGTTAGGTATGGAGTCGTTGCCGTTAGGTATGGAGTCATTACCGTTGGGTATAGAGTCGTTGCCGTTAGGTATGGAGTCATTACCGTTAGGTATGGAGTCGTTGCCGTTAGGTATGGAGTCGTTGCCGTTAGGTATGGAGTCATTACCGTTAGGTATGGAGTCGTTGCCGTTAGGTATGGAGTCGTTGCCAGTTGATGTAGAATCGTTATGCAGAATGATGTTGATGATGCGATTCACATCGCTCACATCAATCGTGCTATCACCATTCAAATCGGCCAAAGAGTCTGCAGGTGTGCGACCTAAAATCATATTGATGACATAGTTCACATCGCCTACATCAACGCTGTTGTCACCATTAATGTCACCTTGAATGGTGCCCCAAATGGGAAAACCAGTCAAGAAGAAACTGGCGAGCAGAAAAAACACAGGAATGAGCCTTTTTGTCTTGCCTTTCTTTGTCTGGTTAGAATTCATGAATCCGTTTATTCGTTTTTCAGTGGCAAAGGTAGTATTTTTGAGCTATATATAAAATAATAGCGACATAAAATCGTTATTATATATTATTAAATATAAGACGATGAAATTAAAACTATACTTCACGTTGGCGCTGTGCCTGTTGATGATGTCGTGCAGCACGGTCAAGGAAAATAAATTGGCCTATTTCAAGAATATACCTGAACAAGCCACAGGCACACTGCCTTCGATTGGCAACAACAGCATACGCATTCAGCCCTTTGATGAGTTGTCCATCACGGTGTCTTCGCTGGTACCCGAAGCTACGGCCATCTACAATGCGCCACTCGACAACATGGCTCCCGTGGGTGATGTGAACACCACTGCGTCGCCTCGCATTGCCACCCATGTGGTCAATGAGCAGGGTTACATCACTATGCCGGTCATCGGCAAACTGCGTGTGGAAGGTTTGACCACTGGCGAAGTGGAACAACTGATTTTAGACCAGGTGTCTCAAAACGTGAAAGATCCCTATGTGCGAGTGCATCTGTTGGGATTCTATGTGAATGTGATGGGTGAGGTGAAACAACCCAAACGCATTACGGTCACTCGTGAGCGATACACGGTGCTTGACGCATTGGCCGAGTGTGCCGACCTCACCGAGTGGGGTGAGCGCGGAAGTGTGCTGGTCATTCGTGAACAAAACGGTGTCAACACCTACTACCGCCTCAACCTCGCCGACAGCCAACTTATGGCGTCACCGGCTTTCTACCTGCAACAGAACGACGTGGTGTACGTAGAGCCAAACACAATCAAGGTGGATAATTCTAAGTACAACCAGAATAACGCCTTCAAACTCTCGGTGATATCCACCATAGTAAGTGCTGTAAGCGTTGTTGCTTCATTGGTTATAGCTCTGGCTGTGAAATGATATTGGGCCATGATTAGGCTCGACAAAATATGCGTCTGGATGCTCATCATCTGCTTTGCGGGTATGATTTGGAGCGGTTCACTGGTCAAGCCCATTGACGAATTGGCGTGTTACGTTATGCTGGCAGTGGGTTTGTTGGATTGCGTTTTCAATCATCGCTGGCGTGTGTATTTTCCACTGATTTTGGTCTTGGCCATCATGGCGGGATATGTGATATATTCCACCTTCAAAGGGTTTAACACGTTGCCTTACATCTTCATGGATGCCATTATCGAGTTGAAGCCTTTTGTGCCTTTTATGGTGCTGCTGGCGATACGCCCTCAGTTAGGCCTTCTCGAACGGAAGGTTTTCAAGGCTATAGCCATTGTCAATATGGTCACGGTGGTGGCATTGTACTTCATGCCCGTGTTCAGGGAATATACCATTCAACTCCACATCATGTTTCTAGGTGCATCGTGTTTCATCAGCATGTTGGTGTACTTGTTTTGTTCGATTGACGAAGAGGGCAAAGTTTCGCCAGCCGATATGGCGGTGATTCTCCTGCTGCTCGTGGTGGGGTTGGGCTGTACTCGTGCCAAGTATTATGCCGAAGCTGTGCTGGCGGTGTTCTTCATTCTGATATACCGTCCGGGAATGTTCAAGGGCGTAAAACCAGGCTACTGGTTGCTGGCGGCGCTCGTTGTAGTAGCTGTTGTGGCTGTGGGATGGCACAAATTTTCCTACTATTTCCTCACTGGCGAAGGCAATGCGTATGACCCCACTGTTGCCGATTCCTTTGCCCGACCAGTGCTTTATGCCACCAGTGGACTCATTTTGGTGGACCATATTCCGTTTGGCTCTGGGCTGGCATCGTTTGCCAGTTATGCCTCTTCGGCTAATTATTCCTCGCTTTATTACGAATACGGCATCAACAACATTCACGGTTTGTCGGAGTCAAACCCCGATTTCATTTGTGACGCCTTCTATCCGTCGTTGGCACAATTCGGAATAGTGGGCATCATCTTGTTTGTGGTTTTTCTGGTGTGGGCTTTCAAACCAGCAAAGCGATTGCTGCGTTTGGCTCCGGAACGATACCGTTATCACTATGTGATAGCCTCACTGGTGATGTGCTTCCTCTTGGTGGAAAGCATTGCCAGCACCATTCCTATGCAGACGTGGGGACTGCTGGCGATGTCTGTCCTAGGGTTGGTGGCTGCCCAAGAATCGTGTGCTCGAACTGTCGGTGACGCGCCGACTTCAATTTCAATAGAATCATCTCATCAATTATCAGAAAAGATATGAATCATACCGAAAACAATACTCCTGCAACCCTTGACTTGCGGCGTTATATACGCACTCTCAAGCGTGGATGGCCTATCTACTTGGTGTCTTTGTTGCTCATGCTCGGCCTCGCCACCTACTATGCCTGCAACAAGCAGGAGCAGTACAAGGTGGTGGGTCAGGTGCTCATCGAAGATGAAAAAGAGAGCACTGCCGGGCTTCGTGCTATGGGAGGCATGACGCAGATGATGCGTTCTTTCTCGCTGGGCGGGTTCTCGTCTAGTGCCGACAATGAATGTGCGGTATTGAATTCCAATGACGTGAGACTGCGGGCAGTGAAAACCTTGGGACTGAACCGCATTTACGTCAAGAAAACGGGTCTGCTCACCAAGGAATTGCTTTATCGTAACAGTCCCATCCGCATTGAGGCGCCCGACACGTTATTCGAAACCATGCCTCATGGTCTAAGGGTTGACGTGAGTTTCCACGGAGGCAAGGCCGACATCAAGGTGGCGAAGGGGCGCTTCTCGCCCATTTACTGGTCAACCAAAGGCGCCACATTGCCGTGCGAAATCTCCACACCTTTCGGACCTATGCAAGTCCTGAAGACCGCATACTACGACGCGTCGAAAAACATGGACATGTTTGTCGTTGTTAACAGTAATCAGACGATGGCCGTAGAACTGTTCCGCAAGACCAACGTGTCGGTACCTGACAAGAAGACTGACGCCATTAAACTCTCGATTAAGGATAACCGAGAGCGGGGCATCGATATCATTAATGCCTTGATTGCGGCTTACAAAGAAAAACGGTTGGACCACCGAAATGAGCGTGCACAGACCCTTGTTGATCAGGTCAATAATCGTTTGACTGAATTGCAGGGCGAACTCTCAGAGACCGAAAACCGTGTTACGCAATTCAAGCAAGCCAATCATGTGAATAATCCCGCATTGGAAGCGCAGGCATGGCTCCGTCAGTCGTCACAGGCTCAGGCCGAAGCTGCTGAAGCCCAAAGTGAGTTGTCGGTCTATGAGATGATTTTGAACACTTTGCGAAATTCCGATGGTTATGCCATGCTACCTGCCTTAGAGGGTGTAAAAGACCCCAGCGTGACTCAGTATAATGAATTGATTATCAAGCGCAACACGTTGATGCAGTCGGCCACTCCAGGTAATGCGGCACTGGAAACCGTTGAGCAACAAATCAAGCCGTTGCGTGAGAGCATCATCAAGCGGGCAGAGAAGAACATTGAGGCTGCTAAAATCAAGCTCAACGTCATTTACTCGCATGTGGGACAGGCACAAGGCAAGTACAACCAGATGCCGGGAGCCGAGCAACAATACTACGACTTGCTCCGCGACCGTGAACTGAAGAATGATCTCTATGTGTTCTTGCTGGAAAAGAAAGAGAATGCGCTGCTCATGCTGAACGACAATTCTACGCCGGCATTCGTTCTTGACAAGGCGTATAGCCTCGCCAAACCCGACCACACAAAGGCAATCATTGTCTATGTCATTGCCCTTTTGTTGGCTTTGCTACTCCCCACGCTGTTCTTGTTGTGGCGTATGGGCCGACGCGACCGTGTGATGGAACCGTGCGACCTCACACCCGAGTTGGAACAACGGGCGCTGAGTGCCACCGCCGACGATGTCACCGCGCTGACCGCGCAACTCATGCAACTCCCACAAGGTGCCACGGTGCATGTGGTGAACTTCTCGCACGATTCATCTGCAGTCTCCAGCCTTGTCGCTGCCGTGACCGCACAAGGATTGACCCCTAAAGTGCAGTTTACAAGCTGCCTGAACGACTATGTGCAGGCCATCGCCGAGGCCACCGATAAACAACGGTGGCTCGTGCTGCCAGATGCCGAGCACACCCAGGCCTATCTCCAACTTGCGTCCGACGATGCGCCCGTAATGGCGCTGATACGTCCCAATGATGCTACTCGCAAGTTGGTGAACAACGAACTGAAGCGGCTTGATTCAGAACGATGTATGATTGTTTTCTTGGACCGGTTACTCGCCAATGAGTAAATAATTCACCCCCTCATCACTTGTTAAGCTTATGCGGATTCTTGTTGTCAATAAGTTTTGGTATCCTCGTGGTGGCGATTGTATGGTGGCCATGGGCACGGCACAACTGCTTCGGCGCATGGGGCATGACGTGGCCATTTTTTCCATGCAGCACCCCGAGAATGAAAGCTTTGGCGGCGACCAACATTTTGTTCCGCAAGTGAGGTTTGACGGAAGCCTTCGCAAGAAATGCCAAGCCTTGCAGCGTGCAACAGGCGATAAAGCGGTAAGTTCTCTTTTCACTCAAGTGCTACGGGATTTTCAACCCCAAGTGGTGCACTTGCACAACATACATTCCTACTTGTCGCCCCTCATTGCACAACTGGCGCACGATTATGGATGCCGTGTGGTGTGGACCATGCACGACTACAAGTTGTTGTGCTCATGCTATACCTGTTTGCGTAAAGGGAAACCTTGCGATGCATGCATCAAGCATCCGATGGACGTGGTGGTGCATCGCTGCATGAAAGGCTCGTTTGTCGCGAGCGTTGCCGCACTCCTTGAAGCCACCCGATGGAACTCTACCGTGCTGTCGCGTAACGTGGATACGTTTATATGCCCCAGCCAGTTCATGGCCGACAAGATGTCGCAAGCCAATTTCCCGAGTGAACAATTGACGGTGCTGCCCAATTTCCTGCCCGATGAGCATCGCGACACCTCACCTGTGGCATGGGGGCGCAACGATTACTGTTGCTATGTGGGCCGCTTGTCGCCCGAAAAGGGGGTGGGCATCTTGCTAGAAACGGCATCGCGTTTGCCCTATACCCTCAAGGTGGCCGGCGATGGGCCCTTGCTCGAAACTTTCCGCGAACAATATGGCCGTTGTCCTAACATTGAGTTGATGGGCAAATTGGATAGTAATTCGGTAGCAAAACTGTTGCGTCTGGCGAGGTTCAGTGTGATGCCGAGCCAGTGCTGGGACAATAACCCATTAAGCGTGATTGAGTCGCTGTGTGCCGGAACTCCGGCGGTGGTGACCGATATGGGCGGTTTGCCAGAACTCATTGATGACCAGTGCGGTATCGTTGTGCCGGCTGGTGATTGTGATGCGCTGGCTTCAGCCATGCGGCGTGCATGGGATGCCCGATGGGATTATGCCTCCATAGCACGCAAGGCCAACACGCGTTATGACCCACAAGTGCATTACCAGGCGCTGATGTCCATTTATCACCCTTAGTCACACTCTCATTCAGTTATGCCTTCAGCCGAATCTAATCACTGGAACTATGTCATAGCAGCCGATATGCCTGTAAGCGAGGATTGGTCGTTTGCCCGTTACTTGGGCAGCCGACTCAACGTTAGTTTTCGGGTGGTAAGCGCCGACGGTCGGGCGCATGTGCCGCGATGGCGACGTATCATGATTTATGTGGTGATGGCTTGGCGGCTTTTTCTCCATCACCGACAGATGGAGGTGTTGGTGAGTTGGCAGCAATTTTTTGGACTGGTCTTTGCTTCTTTATGCCAACTTTTTCGGGTCGGCAAGCGTACCCATGTCATTGTGATGACGTTTATTTATCGCCCCAAGAGTGGGTGGATTGGTCGGCTCTATCGGTGGTGGGTACGGCGCACGCTGACCAGTGGTTACATCGAGCGCGTGCTGGTATTCAGCCACCATGAGGTGGATTATTACGCGCGTTTGTTGGGTGTTGATGCGCGGCTCTTTCACTTCGCCCCTCTCGCTATTGAAATGGAGGATGTTGAGGACATTGCCGACGATGGTTATTGGTTCAGTACGGGAAAGAGCAATAGAGATTATGAATTCCTCATTAACGCAGTGGCCGGCACCGAGCATCGACTGGTGATTGCTTGTGATGAATTGCCACAGCCCGCAGCCAGCAATATTCAGGTGCATCATCACGCTTTCGGAGAACAGATGTTACAACTCATGGGCCGTTCGCATGGAGTAATTATTACGTTGCATGACGAGCATGTGAGCAGCGGTCAGTTGGTGGCATTGCAAGCCATGGCGCTAGGCAAGCCTCTCATTGTCACACGGTCACAGGCTTTGGCCGATTATGTGCAGGACGGAGTTCATGCGTTGGTAATCGACAAGACACCGCCGGCTTTGCTTCAGGCAATGGAGCGGCTCAATCAAGACACCGACCTGTATCATCGGCTCTCCGTCGCTTCAAGGGAACGCTTTGCTGGCCATCATTCCATTGGAGCCCTTGCGCGAGACGTGGCGTCACTTCTGGAACACCCTGTATGCACTTCCCACAGTTGATAGAAGCCCTGAAGTCTTATTAAATGTTAATTAATAGCTTTTTATCAGCACCAAACAATTGTCAATTATCAAGAAATATATACCTTTGCAGCCGCTATGAGCCCAGATGGCGGAATCGGTAGACGCGTTGGTCTCAAACACCAATGGGGTAACACCCGTGCCGGTTCGACCCCGGCTCTGGGTACCAGGCAATAGCAAGGCGTTGTGTCTCAAGTGGATACAACGCCTTCTTGCATTATGATGTATGCTTTACTTGAACTCTCCAAGGAAAACGGTCTCATTTCTTCTATAGCGTTGCAGACGATAATGGCAAAGTTTTCAACTTTTCTAAGCATTTAAAATGTTTGAAAGGGTGCCGTAAAATCAAAGTGAAAAAGAGGATGCACCAATCATTTGGTCATCCTCTTTGCTTCCGTCTTCACGGACAAGGTGAGCCGAAGTTCTATTTCAAGAACTTCTTGACTGCCGACGATACTGCCCCTCCGACAATCACACCACCTATTACTCGACTAACCATTCCCCCGATAGGAGTAGCAGCCACAAGTAAACCGGCGGCAGTTCCGATAAGCAAGTGCTTATCGATAAAGGGCGTAGGCAGAGGGCACGGATCAACAAAAATGAATGGAATCCTGCCAAAATTACCACACTTGGAATTAGACACACTCTGAAAAAAAGAATCAACCATAAAAACAGAAAAATAAAAAACAACAAAACGACCTCTTTAATTGCATTCAGACAGATTTCGCTGCCTAAATGTGATGGTGATTTCGGCCATTACCAACCATCAATCATTTATTTTCTATCCCCATCAGCCATATTTCGAATGAATCTTTTTGATGGATATCAAAACGGGTTAAAGTGATTTTATTGGATTAAGTTCATAGTTCCCCGAACCAGCAATGTTCGGGGAACTATGACATCAGCATAGCTTAGAACCAGCTAAAGATCTTCTTGACGCCCAAAGATGCGCCCATACCGCCACCCAAACCACCAATGATTCCACCAATCACGGTTCCGATTCCAGGGCAAATGGCAGAACCTATTGCAGCTCCGGCACTTGCTCCGGCCCAACCTCCACCGACACCAGCGGCATTGGCCGTAGTGTTTTCAGCGAATTGACGACCAGAAATCTTACCACGGCACAAGTTTATGGCATCAGGAATTGTCGTCCCGACAAAAACGACACCACTCACCACAGCATTAGTGCGTAATGCCTTGGTGACAACATTGGTTGCCGCAGCTCCCGCCACCTGTTTCCCAGCAATGGCAGTAGCTGTCTTGGCAACAACCTGCTTTCCAACCTCGGTCTTCATCGCAGCTTCAACAACAGGTTTTACTGCCGTGGTTGCAGCAGCGGCGAAGTTACGGCCAACCTGGGTTCTGAGCAGTTGCTGAGCAGCTACTCCAGAAAGCATCGTGGACACACCTGACTTGGCCGCCTGTTTAGCGGCAAATTTCAGTGCGTCGGTATGTGACATACCCTTGGACTTGGCCGTGAAATAGGTGACCGCAAACGA
This sequence comes from Muribaculaceae bacterium, assembly GCA_017619935.1. Lineage (GTDB taxonomy): Bacteria > Bacteroidota > Bacteroidia > Bacteroidales > Muribaculaceae > Sodaliphilus. Next base: position 25,497 of record JAFZRJ010000037.1, on the reverse strand, counting down.
AAGTCCGCAAGCAAAGGTGCAGGCAACCGATTGGGTCTTCACATCAAACCTAATGGAATCCAGATTCCCGGCTTTGGCAATGCGAACAGCCTCATCGTAGGTGTAGTGCCCTTTGATGACAACCTGGTTCGCCATATTGGGGTCAGATACTCCCGGGACCTCACCATTCGCGATTCGGCCACGCATAATACGAACGGCCTCTTCATACTGGTCGCGAGGAACCTCGAGTTTCATGCTGCCATAGCGGTATGACCCATTTTCAAACGCGGCGCCAACAGACTTGGAAGCATCAGCACAGTACTTCGTCTGAATCATGACGCCGTTGACCACACGGTCTGCACCGTTGAGGGCATTGTCCATACCAACCTTGTCAACAGACTTGCCATGTAGCTTGTCATGCAGGGCATTCGCATCCTCAGCGGCAAATCCATGCCCCTGACGGGAGTGGTACTTCGTCCACTGCTGATCGTTTGCACACTTGGTGCTGGCTACCGAAGCAACACCGTTAACGCTCGCGTTATAATTTCTTCTCATAAGAAAAAAAATTAAATTTGACTTCTGTTTCCAAATCCCATTTTGAGATTCGTCGAGCAAGTACAGAAGTCTCTGACTTGTTGTTCTCGTTTCTTTTTTTAATTGTATAAATGAGCGTTAGGTGTTGCAATCAGAGTAGTTCTTGATCGGATTGCGCTGCAAAGTTAGCGCTGATTCATGACCTGACCAAGAGATTTTATCATAAGAATGGTTCCCGTTTCCGAGAACCATTCCGTATTAGATTAAAGAGTGTTTCTTCACATAAAAATTACTCTTAAGAGGCCCATTAAACGGCGTTATTTCTTCTATTTTAACCTTTGTGCCTATTTTAAATTGATTACGTTCTTGCGGAGTTAGCCGAGTTAGATTAATGGCATATATAGAGCCTTCAGAATCTTTGACAAGAGCGTGTTCTTTCCTTTTATTGTCAGTTTGGAGATCATAAACCTCTCCTTCAAAAGGCTCAAATTTAAACCGCGGTTTCAACTTGTATTCATCATATTTCTTCCAAACCCATTTAATTAAATCTAGACCAATTATTGCAAGTGATTTTAAGAGATAAATATCTTTGTCATTATATAGGTAGTTATCAAATTCAATTTTGAGATTGTCTCTACGATGAGATCCATCTTGAATATATTGCAAAAAGAATTTAAAAGCAGAACGCAAGGCTTCGGGCATTTGGTATTCTTCCGATAAGACGTTGGGCAGTTCATTTAATTGTCCTGTTTTGTCTATTGGAATCATATAGGCCTTAACAAGAATTGTAAATATTTCCTCAATTATCTTCCTCATGGAATTGGGCTTTTTTGTCAGTTCAAAGCGATCAATCTTCTCATCTAATAATAAAATGCTGATGAACTCATTACCATCAAGCCCAAAGTTGTTGAGAGCGGCAAAAGCCTCGTGGTATTCTTGCCTGATTCGATAAGTTGGTGTACCGATAGCGGCCACCTCATTTTTAATCATCTCTAAGAGGCCTTTCACATCACCCAGAAAAATGCGGTTACTAAAAAAATAATCGCCATCGGGATCGTATTGAAAATCTTTATATATTTTCTCAATGAATTCTTGATTACGTCCAGTATACAAATAGAAAGGAATAGGGTCATACTCCTTAAAATGCTCATGAACCCAACTAAAACCGGTGGCTTCTTCTTCACTCGGTGTAAGTTCCGTTCTCCCCATATTTAAGTCGACAATGACGGCATCAATCTGATTCCGGTAATCCTTCAAGATTATTTTTAACTCTTCTGAAGTTCTTGCTTTACGAAACAAGATACAATTGTGAGTAAGAAACAATTCCTCGATGTCTTCATCGTACAGTCGATCAATAGCATCATCACACCAAACGACATTAATTCGCTTATTCTCCATAGATATTATTTTTTGGTAATTTTAAATGTATTTCAGTATTCCATTGATTCGTCGAATGCAACTCTATAGAGCCACCTTGTGATTCGGCATACCTATTGATTTGGTAACCTCCAAGCCCTGTGTGCCCGGTAGGTCCCGCATGAACACCCCTTGCTTTGTAATCTTCAATGGTTATATCAATTGGTCGGCCATTATTGCAAATCTTCAGCAATAAAGAGTCGCCTTTATCAACAAGGGCAAATTTGATAGTCGGCCGCGGAACACAATTATAGCCAGTAAATCCATGCGTTATAGCATTGTCAACTATTGAGTCAAGTATGATGTGAAGGATTGCCTCGTTGAAAAAGATGGTATAATCTTTCTCAATATTGGTGACATCTATACTCACATAAATATTGCCAGTATTTAACCCAATTAATCGTTTATAGTTTTCTAAGAACTCAACAATTTTAATTGACTTTTTATTCTTCAGTTCGGGTTTTTCAATTCCCGCCATTTCTATATAATTGGATAGGATTTTATGCCTTTCTATGATTCTGTCAATCCGATCTTTTTGCTTCAAGAAAATCTCAATGCAGATTTCGGCCCATAGCTGCTTTAGTTGTGAGGTGTTATTTGATATTGATGCATCGAATTCTTGAAGGTTGGAATCGCATGATTTTTCTACGTCGTAACGTATCTTGACGATGATGTCAGAGAGTTTGGCGATTTTCGGGGATGAAATTTTCTTTAAATCATCATCATTATCCAAGTCGGAAAGTATTCGTCTTAACGATGCCAGATGGTCGTTGTTATCGTTTAGATTGGTAAAAGATTCAATCTCGTTCAGTAACGAGGTGATTTTTTTATGGGTCTTATCAAATAAATCCAGGTTATTCTGTAGGTTCTCGATTATTGCCGGCGACAGCAAGGTCTTTAATAAGTCATGTCGAAAATTGGAGAATATCTCTTGAAGCTTATCTTCCAACTCATAATCTTTTTTAGATTTCACCACAAAAAACTTACCGCCAGGTTTGAGGTGGCCTTGATATCCAATAACTTGACTATGATTGTATTCGTCCTTCTTGATTGGCTGCTCAATTTGGACTATATCAAAACGCTCTCTGTCTTCAGGTTTTCTCCAATATCGCTTATAATCTTTTCCTTTAATTAGCGAAATATAGATGCGATTAATAATGTCTGTTGGAAGAAATACATCATTGTCTCTCACTTCGGTAAATGGGAATAGATAATCCAAAAGCAGGCGAGTGCCCTTAAAATTATCAAGATTCAGTTTTTCTTCGGCGGATTCGTAAAGTTCACGTTTGGGTACGGTCATTTCACCGCTATTCTCCATATATTTATTAATGAATAGATCCTTATAAAAACCATACTCAATGAGATGCATTGCAACCAAACGATGAAACTCAATAGGAGGCACTTTGGTAGCAAATTCTTGAATAATTGCAGTATCAGCATGATCAAACTTCTGATACAAGCCATAGATAAGTGCATCATTCAATTTGTCGGTTTGTTTTAATGAATTACTCTTGTAACTGATATATGCCCCCGTCATAGAGTATTCCCATTCGCGTCTCAACACAATCAGCAAAGTCATGACTGGGTGGAGCTGGTCCATCGACAGTGTTTTGTCGGTTATTTTTCTTTTCCCGTGCCCTATTTTGAGTTGTTGTCTCAGAAAGCGACAAAATGTTTGTGTTCTTTCATTACCAAAGAAATTGATGGAATTAGGACCATAAAGGAACCAGTCCTCATCTAAACCTAATGCATAAAGTATAAGATAAGGTTTATAAAGAATATCTGTTGTTGAATTATTCGTTTGAAAAATATTAGATTGTTTAACGATAAAAAAACTGCCGATAAAATAAAAGAAAGAAGCCAAAGCACGTGGCTTTTTGCGGGATTCTCTCTTTTTAAAAATGAAATTTAAATATTGACCGGCAAGTTTGCCAAAAATATGATATATGAAATTTGGGAGCCAATCATCATTTAAAAATAGATTTTCATAATAAGTGATGTTAATGTTTTCTGTGTCCACCTTATCATATTTAGCCAAAGACCTAATATGATTTAAGAAATCAGGATAAGAATCGGCTTTATCCATCTTGGGTAATAAAGAAAGGAGATCTTCCATAAAAGACTCGAAACTATCGTCTCTTAACGATTTGCCTGATTGAAGGCTAATGGCTTTATTAATCAGACTGACAACGGATGGATCTGATTGATAAAAATCGCGTAAAAAATCCCAAGAATTATCAAAGTCCGTCATATTGAAAACTTCTTACTAATGTTAAAACATAAAGACCTGATAATTTCTACAATTTCAGGGTAATTGTCTTTGATATGACCATCATTCATCAGCGAATTCAAGGCGGCAGTGTCATCCAATATTTTAGCTCTAGAGTCATGTATCTCACTTCTTAAATCACATAATTCTTTAAGAATTTTATCAATCTTGTCTGTTGCTTCATTAGCTTGCTCGGCTATTTTTTTATTTTTATTTGCTTTAAAAAAACCAACAGCGCCAACAGTTATTCCTCCAATAGCCCACCCAATAGGTCCAGCCATAGCTAGGATTGTAGATCCCGCTGCCATGCCACCACCACCAACGGCTAATGCCCCGCCGCCTAACCAAGCCAAAGCAGCATTGGTAGCTGCTGCACCAGATAAAGCGGAAATGGCTGTGCCTGTGGCTGCAGTGCCAAATGTTGTGGCAAATGCCATGGCGGCTGTTGGTCCAAAAGTTGCAACTGCTGCTCCGGCAGCTGCTCCGGCCACTGCCGTCCCGGTATATTTGCCCGTGGAATCTTGGATTGACTTGCTCGTTTTTTCAATAGATTCTAGTTCATTTTGAACAGCCTCTTGAAATAAGCGTATGCTTTTTTTGGCATCAGCAATCTTTCTGATGTTATTTGTTCCAAAATCAGGTTGCTTAATTAGTATTTTCTCTGCAGCCTCAATGGCTTCTACAGCCTCTTTCTTTGTATCATAAAGAGACTGAACCGCAGCATTAGTTAGTGTCCCCGCTAACTCATATTTTCTTTTAGCCTCTTCCAACTTTTGGAGTGCTTCCTCTTTTTGGGTTGAATTAAACATATAAAACAACGTTAAATCCAATAAACAATACTTTGATGAAAAATCTGAATTAAGTTTGCAAAGGTATTAACTAAAATCTATTTATCACAAATGAAGAGAGGTGAAAATTGGTTCTTATTGTTCTGAACTATTATATCTGTTCAAACTGAATTCCAATTCTTTCCTTATTCTTTCCCTGAATTCTTGAGGCGAAATGACTTCTAATGTGCTGCCATAGCTGAGGATTTGACCAACAAGTTCCACATTCGGATAAACTTGTATTTCAACGTCTCCGGTTTCTTTGCCTTCTTTCCAATTTGGCTTTTGAACAATTTTTTGTGAGTCGTGGAGAGGCTTGGTGATTAGGCGACCAAAAGTGTACTGGTCGTGAGCTCGCAATCTTATGGTCTCCAACTTGGCTGTTTCTTCCATTCTGACACCAACGAGATGGGCAAGAAAATTATACTCGTCAACCTCTGCGGGTATGTATTTTGCTCCAGAACCTCGGATATCTCCATTGATACGATCAAGTGCAATGCTAAATTTTCGAAATGGTTCTTTCCCTTCCATTTCGGAAACTCCAAAAGCAAAGAATCTCCCATTAAATATATATAATAGATGAGGATGAAAAGTTATCTCCATTTTTTTCCTGTTGAATGGCCAATAGGTTAATCGAATGGCAGTTCGCATATTGATGCAGTCTGAAATTGTGTCGTATCTCTCTTTAAGCAACGCTTTAAAACGAATGTTTTTTAATGGGTCCTTATCCGATCCCACGTATTGATAATTTGTTGTCCTGCCACTAGGTATGGTAATTACAGAAAGGCCATTTTTTCTAAATGTGTCTACTAATTCGGGAACAACATGTTTTAAGGTTTTGTAAAATGTATGAGCAGATACCTTAGAAGTTGATAACTTGCCTCCATCATATTTAGTAAGAATCATTTCATATGAAACGATTTTGCCAGAAATTAGAAGTTGGTAAAAAGTTTCAACTAATTCTCCTCTGGGTCCCTCATATGTGAAAATATTATTTTTCATGAGCGCATTTTTTATTAGAAATCCATTCAATGTGGGCATGTTTTAAAAATGCAAACATTGATTAATGGTTTTCTATGGTGTCCTAATTGCAAAGATAGGTATTTTTCATGAACCAGCCGAATGTTGTTGCATTTATTTTGCAAAAATGTGGGTCGAAAGTTTCCACTATAGGAGAGCGATGATTTGTGTTGGGGGCTTTTGCTATGTGTTTGCAATGCAGGTCACGGCCTTGATGTGGATGACATCAAGGACGGTAGCCTTTGGGATAACTGGCGTTTGATATGTCGGGAGGTGTGGTCGGGCGGGAACGTGGGGGTTTATTTCACAACTACTTTTTTGCCGTCTTCGATGATGATGCCTTTGTAGTCTTTGCCTATGGGTTGTCCAATCACATTATAACGAATGTTGCTTTCGGGCTCTGGTGTTGAAATCTCAATAGGGGCGATGCTGGTGTTTGGGTCATCAATGCTGCTGGCGGCAAGGCGCATGCCAATATAGTTCCAACGGATATTCGGGAGCTCATAGTTGCGATACGATACTCGCTGCCCATTTGGGGAGCCTCCCCATGATCCGCCGCGACGGATACGGTTCTCTCCATCCTCGGGTCCAGTCGGGTTTTCGGCGGGGAACATATCATAGTCGGCCTTCCAGTCCTGGCACCACTCGAACACGTTGCCGCTCATGTCGTACAGCCCCAGTTCGTTGGGCTTAAGTTGCCCCACCGTGTGGGTGACGTCACCACTGTGCCACGCCACCTCGTCCAGATCATTGCTGCCGCTGAAAAGATAATTTTGGCTGTATCTTCCGCCACGTGCGGCATATTCCCACTCGGCTTCGGTGGGCAGACGGAAACTGATGCCCGTGAGCTCGCTTAGTTCGCTGACAAACGTCTGACATTCAATCCACATGACTCTCTCGACAGGCAAATCCAAATCGCCGGTAAATCCGCTGGGGTTGTTGCCCATGACAGCTTCCCACAGCCGCTGCGTCACTTCGGTCTCTCCGATATAATAGTCGTCCAGCGCCACGACATGGATAGGGTACTCATCATCCTCAGGACTGAGATTATTGGTGAATTGCTCGCATGTTCCACCCATGTTGAAACGTCCACCCTCTACTTGTACCATGTTGAATGATACGCCATTGACGGTGATTTGCTTTACTATCGGTTGCTGGCCCAATGCCGTGAGGCCCGCAAACACAGCGACAATTAATGACATTGTTTTTTTCATATCTTGATGATTCTAAGGGTTAGTAAATGAGTGAATTAAGATTGGCTTGTTCTTGCATACAGCAAAGGTAGTACAAATTTCGCAATATGCAACGCTTTTATCCGTTATAATTACGCTTATCCGCAAAATGTACAGCAGAACTTCAGTTCGACTTCAATGCGTGCTCAAAAACTATGCTGTAGTTATCGCACATAACGAAAATTTTCAGTAATTTTGTAGTTTGGAAATAGAGCGTTGTTTTGCTGGTTGGTTTCATTTCCCCCAAAACTGCCTCAAAACAATTGCTACCGTTCTGACATTCAGTAAGATATATTTATTGAAGTTGCCCTTGATGGGTGGTTTGAGACATGGAAATGACACCTGAGATTACTATTATAGTGCCTGTCTATAATGCGGAAACTATATTAAAACGAGCATTGGACAGTATCCGTCGGCAGACGTTTACCGACTTTGAGTGTATACTCGTTGATGACGGTTCCAGTGATAAGTCGGGTGAAGTATGTGATGCTTATGCGGCCGAAGATGGGCGTTTTCGGGTGATTCATCAGGAAAACATGGGTCATCCCACCGCACGCAACGTGGCTCTTGATGTGGCAAGGGGGAAGTACATCGGTTTTGTTGATGCCGACGATTGTATCCACCCCGACATGTATCTCGTTATGGTCGAATGGATTAAAAAAACACAGTCCGATTGGGTCGTGTCACAATATGTCTGCGACTACAATCAGGACACTGTTTTTCCCGAACAACCTCCAATGGAATGTCGAGAGTTAAACCGGGAGCAGACTTTTGAGTACTGGTATGTCAAGTCGCGGTCTGCCGTCATGTGGATGTTTTGGAATAAACTTTACTCTCGTGAACTCATAGGCGACTTGCGGGTGGCAAATTTTGTCCCCGGGCAAGATCAGGATTTCAATTTTAAATATTGTCTCCGAATCCGTAAATGCGCCGTACTGAACCAGGTGTTATACCACTGGATTCTTCGTGACGGATCGGTTACTCGCAAGAATGGTCGACCGGATGCGGTTGTTGAAAAGCATACCAATCTTCTCAGGATTTTTGCCTTTCTAGATTATACCGAATTTAACTCTATGACCGAGAAAGAGAAGGGTTATCTGTACACAAAAATCATTCAAAACGTGATTTCCTGTCGCGAAGTCGCAACCAAAGCCCACGACACGAGCACGCTGGAGTCACTGAAGCATATTAGGTCGGTTGCCGAACCATTGTTTCGCTCAAACCGCACCATTCCAACAAGAGATAAGTGTCAGCTATTACTCTTGTTGCGTTTTCCGGTTGTTTACAAATTGTACTTGTTGTTACAACGAATAAGACGCTAAATAGACAGGAATCGTTATTATATTGTAATCATTGAAAAGATTATCAATCGAACCGACGTTTTTCAAGATGGTGAAGCCACGATGAAAGCATTTAATGAGAATAATTAACAATATATTTATGAACGATTTAGTTTCTATATTTGCAGGCGTTTATAATATAGAATCGCGTTATCCTGGTGCTTTAGAGCAATTCTTGGAGAGCATCAGGAAACAAACATATACCAACATTGAGGTGATTCTTGTGGATGATGGGAGCACCGACAATTCAGCCGCCATTTGCGATAAATGGGCGCAAATGGACAATCGCTTCCATGTGGTGCGTCACGACACAAACAAAACCATCAACAAGGCTCGTGAGACAGGTTTTCGCCACTGCACTGGCCAATTGGTATTTAATGCCGACCCCGATGACTTGCTCCACCCGCAGGCCATTGAGATTCAACACGCACTGCTCAGCGAACATCCCGACTGCCAAGTGGTGATGGGCGTTTTGGTTGCCATTTATCAAGATGAGGAAATCAACTTCATCCCCATAGACCAACCTAATTATGAGTTGGCCGACCAACGCGCCTCCATGGAGAAAATGCTAAGGAGTGGAAATTTCACCTTATGGAACAAACTTCTCCGCCGCGAGTTGTTGGAAACGATTGATTGGGATGTGACAAAAATCAACGACCTGCACCTAACGTTGCAGATATGGCTTAACGCTTCAAAATTCATTCATCTCAATGACACCACCTATTATTGGATTCAGCGCGAATTGTCTCAATCCCGCACCAACCGTTCTGAATTGACCATACAAAAATTTGACACTCTTTTTATGGACTGGAACAGATATATTGGCGGCAAGCATCCCGAACATTATGCCAGTTTCCTTTACAGGGCCTACGTGATGGCGACTTCAGGTTTCGACAATCTCAGCAACGACAAAAACAAAAAGGTATGGTACGAGAAGTTGAACGAGTTTTACAAACTCACATGGAACGACTACATCAGGAGTGATGCCCCCTTGCGCGAGAAAGCAGCCTTTTGGTGGGTGGCACACTTTCCCAGACATAAGACTTTCATTAGTAGAATCAAAGCCTTTTTCACATGAAAGATATTGCAATATATGGTGCCGGAGGTTTCGGCAAAGAGGTGGCTTGCCTCATTGACCGCATCAACAAATCCCAGTCCGAGCCACGATGGCGGCTGATTGGCTTTTTTGATGACAGCAAACTTACTGGCACACCCATTTCACACTACGGGCCTGTGCTGGGTGGAATGAGAGAATTGAACGCTTGGCCCAAGCCGCTCAACGTAACCATCGCCATTGGACATCCGCAAACTCTTAAGCAGATTGCAGTGTCAATAAATAATCCAAATATAGAATTTCCAAATGTGATAGATCCTACATTTGTCATTGCTGATGAACAAACATTCCGAATTGGGCGCGGAAACATCATTCAAAAAAATTGTTTTCTCTCTTGTGATGTAACAATTGGTGATTTCAATGTGCTTAATGGGGATGTGGTTTTCGGTCACGATGCTGTTGCTCAAGATTATAATGTCTTCATGCCCAATACCCGCATCTCGGGTTGTGTAACTATCGAAAATGAGAACCTATTCGGTGCCTGCTCGTTTGTAATCCAGGGGCTGAAGATTGGCAACCTTGTAAGGCTTAGCCCAGGAAGCATGTTGCTCACCAAGCCTAAAGACGGGTGTGTTTATATGGGCAATCCGGCCAAATTGTTTAAGTACTAAACATCAACTCTCGTTGGCCGAACGAGCCTTTTACCCTACAAGGTTAAGTAGTTGACAAACAAATAAATACTCTGTAAAAAATATAAAATTATGACTATTGAAGATTTTATTGCCAATTTTGCCGACCAGTTTGAAGAAACTGAAGCAAGTGTTTTTTCTCCCGACACCGAGTTCAAGACTCTGGATGAATGGGGCTCACTGATAGCTTTGTCATTAATTGCGATGGTCGATGAGGAGTATGATGTCACGCTTAAGGGCGATGATATCCGCAAATCCAATACCATACAGGATCTGTTCAACATCGTCACTGAAAAAATGTAATGGCCTATCTGTCGTTTAACAATGTCTCAATACGGGGCATAGCGGCTTGTGTGCCACAAAATGTGGAGGAAAATGCATCACTTCCATTCTACGCGCCTGGCGAAGCTCAACAAGTGATAGAAGCTATCGGCATAGAGCGTCGTCATGTGGCACCAGTCGATATTGTAGTGAGCGATTTGTGCTGCAATGCTGCAGAGCAGTTGCTCACCGCTTTGGGTTGGGAAAAGGAGAGCGTCGATTTACTGGCACTGGTTACACAAAATCCGGATTATCTAAATCATCCCACTTCTTTTGTTGTGCATGAGCGCATGGGGCTTCCAGAAAGTACCATGTGCCTTGACTACTATCATGGATGTCCTGGATGGGTGACCACATTGAGCAGTGTCGCTGCGATGATATCAAACGGAAGCATCAAACGGGCTTTGCTGCTCGACGGCGATACGGTTTCAAAAGATAAGGGCGCTGCCAGTCGTGAAGAACGACCTTTGTTTGGCGACGGAGCGACTGCTACCGCGATGGAATTTTGCAAGGGCGCCCCATCGATGTTTTTCAACATCGGCACACAAAGCGAAGGAGGAAAAGCAATAGCGAGGCTTCAAGGCGGTTACAAGCATCCTTATACGCTAGAATCATTGAAGGCTGAATTGGATTGGCTTGCAGGTGTTTCTCAAGGCGATGAAACTTATAAAATGGATTCAATGGATGTGTTTTCGTTTGCTATCTCAAAAGTTCCTAAGGCATTAAAACGGCTTTGTTCAACTTTTGAAATCTCTATTGAAGATGTAGATTTGCTTGTGCTTCACCAAGCCAACAAGATGATTGTTGACAATATTGCCAAACGGTTGAAAATCCCCGCAGAGAAAGTTCCCTACAGTCTGAAAGATTACGGTAACACAACCAGTGTAAGCATTCCGCTGACAATGGCTACTTTCGCTGCTGAACTTTACCGCAACAAACGATTAAAAAATCTCGTGTGTGGTTACGGTACGGGGCTAGCGTGGGCGGCTGCTTATATAGAGACCGAAAATTTAATTATTCCTGAAATCCAAATGATATAAAACGTTATGTATAATCCCTTTTCACTGAAAGATAAGACGGTTCTCGTTACTGGCGCTTCGTCGGGCATCGGGCGTGCGACAGCCATTGAATGTGCGCTTCTTGGTGCAAATGTGATTATCTCAGCACGCAATGAAATCCGTTTAAATGAAGTCTTGAATGAGCTTGATACATCTCAAGGCCAAATTCATCAAATGATTATAGCAGATATTTCAATTAATGAGGAAATACAAAAACTGGTAGAACAAGTCGATTCGCTTGATGGTGTAGTAAGTAATGCCGGCATTTTATCGAAGTTCACTCCCATCAAATTTATTAATGAGCATGATTTGGCAGAGACAATGAATGTCAATCTTTACTCCCATGTGATGTTAGCGAAGAATCTTTTCAAGAAAAAGAAACTGAATAAAGGGGCATCTTACGTATTCACATCTTCAATCGGCGGTGTAACTACCCATGTCACAGGTAATTCCATTTACGATATGTCAAAGGTCGCAATCAACGCTTTTGCAAAGTCGTGTGCAGTGGATTTCGCAAGTCGAAAAATCCGTGTCAATGCCGTCTGTCCGGGAATGATACATACTCCCATGACAACGCCCGATGGTGCACTGGATGAAACGGATTTTCAGCGGGACATTGACACTCATTACCTGCTAAAGCGTTATGGAGAACCTGAAGAGGTGGCTCGGCCGTTGGCCTTTCTACTTTCAGACGCATCCTCTTTCATTACTGGCGCATCTCTTATTATTGATGGTGGTATGTCGGTTATACACTGATAAACAATTGTTTTGAATCTATGGCTACAATAAAGTTCCATGGTGTGGGTATTACAGCAATGTCGGCTTGTGTGCCGTCGAAAGTGGCATATAACCGCGACTTGGGTTATCTGATCCCTGACGAGGAAATCGAGAAGACCATTCAAAGCATTGGTATTGAGGAGCGGCGCATCGCCGATGATGGTGTCACAGCAAGCGACTTGGCATACAAAGCGGCACGTAAATTGTTGGATGACAATCAGATTGACCCCGAGTCTATCGATGTGCTGTTGTTCATGAGCCAGACAAGTGATTACCGCATACCCGCCACATCGTGCATTTTACAACATCGATTGGGATTGGCTAAAACTACAGCTTGCATAGATTTGACTTTGGGATGCTCAGGTTATGTCTTTGCTTTAAGTACAGCGATGGCCTACGCTTCGATGGAGGGAGTGAATCGTGTTTTGTTGCTAGACGGAGAAACGTTTTCTAAAATTGTGAATCGGCGTGACAAGGTAGATTGGCCGCTCTATGGCGATGCTGCCACCGCCACCCTCGTTGAGAGAGGAGATTTCGGAACATCAACTTTTATCCTTAACACCGACGGCAGCGGCGAAGATGCCGTAAAGATTCATGCCGGTATGAGAAATCCTATTACTATTGATTCGCTTGTTGAAAAAGAACAAGAAGAAGGTAACATCCGTAATGAACTTGAGGTATATATGGATGGCATGGATGTATTTAATTTCGCGATAAGCCGTGTTCCACGAGGGGTGAAAGAAATCCTTAAGGTGTCGAACTTGACTTTGGACGACATCAACTATCTGGTGTTTCACCAAAGTAACAAGTTCATGACCGATTTCTTTGTCAGCAAACTAAAATATCCTCTTGAACAGGTGCCATACTGCATTCAAAAGTATGGAAATACCAGTTCAGCTTCGGTGCCACTGACTATTGTCAGTGAACTGCACGACAAGTTGCAAGATGTGACAAAAGTGGTGATGTGTGGTTTCGGTGCTGGCCTCAGTTGGGGCACTGCGCTAGTGGAATTCAAGAATTGTAAAATTTCACCGGTTATTGAATATTGATGATGGATAACAAATTGAGCTTTCATCACGTGGGTGTGGCGTGTCATGATATTGAATTGACTAAACCTTTCTACCTTGCATTGGGGTATGAGGCTACTGAAACTGTCATTGACCCCATACAGAATGTCAAGATTTGCTTTCTTAACAAGTCTTGCATGCCGCAAATTGAGTTGTTGGCACCAGTGGATGAGTCAAGTCCTATCCATCGTACGTTGGAGGTGTCGGGTGTTACTCCTTATCATTTTTGTTATGAGGTTGATGACATTGCCTCCACAATCGAGGAATTGCGAGAGCAGCATTTCATGGCACTGAGCAAGCCGCAGCCCGCTTGCGCCATCGGCAGTAGGCTTGTGTGTTTCCTTTTCAAGAAAGAGGTGGGATTAATCGAATTAGTAGAGAAATGAAATACTTCATTTTCAGAAATCAGACTATAGAACAGTTTTTTGGAGATAAAAACTGCGCCTATTCAGGCTATGACGACATCACACTAGTTCCCGCCGAAGCTGAGAACTACATTTGGTTTTATCAAATGCCGGTAAATAGCGACAGTCGTTTGTTGTCGCGGGAGATCAATAGCTTTGCCGAGAAACTGGAACTGGTTGCCACCTCCATCAATCCGGCCAAACCTTTCATTGTCTTTACGCTTGAGTCGCTGTTCACTTTGCGCCTCACTGGCGACAGCCTTCAGGTGCGGATTTCCATTGATGGTTTCAACCGAAAGGCCATTGAGCTGTCGAAAGTGCGGCCCAACGTCAAGGTGGTGGATTTGAGCGAGTTCACTTTGCAATACAGCGCCGATCAACTCTTCAACTGGAAATTCTATTTCATCTCCCAAACTGTGCTTAATCCCAAACTCGCCAAAGATTTTAAAATCTGGTGGGAGCATATTGAGCGCGAGTTGGCGCTCAAGCGCAAAAAATGCCTTGTGCTGGACCTGGATAATACCTTATGGGGGGGCATCCTGGGCGAGGACGGACCTGCGGGCATCCAACTTGGTGGCGACTATCCTGGCAAGGCCTTTACTTATTGGCAGGCCGCTCTGTTGGAACTCGGCAAAAATGGTGTCATTTTGGCTGTATGCAGTAAGAACAATGAAGCAGATGTCTTTGACGCATGGCAGCGAAATCCGTATATGGTGCTTAAGAAAGAACATTTTGCGGCTTTCCGAATCAATTGGCAAGACAAGGCCACCAACATACAGGAACTGGCGAGCGAACTGAATATCGGTCTTGATAGCATGGTGTTCGTTGATGACAACCCTACTGAACGGGAATTGGTAAGGCAACTTTTACCTATGGTTGAAGTGCCAGAGTTCCCTCAACGTCCCTATGAATTAATGTCGTTCTTTAAGTCTTTGGTTGAGCATTATTTCCAAGTGTATTCGGTCACGAGCGAAGACATGAAGAAGACGGAACAATATAAGCAGAATGCGCAGCGTCGTGCGGCGCAAGCTTCATTTACCGATATGGATGACTATCTGCGTTCACTGGAAATGAGCCTGCACATCATGTCGGTCGACAAGTTCAATCTGTCGCGATTGGCACAGATGACTCAAAAGACCAACCAGTTCAATCTCACGACAAAGCGTTATGTCGAAAGTGACCTCCGTCAGATGCTTGCCGATGGTTGCAGAATCTATTGCGTAAGTGTGAGCGACCGTTTCGGCGATAATGGCATTACTGGTGAAATCATTCTGCGCCCGATGGATGCCACAACCATTGAGATTGACTCGTTGTTACTGAGTTGTCGCATCCTGGGCAAGGGAATAGAAACGGCCTTTATCAATACGATTTTGAATCTGCTGGCTGATGATGGCGTTAAAACCGTCAAGGCTTCTTACATAAAAACCGCCAAAAATGCTCAAGTCGAGGATTTTTACGACCGAATGGGTTTCACTGTCACCGGTGTGGTGGATGACATCAAGCATTATCAGCTACAGTTGGCGGATTACAGGGAAAATAAAGACTATTATTTAATTAAAATTGATTGAAAATGGAAGACAGAATTTTAGAAATTATGCGCGAGGTCTTTGACGATGCCACTGTAGACACATCGTGCAGCCAGTCCAATTGCGAAAAGTGGGACTCGCTGCACCACTTGACCCTCATTAGCGATCTTGAGGACGAATTTGATGTGGAATTTGAGCCCGAAGAAATCGCCCAAATGCGCGATTTCAACGCCGTGAGAGATGTCATTTGTTCAAAATCGTGAATTTAACTCAGTTACTAATAATGAACAAAGTTAAACCAGAAATCTCTATCATCGTTCCTGTTTATAATGTGGCCAAGTATGTCACACTATGTTTGGAGAGCATTGCCGCTCAGACGTTTACCGATTACGAATGCATCGTTGTGGACGATGGTAGCACCGACGGGTCGGGAGAAGCATGTGACCGTTTTGCGGCCAACCATGATAAGTTCCAAGTCATCCATCAGGCAAACCAAGGATTGTCGGAGGCTCGCAACTCTGGTTTGGCTCTAGCACAAGGAAAATACATCGGATTTGTTGACAGCGACGATTATATTCATCCCGACATGTATGCCATTTTACACGAACAAATCATTGCCACAAAATCAGATTTGGTTTCGTGTTTGCCTCAGCGAGTAGCACAGCAAGACGCGCCTTTTGAGCCAAATCCGCCCATAGAATGCCTAGTTGTGGACCGTGAACAATATTTCTATTTGTGGTTTGGGACCCCTGCGCAGAAGCATCAGTTGGATGTGGTTTGGAACAAACTATACACTCGTGAGATTATCGGAGATATTAATTATGTTCCAGGGTTGCAACCTGGCGAAGATAGTGACTTCAACTTCCGGGTGTCACTCCGATGTCAACGTCTGGGGCTCGTCAACCATGTGCTGTATAATTGGTGCGCCCGTAACGGTTCACTTACTTCTGCCCATGACGATATTGCAGCATTACACTTGTCCCACAAGACGTTTTTGGCCAATTGGAACTATTTAGACTATTTTGACGAGCTCACCGAACGTGAGCAGGGATATGTGCTGAACACGTTGATGCGTAGGACCGTTTTGGGCATAGATAAAGCCCGCCGTGCAGGTGACAAGGAGAAAGAAGCTGAATTCAAACATTACCAAGTTCTCGCAGAGAAGCGTCTGATGGCGAACAACACCGTGTCGTTTTTCAATAAAACGGCGCTTTACCTGATCGCTCATCTATCGTTCTTGTTGCCGTTGGCGAAAAAAATACACAAATTCCTGATGCGTAGGAAATAACAACTGAAATCATTGAATTCACAAGATGTAGATGAAAATGGGTGATAAAGTTTTGGTGACAGGAGCCGCGGGTTTTATTGGGGCAGCAGTGAGCGCCCAATTGGCGGTCAAGGGATATGATGTTGTGGGTATAGACAATATCAACCACTACTATGACCCAAGGCTGAAACTTGCCCGTCTTAAACACAATGGCATTTCGTTAGGCACTGCCACCATCAAAGAACTAATCTCCCCAGAAACCGCACATTCATTAGAGCCAGTCGTTTACGAAACTTTTGCTCCCTTGATTGAAGTGAAAAGTAAGATATTTGATTCGCTGAGATTCATCAGAATGGACATCACCGACCGTGAGAATCTTCCCCGATTGTTTGAGAGGGAGGCGTTTGACTACGTTGTCAATTTGGCGGCGCAAGCGGGGGTGAGATACTCCATCACGAATCCATGGGACTACATCGACAGCAACATCGTTGGTTTCTTGAGCGTGTTGGAATGTTGTAGGCATTTCCCTGTGAAACATTTGGTTTATGCGTCTTCAAGTTCGGTGTATGGAATGAACAGTAAGGCTCCTTTCTCCGAGGATGACCAGGTGGGCAAGCCGGTGAGCCTTTATGCCACCACTAAAAAGAGCAATGAGGCAATGGCTTATGCTTATGGCAAACTCTACGGCATCAAATCCACGGGGTTGCGTTACTTCACAGTCTATGGCCCATGGGGGCGGCCTGACATGGCCCCCATGCTTTTTGCTGAGGCTATCTCTCATGGCAAACCCATTAAGGTGTTTAACCACGGCGATTTGATGCGCGATTTTACGTTCATTGACGACATCGTCACCGGCACCATTATGACTTTGGAACATCTACCGGTAGGGGATGACAATGGTGTTGCTGCATCAGTTTACAACATCGGGTGTGGGCATCCTGTGAAATTGATGGATTTCATCGGCGAGATAGAGCATTATTTGGGCCGTGAGGCTACGAAAGACTATTTACCCATGCAAGCCGGGGATGTCTATATGACCAATGCCGACACATCAAAATTGCAACAGGAAATCGGTTATCAACCCAAAGTGCAGTTGCATGAGGGGATTGGGATGTTCATTGACTGGTTCAAGACCTATAACAAAGAGTGATTCTAAAGTCAGCCCGTTGAAAGCCACCACGGAAAGATGGTTTATCCGCAATACCGTTTTCACGGGTGTTGCGGATTTTTATATAATCATGGAAAGTTTATGAGGATTGAAATTGGGGTTAAAAGAAAAGAGGGTATGCCTGTCTAGGCATACCCTCTATGGTTAAGATGAAAATCGTCGGATGCTAGATTATTTAATCACTTTTTCAACCTTGACCGAGCCGTTGCTCATCTTCTTGACCACGATGTTGAGGCCGTCGAAGGGCTTGTTGCTCGACAGACCGGCTGCGTTGTAATAGCGTACGCTGTTCACGTCGTCGCTGTTGATGTCAGCGATGCCGGTGTCGGGATCGGTTGTATAAGGCTTCACTTCGGCCCAAACGATTTCAGTCTCGTTGTCAGCCACATCGCTCGGTGCGAAGCGCGGAGCGCCCGAACCCATGTCCATTCCACCGTAATAGACAACCTGAACACCCAGTTTGTTGATGGCTGCATAGTCAAGATCTTGGTTCAGATAGACAGGGGATCCGCCCTCGTAGATGTCCCAATCGTCGTCGAAGGTGTAAGGAATCTCATACATGGTCTCGGTGACATACTTATACTCTTCGGGAGTGAATGCCAGTTGCTGAACATCGCGTTCAATGTCGATGAAGACACGATAGAACACCTTGGCGGGGTTCATCTGGTTACCGTCAACGTCTTCCAGAGGAATGTCGAGATAGACCTTAGGATAGCTGGTGTCTTCGAGAACCCAACTGGTCACGCTGGGAGCGGCGGGCTTGCCGGCTTTCTCAATAAATGCGTTCCAAGCGTTGTCGGTATAAATCACATAGTAGCTGAGTTCTTCTGCTTTTTCGTTGTCGATGATGTAGTCATCGGTGACGAACGACTTGGCGTCGGGATCGAAGGTGAAGGTGACATCCTGGATGCCGTCCTCGCCATAGCCCACGAAGTAGTGGGGATAGGTGTAGCCATAGGCTGCATAACGCTCGTCCTTACCGAAGAATTGTCCGGTGGCGAAGGTGGCAGTGGTGCCGTTGATGGTACCCTTGACCCAAGCCTCAGGCAGGTCTTCGCACAAACCCTGCACATACACGTCATTGCCGTCGTAACCCACATTGATGAACTTGGTGAAATCGGTGTAGACAGGATCATCATTGTCATCGAATTCGAGCGTGCTGCCGGTCCAGGTATAAGTCTCGGTCTCCAGACCATCGGGAACCTCAACCACCTCGGGCTCTACGATTTCGCCCTTGTACACCTTCATCTCGCTGAAGTATGCCCACAAGCTTCCATTGCCAGAATAAGTGGGTTCGGTATATTCCATGACGTAGTCGTCTGCGAGGGTGAAGATCTGGTTCTCTGCGTCGTAATCGAACACAAGGTCATTGCCGGAGTAACTGATGACGTACTCATCACCGTAGCTGTCGCTACCCACAAGCTGTCCGCTGGGGAAGGATGCAGTGGTGCCGTCGAAGGTACCCTTGATCCAAGCGGTGGTGAAGTAATAGGTAACACCCTGGAAATAGATATCGTTGCCGTCGAAAGCGACTTGAGTAGCCCTGGCAATCTCTTTGGAGCCACTGGCTTCAACAGTCCAGCCGTCCTCGATGGTTGCGGTCTCGGGAACCACCACGAGTTCGGGTTCGGGTTCGGGCTCTAGCTCAGTCAAACTGATAACGGCACCGCCATTGGTCCGGGTGTAGTAGTAAATTTCGTCAACCTTGCCGTTGACAAACATGTAGTTGTCGAGGGTGTAGGTGTTGGCGTTGGCATCGTAGGTGAAGGTAATGTCGGCTGCTGCGTCGCCGTTATAGCCTACCAGATAGATGGGCGAGCCATTGTACAGTCCCATATATTGTCCCATGGGGATGGTGAGGGTGGTGCCGTCGAGCGTGCCCTTTGCCCAAGCGTCGGGGAGAATCTCGTAGTCGTCATCGCCGGTGGCGAGGCCCTGGATATACACATCGTTGCCGTCCTTCACTACGCTTATCTGGGTTAAGAAATTGTGGTCTTTGCTTGAGTAGTAAGACTGACCCTTGTAGTAATAGGTGACGGGAGCGATGCCTGCGGGAGGAGTGATGGGCTCTTCCAGTGTGGTCGGGGTATAGACGCTCTCAAAGTCGGCGCCGCCATGCCACGTGTTGTCATCGTCCCACACGGCGGCAAGCACGTAGGTGCTGGAGCTGCCCTGCAACGAAATCACGCCTTCGTCGTCAATGGTGTAAACGGCGGTGGTATTGGTGCGGTCGGCCTGCAAGGAGTAGGAGGCATAAGATGTAACAGTGCCTTCAACGTAGGCCGTGATGTCAAGCCATGCCAACTCGGCGCTGTAGTTCTGTCCGCTGGGGGTCCAGAGAGTCTGCGGCAGTTGCACGGTGATAGTGTTGCCATCGAGGGTGCCCTTGACGTAGGTTCCGGATAGATAAGCCGTGCTCACGGGGTTTTGGATATACACCTCGTTGTTGTCGCAGAACACGAAGGTGATGATTCCATCTTGTTCCTTCGGTGTGTTGCCGTAGTTTCTAGCAGCATAAGCGCTACCCGTGCGGTTGTAGTACTTCACGGTGCCTTCGGGATGGGTTTCAATCAGCGGGGTAGCCTTGCGAGGAGCGTTGCTCTTTGTGGCTTTTCCCGATTCCTTTACTGCACTTGCAAACTGGGGTACGGCAGGGAAGTTGAGTGGCTGAGCCACATTCTTCTCTGTTACCAAACCAGCTAATGCCTTAGCATTCTCAATCGAGGCTTTCTTGGCCTGTTTGCCAAGGAGTGCCTGCGCTGTGGCGTTGCTGGCCGAGAAAGCCACCAACAAAGCCACAAGAATCATGTAAAACTTTTTCATTTGGATTAAGTGGTTTTGAGTAGGGTCCTCAAACATGTTTGACCCACATCGAGGACAGAACCCTGTTATCCCAACCGATGAGGCCTTTCGTTATTTTTATCAATGCAAAGGTAGTATTTTCCACCTTAATTTTCTACTTTTCACTAATATTTTTAGATATATTAACGTCTACCCCCTGCCCATTTTCAAAAGGGTTGTTTTGTGCAGCGGCCGATGGTGAGTAATGTCGCATGTGGCTGGCTGAAAAGTTAAAACACCGAAAACTTTCTCAATTATTGAGCCCGTTTCACCCATGTCAGGCAAAAAAGCGCTATCTTTGTGCACGGCCTTGTCGGAATCATCATCACTGGCCTGACCAATAAATTGATAATGATGAACTTGAGAGAACAATATCGGCGGTTTAAATATTGGCAATCGCATCCGTTTGATTACGATTTTGATGAGCATGAACTGCATTATTGTGTGAACTGCGAGAATACTTACGCTGGCAACTATTGTCCTCATTGCTCGCAAAAGACCGGCTTGGGGAAAATCACATGGGGCAGCGTTATCAAAGGTGCCTTGGAAGTGTGGGGCATGAATACCCGTTCGCTGCCTTACACGCTGCTGCAACTGATGTTCCGTCCCGGGCTCTTGATCAGCGAATACATCAACGGCAAACGACAAGTGTCGTTCCCTCCGGTGAAAATGTTGTTGATTCTTGGCATTGTCAGTGTGGCCATTGACCACTTGTTCGTAATTAGTGATGCCCTCGCTGAGGATATTACGCCAATGGTCGTGGGTCGATGGAAGTCGCTGCACAACTTTTTGGCATGGGTGGAGGCAGAGCCGGGATGGGGATGGCTGGTGATTTCCGGCTACTTCTTGATACCCACGTGGGCCATTTTTCGCTATTCGCCGAAAAATCCACGTCACACGTTGCCGCAAGGCTTTTTTATTCAGGTGTTTCTGAGCATGCAGGTGCTCATTGTCGATGACATCGCCGACATCTTCTCCGACGTTTTCTATGTGCTGGTTCCGCTATGCTATGCCTATGTCAACAGACAGTTGTTCGGGTACGGCTTCTGGGGCTCCATCTGGCGCACGCTGGCGGTGATGGTCAGTGGTGCGTTCTTTGCCTTTTCGGCCATCTATCTTTTCGACTTGTTTTCGTCCAGCGAAGGCTATTCAAGCGTTCACGACTTGTTGGGCTTCTTCATTCTGATGGCGTTAGGACTTGTACTTACATTGTCGTTTATGGGAATAAGTAAGTTGTGTGCCAGGTACCAAGAAAAAAAGAACGACGGCAGTGCCTCCGTCGTCCAAGAAACTGAGCCCCCATCAGAGTGAACGGCCGAAGCTGCTCATTGTTATGCTTGGTTCATAGCTGCGCCCCTGGGTGGTGCGTCGAAGACGAACTTCTGCGTTGTCTTTGGCGCTGCGTGTTGAAGTTCCTCTCCGAGGCACCTTTTCATTAGATAGCACAAGGACCAAGCTGCGAGAGTCTTCGACCCTCTTGCATGGTCTTTCCGACAATTAGCTTCTCCGAAGCATTCTGCGTCTTCGACGCAACACGTCAAAACAATTGTCCTCCTGTTAAAATGTAATTACCAGAAACAAATACCCCCGACAGTGTTCACCACTATCGGGGGATATTTTTTCAGGTTTTCAGGCCGCTTGTTTACTGGAAGGCATTCTCGCTCAGGCCTTTGCCGCCGAGCGCGAGGTCCTTCATATATGCCGGGACAGGCTTGCCCAGATATTTGTCCACATAAAGTTTGGCCAAGTATTGGCCGAGCATAAACCCATGACCACGCAGACCGGTGAGCAGACCCACTTCGGGGTCGATGATGTAGCGCGGCTCGATGTAGTAGCCCGCCCACACAGCATGGAAGCCGACAGAGGCTAGGTTGGGAATCCACTGGGCAAACATTTCGCTCACCACCTTGAGGAAGGCCTGGCTGTTATACTTCAAGTCTTGGCGAGCCTCGTAGGCGTCGCAGTCGGGCGAGGCACAGCCAATGATTTGCCCGGTGTGCAGGAACTGCTGTCCGTAAACGGCGTTGAAACCCTTGTAGTGTCGGCGGTCGATAATCATGTCGAGCGAGTCGCCGTTGATGCCCATGTTGGGCAATCGGCGGGTGATGAATGCTTGGTGCTTGACAGGATAGAGTTGGGTGTCGATGCCTAACATGTCGGTAAACTTCTCGGAGCCCCATCCCATGGCGTTGACAAAGTGGTCGCAGATGAATTCCACGTAATGCTTGTCGTGCCGGCGCACCAGCACGCGGAACTTGTCGCCTGCTCGCTGCACATGCAGCACTTCGCAGTCTTCCAGCACCTGACCGCCATGCTGCTTGCCCACGGTGCGAACGTATTCGATGGTGCGTCCTGGAGTGGCCTGCCAGCAGTTGGCCGAAATCAAAGCGTGGCTATAGGTGTTGTCGTTGGGATTCCAATATGGCGAGATGACCTTGGCAAAGTCCTTGCGGTCGATCATATAGGCTTCGCTCCATGCGCGTGAGGCGTCGAGCGAACGATAGGTGGCGTCGTCGTGCACAAGGTTGACATAACGGGTCATCTTCAGGTCGATGTTGCAATGTTGCTGGTCGTCGCGGAAGATTTCCAGATTGTGCATGGCGATGTCGCTGATGTCGGGGTTGGAGAAGGCGGGACGGCCACCGCCGATGCAGCGCCATGTCGAACCACGGTCGTAGTTGACCAGAATGGTGCGCTTGCCAGCTTCGGCAAAGTAGCGGAATGCCGCACTGCCAGCCATGCCACCGCCAGCGACGATGACTTCGGTCTCGGCTTTCTCAATGACGGAGCCGTGCTCAAAGACGAAGGTTTCTTGAGCCTCGCCATTGTAGACGTCGCCTAGAGTGACTTGGTTGGCGAGTGGTGCGCGTGGTGTGCTGTCGCCGGTCACTTCCACGCCGTGAGCGCGCAGAATCTGTTTGGCGCGCGACACGCAGCGCTTGCCACGGCAGGGTCCCATGCCCATACGGGTGGTGTGCTTGAGTTCGTCCACCGAGATGTATTTGCGGTCGCCAACCAGCGCAAGCAGGGTCTTCACATCCACATCCTCGCAGTGGCAGACGAAGGCTTTGCCTTCTTCGGAATCGGTGAGGGGTCGCAGATTCAAAGGTTCGGGATAGCGCTCTTTGAGGATGAGCCCATGCACCTGATTCAGGTCATCGACCTGAGTGGCTTGGACACGGGCCACGTTGGTCTTGTTGCTTTTCTTGAGCACTTTCTCGATGACACCTTGGCCCACTTTGGCGCCGTTGTCGTCAACGAGGAACGCTTCTTTGCCTTCTTCCACCTCGTATTCTACTGGGAGGAACACCACATTCTTGCGCTTGTCGTAGCCGAAGATGGCGAGACCCGGGCAGTGGTTCACACACTGCATACAGCCGATGCACTTGTCGTAATCAACAATAGGCACCGACGAGGTGGTGGGCTTGGTGATGGCACCTTGCGGACAAGCGAAGGTGCAGGGGTTGCAAGCGAACCCATAGAGGCAGTTAATCTGCACATAGGGTTTGAGAGCCATGCGGTCATCATCGGGGATGCGTGGCTGATCAAGCAGGCGTACGGGACGCTGCTGGGAGTCGATATACTGACGGGAAACCTCCAGATAATCTTCGTAGGGGAAGCGGAGACCCAATTCCTGAGCCACCTCGTAGGCCACCTGTCGGCCACGGAGCACGGCACTGGTGCCCTCGCCGATGCGAACGGCGTCGCCGGCGCCATACACGTTGCGGCCGAAGACCGAGCGGCCTTTCACGAGCAACTGGTTGTCGGGGATAAGACCCGTACAGATGTTGATGATGTCGATGTCGTCAATCACGCGCTCGGTGCCCGGAATAGGTTGGAAATTGCGACATTCGGCAATCACGGCACCAGTAACGCCAGTGTAGTCCTCGTTGGGAATGGCACGGATGAGCACGTGCGACGTCATGATGGGTATGCCCAGACGGCGCACGCGGTTGGCTTGCACAGGGAAACCACCCTCGTGGTCCATGCCCTCGATGATGGCCTTGATGGTTGCACCGGCCTGCATGGCCTGATAACTGGTGAGGTAACCGATGTTGCCGGCTCCCACGGTGAGCACGCGCTTGCCCAGCAGGGTGTGTTCCTGGTTCATCATCTTTTGGAACACGGCGGCGGTGTAAACGCCCGGCACATCGTCGTTCTCAAACACGGGCATGAACGGCACGGCGCCAGTCGCCACCACCAGATGGTCGGCATCGATGTAGCCCACCTCTTGGGTGACTATGTTTTTCAGGGCGATGCGGCGACCTTCGAGCAAGTCCCACACGGTGTTGTTGAGCAAGATGCCGTCGTGATTGTCGCCGGCAAGTGTTTTGGCGATGTCAAAACCACGCATACCACCGAACTTCTGCTCCTTCTCAAAGAAGAAGAACTGATGGGTTTGCATATTGAACTGGCCCCCCTCGGTAGCGTTGTTGTCCACCACAATGTTGGGGATGCCCAGCGCGGTGAGTTGCTCGCGGCATGCCAGTCCGGCAGGACCGCCGCCGATGATGGCGACCGTAGTTTTGTAAATCTTCGTTTCATGGGCTGCACGGGCTTTGCCCTCGGGCATAGAGTCCTTGGGAATCTCGCGCACCTCTTTCACACCGTCGATGCTGGTGATGCAGATGCGTCGCACCTGGCCGTCGACACGCATTTCGCAGGCGCCGCACTTGCCGAAGCCGCACTCTAGACTGCGGTTGCGACC
>JAFZRJ010000005.1 GCA_017619935.1 Muribaculaceae bacterium | reverse complement strand
CGCACACCGTTGATGGTGTAATACGGAATATCGTCGCCGCTACCCTCCACATGGATGGTGGCAGTGCCGCAGTCGCCGTCGTTGTCGGGCGTGATGGTTGACAGATACAGCGGGTATTTCGAATAGTCGGTCACCCATATATAATACCTCGTTGTCCCTTCCTCAATGATATAGCCATTCCCTTCACCTCCTGAATGCTGCTCAGGTAGGGATTTTCGGGGTCGTCTATCACGTCATAGATTTCTTGGGCGTAACCACCCCCCCGCTCATCGTAGGTGAACCAAGTAACGGGATTCATGGTCGTGGCCGTGTAACTCATGCCCACCCCCTCAACATCATAAAAGACATATATTTTTTTCAGACCCGTGTTGGCTTCTGGGGTGATTTCCATATATTCGCGGTCATTTCCCGTGAACGCGATTTGAGCCGATGCGACAAGCGGAAGCACCGTAGCCATCATTATTAGGATATTCTTCAGTTGTATCATAACTTGTAAAGGTAATACTATTTCGTGGATAATACACAATTAATGATGCACAATGAACAATTAATAATTGAGTCACAATTGCACATTGCTTCCTTTCATTATTAATAAAACGATTTTTTTTCAAAAAATTGCGCCAGCACCATTAGGATGTCGTTTTCAGTGGACAGTTTTCAGTTTTGAGTTCTCAGTTTTCAGTTTCCAGTTGTTACAATGTTTACAGTGGTTACAACGGTTACAGCTGTTCCAGTTATTCACATTCTTTAAGGTTTCCATCCATTTATTTGTCATATTGTCTCGGAATTTTCGCCTCAAAGATATGAAGTAAATCATGTCATAACAATGTTAATCAGAGAGTGCCCAACTGCCCAACTAAAGCCGCAATACGGCGATATTTCACCGAAGCACAATGATGTGACGTGGTGGTGGCGACAGTCAGCAATACACGACAACGGAACATCTTACGAAGTGCCGCTATTGAGGGCACCCCCACCCACAGTGCCCCCCACAGCTCCGCCGTGGCTCAATGTGTTTGCACTACGCCAAGTCTACGACTTGTCTGAACATGCCAAGCTGTGGCTCCACCATCGGTTATAAAAAGTGTGCCCTTCGAGCTTATCATGTTATCGGTCTAATAACAAAAGCCGCAACATGCTGAATGGCATGATGCGGCTATGAAATTATTAATATTAATTTTAATTAGACAGGATGATGTTGATGATGGCGTTGACGTCGCTGACATCCACCTTTCCGTCACCGTTGAGGTCGGCGTTGCCAGCATATTCGCTGGCATCCTTCAGTTCCAGGATGATGTTGATGGCAGCATTCACGTCCGAAACATCCACTTTCCCGTCACCATCCACGTCGCCAAGCACGCCAGACTGTTCCGTTACTCCGTTGATGGTCACCCAGGTGTGCATCACAGGCGAACCTTCGCTGGTGACTGAATAACCATTCAACGACTCCACAAAACTAATGGCAGCACCCGCAGGGTCAACCACATTACCTATGATGCCTGAGTTCGCAAGTATTGATGCATCAGCCGTGCCATAGGCGCGGACTGTAGCCGTCTCGTCATACACTGCCAGCGCGTCTCTTGCAGCGACACCGTATGACCGGCCTTTTGCCTCGACCGTAACGGTGTCGCTCACGGTGATGTTGTTGGCTATAAGCCCACTTAAGACATTAGTTGACTGACCTAACATCTTGAGAGTGCCGTTGCCGATAAAGTGGACATTGGTATTTATCATCTGTGCCATGGCAGGTGCGGTGGCGGTGCTGCTACTCGTTGCAATGTTTGAGCCGCGCACGTTCACCAGCAAGGTGGGCAGTTCAGTCTTCAGGTATGGCTTGTTTGTGATAGAAGCATTGTAGCCGTTGATAGTCAGCTGGCCTCCTTCGTAGCTCACTTTGCGGTCGCCAAATATGTCATACTTGTTCATCGAAGTCACCTGGGTGCCCTTGACCCATAGCGGATATTTCTCACCCGAGATGTGGATGACCGCCGAGCCCGACAAGTCGCCGCAGGTAGCGGTTATGGTAACCGATTCGCCGAGCACGCTGTTGATATCGGCAGCCTCAATCATCGTCACCTTGCCGTTCTGGTCGACGGTGGCAAGAGCGGTGTTGCTCGACGACCACTCTATCGGGGTATTGGTGGCAGCGTTTGCCGGCACGAAGTTTGCGTGCAGCTGGCACTCGGTGTCGAGCGGGTCAAGCGTCAATTCGCCCGGTGTAACCTCTATGCCCTGAGGTGTCGGTGCCGCGACACGAATTATTGTAGAACCAAGGTATTCACCATCCATATAGAAATTAACCTCGTCGATGTAACCGACTGGAGTATTGGTTGCATCGACGAGCAGCAGCTTGTTCGCCGCATCGATGCTGACAGAAAGTTGTGGATTGGAGATTTCATTTCCATATCCATCTGTATATTTAAAGGTCACACCCTCAAGTGAAGCAGCAAGAGGACGATAGATAATTTCCTGTGCAGTAATCACACCTGAAGGGACAAGCAGGTAATAGTATTCTCCATCCACTATCCTGTTCCATGCTTCCATATACGACGGGTTGTAAGTGCCATCCGGGTTCGCTACACAGACATTGAAAGAATCATGTCCAGACATCCCCGAAAAGACTGAGTAGGATGTACTTAAAATATATCTTTTTTTACCCTTGGTTGTCTGTGTGAACTTGGCGTATGCCGTCTTGATGTACGGCTCTTGCGCGGGGTCGCCATCCCAGTTGGTAAAGTTTATTTCCTGAGTACAGGCGGCATCGCTGTAGAGTTTGCCAAAACTACTATTTGGATTAGTGAAGGTCCACCCCCAGGTGGCAGGAATACCCATGAAATTCTCTACAGATGACGGTACTGGACTGAGGTCGAACCTCACCACAGAGTTCAGTGGCACGACATGATATGAGGGACACTCGGGCTGCAGATCAAAGCCCACGCCAGTAGCCGTCAGTTCAATGTCCTTGAGCTCGGTCGTGCTGCCGCCATACACAGTTACAAATTCTACGACGGTTCCCGGCTCAAGACTTGATGTCTCCTTGAAGCGGGTATATACGTAGCACACACTGCCGGTCACCGCTGTAGATAACTGTACGCTGCCAGCCTGTGTGGGTTGCTCTGCATTCGCCCAGTCATTGGCAGTAAGTGCCCCCGGTTCTTTTTGTGTGGTAAGCACTAGATACTCCTGGTCGGTCTTGGCATTCTTCAGCCACACCTTGCTATAGCGGAATATCGGGTCGGGTGCTTCAGGAGCGAGATTGTTCTTATTCTTCTTGATGTCGAACGTGTTCGAAATCAGATAATCGGTGTGCGTGTCGTAGGTCAACACGGCATACATCTTCGAGTCGCGTTGTGACGAAGTCGCTTGAAACGTTGCATGCTGGTTGCCCGTAACAGTGCTTGTGCCTAACAGTGTGAACACGTCGGGATTGCTCTTCGAAGACCCCCACCACTGAACAGAGAGTACTGCATCGGCGCAATTCACGTAGTTGACGATTGCCTGGGGTACAGTGAGAGTCACCAAAGAGCCGGGCACATAACTGGTGTTTGTACACAAGCCGGCATTGTTGGTCGAGGGATACTGCCAGTTAAATAGGCTCGGTCGGCAGATAGTGATGGTGCCGTGAGCCACGGAATTGCTGTTGGGATTCTCGAAGCAGTTGTTGTCGCCCTGATGTACGATGAATCCCTGAATGTTCTTCCACGGACGCTGGAACTCAAGTCCGCCAACGGCACAATAGGGCTTGAACTCCTTGGAGTAGGCATCGCAGCTTTCAAAGTCGGAACCCATCGGGAAGATGATTTTCTTCTCCGAATAAATGCCGTAGGTGAATCCGTCGGCACGAGTGGTGCCCAACGTGTGCTTGTTGTTCACAGTGATGTTGTTCTCGCTGTAAATGCCATAGTTACTGCCGCTGCCGGTCACCTCGCTCGGGCCGGAGAAGATCATTTCTCCCTCGGAATAGATACCTCTGCGGGTTGACTTGCCGCCGTCGCCCAGCACCTTGCCGCCGGTCACGGTCAGTGCGCCCTTAACATGGATACCGTCGCGGTTTCCGTTGGCGTTGACCTCGCCGCCGCTCACGTTCATCGTGTAGCACTGGATGGCGCCCTCTTCGTCAACCGAGGTCTTGCCGCCGCCCATATTGGAGTTCACCGTCAGCGAGCCGCCCGACACATTCACAGTGCCAAGCACCACACCACCCTGGTGCTTCGACTGGACGACCACTTCGCCGCCCTGAACATCCAAGGTGCCATCGGCATAACTCATATAATTATCAAAATTCTTTATACCACCGCTCGTGATACCCCATCCACTGGGATAACCATACAAACCATTAGGAGAAGTATAGCCGGCATAACCTGTACCTATGGCCGTCAGCTTGCCGCTGTGCATGGTAATCTTGGATTGTGAATCGAAAAGAAGGATACCATATCCCCTGCTTCTGGCATACACATTGGAGTCATAGATATCCATGACCCGGCATTCGATACCTCCATGGTATTTGCTGTTGCCCAATGCCATCACTTTGGCATTGTCTTTTATCATGAGATTCTTAACATAGATGCCAGAAAAATCTCCAGACGCCTTCAGCAAACCGTTACCCTGCACTGTGAGAGAACTGGCACTTAGGGCTATTCCTTCATACTGATCATAAACAACGTTGAAACTGTAACCGCTACCGTTGAACTGTATCACCAAAGTTCTTCCATAACCTGCAATACATTTGATTGTCTTGTTGCAGTCCACCGTAATCGTGGATTTACCTGTGACCAGGACAGCAGAGTTGTCGGGAATCTGAGAGGCATTGATTTGCCCGTTCAATTCGAATACGCTTGCCCTACACGGGGACGTTGCTGCAAGCAACAGGAACAGGAACAGCAGCCCCGTCGCCCGCCATCTCGATAGCAAGAATTTCTTTTTCATAATGTATCATATTTAATATGTTAATAAAATAGTTGATGATCGGGTTATAAATTTTCTGCAAAAAAGCACACTCAAGCCACGATGGCCGAAATGTGCCTTAGACATTGTGATATGTGTGACGCGACATTACTTGACGCATCCTAAAATCTGCGCCTATGGGTGGCGGTAAAATAATGAATTTCAGTGAGTTGCTGAACCCACTGGTGGCAAAAGTCGATATGCAGCCGTTTCGTGTCATTATATTTACTGATTTTTCAATTTGCTCCAACTGCAAAATTAGCAAAAGAGGAACACAAAAACAAATTTTTTTGCTTATAAGGACAACAAAAGTTCTAAAATTTCTTTTGCGAAAGCCATTATGGTTTCAAAATTATGTAGTAACGTTGAGGCATCTATCGCCTTGAAGTTACTCTCGCTCGGAAAAACAACAAAAAAATCATTTTTTTGGGTTATTCGCTCGCTTATTTGTAACGCTGACCTTCGGTCGAAGTTACTCTTGCCCGAAAAAATGACAAAAAAATCATTTTTTTTTGGTTATTCGCTCGCTTATTCGTAACTTTGCACCACTTTTGTGAGCAAATTTTATTAATACATTAATTTTTAACGTTTTATGAATCACTACGAAACCGTTTTCATTTTAACTCCCGTTTTGTCTGATGCTCAGATGAAGGAAGCGGTAGAAAAATTCAAAGGTGTCCTCACCGAGAACGATGCCACCATCGTCAATGAGGAGAACTGGGGTCTGCGCAAGCTCGCTTACTCCATCCAGAATAAGACTACCGGATTTTACACGCTCATCGAGTTTGATGGTGAGCCCACCATCGTTCGCAAGCTGGAAACCGCTTTCCGCCGCGATGAGAAAGTGCTCCGTTTCTTGACGTTCCGTCTCGACAAGTATGCTGCCGAGTACGCCGCCAAGCGCCGTAACAAGAAAGCTGCCAAGGAAGAGACTCCCGCCGCTCCCGTCGAGGAAGCTCCCATGGCCGAAGAAAACATTAACGTTTAATGATTAAAGGAGGAAATAATTATGGCACAAACACAAAGTGAAATCCGTTACCTCACTCCGCTGTCGGTTGACACAAAGAAGAAGAAATATTGCCGTTTCAAGAGAAGCGGAATCAAGTATATCGACTATAAGGATCCCGAGTTCCTGAAGAAGTTCCTCAACGAGCAGGGTAAGATTCTTCCCCGCCGCATCACTGGCACTTCACTCAAGTTCCAACGTCGCGTAGCTCAGGCCGTCAAGCGTGCACGCCACCTGGCCTTGCTGCCCTATGTGGCCGACTTGATGAAGTAATTCACCCTACACATTAATTATTTAAGAGGAATTAAGCAATATGAAGATTATATTGAAAGAAGACGTTGCCAACCTTGGATACAAGGACGACGTTGTCGAAGTAAAGAACGGCTATGGCCGCAACTACCTCATCCCACAGGGCAAGGCTATCCTGGCCACTCCGTCGGCACTCAAGGTGCTTGCCGAGAACCTGAAGCAACGCGCACACAAGATTGCCAAAATCAAGGCCGACGCCGAGGCAATCGCCGCCACTCTGGCTGGTGTGTCGCTGACCATCCCCGCCAAGGTGAGCGAAACCGGTACCATTTATGGCTCGGTGAGCAATATCCAAGTGGCCGAGGCTCTTGAAGCCAAGGGACACAAGGTGGACCGCAAGATCATCTCCATCAAGGAGACCATCAAGCAAGTAGGTCAATATATGGCCACCGTGCGCCTGCACAAGGAAGTTGCCGTGGAGATTCCCTTTGAAGTGGTAGCCGAGAACGCTCCCGCTCCCGTAGTTGAAGAGGCTCCCGCCGCTCCCGTCGAGGAAGCTCCCGTTGTGGAAGAATCTCCCGCCGAGGATGCTCCCGCAGCTGAATAAGCATTGAACATTTTCTCATATAAGTGCCGGACACATCAACTGTTCGGCACTTTTCATAAATACACCAACTAGACAACTTACAATTATGGTCAAACACATCGTCACCTTCCAACTCACAGGCTCCGCACAAGAGCGGAGCGACATCGCATTACGATTCAAGGCCGCACTCGAGGCGCTGCCACAGCAGATAGACGTGCTGCAAAGCATTGAAGTAGGCATCAATGAGAATCCCGCCGAAGACTGGGACGTCGTGCTCACCGCTGTCGTGCCCACCATGGCCGACGTCGCCACCTACGCCAAGCACCCCGCCCATGTCGCGGCGGCCGGACTGCTCGCTGGACACAAGGCCGCCCGTGCTTGCGTCGATTACACATTCTAATGCTAAATTACAATTTACCATTATCGTGGCTGAACCAAAAAACTTGCAAATCTGATTTATAATACCTAAATTTGCCCAATAAAAGTGTATTTGAACTAATCCATAGAATCATATTAACCTACAAAGGACTCAGATTATGCTTTATGATTTAGACCCGAACTTCGACTGGCGACAAATTGTGCCGGAAGAAAAAATGAACGTCACCTGGAAGTATAGCGTTATGGAGATGTGGGGGTACGACCTGCTCATCACCGACAAACAGGTATTCATGATTCCCGACGAAATCACGCGCAAAGACCACATCAAGCCCTTCTACAAGTTTTTCAACATTGCCGACATCGCTGGCTACAAGAAAGGCTTCGCTCTCAACTTCTATATTTTGTTCCGAGACGGAAGCCGGCTCAACTTCCCTATGTGGAAAAAGAGCAAACTAATGGCCATCCTGGATGCACGCCG
Source organism: Muribaculaceae bacterium (assembly GCA_017619935.1). Classification (GTDB taxonomy): domain Bacteria; phylum Bacteroidota; class Bacteroidia; order Bacteroidales; family Muribaculaceae; genus Sodaliphilus. Next base: position 4,870 of record JAFZRJ010000005.1, on the reverse strand, counting down.
ACCACACTAATCACATTTAATCATTATCGCCATGTTAAAAAGAATATTACTCATTATTATAGTTTTGGCTGTTGGAATGAACTTGACCGTATGCTGCAAAACGCGCGACAATGGATTGAGATATGAAATCACCGGAGAGAACACGGTAAAAGTGGAAAAAGCCAAAGACAACTTGCCCAAAGGCAAAGTTGTTATTCCCTCTCAAGTCAAACTCGACGGAAAGACCTATACGGTGACCGCCATTGGCAGTTGGGGTTTCTTCGGTTGTAAGGACATCACCGAGGTGGTGATACCCAACACCATCACCGATATCGACATCTGGGCGTTCACCAACTGCGAGAAAATCGCCAAAATCGACATTCCCTCAACGGTGACGCACATCGGTTATTCTGCATTTGAAGGCTGCTCAAGCCTGACAAGCATCACCATTCCCAGTTCAATCAAGATGATTGATGAGAGGCTTTGCAAGGAGTGCGACAACTTGACCACCATCAATCTCCCGCCAACCATCACCAGCATCGGCATGAGCGCGTTCAGCGAATGTAAGAAGCTGGAAACTATCGTGCTACCTGATGCCGTGACCACTATCGGAGCCTACGCTTTCGCCTATAACGATGCGCTCAAATACGTCGGTCTCCCCGCTTCTCTGCGTTCTATCGGTCATGAGGCCTTCTCTTGCTGCCAATCTCTCACGACGATGGATATACCCGAAGGAACAACCCAATTAGGTTATAACGCCTTCAATTATTGCAAGGCCTTGGAGAGTATCACATTGCCCAGCACACTCACCTATATTAACGGCAACCCATTCTCGTCGTGCAGGGCCCTCAAAGAAATCAACGTGCGTCAAGGAGAACACTCGCTAATCAGCATCGACGGCATCATTTTCTCCAACGACATGACAAAGCTCATCACCTGCCCTCCCAGCCATAATTGTGGCAACTATACCGTACCGGCATCGGTCAAGGAAATCATGCCCTACGCTTTTTATGATTGCAGCAAGCTCACCGGCATTACCATGACAAACGTTGAGCGAATTGGAGAATCGGCTTTCCACGGCACAAACATCAGCACCCTTAACCTGGGAAACAAGCTCAAAAGTATCGAGAAAGCGGCGTTTTACAGTTGCAACGAGCTAAGCGAGGTATTTCTGCCCGATTCAGTACAACACTTGGGAATGAACGCATTTGACTTCTGCCATAAATTGCTGAAGGTGAGTCTTGCCGAGAAACTGACGAAAAACGAAGACGAATTTAACAACACTGTTTTCCAGTTCAACTCCAAAGACCTGAAATTCATCGTTCGCAAGGATGACGGCACTACAGAAACACTGAGCTTCGACCAAGTGCCGGTCGTCCATTTCCCCGAGCGTTAAGCAGCTGTTCGCCGGGACTAGATAGACAGCCTTCTTGGCCAACAATAAACTTTCGTGTTATAAAGAATTGGCGCGGCTCCACGATGGGGTCGCGCCTCTGCTTTTTTTGATTCTTGATAACCTGAAATATCTATCGTAAAAATATTACAAATGATGAATCTCGAATCAAAATTCGGTGAAGAAAGGAGTGAGCGCAATGGTGCGGCTCACAGTCTTGCCCGAAGCAGTTACCGTGACGGTGCGGCTCTCTTTGCTCTTGACACCAGTGAAGGTTGCGGTGACTGAGCGCGACGAGTGTGGCTTGACGGTTACTTGCTTGGTGGCACAAATCACACCCTTGCCACCGACACTGACCGGTGTGGTGAGCGTCTCGTTGCCATTGTTGGTAATGGTGATGGCAAATGACGCACAGTCCTTTGCGTTGGCCTTCAAGGTCTTGGCGCCTACTGCAATCTGCACCGACGAGGCACTGACGGCGCTGCTACTCACAGCTGTACGTGTGGTCGTGGTGTTTGCCGAAGTGGCAGGTTTGGGTTGGACTTTCTCTTTGGGCTTTGGTTTTGCCGGCGGTTTCGCTGTGACTGAGGTGGTGTAGATATGCAGATTGCCTGACAGTACATTCACCTTATATTTGCCAGCCGAGAGTGAGAACGGCACCTCGCGTTCAGAGCCGCTATCAAAACTTTTTTCCTCCACGCTTTGGCCTCGGGCATCGGTACACACCATTGTGATAATATCGTTGTTCAGTTCCTCGGGCACATGTATCTTGAATTTGATGTTCTCATGCACATAGTCTTCGGGGGCTTCTCGCCCGGCTTTGATCACATGCACATCGTCGTCAAGCAACCGCAACAGACCATATTTTCCGGTATGGTCGGCTGCAATGGCATATCCGTTGCTGAACGGCTGCGCCTCGGTGAACTGCACGGGCAGAAAGATGTCCTTGCCATAGTAATAGCCATACTCGTCGTCGACCTCAAACGGGATGGGCCCGTTGACCACGAACTCCAGTTCGGGCTCGGGCGAAGCTGGGGGCAACTCGTTGCGGTTCACCTTATCTTTCATTTTCTTGCCCTCAAGGTTGAGAAACAAGTCTTTTCCCTTGCGGTCGGTGACCAGCAAACGGTCGGTACCCACAAAGGGGTTCTCGTCGACATAAACCTCCTCGTAGACGGGGAAAATAGCCCCGTCGGTGTGGAGCACCGACAGCAACCTGTTGTGGCCTTCCTGATTGCGTAGCACAACAGCCACATCGCCCACAAAGTCGGTAATCGAGTCGGCCATGAATGGCACCACTTGTTTTCCTTGGCTGTTGAACACGCCGCACTTGTCGTCGTTCCATACTTTGAAGTGTGAATTATCCATGCGAGCGATGGCGCTGGCCATGGGTTTGATAATCCACTTGGCAACCTCGGCGCGAGAGAGTGCCGTTGGCACCAGCAGACAAACTATTATGATAATAAATCGCAATTTTTTCATTTTGTTGCTTTATTGACGTGTTTAGGTTGTTGCAACATTGCAAAGTCGAAATACTATTCGAGCGATGAGAGGCGAATTTCAAAGCGCTCGGCTAGTTGGGTGTCGTTAGCCTGCTGGGCATATTTGGCACCTTGCGTAAAATATTGCTTGGCCTTGTCGATGTCTCGGTCAACAGCACCACGGGCATCGCCTGCCATATAGTCGCAACCCAACTCATAGAGCGAGGGATAGTAGGTATTGTCGAGTTCCACGGCTTTCTCGTTCAATTCATGAGCTTTCTTGGCATCTTTGGGCAGCAGTTTTTCGACATTGGCAAGCGCGTCTTTGTCACTATAGACGCGGCCATAAAGTTGAGCGAGTGTATATAGCGCCTCAACCGACTCTTTGCCCCCTTTGTTGATGGCTTGGTTCAGCTTGTCGATGCCTTGCTGAGCAGTGGTTGCGTTCTTCAAATCGCTGATGGCAGCTGTGGTCAATGCCTTGGCATCGTCTGCGGACTGGACGGCCTGTTCGGTTGTCGGGGTCTCGCTCTCGGTTGTAGTTGCAGTTACTTCTGTCTGCTGAGCGGGAGCATCTTTGCTACCGGCAAAGTATTTGTAAGCAAAGAAACCTCCGCCAATAATCAGCAAGGCTGCCGCTATTCCGCCGATAATCAGTGGCAACTTACTCTTGCTACCGCCCTGTGCTACAGGTTGCTGCACCTTTGGCTGCATTGGTTGTTGTTGCGACTGCGGGGCAGGTTGCTGAACAGGCTGCGGTACAGGTTCTGGTTGCGGTACAAACTGCGGCTGAGGGGCAGGTTGTTGCACGGGCTCTGGTACAGGCTCTGGTTGCGGCACAAACTGCGGCTGAGGGGCAGGTTGCTGAACAGGCTGCGGTACAGGCTCTGGTTGCGGCACAAACTGCGGCTGAGGGGCAGGTTGCTGAACAGGCTGCAGTACAGGCTCTGGTTGCGGTATAGGTTCTGGTTGGGGCATCGGTGGTATGGGCTGTGCTTGCACTGGCGTCTCCACCACGGGTTCCGGTTGAGGCAACGGTGGCATAACTGGCGTCTCTACCACAGGTTCGGGTTGTGGAATCGGTGGCATAACTGGCGTCTCTACCACAGGTTCGGGTTGTGGAATCGGTGGCATAGGCTGTACTTGCACTGGCGTTTCTGCAACGGGTGTTACTTGAGCGGGTTCGGGTTCCGACGGCATTATCGGTTCGGAGGATGGAATGGGTGGTGGTGCCATGGGTGTAGCCTCAGTTTGGGATGAGAGTGCACCTTTCACTTCTTCAACCTCGGCCATTTTCTCGCCCATCTTTATCACAAGGTCATCTCGTTCCAATCCTTCTTCCATGGGGACAAATAACCATTTTACGCGGTATTCCAACCCCATGCTGATGCCTATGGCACCCTCGCGCGACACCCAGTAGAACTGGGTGCCTGTGATGGGGTACTCCTTGTCATACTTCTGTGCAAACTGGTAAATCTCAACCAGGTCGTAGGGTTCGCGGGTCTCGTCATAGATTCGCCACACGAAATTGCCCTTGAGCATGGCTGCAGCCAGGGCCTCTTTCAGTGTGTTGTAATGCCCGATGCGGGTCTTGTAGTCTTGAAAAGACTGTGATACATTCTGTTGGTTGGTATCCATATTGTTGTACGTTTTAAGTTGCTATATTGGTTCTATAACGTCATTATATTTCTTTTGATAATTTACCCTGTTTATCTTGGAAATCCTCTAAGGATCGGTAACCGCTCACAACGTCGCTGCCACTCGCATGTGCTACCGTCTTGTCAATCTGAGCGTGCTGCTCAGCGGCATAGGCATCACGCAACGCCTGATTGTGCTGCTCATTGGCGGTTTTCAGGTCGCTCTGTGCCTTCTGCGCGCCCAACTGTGCCCTCTGAAGGTTGTTATCGGCATTTGTCGCCACACGCCGGGCGGCAGCATCGACCTTCTCGGTCATCTTCAAGTTGCTGTTGGCTCGATTCACGTTCTGTTGAGCCTGTGCGGCACCACGCTGAGCATT
>JAFZRJ010000036.1 GCA_017619935.1 Muribaculaceae bacterium | reverse complement strand
CTCGGTGTGTCCATCGGCTGTACGGTACCACAATTCATCCTCGTAGGTGTAAAACTCGATTTTCAATGGCACGTTCATGTCATTTTTCACAAATAGTTAGAGAATCAAAGATGCTCTCTGAAAAAATTTCTTCAATTTTGCGCTTGTGAAGTTCAGGGATACGGGCCAAACCTCGAGTCCAGTTCATCACCGTGTATCGAGGAACGAGACAACCGGTGCAGATCTGGTCGATTACCCAAGTCCGACGGTTGCGCGTAAAGCGGTTCATAAAATCTCGCAGCGCAATCGAATCTTTGCGAATTTCGTTGTTTTTTGAGTCCATAATGATTGTATTTGCAATAATTGTTGTAATTTTACAGCCGCAAAGGTACAATTATTTTCGAGAACTCAAACCATTTGTTTGAACTCAAACTATATGTTTTAGATAATTTAACATTTTGCTTTATGAAAAATATTGGTACAGAATTAAAGAGATTGATTGAGGAGAAGCACCTCGTCAAGAAAGACCTTGCCGCTGAGCTGGGCATCACGCCCACCTATTTGTCGGCAATCATGCGCAAGGAGAGCATCGACTGTTCTCTCCTTGACCGTATCTGCAGCATCATCGGAGTGTCGCCATCCTACTTCTTCGACGACGACGCGTCGGTCAGCGTGTCGAATGTCAAAGCGACCACCGTCATAGGCAACGCCAACGCAGCGGTGACTATCACGGCCAATGAGGTGAGCGCACTGAAGGAACTCCTTAAGGAGAAGGAGCGTACAATACAGATTCTTTTAGCTCAAACCGGGACAAGAGTGGGACAACAATGATACGTTTTAAGACTCAAACGATTTGTAAATTACAGACTAATGGGGCTCATAACTTTGCACAAAAAATCCTCTCACCCCGACCAAACAGGGGGCAACAAGCAGTCAAATGCAAGTTGTCCCCTGTACTTTTTCCCCATAACAAAAGCACCTCGAGACCGAAGCCTATTGATGGTCATTTGGTTTTTGTCGGTGAAAATGGTGGAATGCTCTATGTGCTTTTGGTGTTTTGTATAATACTTTTGCTTTCGTGTGGCATTGTTGCTAACTTTGTAGCGTAAAAATGTGTTACATTATGAATAAAACGAATATCATCACATTACTGTTTCTCGTGTGCATCTCGCAGATGGCTTTTGCGCAGGATTCGCTGAAGGTCAAGCCGACTGCATGGACGCTTGAAGACTGCATCAACTGGGCCAAGCAGGAGAATGTGTCGGTCAAGCGAGGACGGGTGAGCGTGGAGCAGCAGCGCATCAACATTGCCGATGCTCGCTCCAGCCGACTACCCTCGGTCTCATTCTCGACCAACCAAGGCTTGTCTTACCAACCGTTCCGTGCCAACTCGCTCAGCGTGAATGGTTCGCAAGTGACCACCAACGTGCACAAGGCAGGATATAGTGGCAGTTACGGCTTGAGTGCTTCAATGCCCCTTTATGACGGCGGTCAGATTTCCAACAACATCAAGTTGCAGGAACTGAACTCTCAAATCGCCGAACTCAGCGTCGATCAAACCTTGCTCACCATAGAGGAGAACATCACCAAACTCTATGTCCAAATCCTCTATGCACAAGAGTCGTTGAAGCAGGACGATGAGCAGATTGCTCTGGCACAACAACAACTCGACCGCGCCAAAGCGCTGTTCAAGGCTGGTTTGCTGAACAAGGCCGATGTGTCGCAGATGGAGTCGCAACTGGCTAATGACCAGTACCAGAAAGTTGCCGACGAGACTTCGCTAGCCGACTACAAACTGCAGCTCAAACAACTGATGGAACTTGACGGTGACTATGAACTGCAACTTGCCGACCCAGTACTTGAAGCGGATGTGCTTGAGCCGTTGCCCAGCAAGACCGATGTCTATCAGTCGGCGCTGACGTATCGCCCCGAAATCAGGGCACAACAGTTGGCCATCGACCGCACCGACCTGGACGTGAAGATTGCCGAGGCACAGGGGAAACCCAGTATCAACGCCAATGCCGGCATTAACACATCGAACAACACGGGCGGTGGCAACCTCTTTACCCAACTCAAGGACCAGTGGAACAACTCGCTGGGCGTGAGCCTGAGCCTCCCCGTGTGGGATCACGGAAAGACCAAGAACGCCGTGGCCAAGGCAAAACTTGAGCGTGAGACGGCCGAACTGGATCTCGTCGAAGCCCAGAAGTCGCTATGGAAGACTATCGAGAACTACTGGCTACAGGCTTACAGTTCGCAGCAGCGGTACATCGCCGCGCAGGCGAAGGTCGATGCGGCTCGCACGAGTTATGAGTTGACCAGTGAACAGTTCCGCTTGGGACTGAAGAACATTCTCGAACTCACTACCGACAAAACCAATTACTCGGCCAGCACCCAGCAAATGTTGCAAGCCAAGTATATGGCTTTGCTCAATATCGCCATGCTGCATTACTATGGTCATTTATAATAGAATTTAGTCAGATAGAAAAAGAAAACCATTTCATATATGAAAAAGAAAACCAAAATCATTATTGCTGTAGCCGCTTTGCTGGCAGGTTTGGCCGTGTTCATGCTGATGGGCAAGAAAAAAGCCGAAGCGCGCATCAGTTTCGAAACCGTTAAAGTTGCCAAGGCCGACATCTCGACCAGTGTCACAGCAACTGGAACACTGGAGGCCGTCACCACGGTCGATGTAGGTACACAGGTGTCGGGTATTGTCAAGAAACTCTATGTGGACTTTAACAGTGTGGTCAAGAAGGGCCAAGTCATTGCCGTGCTTGACCGTACTAACCTTGAAAGCGAACTCGCCTCTCAGCAGGCCAATTTGCGCAGCGCACAGAGCGATCTTGATTACCAACAGAAGAATTACGCCCGCTATGCCGAACTCATGCAGAAACAATTGGTCAGCGCCAGCGAGTATGACGTGGCCCTGCAAAGTCTGCGCAAGGCTCAGGAGCAGGTCAAGGTGGCGCAGCAGGGTGTAGCCAAGGCGCGCACCAACTTGGGTTATGCGACCATCTACTCGCCCATCGACGGTGTGGTCATCAGCAAGGAGGTAGAGGAAGGTCAGACCGTTGCTTCATCGTTCAGCACCCCCACCATGTTTACCATCGCCAAGGATTTGACCGACATGCGTGTCATCGCGAACGTTGACGAGGCCGACATCGGTGGCGTCACTGAGGGCCAGCGCGTGGCGTTCACCGTCGATGCTTACCCCGACGACACCTTCAACGGCAGCGTCACTCAGGTACGCAAGAAAGCCACGACGACCAACAATGTGGTGACCTACGAAGTGGTTATCAGCGCTCCCAATGCCGACCTCAAACTCAAACCGGGTCTCACAGCTAATGTTACTATCTACACCATGGAGCGCAATGGTGTGGTGAGTGTGCCCAGCAAGGCGTTGCGTTTCACCCCCGAACCTCAGGTGTTGGGCAAGAAATTCCAAATTAAGGATGTTGCTGGTTCGCCCAAACTGTGGACATTGCAAGGCAATGTGTTTACGGCGGTGATTGTGCAGACAGGCATTACCGATGGCGCGCACACCGAGATTTGCAGTGGTGTGAACGAGGGTGATGTGATTGTCGTTGATTTCCGCACTGGTGGAGACCTTGAAGAGGGTCCGGAAGGTGATAAGGGCGGTGGTTCGCCGTTCATGCCTGGTCCTCGCAACAGGGATAAAAACAAGAAAAAGTAATGAAATCGATTATTGAACTGGAAGACATCCGGCGTGAGTTCATCGTGGGCGAGGAAGTCGTCAAGGCGCTGCGTGGTGTGTCGTTCACCATCAGCGAGGGGGAGTTTGTCACCATCATGGGCACGTCGGGTTCTGGAAAGTCCACCCTGCTCAATATTCTAGGGTGTCTGGACTCACCAACCAGTGGTGAGTACCGTCTTGACGGCACTCCAGTGCGCACGATGAGCAAGAACCAGCGTGCCATTCTGCGCAACCGCAAGATAGGCTTCGTTTTCCAGAACTATAACTTGTTGGCAAAGACCACCGCAGTTGAGAATGTGGAACTGCCGCTGATGTACAACAGCGCGATATCGGCCAGTGAGCGCCGTGAACGGGCCATCAACGCGCTGACTCGCGTGGGACTGGGCGACCGGTTGAACCATAAGAGCAACCAGATGTCGGGTGGACAGATGCAACGTGTGGCCATCGCGCGGGCATTGGTCAACGACCCAGCGGTCATTCTGGCCGATGAGGCGACCGGTAACCTCGACACTCGCACATCGTTTGAGATTCTGGTGCTCTTCCAGGAGTTGCACCGCGAGGGCCGAACCATCATTTTCGTAACGCACAACCCCGAGATAGCGCAATATTCCAGCCGTAACATCGTGTTGCGCGATGGAAAAATTCGCGACGATGTGCTCAATCCCAATATGCTGGACGCCACCAAAAAACTGGCCGAACTGCCGGTCAATGATGACTGATAGTTAAAGTTTAATTTCTAGCGTACATAATCTAAAGTCTAACGTGAACGGAACAAACTTATTTAAGATAGCGCTCAAGGCCATTGCCAACAACAAGATGCGCAGTTTCTTGACCATGCTGGGCATCATCATCGGTGTGGCTTCGGTCATCACCATGCTCGCCATCGGACAGGGCTCGAAGCAGAGCATCAAGCAGAACATCGCCGAGATGGGGTCGAACATGATTATGATTAATCCTGGTGCCGACCGTGGTCCTGGCGGGGCGCGCATGAGTGCCGATGACGCGCAGTCGTTGACATTGGCCGACTACCAGACCATCGTTGACCAGAGCAAGTATCTGGCGGCGGTAAGTCCCAATGTAAGCAGTGGAGGCCAACTCATCTACGGCAACAACAACTACCAGACGAGCGTCACAGGTGTGAGTCAGGGCTATTTGGAAATACGCCAACTCAAAGTGGAAAGTGGCGAGATGTTTACCGATGCCGACATCAAAGCGAGTGCCAAGGTGTGTGTCATCGGCAAGACTATCGTCGATGAACTGTTCCCCAGCGGTTCCGACCCCATAGGCCAGGTGGTGCGTTTCAACAAAATCCCTATGCGTGTGGTGGGGGTGCTCAAGAGCAAGGGATACAACAGCATGGGCATGGACCAGGACAACATCGTACTGGCTCCTTACACCACAGTGATGAAGCGTATGCTTGCGCAGACCTATCTGTCGGGCATCTATGCCAGCGCCATTACCGAGGAAATGACCCAACTGGCCATTGCCGACGTTACCGAAATTCTGCGAACCAACCACAAGTTGCGTGATGGTGACGAGGATGACTTCAGCATCCGCTCGCAAGAAGAAATCAGTTCGATGATGACCTCCACCATGAGCATGCTCACATTGCTCCTTGCCGCTGTGGCGGGCATCTCATTGGTGGTGGGCGGTATCGGCATCATGAACATCATGTATGTGTCGGTGACCGAGCGCACCCGCGAGATAGGCTTGCGCATGAGCGTGGGCGCTCGTGGTATCGACATTCTGAGCCAGTTCCTCATTGAGGCTGTCATGATCAGTGTCACGGGTGGTGTGATTGGTGTTTTGTTGGGCTTTGGGGCCTCAATGGCCATCAAAACGTTGGCCAACTGGCCTGTCTCGGTCGAGGCATGGACGGTGGTACTGGCATTTGTGGTGTGTACCATCACGGGCATCTTCTTTGGCTGGTATCCAGCCAAGAAAGCGGCCAATCTCGACCCCATTGAGGCGATAAGATACGAGTAATCTTTTTAGCGAAAATATTTAGTGGAGAGGCTTGGAGGCAGTGTAGATGGAGCAGGTGCCCAGAGTGAGGCACCGCACGTCGCACTGTGTGAACCCAGCCGCCTGCATAATGTCGAGCATACGCTGTCCTTGAGGCACGGCGGCAATGCTCAGCGGTAGGTAGCGGTAGGCATTGCGGTCACCGCTCTTGAGCGAACCAATGGCGGGAATGATGTGCAGGGTGTAGAGGTCGTAGAACCAACGCACCAGGCGGTTGGTGGGCGTGGATAGTTCCACCACACACAGGAACCCGCCCGGTCGCAACACGCGCAGCATTTCGCTGTAACCTTGGTCGATGTGCTCAAAATTCCGCACTCCAAAAGCGACGGTCACGGCGTCGAATGTCGCATCTTGAAAGGGCAGAGCCAGACAGTCGGCCTGCATGAAATCAATATCATTTTCCAAGCCACGTTGCTGCACCTTGCGGCGGGCGACGTCCATCATGCCCATACTGAGGTCAATGCCTGTGACCTGGCATGGCTGTAAGGCTTGGTGCAGTTGGATGGCGAAGTCGCCTGTTCCCGTAGCCACGTCTAATAGATGGCTCTCGCCTTGTGCCACATGGCGTTTGACGCGCTTCACGGCTACCCGTCGCCACCAGCGGTCAATGCCCAGTGTCATGGCGCGGTTCATGAAGTCGTAAGCCGGCGCTATGGCATCGAACATCTTTTCGACTTGCTCTCGTTTTGACCCGTCACCCTCGTAAGGCTTGATATGTTCAACTTCGTTGTTCATGATGGTTCATGTCGCTTGCGATGCAAAGTTACTGCAAAGTGGTGGAATAACACTTTTGTTTCGGCATAAAAAATGAAAAACTTTGTTTATCATTTTGTTCTGCACTCAACTTGCAGTAACGTTGGCTACTCGCCGAAGTTACTTTTGTTTCGGCATAAAAAATGAAAAACTTTGTTTATCATTTTGTTCTGCACTCAACTTGCAGTAACGTTGGCTGCTCGCCGAAGTTACCTTTGTTTCGGCATAAAAAATGAAAAACTTCGTTTATCATTTTGTTCTGCACTCAACTTGCAGTAACTTTGCACAAAAATTGACAAAAGCATTATGCAAGGAACACGTTTAGAAAAAATATCACGATTGCTGCAGAAGGAACTGAGCGAAATATTCCGTGCCGAGACTGCCAAGATGGGCGGAGTGCTGGTCAGTGTGAGCGCTGTGCGCGTGTCGCCAGACCTGAGCGTCGCCCGTGCCTACTTGAGCATCTTCCCCAGCGAGCGAGGCAAGGAACTCATCGACAATATCAATGCCAATGTGGCAAGCATTCGCTATGAATTGGCCAGCCGTGTACGCTACCAACTGCGACGTACGCCAGAGTTGTCGTTCTTCCTCGACGATTCGCTGGACTACATTGACCACATCGACCAATTGCTGCATCCGGAGAAATAGGGGCGTTAAATCTTGTTGGTTTCATCGTTAATTATTGATTATTCTTGATACTGACTAAAATTGCACTTCGCTACCTGGTGTCGAAAAAGGCCCACAATGCGGTGAACATCATCTCCATCATCTCGGTGCTGGGCGTGGTGGTGACCACGGCTGCGCTGGTGTGCGTGTTGAGTGTGTTCAATGGTTTTCGAGGTGTGATTATGGACCGTTTGGCGAAACTCGACCCACCCATCTCCATCACAGCGGTGCATGGAAAGACTATCGGCGATGCCGACAGCGTGCTTAATGCGGTGAACACCGTAGCTGGGGTGAAACTGGCAATGCCCGTGGTGGTGGACAATGCCCTAGCTGTCTTTGCCGAGTATCAGATGCCAGTCAGGTTGAAAGGCGTGCCCGACACCTACAATTATCTCACGATGGTGGACAGTGTGATGGTGGATGGCGTGTGGATGCTCCGCGACCAAGTGTCGACCTATGCTGTGTTGGGCGTAGGACCGGCATTGCGGCTGCATTCGCGTCCCGGCTATTTACGTATGTTGCAACTTTACGCCCCGCAACGCCAGGGACGTGTGAACCTGTCGAACCCCATGGGTGCTTTTACCAGCGATTCCTTGTTTGTCTCGGGTGTTTTCCAACTTCAGCAGAATTCCTATGACAACGATCTCATCTATGTACCCATAGATTTGGCCCGCAAACTGTTTGACTACGACACGCAGGCCACCGCCATCGAGGTTTGTCTCACTCCCGATGCCGATGAAACCGCTGTGATGAGCGAGTTCCAGCGATTGCTGGGGCCGGAATATGCGGTGAAGAATCGCCTTATGCAGCAGGCCGAGGCGTACAGGTTGGTAAATATGGAGAAGTGGATGGCCTTCTTGCTCATGGCGTTCATCTTGCTCATCGCCACCTTCAACGTCATCAGCACGTTGTCGTTGCTCATTATTGAAAAAGATGAGAGCATCGCCACGTTGCGCAATTTGGGTGCTACTCGCAAGCAGGTCACCCGCATCTTTGTGATGGTGGGCTGGCTCATTGCCATTGTGGGTGCCTTTGTGGGCGTGGTGCTGGGGTTGTTGTTGTGTTTAGGGCAGCAAACATTCGGGTGGCTCAAACTGAATGGCGACCCGTCCAGCATGATTGTTCACGCCTATCCTGTGACAGTGGTGTGGACCGATGTGCTCGTCGTCTTTGCGCTGGTAGCCGCCATTGGGGTGCTGACTTCGTTGGTGACCACTTTCATCATGTACCGCCGCCTCAATGACTAACTTTAAATGATTTTTTCTTTTAATCTCAAATTACATGAAACCACCTTATGTTTTAATATCAATAATATTTCTGACCATGTTACTTTCAGTTCATGGACAAAGTATGAGGCTGGCTTACGACTATGACGCGGCTGGCAACCGCATCGCCCGACACGTCGTTACTGAGCAACAATTATTATCACCACGTCAGTCTTTACCGTTCACACACGGACAAGGCGAAGTTACTGTCAGGCCCAGTGTGACGACAGATGAAGTGACGATATCAACCACCATCGACCTCACTCTCGGAGCCCTGCCTTGGGAACTCACAGACATCCAAGGCCGCGTTTTGGCCAGTGGTGAAATGGATAGCCCTACCACTCCTGTCATCATCAACGGGAGCAGTGGGGTTTATTTGATTACCGTGATGACCGGCGAAGGTCCTGTCTCGTTCAGAGTTATCAAGCAATAAATTCAGCATCGAGTATATGAATAGATTTTTTTTCACGGTGTCATATCTCTGTATCTGTTGCTCGCTTTGGGCGCAACGGCCGCTGGTGCTGGGTTTGTACGCCACATCTGACTCTTTACCGATCGTCACAGAATTTTCACCAGTCGTCACAGACTCTTTATCGCTTAATCCCGCAAACTCGCCATTCAATCCCAACCCCGTCGGACCTCCAGACCCCTTAGAGTTGGCTCCTTGGTATATAGACGTTGAAGAGCGAGTCGCTTTCATTAATGATGACGGAGGCTCCTCTCAGCCTGTTGACACATTGTTCGGAAGAATACCATACGATGTTTCACTTGCTTCCAACGGACAGACTCACGTCAGCGTTCCCCTCGAAACATTTTCAAGTGAATACGAGTCAGACCACGGCATTTCGCTTATCTACAATAATTCTTCAAAAATCAGCCCGATGGGGTACGGATGGAGTTTGGGCGGCCTGCCCAAAATTACCAGATCCGGGCGAAATTTCTTTACCGATGGCACCACTTCAGGGGTCAGGCTAGACGAGAACAACTTTTCACTCAACAATGTCCGGCTCCTTCTGCAACAGACCGAAGCGTCCGGCACTCGAATATACCGAACGCAGATAGGCAACACAAAGGCTGTTTTGGATTCAGACGGGCATTTTACGGTATTCAACCCCGACGGCAGCCGTGATTATTTTATGGAGCACGACTCCTTGCAGCATTATGTCACACGACATGTCCCACTCGACAGGCAGGAGACGACCTACACCTACCGGCAGTCAGCGGGCCATAAAGTGCTGGACACCGTAAGCTATGGCGAGGGCAGGATACTGCGAATGCACTATGGGCCAGCAGGCGGTACAGATTCTTTATATGTAGCAGGTGTGGCCATTCTTCCGCGGCTTAAATTGAAATCAGTCACTGTCGAGCGCGAAGGCCGTGTCCTTGCTCGTTATCAACTTCACTATAAGAATAAAAGTGACGTGGAAGACCCATTGAGGGGTATCACACTCTCAGATTCGTTGGAACAGCCAATCCTCCCTCTTCGTTTTGCCTACCATGCGCCAGGAGAAAGCGATTTTTCCTGGACTCGAAAAAGGCTCACTCAACATTTTGTGTGTCCAAACAATGACCTAAGTAAAATCATCATTTCACGCGGACGGTTTGACTATGGCTGTGAGGACGAGGGCTTGCTGATGTATCCCAATCGAGTGGCATACAGAAAGAACACCAATTCCAATCAAACACCACTATACAGTAGCCAATACCTTCTCAGTGATTCCATCATAGCCACCACAAAAATGAATTTCGACGACCTTTACATCGGTTGTTACACGATGCCAACTGAGGAAGGATTTGTAGAAGCGCTGGCGATGGATGTGGACGGCTATAAGGGTGATGAACTTGTGCGCATCAACAACGTGGTTGAAGGTGACTCCGATATAGTAAAGTTAAATGTGTTTGATTCAAGATATGGATTGGATTTTAGAGAAGCTGGAGAAAGCATTTTTTGGCAACCGGCCATCTCGCATTCTGTGCGCCCCAAATCGTTCATTCCCGGAGATTTCAACGGAGACGGGCGTACCGACATGTTGATCATATCGCATAGCAATCCAAACGACACCTGCGATGGCAACGTGGCCTTTGTTGATTTCAGCGATTCCATTCCCAGCGAAATCACAAGAACATTCACGATAGACAGCTGCTATCTTGACTGCCCGTCATGGAGCGGGCAAAATCCCGACCCTGACGCAATGTGGCAATGCTACAACAACAGCGACCGGCTGGTGGTGTTGGACGTGGAGGGATGTGGCAGACATCAACTTGGGGTGGTCAATGAACATGGCATGTATATCTACTCTTTCGAGGCCGGACACAACGGACAGCTCTCGATGTGGATGCACAAGGCCGGAATCCCCCTCACACGCACCGACCTCCAAAACAGTGAATTGACAACAGGGGATTTCAATGGAGACGGCATCACCGATTTGGCCGTTTTGGAGCAAGGATTTTATGCCAAGTACAAAATTTATTTGGGCAAAGGGAACGGTGATTTTGTATTGAAAGACAGTTCCCAATACAACACGCAAAGTAATACCAACCACTATGCTGTCGCTGATGTGGACCGTGACGGAAAAAGTGACATTTTCGTCCAGCCGCCCTATTCGGATGGACCCCAGCATGTTTTCTTGTCAGGAGATAGGTGGCAAGTTCAAGACATTCGCATACCCGGCGGCAGTTACACGGCCGGTTGCAACACCTATGGCGACGGACATAATTATTCTTTGGTGAGTGTCGGTTATGACGGCGAAGTTACTTTCCATCGCTATGATGACCCAGCTGATGCCCGCCGTACCCTGGCTCTGATTTCCGACAGCGTCGGGCTGGAACACACTTTCACCCACGGAAGGCTGTATTATCACGATGATACACCATACTTTGCCTATACTTCTGACTTTCCTTTCAGTTCATTTGCCGAAGGGCAACTCGTCTGTGCGGGACACCGCGTGACGGCCACGTCCGACACCATCAGCAACGTCTCATATCAATATAGCTTGCCTGTCATCCATCGCCAGGGGCTGGGATTCTGCGGATTTGAGAAACTATTCTCGACAGATTCCGTTTCAGGAAGAAAGGAATTCATCTATAATGTTCCTCAAAATTTGGGAGCCACGAGGGAGATGCGCCTGTGCAACGGCACCACCGACATACGTCTTACCAAGTGGAACAACCGGAATGTTGTGGATGAAGACAGACACATTACAATTGTAACGGACAGCAAAATCGTAACTGATTTTGCCAAGCAGGTTGCCGACTCGGCCGCATACACCTACGACAACTACAGTAATCTGGCGTCGGAGGCGCACTCATTGACGGGCAGCATCACCCGGGACATTACGTACGGACGGCTCAGCAGGGACACGCTGGACCTGTCGGGGACGAAACCCTACGTCATCGGTCTTGAGACTTTGCGCGAAGAGACACTCAACGCCTCCGGGCGCTCGGTCACTACCGGCCATCGCACTGAATACGGCGGCAACGGTCTCGTGTCGTCGGAATATGACTACCATGACACTGAAAGCAACCGCACATTATCCCGAAGCTATACACATGACATCCACGGTCGCCTTACCGAAACATCCACGGTCGCCTACACGGGTACACCCCTCAGGCGGCGTTTCACCTATCTGGGCGACAGCCGGCTTCCCAAGGCCGTCAGCGACGAGTGGGGCATGCTGTCCACCTACACTTGGGGTGACTACGGATTGCTGAAAAAAGAAACGGGTCCCTCTTTCGAGGTACAAGAGCCGGAACCCATACCTGGCGGTATCCTTATCCTCGGGGGTGGAACTAGCGAGCCGAACACCCTGGGCGGAGGTGCCGCTGGCGGCAACCCCGGAGCGCTCATACCCGACTGGCCCACACTCTCCGAACGATGGTACTACAATACGCTCGGACAAGTTGACAGCATCGTCTCGCCGCAAGGACAGGTTACCCGATACAACCGCTCATGGGACTCTCCGAGCGGAGTCAAGGCCATCCGATTTACCGAAACTAGCACCGACGGCCGACCAGCCGAAAAGAGCTGGTATGATGCCTTGGGCCGGTGCGTGCGGCATGCTGTGCAGCGTTTCGACGGCCAATGGCTCACCGCCGACACCGTTTATGACACGAGGGGACGAGTGGCGAAAGTGTCACTGCCCTCCCGCTCCAATGAACGACAATGGACTGTGTTCACCTACGACAATCGCGACCGCATGACGTCGGCCGCCTATCCCGACGGCCATACCGACCTCATGACCCACAATGGCCTCACGACGACAACCACAACCGACGGCGTGACCACCACCCGCACGCTGAACGCTTTGGGGCTTCTGGTGAACTTGACCGATGCGGCGGGAACCACGGTAGCGTATGACCTTTATCCCGAAGGACGGCCCGCAGCGGTCTCGGTCGGCGGACTGGCCTCCACCACCTTTGAATACGACGACTATGGAAGGCCTACAGCCATCAATGACCCCAGCGCGGGGCGACGCGTGAAACAGTATGACAGCGGCGGCAATGTCGTCCGGGAGACCGACGCCAGAGGGAAATGGGTGGCTGCCGCCTTCGACGGCCTCCACCGTCCTGTCTCATTCTCCTCCAGCGACGGCGATTCCGCTAGGGTCACTTACGACGTGTGGGGCTCTCCAGTGTCCATAACCGATGGCCGGGGACACTCGTCTTCGTGGACATACGATGACCTGCGGCGCCTGCACAAGGAGACGGTGGACGGGTACTCTCGCACCTATACCTACGATGGCATGGCACGCGTGGAAAGCGTCACGCATGCGGCTGACAGTGTCGCCATAGGAACGGAACGGTATGAATACAGTAACGGGGGACTCACCAAAATCACACTTGATGGCGTAGGGGCCTTGTGGCGACTGATGTCGGAGCGTGACAACGGGAAGCCGGCGGCCACCACCAAGGGGTTTCTTCAGGAAACCCGCGACTACGATTTGAGAGGCAACATGGTGCAGTACCAGGTCTTGCGCGGTCAGGTAAGGCCCATACCGGTGCAGTATTATTCCTACGACACGGCGACCGGAAACATGGCCGGCCGCACATTCTTCGGCCGTCATGAGCCGTTCACTTATGACTGTCTGAACCGGCTCACCGGCGACAGTGTACGCACGTTCACTTACGACGGCCTCGGCAATCTCACCTGCCGTGGGGGCGCAGGGACGCTGGCCTACGGCGGCGATGCCCCTTACGCCGTCAATTTCCTTAACCCCGACGGGGCCATGGTGCCGCTGCGCGAGCAGCGTCTCTCCTTCAACGCCCGTCAGTTGCCCGATAGCATCAGCGAAAACGGCCTTACCGCGACATTCGGCTACCGGGGCGACGGCAGTCTCGCGGAGATGGTGATCACTGACATGGACGGCGACACCGTCCGCTCGGTCACCTACTGCGACAGGTTGGAGACACGCCGCCTTTTCACCGGCGGCACGGCACAGGAGAAAAAGGTGTTGTGGCTCGGCGGCACGCCCTACGATGCTCCGGTGGCGCTGGTGAAAGACTACGGCAGCGACACCTGGGCGCTGCACCGCGTCCTGCGTGACAACCAGGGGAGCCTCCTCGCGGTGACCGACGCCAACGGATTGGTCCAGCAACGGATGGACTACGATGCCTGGGGAGCCCTGCGGGACCCTGCCACCGGCACGCATTACGGCCCTGACGCGCAACCCGAACTGCTGCTGGGCCATGGCTACACGGGGCACGAGCACCTGCCGGAATTCGGGCTCATCAACATGAACGCGCGGCTCTACGACCCGGCGCTGGGCCGTTTCCTCAGCCCCGACCCCGTGGTGCAGGCCCCTGACGACACCCAGAGCTTCAACCGCTACTCCTACTGCCTGAACAACCCCCTGCGATACACCGACCCAACGGGACTGAAATGGCTGATGTCAAAGTTCGGTAACGAGTATTTCTTTTTCTTTGATGAGAACGTTAATGATATAATGCAGTTGAATACTACATATGGTTTCAACTCTGATATCACCATCCTTGACGATGATATTGTGGTCATTATAAGGGATAAAGAAACCGGCGAGACACTAAATGAGTTCGATTTATACCCTAATGGTGATTTCTCTATAGATGGTGTAAATCAAACACAGGAATACAATAATAATGGACTGTTGCACATCGGG
>JAFZRJ010000035.1 GCA_017619935.1 Muribaculaceae bacterium | reverse complement strand
GGGACTCGGACCCGCGACCTCGACCTTGGCAAGGTCGCGCTCTACCAACTGAGCTACTTTCGCAAGTTACATCACCTGTGTGATGTGCCAAAAAAGTTTCAAAGAACTGTGAGCGAAAGACGGGACTCGGACCCGCGACCTCGACCTTGGCAAGGTCGCGCTCTACCAACTGAGCTACTTTCGCAGTCGCGTGCAATCAACATCAAATATTAATTGCGAGTGCAAAATTAGGCCAAATTCTTGAACTGACCAAATTTTACTTGAAAAAAAACGATTTTTTTCTAAAAATACACTGATTTTTGAAACTGCTATTTATTGATGAGCTCCAAAAACTCTTGGCGTGTATTGATGTCTTCAAAAGCGCCACAATAATGCATGGTGACAGTCTCGGCGGTCTGTTTCTCGACGCCTCGCATCTTCATGCACAAGTGCTGCGCCCGGGCCACGACTATGACCCCCTTGTTTTTCAGTTCGCGTGATATGAGTTCGCACAACTCAATCGTCATGCGTTCCTGCACTTGCAGTTTGCGGGAGCAGGTGTCGACCACCCTACCCAACTTGCTCAATCCGACGATTTCTCCATCGGGGATATATCCAATGGACACCGTGCCGAAGAAGGGCAGGATGTGGTGCTCACAGAGTGAATAGAACTCGATGTCACGCACGATCACCATCTGCGAATCGTCGTGTTTGAAGATGGCCGAGCGCAAGTAGTGTCCGCCATCTTCGTTATACCCGCGCGTATTTTCCAGCAATGCTTTTGCTGCGCGTATGGGTGTCTTTACCAGTCCTTCCCTGTTGGGGTCTTCGCCCAAAAGGGTGATAATAGCTTTATAATGCTCGGCAATTTGTTCAACGAGCTGTTGGTCAAGATTGATGTAAGCCATGATTGATTTTATTGCCAGACGTTGATGTGATCACGCACGATGGTCATTTCTCGCGCATAGTTCGGGAAAACGCTTCTAATGCGTGCGAGCGCCGCTTGCGCATCGGCATGTGTCTTGAAGTCGCCCAATCTCAGTCGCCACGTGGGTGCGTTATAAGAAATGTAGGAGCGGTATTGCGGGAACTTCATGGCAATGGCTCTTGCACGCGCCTGTGCCGCAGACTTAGCGGTCTTATAGTTGTTGTCGCTATAGGCCTGAATGCGGAATCCGGTGCCACGTGCCTGAATCGTTTGTTTAGAAGTATACTCACGTTTGGGCTGCTTGGGTTGTTTCGACTCTACTTTCTCTTTCGATTTTTCGTGTTCGTCATCAAGTTCGTCAAGTGAGTCATCCTTTTCGTCTTTCTTCACGGTCTTGGTGGTTTTCTTGCTGTCGTCGTTCCGGTCGAGCGAACTGTTACTGCGTGATTCAAGTCCTTTGGGGGCGTCGATGGTCACTTGCCCGCTTTGGGTGATGCGGGAAGCTATCTCCGATTTGCTCTGCGCTGTGGCCGCAAGTGCAACCATTATGCTGATTAACAGGCAGATGTGACGCAAAATGAAATTTCTCATAAGCTTATCATATCAAAAACTGGCTACAAAGATAGTAACTTTTATCTTTGTAGCCAAATATTTGTTTTTCACTCGCAAAAATGAGTAAAAAAGGATCATGTACCTCAAAGTCAATGCATCATCCGCAACGCGACGTGCCACAGTTGGTGCAAATCAGGCATCCTTCTTGGTAAACGAGCGTCTCCTGTCCACAATTGGGGCACTTCTGTCCGCTGGCTTTTGTGCCGTTAGGCAGATACTTTTTCAGGGCACGTTCGACACCCATTTTCCAGGTGTTGATCGACTGGTTGTCGAGTTCAAGACTGGTAACCAATTTGAGCACCTGCTCGATGGGCATACCATAACGCAGCACACCCGAGATGAGCTTGGCGTAGTTCCAGAACTCAGGATTGAACTTCTCCGACAGGCCTTCGATAGTGGTCTTGAAGCCTCTCTTGTTGATGAACTGGAAGTCGTAACGCTTCGTTCCCGTTTCATCAACGGCCTTAATGATTTTACCTCTTGTGACCGACTTCGGGCAGAAGATACCTTCCTCGTCATCGGCAATACCGGTGAAAATCTCATAGGGGCGGTTATCGATCAGACCGATGAAGGCAATCCATTTCTCCTTGTTGTTCTGGAAACGCACCACGTCGGCCTCCAGTTCCACCGGGCGTTTGAGGATGTGTTCCTCCTCGGCCATATAGAGCGACTTTTTCTGGATTTTCTTCTTGTCTTCCTTGGTGAGCGACACCAGCACGCCTGAGCGCGAGCCGTCGCGATACACGGTACATCCCTTACAGCCACTGCGCCATGCTTCCACATAGAGTTTGTTCACCATCTCCTCGCTGATGTCGTTGGGCAGATTGATGGTCACACTGATGCTGTGGTCAACCCACTTCTGCACACCACCCTGCATACGCACCTTGTTCACCCAGTCAATATCATTTGACGTGGCTTTATAATAAGGAGAGCGTGCGACCAAATCATCGATTTGTTCCTGAGTGTAGTCGTTGCGAACTTCAATACCCTTGACATTCATCCAGGTCATGAACTTGGGATGATAGACAATGAACTCCTCAAACGAATCGCCGTTCTCATCGACGTAGTCAACGCGAACGTCCTTGTCGTTTGGATTCACCTTGCGACGACGTTTATACACCGGCATGAACACAGGTTCGATGCCCGACGATGTCTGTGTCATGAGGCTCGTGGTTCCCGTGGGAGCGATGGTCAAGCAAGCGATGTTGCGGCGTCCATATTTCACCATCAGGTCATACAAGTCGGGGTCGGCTTCACGGATGCGGGCGATGTAGGGATTGTTCTCCTCGCGTGCGGCGTCATAGATTTCAAACGCGCCACGCTCCTTGGCCATGTTCACCGACGAGCGGTAAGCGGCCAGCGCGAGAGCCTTGTGCACGCAAATTGAGAAATCGGTGGCTTCGTCGGTACCATAGCGGAGTCCCATAGCGGCAATCATGTCACCCTCGGCTGTGGTGCCCACACCGGTACGGCGACCCTTGAGGGTCTTGGTGCGAATCTTTTCCCACAGGTTCAACTCGGTCAGCTTCACCTCTCCAGTTTCGGGATCGCTCTTAATTTTAGCGAGGATTTTTTCGATTTTCTCCATTTCAAGGTCGATGATGTCGTCCATGATGCGCTGAGCGCAACCGATGTGTTCACGGAACAAGTCATAATCGAAATAGGCCTCGGGAGTGAACGGGTTCACCACATAGCTATAGAGGTTGACGGCAATCAGACGGCAACTGTCATACGGACACAGAGGAATCTCGCCGCACGGATTGGTCGAAATCGTGCGGAATCCGAGGTCGGCATAGCAATCGGGCACCGACTCACGGGTAATGGTGTCCCAGAACAGCACACCAGGCTCGGCGCTCTTCCATGCGTTGTGGACAATCTTGCCCCACAACTTAGCCGCATCGGTCTTCTTCTCGTAAATGGGTTTGTCGCCAGTGGTAGGATATTGCTGGGTGTATTCCGTGCCATCGACGGCGGCCTGCATGAACTCATCATCAATGCGCACACTCACGTTGGCACCAGTCACCTTGCCCTCCTCCATCTTTGCGTCGATAAACGACTCGGCATCGGGATGCTTGATGCTTACGGTCAGCATGAGCGCACCACGACGGCCATCCTGAGCCACCTCGCGGGTGGAGTTGCTGTAACGCTCCATGAAAGGCACCAGGCCAGTCGAAGTCAACGCAGAGTTTTTCACGGGAGAGCCTTTGGGACGAATGTGCGACAAGTCGTGCCCCACTCCACCACGGCGCTTCATGAGCTGCACCTGCTCCTCATCGATCTTGATGATGCCACCATAAGAGTCGGGCTCACCATCCAGACCTATCACAAAGCAGTTGGAAAGAGAACCAATCTGGTAATTGTTGCCAATTCCAGCCATTGGGCTGCCTTGCGGAACGATGTAACGAAAATGCTTGATCAAATCAAACACTTTCTTTTCGCTCATGGGATTAGGATACTTTTTCTCAATGCGCGCAATTTCGCTGGCAATGCGATGGTGCATGTCGTCGGGGGTTTGCTCATAGATGTTACCAAAAGAGTCTTTCAGGGCATACTTGCTCACCCATACGCGTGCAGCCAATTCATCACCATCGAAATACTTCAGAGTAGCTTCGTAGGCTTCTTGATAAGTGTAAGTCTTTTTCTTTTCCACAATTATGTCTATTAATTATGTGATAAATAAAATGAAAGTTAACTAGAATAGAATTGACTGCAAAGTTAATATTATTTCTTTTGGTAAACAAGAACTTTTTAAATAAAATACAATGTTTTCCAAGACAAATCATCAATTAACTGATAATATGACACTTAACCATTTTTCAAGACGGGGAAAGTTTCCCAAAACGTAAATCCTCACCACTCTATTGCCACTGATTTACTGCAATCTGATTCATCCTAAAATTTATAATGATTCTAAATTAGCGGGCACTATATCGGCCAGAAATGGACATAAACAAACAACAATCGGCAGCTTTTAAGCCACCGATTGTCGCTGCTATGATAAAGAACCCGCCCAGAAAACGGGCTTTTACTCATCCTTTTAGTTTCTGTTTGAGTTGACTGACCTCATTACGCAAGCCTTCTTCAACCGTCATGCGTTCTTCAATCTGCTTGCAGGCATGAAGCACGGTTGCGTGGTTGCGCGAAAGACGCAGGCCAACGTTGGTCGACGACATCTGCGCCTCGGTCTTGGCGAGGAACATGAGCATCTGCCTAGCGTCGCTGATTTCCCGTTTGCGCGATTTGCCATAGAGGTCATCGGCGTCAATATGATAGAAATCGGCGACGGTGTCCACGATATAGTCGAAGGTGAGCTGACGCGGCTGCTTGAGGGTGATACAGTTGGAGATGACGGTCTGAGCCAGTTCTATCGACAAGTCACGGTTCAGCATGGTGGCATGGGCCAGCAAAGAGACCACTACCCCTTCCAGTTCACGAACACTCTCCGTCACATGGTTAGCGATAAAGTCGAGCACATCGTCGGGCATATCCAACCCGTCCTGAGCCGCCCTGAGCGCCAGCACCTCGCGACGCAGTTCATAGTCAGGCTTGGTCAGTTCCACAGTCATTCCCCACCTGAAACGCGAGAGCAAACGAGGTTCCATGCCGTCCAAATCGCTGGGGCGACAGTCGCTGGACATAATCAGTTGTTTGCCCGATTGGTGCAGATAGTTGAAAATGTGGAAGAAAGTGTTTTGCGTTCCGGTTTTACCTGCAAAGTCCTGCACATCGTCGATAATGAGCAAATCCACGCTCTGGTAGAAACCAATAAAGTCGTTCACCTTATTATTATGAACAGCCGACGTGTATTGGCTTTCAAAAACTCGGGCGGGGACGTAGAGCACCCTCATGCGAGGGTTGTTCTCCTTGACTCTGATGCCTATGGCCTGAATAAGGTGCGTCTTTCCCACACCAGTGGTGCCAAAGACAAACAGAGGGTTGTAGGTTTTGCAATCGGGATGGTCGGCAATAGCTTTTGCTATGCTCAGGGGCAGCAAGTTGCAATTGCTCGAGCAGTAGTTCTCAAACGTGTAGCGCAGGTTGAGCTGCGGGTCTATGTCCTCCAACTCCTGAGTGGCGAACGGGTTGGCCTGCTTCGTGGGCTGAATTTTATGTGCCGACTTGAGCACGGAACTTTCTCCAGCGTCAGCCATCTTCACCTGCTCGTTTTGCGTCACGTTCACCTTATAATATAGCTTCGTGCCCGCGCCGTAAACGTGGTCGATCACCCGCTTGAGCAGGTGCAGGTATTGCTCTTCAATACGCTCAATAAAAAACTGTGACGGAACTTTGAGCGTCAGGCTATTGTTTTCATAACCAACCGCAACAATCGGAGCGAACCAAGCATTATATTGCTCAGCCGACAAGTTAGCCTTAATCATCTCAAGGCATTTTTCCCATTGTTGGTTAGTATGTATCATCAATTTTTATAGGCGTCCCTAAAAAGGGCTAGTTTTCACATTACAAAATTAGCCCAAATAATAAATCAAAAAAATACGTCAAAAAATTTTGAATTTCAAAAGAAATTCCAACGATTTCATTTACAAACCCTTACAACAGCCTTCCACATTCCAGCTGTGAAAACATTGGTATTATCTCAAGTATCCTATCTTTCAGCCAATTGTTATTTCTGTGTTTCACAACACGCTTTATTTTTGCTTCTGAAAAAGGCCATTTTTCACCTAAAAATGAACACTCCAAAAAAAGAGCTGTCAAAAATTCAAAAAATCATTATTTAGAATGATTCTAAATTAGAAAATTTCTTTTTTCGGTAGTCGGTTCGTCCTGCCCTAACCGAAAGCAGTAATTAGAACACTTTAATGTGTATATAGCGTTTCGGGTTCTTCTTGATGTCGACAAGCAGTGAGTCGAGGTCAGCCACAGCACGATTGGCGTTATTGTATAACGACTTGTCGTTCAACAGCAGACCCAAACTGGAATTAGTGTCATTCAGTTTACCTGTGAGTTCCTGAATGTTGGCGATAGTGGCATTCAGCTGGTTGACCGTAGAATCGAGCGGAAGCGACTTGAGTGTGCCCGACATCGTGTTCAGGTTGTCGCTGGCTCCGTTCAGATTGGTGGTAATGCCGTTCACATTGGTCATCACACCTGGCACCGACTTGTTCAGGCTGGTCAAGAGTTGAGTGAGCTGCTGGGAACTGTTGGTCAGCTGCACAGTGATGGCATCCAAGCGATAGATGGAACTCTGCAGGGCGGGATTGCCCACAATGGCATTCACATTGCCCATGATGGAATCCACTTTGGGCACAATGTTCATCACTTTAGGCATCACCTCGTTGCTCACCTTGTCCATCAATCCACCGCCCGTGACCGAGGGTATTTCATCACCCACCTTATAAAAAACATCACTGTCGCCCAGGGTGATGGCGAGCGATGCAGTTCCGGTAATCGACGACTCGATGCGTACCTCGCTGCCTTGTGGCAATTTCAAGTCTTTGTTCATGGCCATCATCACCGATATCTGGTTGGTGGCATAATCGTACTTGATTTCTCGCACCTGCCCCACCGGAAAACCGTTGATGTTGACTGGCGCCGCATCAACGAGACCGTTCACTTTATCAAACTTGGCATAATAGAAATTAGCCGGTGTGAACATGTTGATACCCTTCAAAAACTCTATGCCCCAATACAGGATGCACAAACTGGCGATGACCGTTACTGCTATGAGTATGTTTTTTTTCATTCTAACTATTATTATTCAACGATTGACTATTGCCTCACGCTGGATTTCTTGTGCAAAGGTAATACTTTGCTTTTGAATTCAAGACTGATTTTGCTCAAAAAACGACTTTTCATTCATTTTCTTGTGTTGAAATTACCGAAATTAATAATAATTGTGTAATTTTGCGACAATTGGAAAAATATATCATCCTTTTAGAACAAACGACTATGGCGGCTTCTAATACAAAAATTTATTACGGGCTCATCGGCTTCCCTCTGATTCATTCGTTCTCACGCGACTATTTCAACCAGAAGTTCGAGTCCGAAGGTATCAATGCCGAATACATTAATTTTGAGATCGAAGACATCAACAGCTTGATGGAAATCGTGAGCGAGTACCCCACCCTTAACGGGTTGAACGTGACGGCACCTTATAAAGAAAAGGTCATTCCGTTCCTTACTGAGCTCGACGACAACGCCCGCGCCATAGGGGCTGTGAACGTCATCAAGATTCTACGCGACCCCAAAACGAACGAAGTGACTGGTCTAAAAGGATTCAACAGCGACAAGCCAGGATTCAGTCAAACCATGGAGCCGCTGCTCACTCCCAAACGCCAGCATGCGCTGGTACTGGGCACAGGAGGAGCAGCCAAGGCAGTCGCCAAGGCACTAGAAGACTTCGACATCGGCGTCCAGTTCGTGTCACGCCAGAAATCGGCGTCTACGGTCACCTACGAAGAAATCACCAGGGCCATGGTGACAAAACACAAAATCGTGGTCAATGCCACTCCGCTGGGTAAATATCCCGACATCAACCAGTGCCCCGATTTCCCGTACCGCTTCCTCACCAAAGACCACCTGTGCTACGACTTGACTTACAACCCCGACGAGACGTTGTTCATGAAAAATTCCAAAGCACAAGGGGCGCAAGTGAAAAACGGGCTGGAGATGCTGCTGTTACAAGCGTTCATCTCCTACGCCATCTGGACCGAATAGCCCTTACCATTCTTTCGTTCAGGCATGTCATCCTCTTTCTTGTCACGAAACCCGGCATTGCGACTGCTCATCCCGTTCGCTGCTGGAATCATTGTGGCAAGCATCTTCGGCACATCGCTGATGACTGCCATTGTCACCGCCATTGCTGGAGCGGCCACCTACGCCGCCATGACGTGGTACGCCCGCACTCCCGCCAGGCGCCTCGCCTTGCAACCCTGGTGGATTATTCCTGTCGCTATCATCACCATCGCCACCGGCATGGCGACGACAGCCATTCACAGGCCAGCCACGCTTGCATTGGAGGACGTCAACGGGCATCCAGCCGAAGCCATCGTTGATGACGTTCTCAGGAAAGATTTCTCCATGACCATCACCGCCACGATGCTGCAACCAAGCCATGCAAAAATCCTGCTCACTACTCGTGGATGCGACTACAGTTTGACGGCTGGCGAGCACATCTATTTCCATTGCAACCTCTCTCCCATCACCAATATGGGCAACCCAGATGAAACCGACTACGCCCTCCAAATGAGGCGCAAAGGCATCATCTATCGGCAGCACCTCGACGCCTGCCCATCGCACCATCAGGCCGCCGACAACCCTCGGCTGACCACACGCCTCAACGCCTATCGCTACCACTTGGAAAACGTCGTAATGAACACGCCCACCAGCGCTTTCACCCAACAACTGATTATCGCCATGCTGCTGGGCGACAGCAGGGTGATTGACCCCCAGGTCAGGGAGGAGTTCAGTCAGGCCGGTGTAGCGCACGTTCTGGCGCTGAGCGGCCTGCACGTGGGCATACTGGTGTGGATTGTGTGGCTCTTGCTGTGGCCGTTGGACCGTATGGGTCGCAAAAAACTCCGGCTGGCGCTCACCATGATGGCCCTGGTGATATTTGACATATTCACCGGACTGTCGCCGTCGGTGCTGCGCGCGTCGCTCATGATTGGCATGGCGTTCAGCAGCTACATCCTGTTCCGGCGTTACGCACCGCTCAACACCCTGGCGGTGGCGGCTCTGCTCATCTTGCTTTTCTCGCCCTATCAACTTTTCAGCATCGGTTTCCAACTGAGTTTCATCACCGTGGCGGCGTTACTGGTGACCTATTCACACATTTCCTTCAACCGCCACCACCCCATCGTCAATTACGTCTTGGCTACACTTTTGACCACCATGGTGGCGATGCTCGCCACCTTGATGCTCAACGCCTATTATTTCCACACCGTTTCGCTCATCTCTGTCGTCGCCAACCTGCTCGTGGTGCCATTGGTACCAGTCATCATCATTTTGGGAACACTGGTGCTGGTATTGACCACGGCGGGCGTTACTTGCCAACCGCTCTACTGGCTCACCGACCGGGCCTGCGAACTCCTTCACCGCATCAACGATGCGCTCAACACCATTCCGGCAGCGCACATCGACAACATTTACCTCAACGGCGGAGCGCTGCTGCTCTACTTGCTGGCTTTATTGATGGTCATGACGTGGCTCGCCACGCGCAGACGGTCGCTGCTCCTCGTCGCGGCAGTCTCCGTCGTGGCGATGGCCGCCACCATTGCCGTGAACACCTGGCGCACGCCGGGGAAGGGCTTGGTGGTTTTCAACGATTTCAAGACCACGCCCATCCTGGGATTTGACCAAGGGCAGGCGGTACTGTGGATTCCTGACGAAGAAGAAGACCCCGAACTTCTGAAAGCCGACTTCACCGCCAGGCACAAAGCCTTCCTCGCCCACTACCACATCAACGATATGGCAGTGACTACCCATGCCGACGTGGCACTGGGCAACATGCTTGTCAAACCGCCGTTTGCCTCGTTCGGCGACACCCGCGTCATGGCCATCGACGACAAGGGGACAGCGACGACGCTCAACGACGACAACCCACCCATTCACCTACTGGTTCTGGGACGACACATCAAACGTCACACCGACAAGCTGCCGTCCATCGCAAACATTCCGTTGGTCGTCGTCTCGGGCGCCGGCATCGACGTTCCACAATCCTTCGGCCAACAGCCACAAGTTCACGACATTACCCGCCAAGGCGCCTACGTCAACATCCCCTAACCCCACCCATTCTTACTACACCTTTCCAATAACTCCTAGTCAAATATATTGGCGTTCAAAAAACGATAGTTGTTTTTTGGCGGCTTTTTTGGCTTTATTCCAAGAATAATTCGTAATTTTGCCGATTGGTAATGAGATTAACAAATAGTTACTATATAATTCATTGAAAGATTATGGCAGAAAACAGAAAAAAACTGTTCGAGCAATTTGCGCCTGTCACTCCCGAGGAGTGGCGCGCCAAAGCCGAAGTTGACCTCAAGGGAGCCGACTTCGACAAGAAAATGGTGTGGCGAACCAATGAAGGCTTTAATGTTCAGCCCCTCTATCGCGGCGTGGACATCAAGGACTTGAAAGCCACCGAATCACTTCCTGGAGAATACCCCTTCGTACGTGGCACTCGCACCAACAACGACTGGCAGCGCCGCCAAGACATCAAGGTGGACAACGTGGCCGAAGCCAATGCCAAAGCGCGTGAGTTGCTGACCAAGGGAATCACTTCGCTGGGACTGAAAGTCAACAGCGACCATGCCCCCGAGCTGAAAACGCTCCTCGCAGGCATCGACCTGAATGCAGTGGAAATTAACCTCAAGTGCTGTCCCAAGTGCGCCCTTGCACTCACACAGGCACTGGTGGAACTCATCAAGGAGGCTCATGCCGAGGAGACCTTTAACGGTTCGGTCTCTTTCGACCCGTTCAAGCGCCAACTCAAGCATGGCGTCACATTCCCCGGCAACATGGTGGAAATGGCTGCCGAGCTGCTCAAAGCCGCCGCTCCAGTCAAGCACTTGCGTGTGTTGAGCGTTGACTCTATCCTGCTCAACAATGCCGGTGCCTACATCTATCAGGAACTGGGTTACGCCCTGGCATGGGGTAACGAATGGATGGCACAGCTCACCGATGCCGGTTTCAAAGCCGACGAGGTGGCACGCCGCATTAAGTTCAACATGGGCATTTCCACCATCTATTTCATGGAGATTGCCAAGTTCCGCGCCGCACGCCAACTGTGGGCTCAAATCGTCAAACAATATGGTCCCGAATGTGACTGCGCTTGCAAGATGGTGGTCAATGCCGAAACCAGCAAGTTCAACCTCACCGTGTATGACTCTTATGTGAACCTGCTCCGCACCCAGACCGAGGCGATGAGCGCCGCGCTGGCTGGTGTAGATTCTATCGTGGTGACTCCGTTCGATGCACCTTACAAGGAAAGCGACGACTTCAGCGAGCGCATCGCCCGCAACCAGCAGATTTTGCTGCGCGAGGAAAGCCACCTCGACAAGGTGGTTGACCCTGCCGGCGGTTCCTACTACGTGGAGATGCTCACCGCTTCGCTGGCACAAGAGGCTTGGAAACTCTTCCTCGACGTGGAAGACAAGGGTGGTTTTACGGCTGCCATTGAAGATGTTATTAATAATGTGAACACCAGCGCCACTTCACGCTTCGACAAGGTGGCCAAGCGCAAAGAGCAGTTGCTGGGCACCAACCAATTCCCCAACTTCACCGAGAAGGCTGCCGACAAGGTCACCGAGTCGTGCGGATGCCACTGCGGTTGCGCTCCTGAGCAAGACGGCGGTGTGGCACTGAACAAGAAACGTCTGGGCAGCCAGTTCGAAGAGGTCCGTCTCGCTACCGAAGGTGCCGCCCATACGCCCAAGGCGTTCATGCTCACCATCGGCAACCTGGCCATGCGTCTGGCCCGTGCACAATTCGCTTGCAACTTCTTCGCTTGCGCCGGCTACGACCTGGTGGACAACAACGGCTTCAAGACCGTGGAAGATGGTATCAACGCCGCCATGGAACAGAAAGCCGACATCGTGGTGCTCTGCTCCAGCGACGATGAATATGCCGCTCTCATCCCCGAGGCAGTAAAACTGCTTGACGGCCGCGCCGAGCTGGTGCTCGCAGGTCCCGAAACCGACGAATTCAAGGCTCTGGGCATTACCAATTTCATTAACGTCCGCACCAACGTGCTGGGCACATTAAAAGCTTTCAACGCTAAACTTTTAAAGTAAACTGAACAATGAGACCTAACTTTAAGAATATAGATATTGCTAACGAGGCTTTTAATGTTGAACACAAGCCTCTCGTGATGGGAGAAACTTGGAAGAATGCCGAGCTTCTCGACATCAAGCCTGTTTATACCAAGCAAGACCTCGAAGGTATTGAACACCTCGAATATGTGGCGGGTATTCCCCCATTCCTGGGTGGCCCCTACAGTTTGATGTATCCCTTCCGTCCCTGGACCGTGCGTCAGTACGCCGGTTTCTCCACCGCTGCTGAGTCGAACGCTTTCTACCGCCGCAACCTGGCGTCGGGACAGAAAGGTCTGTCGGTGGCATTTGACCTTCCCACCCACCGTGGTTACAATGCCGACAACCAGCGTGTTGTGGGTGACGTAGGCAAGGCAGGTGTGTCGATTTGCTCGGTCGAGGACATGAAGGTGCTCTTCGACGGCATCCCCTTGAACAAGATGTCGGTGTCAATGACCATGAACGGTGCCGTGCTGCCCATCATGGCGTTCTACATCGTGGCAGGTCTGGAACAAGGTGCCAAACTGGAAGAAATGGCTGGTACCATTCAGAACGATATCCTCAAGGAGTTCATGGTGCGTAACACCTACATCTATCCGCCCAAGTTCTCCATGCAGATTATCGCCAGCATCTTCGAGTACACTTCGAAGTATATGCCCAAGTTCAACTCCATCTCTATCTCGGGTTACCACATGCAGGAAGCCGGCGCTACCGCCGACATCGAGTTGGCTTACACACTCGCCGACGGTATGGACTACATCCGCACCGGTGTGAACGCAGGACTTAGCGTCGATGCTTTCGCTCCGCGTCTGTCGTTCTTCTGGGGCATCTCCATGAACTTCTTCACCGAGATTGCCAAGATGCGTGCAGGCCGACTGTTGT
>JAFZRJ010000034.1 GCA_017619935.1 Muribaculaceae bacterium | reverse complement strand
TTTTTCTTTTTGTTCTGCGCTCGCTTATTCGCATGTTGGCCTTCGGCCCAAATTACTCTCACTCGGCATAAAAAATGAAAAACTTCATTTTTCTTTTTGTTCTGCGCTCGCTTATTCGTAATTTTGCAGTCTGATTCAATGAGTTTGGGGGTGCCATATCGAAATGGCTGAGAACATACCCATAGAATCTGAACCGGATAATGCCGGCGTAGAGAACAAAACTTATTTAAACAACATGAAACTGAACAAATTACTCACTGCTGTCACACTTCTAGGTGCCAGTATCATGGCTGTCGGTCAGACGACAGTTCCCGAAGACACGGTTCTGAGAAAAACACTCAATGAAATCGATGTGTTAGGCACTCGTGCCACCAACAAAATGCCCATCGCGTTTACCAATGTGTCGAAACAACAAATCGAAGCCGTGAACCACGGTCAAGACATACCGTTCTTGCTCGCCACCACTCCTGGCGTCATCACCACCAGCGACGCTGGCGCCGGTGTAGGCTACACCAGCATCAGGGTGCGCGGCACCGATGCCACCCGCATCAACATCATGACGAATGACATCCCCATGAACGATGCTGAGAGCCACACCATCTACTGGGTGAATACGCCCGATCTGGCTGCTTCGCTGCACGACATCCAGGTACAACGCGGAGTGGGCACATCGGCCAATGGTGCCGGAGCTTTCGGAGCAAGTATCAACCTGCGCACGCAAGATTTCGTTCTGAAGCCCTATGCACAATTTGACGGCAGTTACGGCTCATTCCACACCAACAAGGAAAGTGTGCGTGTGGGCACCGGACTGCTCCGAGACCGTTGGACCGTTGACGCCCGTTTGTCACACATCGGCAGCGACGGCTACCGCGACCGCGCGTCAAGCAAACTTTACAGCTATTTCCTGCAAGCCGCTTGGTTCAACTCAAGGAGCAGCGTGCGCTTCATCACCTTCGGCGGGAAAGAAGACACCTATCATGCTTGGGACGGCATCAGCCTTAGCCAACTCGACACCGACCGCACCTACAACCCTAACGGCGAAATCAAGCGCGACGGAAAAGTAATAGGATTCTACGACGACCAAAAAGACATTTACAAGCAGACTCATTACCAACTGCTTGTCAAGCATAAATTTTCTCCCGAGCTCCATCTCAACGTTGGCCTGCACTATACCGGAGGCTACGGCTATTATCAGGAGTATAAAAACGCCCGTACGCTCAAGGAATACAGCCTGTCGCCGTTTAATATAGCCGTTATCGGCGATGATGGCAATGTGACCGCCGAAACGGTGAAAAAGTCCAGTCTCGTGCGCAGGAAAATCGTAGACAGCAATTTTGCCGGAGGTGTTTTCTCGCTGAACTACAACCAGAGTCGCGTGAACGCCACGCTGGGTGGCAGCTTCAACCGCTATACCAACTCCCACTACGGCCGTGTGCTGTGGGTGGAGAACTACACCAACGCGCTTGACCCGAGCCACGAGTATTACCGCAACAAGGGCGAGAAGAACGACTTCAACATCTACGCGCGCGGCAGCTACAACCTGTGGCGTGGGCTGAGTGTGTATGCCGACCTTCAGTATCGCCACATCGGCTATATCATCAAGGGCGACAACGACAAGTGGGACTGGACCGCCAGCCCCGAGCACTTGCAGAGGCTCAACATTGACGAAAAGTTTGACTTCTTCAATCCAAAAGCCGGCTTGAACTGGCAAATCGACGCAAAGAACCGCGCCTACGTCTCGGTGGCGGTCGCACACAAGGAACCCACACGCAACAACTACACCGACGGGCTCTTCCTTGAGCATCCACGCGCCGAGAGGCTTATCGACTGGGAACTCGGATATGCCTATAACGACTGCCGATGGACAGCCGGTGTCAACGCCTACTATATGAAGTACAAGGACCAACTCGTGCTCAACGGCAAAATCAACGAAATAGGCGAACTTATGGCCGAGAACGTGCCCGACAGCTACCGCATGGGCCTGGAATTGTTGGCTGGCTATCAGTTTGCCAAGTGGCTGCGCTGGGACGTGAACGCCACTTTCAGCCAGAACCGCATCAAAGACTATGTGGGATATGTGAGCGACTACAATGCCGACACTTGGGATGAGATGTGGACTCAAACGGCCATTGAATGTGGCAACACCACCATCGCGTTCTCGCCATCGGTCATTGCCAACAGCGTCATCACGGGTAAATATCTGGGATTCGATGCCCAGTTGCAGAGCCAGTACGTGAGCAGGCAGTACCTCGACAACTTCGAGCGCAAAGATGACTCACTCAACGGTTATTTCGTCACCCATCTGCACCTGTCCTTCTCGTTCACCATGCCTCATGTGAAACGTATCACCATGGGTGTGAGTATCTACAATCTGTTCAATGCCAAGTATGAGACCAACGGCTATTCGCAGACTGCAGCGCTCTACAAGGGTGGCGACAAGGCTGCCGGCTACACGCTGAGCAGCGACCCACGTTTCTACCCCATGGCCGACACCAACCTGCTCGCCCACATCTCACTGCTGTTCTAAACAGGCAAACGACAGCACACCATCTGCAGCAAGGCTCTCATGACCTATCTGGGTGAACTCATATCAATAGGTGTGGCATTCTCATGGACTGCCACAGCGCTGCTCAGCGAGTATGGTAGCCGCCGTATGGGCAACCTCACGCTCAATGTGATGCGCATGGGCATCACTATGGTTTTCTCGCTTGCGCTGTTCTGGATCATGACGGGCAGGCCGCTTCCAGCACACGCCAGCAACGAAGCCTATTTGTGGATGATGTTGTCGGGCATTGTGGGTTACGTGATTGGCGACTACTGCTTGTTTCAGTGTTACATCATTATAGGCTCTAAATTTGGCCAACTGTTCATGACCCTGGCGCCCATTGCCGCCGCTGTCACCGCATGGGCAACGCTGGGACAGCAACTGCGACCCCAAGGCATCATCGCCATGGCAGTCACTCTTGCTGGCATTTCACTCACAGTGCTGGGACGCGGCAATCACAGCAAATTGTCGCTCAAACTGCCGCTCAACGGTGTGCTTTTCGCCATCGGAGCCGCCGTGTGCCAAGGTGTGGGATTGGTTCTGAGCAAAATCGGCATGAATCATTACGAAGCGTCCATGACAACTCACTACGAGCCGTGGTTGCTACCGTTCTTCGCCAACTTCTTCAGGTGTGTGGCGGGTATAGTGGGATTTCTCATTCTGATGTCGTTCAAGGAAAACTTCCAATCGTTGCGCAAGAATATGACCGACCGCATCAGCCTGACTACGGCTGTCTCCACCTCCATTTTTGGGCCGTTTGTGGGTGTGGGATGCTCTCTGCTCGCAGTGCAGTACACCAGTGCCGGCATCGCCAGCACGCTTATGGCACTCACCCCCATCATCATCATTTTACCCGCCTACTGGCTCTTCCGACAACCCATCACAGCCAAGAGTGTTGTGGGAGCTGTCATTTCATGCATCGGTGTCTCATTATTCTTCCTGCTCTAATGGGACACGGGGACGGTTCTTCCCTTTTAGGGCACAAGCCCAAATTGACATGCAAATAATCAAAAAGGGGCATAAGGTTTTTCCCTTGTGCCCCAAATACTAAAAAGTATCTTTTCAAGTATTACTCGGTGCCAATTCGTCCGGTACCCAGATAAAAGTTGAGGAAAATGCGCTCACCAGTCTTTCCTGACACGCGATAGCCGAAGGTGAAATCTTGGTCAGGGCCATCGCCACGATAACGGAGCCATCCGTCATAGACCATGAACTCGCTCTTCCACCACGCGAATGGCGAAATTTTGACGTAGGCACGCACGCCACCATCGAGGTTGTCCGTATCATGAGCGAAAGGAGGAGAGACAAACTCCCCATAGGGACCGTCGGGCACTTCAAAGAGGCAACCTTCTTCCAGTTCTTGCCAAGCTCCTTGTGGGGTGACAGGACCTATCATCCATACGTTAGGTTCATTGAACTGCACATTATAGACGACCTTGCGGTTTATGACCGAAGTGGTGATAACGACCAAATACCATCCAGGATTCTTGCTAGCGAAGAAAGCATCGTCTTTTTTGATGATATCGGTGGCTTTATCACCTGTGACAGAGGAAAATTCCTCAATTGTGACAGCACTATCAGAACCACTACCTGAGTTCCACCAAGACGAGAACTCGACACCCTTATCATCTATATATACCAATTGCCAAAAGACATTAGTATTGTCATAGACCTTGACCATACCCCATCCCCATGTACGGTCGTACTTCTCAACACCTATATAGTCGGGCGTTGTCACGACGGGGTCGGCAGGTGACAGAATCATGTTGATGAGCATGTTCACGTCCTCCACATCTACCTTGCCGTCGCCGGTGAGGTCTGACTCACTAGGATAATCTGAAGTATCCTTGATTTCGAGGATGATGTTGATGCAAGCGTTCACGTCCTCAATGTCCACTTTCCCATCACCAGTCACATCACCCAGTTCCTTGATATACCCTAACGCATTCCATGGCGATAACTTACGATAGGCTTTAGCTGTTCCTACAGGCACATAGAGGACAGCTGGATATGCTATATTATAAAAAGCATCTCCAGAACAAGTCACATCATAGATTTCCGTAATGAGGCTTCTTACCGTTGCCAAATTGCTACATTCATAAAAAGCCTCTTTGCCGATTGAGGTCACGGAATTAGGGATTCTTATGCTCGACAGACCCGTACAGCCCGAAAATGCCATATCACCAATGGCGGTGATAGAGTTACCGAGGGCAACACTCGTCAAGCCAGTGCATTGAGCAAATGTCTCCCTGCCAATGCTACTTGTAACTGTATTAGGGATGACAATACTCGTCAATGCACGACATGTATAAAACGCACGGTCACCGATGGTGGTGACACCATTTGGAATATTGACACTGGACAATTTCGAGCAGACCTGGAAAGCCGATGAGCCGATGCTGGTGACCGAATTAGGAATAGTCACACTCGTCAGTTTACGACACATACTGAACGCCTTGTCACCAATAGCTGTGACCGTTAATGACTTGCCATTAAAGGTCACTTTTTCTGGTACAATAATATCGTCACTATAACTGCCACCGCTGGTCACCGTCACTGAGCAACCATCGCTGTTCAAGTCATACGCTATTCCATTGTCCAAGAAGTCGTAAGCGTTGGCAGCAAAAGTCAAAACCAACATCACTGCAAATAATAACACCTTTTTCATAATCAATTGTTTTGGAATAATAAGTTGCGCCATAATTTCTTCATTCTACACGTTCATAATGCAAAAGTACAACAAAAATTCCACACATAAGTCATTGTTCAAATCGAAAATTAAAAACTGATTAAGTTTTTGGGCTGATGGAACAAAAAAACGTACATGATTCCTGATTGTATTGCATTTTTGAGAAAATGATTACCTTTGCAAAAAAATAAGCGATGAGCGAAAGTTTTTGGGAATGGATACGGGCGGTGTTGGCGACTCACGGCGAAACTATCACCATATTGGACGCGGTGGGCACCACATTGGGGCTAATATACCTGTGGCTGGAATATAAGGCCAACATCTGGATGTGGGTCGTGGGCATCGTGATGCCCATCATCGACATTTACCTCTATTTCAAGACGGGACTGTACGCCGATTTCGGGATGGCTATTTATTATTCCGTTGCCGCCATCGTGGCCGCATGCTATGGTATCACGGCCTGGCGCCAGGGCGAGGACCCTCGCACACACAAGAAACACAACCGTCCCATCACTCACCTCCCTGCCCGCGAAGCCCTGCTGGCTCTGGGAGCGTTTTTGGTCATCTGGTGGGTGATGTATGAAATGCTCATCCACCTTACCGACAGCACTGTGCCCATCACCGACAGCTTCGCCAATGCTTTGAGCATCGTAGCGCTGTGGGCGCTGGCACGAAAGTATGTGGAACAATGGCTGCTGTGGCTCGTGGCCGATGCCGTGCTCACCTGTCTGTACGCCTACAAGGGGCTGGTGTTCCGCCCCTGTCTATACGGATTCTATACGGTGATGGCCATTGTGGGCTGGCGCAAGTGGCGCTCACAAGCTGTTTAGCGCAGGCGCAGATGACGCGTGGCGCGACGTTGAATCCACCCCTGCTCTGTCTCCAACCGCAGTTGCATCAAGTCGTGTTCATGCAACTGCAAGAGCTGATCTTCAGTAATGGGAAAATGACAAGTGATGTAACTGTCGGTCCGGCCCACAAAGCGCCGACGGGTCACGTCGCGGCGAGTTACGTCGCGGTCACTCGTGAGTTCCACGGTTATGCCCCCACGCAATCGCAGGTAAAGCCGGCTGCCTTTGGGCACCGAGATGTCGCCCTCATCGAGTGTCACCGCCAGGCAATAAACGGCGCTATCGCCTTTCACCTCACGGTGCAAGGCGCAACTGGCGGCATGAAACCACTCATCGTAGAGCGTTGTGCGTTGCTGTGCCCGCATCGTCAAGGCCGTGGCCAGCAACAAAGAAAACAATATGATTCTCTTGCCTAAAAACATATCCAAATATCAAAAAAGACAACCACGCGCAATGCATGGTTGTCTTCACGGCTGTAGGAACGATCGGGTTCGAACCGATGACCTCCGCAATGTGACTGCGGCGCTCTGAACCAGCTGGGCTACGCTCCTATCCTTTTTGTGCCTGCAAAATTACAACCGTTTTTTTTATCCACCAAATTTTTCAATAAAAAAATCAGTCAATCATGGTGAAACCCGTGTACCTGTGCAGGCATTCGGGCACGACGATGCCGTCGGGTGTCTGGTTGTTTTCCAGCAGGGCGGCCATGATGCGAGGCAACGCCAGCGCCGAGCCGTTGAGGGTGTGGCACAGATGCGTTTTCTTGTCCTCGCCACGATAGCGGCACTTGAGACGGTTTGACTGGTAAGTCTCGAAATTAGACACCGAACTCACCTCCAACCAACGCTGTTGCGCACCACTCCATACCTCAAAGTCGAAGGTAATGGCGCTGGTGAAACTCATGTCACCGCCACACAGACGCAGGATGTGCCACGGCAGACCGAGTTTGTCGAGCAACGACTGCACATGATCCTTCATCTCCTCGAGGGCGGCATAGGAGTCCTCGGGGCGTTCGATGCGCACAATCTCCACCTTATCGAACTGGTGCAGGCGATTCAGTCCGCGCACATCCTTGCCGTAACTACCCGCCTCGCGACGGAAGCAAGCCGAGTAGGCACAGCACTTCTTGGGCAACTGCTCCTGCGGAATGATGACGTCGCGGAAGATGTTGGTCACTGGCACCTCGGCGGTAGGAATCAGGTAGAAGTTATCCACCTGACAGTGATACATCTGCCCTTCCTTGTCGGGCAGCTGACCAGTGCCACGGCCTGAATCCTCGTTGACCACATAGGGTGGCTGAATCTCGGTGTAACCCGCCTTGCCTGCTTCGTCTAGGAAGAACTGGATGAGTGCGCGTTGCAAACGGGCCCCCTTGCCGATATAAACCGGGAAACCAGCGCCGGTAATCTTCACACCCAGGTCAAAGTCAATCAGGTTATATTTTTTCGCCAAGTCCCAGTGAGGCAGGGCATCCTCGCCCAGGTTGGGCATGGGGCCACCAGTCTTTTCCACCACGTTGTCGGCGGCGGTTTTTCCTTCGGGCACACCACTGTAAGGCACGTTGGGCACCGAGAGCAAGATTTCCTCAATAGCATCTTCGGCAGCCTTCACCTGGTCTTCGATTTCCTTGTTGGCGGTCTTCAAGGCAGCGACTTGCGCTTTCACCTCTTCGGCCTGTTCACGCTGGCCCTGTTTCATCAGGGCACCAATCTGCGCAGCCAACTTGTTAAGTTGAGCAGCGTTGTCGTCGCGTTGCTTCTGCGAGGCGCGGCGTTGCTTGTCGAGTTCCACCACACGCATAATGGGCTCACGTCCGTCAAACTGCTTGACGGCCAAACGCGCAATCACCTCCTCGGGGTTTTGATTGATGAGTTGTAAAGTAAGCATTACTATTCTTATCTATTCTAATGTTCAGTACTATATGATTCGACCACACTAAGAGGGGTCAAGCGAGCAACTCGCGCACCTTGGTCGAGATAGCCTTGCCGTCGGCTCGGCCTGCCAGCTGTTTTGTGGCGAGACCCATCACCTTGCCCATGTCCTTCATGCCCTGAGCGCCAGTCTGAGCGATGATGTCCTTGAGCGCAGCCACCAGTTCTTCTTCGGTCAGTGGCTTGGGCAAAAACTCCTCCACCACGGCAGCCTGCGCCAACTCTTCCTCAGCTAGGTCGGGACGATTCTGCTCCGTGTAGATTTGGGCGCTTTCCTTGCGTTGCTTCGCCATGCGAACGAGCGTCTTGAGCGCGTTTTCATCGGTCACCTCGCCGTTGTTGCCCGGCTGGGTCTTAATCAGCAACAGTTCGGCCTTAATCCCTTGCAGTGCGGTCAGCCGCACCTTGTCGCGAGCCAGCATCGCAGCCTTGATGCCCGCATTTACTTGTTCAAATATAGCCATTTTCTCTTCAATTTTAAAATTCAGCGCAAAATTACTGCAAACCTGATGCAAAACCAAATTTTTTTGGTTTTTGCTTCAGGTTCGGGGAGATGACGTAGCACGAGTTGCGCGAAGCGCAGCGTGCGGTGGCTTCAGCCAACGTCACTCGACCCAACTTGAGAGCAATACAAAGAGAAATACAAAGTTTTTCTTTTTTATTGCCATAACGCAGCCTGTTTTGGCGATTTTATCGCAAAATTACGAAAAAACGAGGACTGTGCAAAAGGAAAGACAGGGTTTCATGTTTGGGAGGCTAGAATAGGATGAGTTTCCTGCTATTTTGTGACTCTTCTTGTTCGGTCTGCTGTTGCTTCAGGGTGGGTTGATCCTCAAACTGGCGGATGAAGTTGTCATCATCCATCTGCATGGGCGACATCACTCGCAGATGCGGGGAAGTGATTTCATCGTCGAACGAGTAGTCGAATCCAGCGGCGAGAATGATGATTTTCACTTGTTCGCCCAAACTATCGTCGTAGTACCATCCCGTGATTTGATGAGGCTCATTTCTGAACTTCTTCTTGAAGTTCTCGATGGTTTTTATTTCGTCGGTCACCAGCGTGTGCTCCTTTGCCGAACTTGTATAGACCGCCATCAGCAACCGCGAGGAGCCGAACACATCACGATTCTTGAGCAACGGCGAGTGCAACGCGTCGTTGATGGCATCGTCGACACGCGATTTCCCGATGCCAATGCCCGAACTGATGATAGCCACGGAACCGTTTCGCAGCGTCGTGTCGACATCGTTGAAGTCGATGTTCCAGAAACCAATCATCTCTATCAAATCGCTGATGCTGGTCACCGAACGCACCAACGTTTCGTCGGCGAGCGCAAAATTATCAATCATTGTGTTCTCGGGATAACATTCTACCAATTTCTGGTTGTTGATGACAATCATGGCATCGACATACTTGCTCATTTCCTGTGCGCCCTTGAGAGCTTTCTTGATTTTCAGCTTGCCCTCAAACAGGAACGGGATGGTGACCACGCCAATGGTCAAGAGGCCCTTCTCGTGCACCACGCGCGCCACCACGGGCGCAGCACCGGTTCCTGTTCCGCCACCCATGGCTGCGGTGACAAATACCATACGCACCTGCTCGGGAAGCACTTCACCGATGGCATCGGCCGCTGCATCTGCCGCCTTCTGCGCTTTCTCGGGCTTGTCACCGGCGCCGTGTCCGTCTCCGATAACCACCTTGCTAGGCACCGGCGACTGCATCAGCGAATACTTATCGGTATTCACGATGACGTATTTGGTACCCTTCACATGGCGCGAATACATGCGGCTGGCAGCATTCACACCGCCACCGCCCACACCGATGACCACGATTTCCTCGACGGCACGGTCGTCATCGCGGAAACCAGGGTCTTGTTCAATCTGAGAAAAAATGTCGTTTGTGCGTTTCATGATTAAAAAAGGAGAGAATTATTTTGGCCTCAGTCGCCCGAAGCCAAAACAATTATACTTTCAAAACTAGTTTAACTACTTAATCGCCAGCGCCAAAGTCGATAGTGGCTGTAGTTCCTGGCTTAGCCGGTGTCGCTGCAACTCTGGCCTCGGGCTGTGCTGCCGACGGGCGTTGCACGCGCTTCTCCTCGATGGCTTTCTTCTTGTCGGGATGACGTTTGAAGGCCGGAGTGCGTTCAAGCAGGTCGATGAGTTCGTCGTTGTCAAGGTCCTCGGGTTTGAGGATGAAGAACTGTGCCTCGGTCTGCTTGCGCTCATAGTCGCGCATGGCCTCGTTACCGTATTCGCTCGACAAGCGCTCGGCGGCCTCCTTGCCTGTCAGTGAGGGCTCTTCATCGGTGTGAAGCTGTCGCGGACGTGAGGTAACAATCTCATCGGGAGCGTCGCCGTCGAGCGACACCTTGAAGCCGGCTGCGAGCACCGTCACCTTGATTTTGTCGTCAAGGGTGCGGTCGTAAGCCGCGCCGGTGATGACATCCACCTCCTGGCTGAAGTTCACCATGAAGTTCTCGATTTCGCTCAGTTCCGACGCCTTGAACGGATTCTCGCTGTCGGGGTTGAAATAGACGTTGATCAAGACCTTTTGCGAGCCATAGACGTCGCGGTTCTTGAGCAACGGTGAGTCAAGGGCATCCTCAATAGCCTTGGTCACACGATTCTCACCCTCGCCGTAGCCCGAACTGATGATGGCCACGCGGCCATTGCGCAAGGTGGTGTTCACGTCATTGAAGTCCAGGTTAATCATACCACCTGCCGTAATGATTTCACTGATGCTGCGCGCTGCGGTCGAGAGGGTGTCGTCGGCCTTGCCGAAGGCGTTGTTGAAGTCGAGGTCGGGATAGATGTCAATCAGGCGCTGGTTGTTGATAATCAGCAGTGCATCGACATATTTCCCCATCTCGTCGGCGCCAGCCAGTGCCTTGAGAATCTTTTTGCGGCCCTCAAACAGGAACGGGATGGTGACAATGCCGATGGTGAGTTTGTCCTTCTCATGGGCAATGCGAGCCACCACGGGTGCGGCGCCGGTTCCTGTACCGCCACCCATACCGGCGGTGATGAACACCATCTTGGTCTCCTCGTCAAAGAGTTCGGCAATCTTCTCATGGCTTTCGTCGGCGGCGTCCTTTGCTTTTTCGGGAATATTTCCCGCGCCAAGGCCCTTGGTCGTATTCGGACCGATGAGCAGACGGTTGGGCACAGGCGACATATTGAGCGCCTGCTGGTCGGTGTTGATGACCACAAACGAAACGCCCTCAATGTTCTGTTCGTACATGTGATTGACGGCATTGTTACCACCGCCACCCACGCCAATGACCTTAATGATGGTGGGTTGCTTCTTCTCAATATCAAAGCCAGGGTTCTTGTCTATCGTGTTATAGATATCCCTGTTGGGTTGAGCGAGATTATTATTGTCAGGTTGTGTCATAGTGCGTAAGTTTTAGTGATTAATTGTAGTTATCATCATCGGGTTCAGGATCACTCATCCAACCCTCCAACTTGATCCTCATGCGATCAATAAACCCCTTCTTGCCTGGCTTTTGGGGCTTTTTAGGCTCATCATTATCGGGTGTGGGTATTTCCGTCTCTTCTTCCTTACCGCCCATGATGGGACCGTAATCGTTACGAATCAAGCAAGTTTCACCGGGCTGCAACTCCTCGCCGGCCTTGAGCACGAGCGAAAGCACGTTGACATATTCAGGCTTTTTATAACGCATGTCGAGAATGTTGAGCGACTTGGGCGGCTGACCGATGGTCACCTTCACTTGCGACTTCTCTTCCATGCGCTGGGCCAGGCCCTGCAATTGTGAGCCACCGCCAATGAGCACGATGGAGCGAATGTCGTCTTTGGTCACCGAAGCATAATCGAGCTGCTTGTCAATGTTGGCGATGATTTCATCGGTGCGGGCGCTGATGTAACTGGCGGCCTCGCTGCTGGTCACGCCTTCAATCACAAACGAATCGACATGCTTGGGGTCGAGCGGGTTACTGATGTTCTGCTTCACACGCTCGGCAGTTTCCTCGAGCACACTGCAACCGTTCATGATGTCGCGAGTGATGTTGCGACCGCCCAGCGGCAGTGTGGCCAGATAAATCAAGGCGTTGTCCTTGTAGATGGCCACCGTCGAAGTTTCAGCACCTATATCCACCAGCATACAGCCCAGTGAGCGTTCGCTGTCGCTGAGGATTTCCTCGCTGGT
Organism: Muribaculaceae bacterium; assembly: GCA_017619935.1. Lineage (GTDB taxonomy): Bacteria > Bacteroidota > Bacteroidia > Bacteroidales > Muribaculaceae > Sodaliphilus. Next base: position 13,868 of record JAFZRJ010000034.1, on the reverse strand, counting down.
CACCAGCGGTGTCACAAAATATCGTTTTACACTTGTTCCAAAGTTCAAACTCATCACACGGGTCAGGTTCATCTTCACCACTGGCTTAGCCACAATGAGGTTCACCTTGATCTTGATGGAACTTCCGAACTGACCGACCGGTGTGGTTGTTTCGTTTTTATCAACATAGATAGTGCGCGGCACGACATCGATCGTTTCGTAATTCTTCACCGTATTACGACTTGCATCGCGAATGATGTTCTCTATCACTTCCGACGTGATGGCCTTGGTGGAATCGAGGCTACGGTTCACCTCGCTCACTTCGCTGTGGAGTGAACGGCCTCCAATGCCTACATACAGTTGAGTAACCCTGCCGTCGACACTGTCTTCAATGTCCTTAAGAATGCGCATGATACCACTCTTCACATTCTCCACATTGAGCACCGTGCCATAGCGCACACAATTAGTCATTTTTTCTTCCACCAGACGTGAGAGTGTCACCACGCCCGATGGAGTTTTCGTGGCAAGAGCTCCCACAATCTTTGAGCTGCCTATCTCCAGTACTACGATATATTGGTTATGTTCCATGGGATGATTAATATATTTTCTTTTAATTTGTTTTCTTTGTTTTCTTGTTGTCCACCGCAAGAGTGGCGTTATTGTCATCGACCGCCATCGTTTCCAGGTCAGGAATCACTTCATCTTCCTCAGGGTCATAAACCATGGTTTCCTTCACCGCCTTCTTACGGCGGGTCGCCACCACCTGATGGCTCCACTTGACCGAGATGGTGTCGTAGGTCTCCCACCCTTTCGCCGGCATCACTTTGCGGTAGAACAGTTTGAGTTTTTCAAACTTCTGCTCAATTTTGGTCAAATTACCGATGTTCACCACATGGCCGTAGATGTTCGGCACCAGAAAGATGTTGTTGCTGTCTCGCACTGTGTACATCGACACCAGCGTACGCAACAAGGAATCTTTCTCGACATAGTTAACCAACGGCAAGAGGCGGGTGGGCGGAAAAGCGTTGGTGAAATGCCCTTGTACCACTGGCACGTCGCTGTGATAGAAGGCGGTGGCGTTCATGCGCTTGCCCGAGGCATTGACGTAGTAGGAAATACCGTCGTTGTCGAACACGCGCATCACCGGCACCAGCTGGCTGGCACGTATCAGCAGCACGCCATCTTTCGACTTGACACACTCTACGTTTTCCAGATACTCGCTGTGGCCCAAGACCTCTTCGATGCGGCTGGTGTTGATTTGTCGCATGGGTTTCCCCACCACCTTGATGCCACTCTGCGACAACTCGGAGTGTACACCCTGTTCGGTGACAAACCTGGTGCTGTCGTTGTTCACGATTTCAACCTTCACGCTTCGGCACAATTCCTTGGATTCGCGCGAACGGGCCCACAAAATCCCTGCCGTCATCAGTACGACAAGAACCAGCAAAATTATATTTTTGACAAGACGCTTCAACGCCGTTGTTTCTTCACTTCATTACACACTTGAGGAAGCAAGTTCGAGATGTCGCCTGCCCCCACTGTCAATAAGACCTCAAAGTTAAGCATTTGTAGCGAATTAATCAAATTTTCTTTCGAATAAATCTGTTTTTCACCACATTTAACTTTTTCAAGTATCATTTCACTGCTCACGCCCTCTATGGGAAGCTCACGAGCCGGATAGATGGGCAGCAACAGCACCTCGTCGGCAAGCGACAACGCCGAGGCAAACTCGTCGGCGAAATCGCGCGTTCGCGTGTAGAGGTGCGGCTGGAATATCACCGTCAGTTTGCGGCCCGGATACAGGTCACGCACGCTGGAGATGCTGGCACGCAACTCATCGGGATGATGGGCGTAATCGTCAATCATCACCTTGCCGTTCGCTCCTGGTTCCTTGAGCCAGAATTCAAAGCGCCGCTTTGCGCCCATAAACGTCGCCATAGCCTCACGCATTGAATCGGCAGGCACCTCCACCAAACGGCAAGCCGCCATCGCCGCCACGGCATTCTCGATGTTAATGTCCACTGGCACACCCAATTTGATGTCGGCGATGGTCTCCCAAGGGGTCACAAAGTCGAAGATGATGTCACCGTCGCCCTTACGCACGTTCTCGGCATGGAAGTCGCCGGCATCACGACTGTAAGTGTAGGTGCGAACGCCAGGCTGCACCCTGGGCTTTAATTTCAGGCCCGTGTGCACGATAAGCGCTCCATCGCTACGAATCAGTTCGGTGAAATGCGCGAAGCTTTCCAGATAGGCCTCCTCGGTGCCGTAGATGTCCAGATGATCGGGGTCGGTACTGGTCACAACGGCTATATAGGGGGTCAACTGATGGAAGGAGCGGTCAAATTCATCGGCCTCAATCACCGAATACGGACTGGTCTCACTCAGCAAGAAATTGCTGTCGTAATTACGCAAGACACCACCCAAGAAAGCATTGCTGCCCACCCCACTCACTTGCATAATGTGGGCCGCCATGCTCGATGTAGTAGTCTTGCCATGGGTGCCCGAAAAGCACAACCCTTTGCTATGCTCGGTCACGATGCCCAACACCTTGGCGCGTTTCACCACCTCAAACACATGTTCGCGGAACCAACACAATCCGGCATGAGTGGCGGGAACAGCAGGCGTATAAACCACCAACGTTCGCTCGGGACACCGGCAATAGTCGGGTATCAACTCGGGATTCTCATCAAACACGATTTCAACGCCCTCGGCTTCCAATGCCGCCGTGAGGTCGCTGGGGGTGCGGTCATAACCGGCGACACGCTTTCCCTTCGACAAGAAATAGCGCTCAAGCGCAGCCATGCCAATCCCGCCGGCACCCACAAAATATATGGAATCAAAATCTTTCATCGTTTTCGTTTTTATGATTTGTTTTCAACAAGCGCCATCACTTCGTCAACAATGTGTTCGGCCGAGTCGCGCAGCGCCATCTTAGCCACGTTACCGCCTAGGGTGTCGAGCACGCCCTGGTCGGCCACTGTTCGCAGCATGGTATCGACCAGACGGTCGGCTGCTTCGGCATCGCGCACCATGATAGCCGCCTGACGGTCGGCCAGTGCCAACGCGTTTTTGGTTTGGTGGTCCTCAGCCACATTGGGCGACGGCACCAGTATGCAGGCCTTGCCCAACAACTGCAATTCGCTGATGCTGCTGGCGCCTGCACGCGAGACAACAAGGTCGGCGGCGCGATAGGCCATGTCCATATTGCTGATGAACGGCATCTGCACCACGTTGGTCACGCCCGACACATTCAGCGCTTCACGGCATTGCTCATCGTAGAATTTGCCGCTCTGCCAAATCACTTGCACATCCTGTTGTTCCCCAATGCGAGTTAGTCCGTCCATCATCGAGTTATTGATGGTGCGGGCACCCAAACTGCCACCAATCACCAGCACCGTACGACGGTCAGGGTCGATGCCCATGGCACGACGTGCCTCCTGCACTGTAGCGGTACATTCGAGCAAATTCTGGCGCACCGGATTTCCCGTAAGCACTATTTTCTCTTTCGGGAAAAACCGCTCCATGCCCTCATAGGCCACACAGATGCGCTTGGCGCCGGCAGCCAACATTTTATTGGTCACGCCAGCGTATGAATTCTGTTCTTGCAGAAGCGTCGGAATCCCCGCTTTTTGGGCTGCCTTCAGCATGGGGCCACTGGCATATCCTCCAACACCGATGGCGATGTCGGGCTGAAACTCCTTGAGGATGTTCTTGGCCATGCTCATGCTCTTGAGCAAACGAGACAGCACCTTCACATTCCTCAGCAGATGTTTACGGTCAAAGCCACTCACCGGCAACCCCTTGATGGGATATCCGGCTGCTGGCACGCGTTCCATTTCCATTCGGCCCTCGGCACCCACAAACAGTATGTCGGCGTCGGGCATACGGCGGCGTATTTCGCCGGCTATCGACAAAGCAGGAAATATGTGGCCTCCTGTGCCACCGCCACTAATCAAGAACTTAAATTTGCTCATAACATCACAGTTTTATAGGGTTATTTCCACACATGCTTAGGCAGAATCTGAGTGGGATTCTCAGCATCCAAACCTTCGGGCAAAACGGAGTCTTCCTGTTTATTGTTTTTGTTGTTGTAATTCGCTATCGTGCGACTCACACTGAGCATGATGCCAAATGCCACGCTCATGATGATTATGCTCGTACCACCAGCCGAAACCAAAGGCAAGGGCTGTCCCGAAACCGGGAACACACCCACATTGATAGCCATGTGACACAGGGCCTGTATCGTTATCATGGCCGCCATGCCGATGACCAGCAGACTGGGCAAGACCCGCCTGCTGCGACGCACAATCATTGCCGCTCGAGCAAGTAGCCACAGGTATAGCACCAGCACGAACAATCCGCCGATGAGACCGGTCTCCTCTATGATGATAGAATAGATGTAGTCGCTGAAAGCCAGTGGCAAACGGCTGCACTCACGCGACCGGCCCGGTCCCACACCGTGCCAACCGCCATGCGCCTGCGCCATGCGGGAGAACATCTCCTGCTGGTTGTAGTCGTTGATGGGCTTATTCACCAGCGACCAACTCTCCCGCCATTCACGAATTCGGCCTTTACGCATCTCGGTACGGTTTTCTTTATCTTTGACCACCGTCTCGGTATTGACTGTTTCATCAATCTGCTGGTTATGCATCTTCAGGCCATACAAGCCGCCACCCAGTATGGCATAAGCGGCGAATACGGCGACAATCTTCTTGAATTTTGCGCCACCAATCAACATCATGGAGATACTGATCAACATCAGGATAATCGTGTTGGTCATACCGCTCTTGACCATCAAGCCGCCAAAAATCAGCACCACTATTGCCGCGAAAACCATGCCTCGCGTGCTTACGTCGCGGTTTTTCTGGCTTTTCGCCAGAATATAACTCAGCAAGGTCACTATCGACAACTTCGCCAACTCCGACGGCTGTATGGTAAATCCCACGATACGCATGGAGCGACGGGCACCGTTAATCACTTCTCCAAATAACATCACATAGATTAGCATCGCAATGGTCACAAAAGCCAGTAACGGTATCATCGCGAACAGAAATTCACTCTTGTTGTAATCGGTGCGATGCAGAAACACCACCAGCAATGCGCCTATTCCTAAAAAGGCGCATTGCTTGATCACTGGTGCATAAATGTTGGCCGAGTGGGCCACTTCACGGCTTGATGCGCTGTAACTCTCCACGATGGAGATAACAATGAGCGCAAGATAAATTCCCCAAATCCATGGGTCACCATGCTTTTGGGCAATTTCATTGAAACGAGTTTGTTTTTCTTCGGTCATAGATTTATGGTTTATAAGGCATTCACACATTGTTTGAACTGTGAACCCCGGTCCTCGTAACTCTTAAACAAATCAAAGCTGGCGCAGCAGGGCGACAACAACACCGTGTCGCCGTCGGTCGCCAACTCATGGCACTTGGTCACACACTCGGCCATCGAACCGGCATCGACCACCACGGGCACTTTGCCGTCGAAGAAAGCGTGTAACTTCGTGTTGTCAACGCCAAGGCAAACGATAGCTTTGACCTTGTCTTTGACAAATTGCTCAATCTCGGTATAATCGTTACCCTTGTCTTTTCCGCCCAAAATAAGCACCACTGGTTCGCGCACACTTTCAAGCGCATACCACGTGGAATTGACATTGGTAGCCTTCGAGTCGTTGATGTAACGCACGCCGTCCAACGTGCGGACGTATTCCAGGCGATGCTCCACGGCTTCAAAATCGGCCAAGGCGCTTTTGATTACCTCATTCTTGATGTCGAGCAATGTCGCGCTCAAACCGGCAGCCATGCTGTTGTACATGTTGTGCCGACCTTGCAATGCCAACTCGTTGACGGGAATCTCCCAGTACTTGCCATCGACATCAAAGGCGATGCAGCCATTCTTCACATAAGCGGCACATTCGGCATCGGTATCGGCCGAGAAGGGCAACATGCGGCTCTCTACACGCAATTGCTTGAGTTGGGCGGCAATAATGGGGTCGTCGTGCCAGAAGATGAACGAGTCTTCCTTGCCCTGGTTCTGGATAATGCGGAATTTTGCGGCCACATAATTCTCCATCTTGTGGTCGTAACGGTCCAGATGGTCGGGAGTGATGTTGAGCAATACAGCCACATTGGCCTTGAACTCATACATATTGTCGAGTTGGAAACTGCTCAGTTCTATCACATACACGTCGTGAGGGTCGGTGGCGACCTGCAAGGCAAGGCTGTTGCCCACATTGCCGGCGAGGCCCACGTTCAAACCCGCTTTTTGCAGGATGTGATAGGTGAGCATCGTGGTGGTGGTCTTGCCGTTGCTGCCAGTGATGCACACCATCTTGGCACGGGTGTAGCGGCCAGCAAACTCTATTTCGCTGATGATGGGGATACCTTTCTCCTTCGCTTTCACAATGAGCGGAGCAGAATCGGGAATGCCCGGACTCTTGACGATTTCATCGGCGTTGAGAATCAACTCCTCGGTGTGATGGCCGTGCTCCCACTTGATGTTATATTTGTTCAACAAGTCCTGGTACTTGGGCTTGATTTGTCCCATATCGCTCAGAAACACATCCATGCCTTTCAACTGCGCCAGAACAGATGCTCCCGCACCGCTTTCTCCACCACCTAATACGACTAACCTTTTCATATTGTTTTTCATCTTCACTATTTACTATACTATAATTACCTCACCTTGAATGTCACAAACGTGAGCACAGCCAAAATGATGCTTACAAGCAAGAAACGCATCACGATTTTGTTCTCCGGGATGGCGTTATGAGGTTTTTGGAACTTCACATTCTTGAATTTGCCGGCAGGAATCTGGAAATGGTGGTGCAGCGGAGTCATCTTGAAGATGCGCCTGCCTTCACCGTATTTCTTCTTGGTGTACTTGAAATAACCGCGCTGGACAATCACACTGATGGCCTCCACAAAGAACACGCCACACAAAATGGGCAGCAACCATTCCTTTCGCAACAACAGCGCGAACACGCCCACAATGCCGCCCAGGCACAGGCTGCCCGTATCACCCATGAACACCTGGGCAGGGTAAGAGTTATACCACAGGAAACCTATGGTGGCTCCAATAAACGCGGCGGCGTAAATCACCAGCTCGCCACTGTCGGGGATGTACATGATGTTGAGGTAGGCGGCATAAAGCAAGTTGCCGCTCAGATAGGCCATGATGGCCAGTGCCACACCATAGATGGCGCTGGTACCCGATGCCAGTCCGTCAAATCCGTCGGTGAGGTTAGCGGCATTACTGACCGCTACCACGATAAACACAGCCAGACAGGCAAAGATTATCCATCCCAGCCCACGAGCCGTCTTTCCTTCGGCACCAAACCACTGCGCCACACGGGCGTAGTCGAAGTTGTGGTTCTTGATGAAGGGAATGGTGGTCTGGCTGCCTTTGATTTCCGGCGCATGTACCACTTCCATGCGCCCCGTCTCGGGATTGCGAACCTCGCTGTTTTCGCTCATCACAATGGCTGGACTTGCCCACATCACCAAAGCCACCACGACACCCAGTCCCACCTGGCCGATGATTTTGAACTTGCCTTTGAGACCTTCCTTGTCATGATGGGCAATCTTGATGTAGTCGTCAAGGAAGCCCAATGCTCCACACCACAGTGTAGCCAGAATCATGAGCAACATATACACGTTGTTGAGCTTGCCGATGAGCAGACACGGCAACAGGATAGAAATGATGATGATGATGCCTCCCATGCTGGGGGTCTGCGACTTGCGGTCCTTCTCCAGACACTTGGCTACATCGGCTTTCTTCTCCTGGTTGGTCTCATCCATATTGTCGAGCACAAACTGGATGTTCTCCAACGCGTTGGTGTGGGCGGTGATTTTTCCGCCGTTGTCCAAGTCACGTTGGTTTTCTCCACCCTGCATGGCATAGTAAACTCTGAGGCGCCTGATGATGGGACCTCCAATCACGATGGCCACAAACAGCGACAAGGCCAGCGCTATGCCAGCACGAAATGTGATGTAGTCAAACAACCGTGCTCCCGGCACATCGTATTGTTCCAAAAAATGAAATAAGTGGTACAGCATATTCTTGTGTTCGTTAATTTCTATTTGTAATATTCAGCAAGACATCTCGCATTAATTGTTCATCACTTTGAGCAACTCCTCCTTGTCATCAAAGTGGAGACGCTCGCCTTTCACCTCCTGATAGTCCTCGTGGCCCTTGCCAGCCACCAGTACCACGTCGCCGGGCTTCGCCAACTGGCATGCCAAGCGGATAGCGTCGCGGCGGTCGGTTACCTTGAGGGCCTTTGCACGCAACGTATCGTCAAGCCCCTGCTCCATGTCGAGCAATATTTGTTCGGGGTCCTCATTACGGGGGTTGTCGCTAGTGAGAATCACTTGGTCGCTACGCAAGGCCGCCTCACGAGCCATGATGGGTCGTTTGCCCGCGTCGCGGTTACCGCCACAGCCACACACGGTGATGATGCGCCCCTTGCCCGACAGCACCTCACCGATGGTCGTGAGCACATTGACCAGCGCATCGGGGGTGTGGGCGTAATCGACAATGGCCGTGAAACCACGTGTGGAATTGAGCGTCTGGAAACGTCCGGCGACCGGCACCAGTTTGCTCATCGCAACCAGCACCTCATCCATGGGCAATCCCAGCAATAGAGCGGCACCATAGACCGAAGTCAGGTTGTAGGCGTTAAACCGGCCCACAAACTGCACTTCCAGTTCCTTGCCGTTGATGAGCAACGACATACCGTCGAGACGGTCTTCCAGCACCTTGCAGGTGAAGTCGGCGATAGTCCGCAAGGAGTAATGGTATTTGCTTGCACGGGTGTTCTGCAACATCACATCGCCCACTTTGTCGTCGCTGTTGACCAGCGCGAAAGCCTCGCTGGGCAAGGCATCGAAAAACATTTTCTTGGCGGCGATATACTGGTCCACCGTTTTGTGGTAATCCAAGTGGTCGCGGGTGAGATTGGTAAAGACGGCTCCCGCAAACTTCAATCCGTCGATGCGGTGCTGCACACATGCGTGCGAACTCACCTCCATGAACGCATAGTCGCATCCAGCCTCCACCATTTCATGCAGCAGGCGGTTAAGGGTGAGGTGGTCGGGAGTCGTCTGCTTGGCAGGCTCTTCGGTACGGTCCACCACGTTCCGCACGGTGGAAAGCAATCCAGCTTTATAGCCCAGCAGTTGCACCAGTTCATAGAGCAGTGTGGCAGTGGTGGTCTTGCCGTTGGTGCCTGTCACACCCACAAGCCTCAATTTCTCGCTGGGGCGGTCATACCACTCGTTGGCCACCAGCGCCAAGGCGATGGTGCTGTCGGGAACCACGACAAACGTCACACCCTGTGCCACCTCGGCGGGCAATTCTTCGCAAATGACCGCCGCAGCGCCTTGCGCTATCGTCTGCGGGATGAACTTGTGTGCATCCACAGCCACACCACGCACGGCAACAAACAGGGCGCCCGTTTTCACTTGGCGGGAGTCACACGCCACATCGGAAATGGCCACCTGCAAGTCGCCTACAACTTGCGTGGGTTTCAACTCTTTTATCAGTTGATTTAATGTCTTCATTGCTCTAAAATTATTTGATGCTGATGAATCAGCCATGACGCAAAGTAAGGTTGATGATTTGTCCTTTCGTATAAGTTGAGCCAGGTGCCAAACTTTGGGCCGCCACAAAGCCCGAACCAGTGAACCGCACGCACAGTCCGGCATCTTCCAGACGGCGAACGGCCTCACGCACGTTCAGGTTTTTCACATCGGGAACGCCACTGGCAGGCTTGTCGGGAACACGAAGTTTTTTGGCACTGGATTTTCCCATCGCCAGCCCCTTGCGCAAGATGGATTCTTGCGACTTGTTGCTAGACGCGTAGAAGGTGGGGGGAGTCACGTCGTTTTTGACGGCTTTCCCTTCCTTGTCGACCGTGACGGCATAACTGGGCGGCTCGCCGAGCAAGCCTCGCGCATACATCTTCGCCGCCACATTCCGCAGCACCATACCACTGCTGGCAGCAGCGCCCCTGTTGGCACCCAACATGAGCACGATGCACGAATACTTGGGTTGTTCATACGGGAAGAAACCACAGAACGCCAGTCGTTTTTGCGTGCCGTATTGTCCTCCGCTGATGGTATATGCTGTTCCTGTTTTGCCGGCAATCTCCACGCGGTCGTCCTGCACCCACTTCCGCGCCGTGCCACGACTACCCCACACCACGTCGTGCAACATGATGCGCAATTTGCGGGCATTTTCTGGGCTGCACACCTGCGGGCGAATGTAACCCACCGGAACGATGGAGTCGGGCTGGCCGTCACGAGACAATTTCTTGACCAGTCGAGGACGCACATACTTGCCGTCGTTGGCAATGGCGTTATACATGGCAAGTGTGCTCAATGGCGGGATGAGTGTCGAGTAACCGAAGGCCATGCGGGTGAGCGCAATGCGGTCGGCTTTGGCGTTCCCCAACCGTTGGATAATGGGAGTGGTTTCACCGCCGATACCCGAATGAATGGGGTCGAAGAATCCCATACCTTTCAGGCGGTCATAGAATCCACCGGGATTCTTGCCATATTTGCTGACAATGATGCGCGACATACCAATGTTGGACGACGTTTCAATAATCTGTCGCGGGCTGAGTTGCGCCGAACCATGAGGATCCTTGATGGGACGGCCTTCATAATTCCATACGGAGCCCGTCACCATAGGCGCATCAATATTTGACACTATTCCGTCTTCAAGTGCAATCATCATGGATATGGGTTTCATGACCGACCCTGGCTCAAAGCCCAGCACCGCGTAGTTGCGGCCTTCGACATAGCCCGTGCTTATTTTGCTCTTCTCCAGGTTGGAAATGGCCTTAATTTCGCCCGTCGCCACTTCCATGAGCACACAAGTGCCCCACTGCGCGTCGGTCTCGACACACATATTATACAATTCGGTCTCCACAATGTCCTGCAAAGCCACATTGATGGTGGTGGTGATGTCATATCCCTTGAGGGCAGGCACACTCTCGGCGGTGACTATTCCTGCATTGAGCTGGATGCGTTTGCCCTCGCCGGGCACGCCATAAAGCAAACTGTCGAGTGCCATCTCCAACCCTGAACGGCCGTGTTTCTCACTGCTGAGCGAATCGGCCGCCACGGTCCCGATGCTTCGCGAGGCCATGGCTCCATAGGGCTTGCTGCGCTTGGCTTGACGCTCACAATAGAAACCGCTCTTGATTTTTCCCAAATTGAAGAAGGGGAACAACTTCACACGTTCAAATTCATTGTGCGTAAGCAACCGGCGGAACAAGCGATAGGCGTGGACACCTTTTTTCTTGCTGTAGGCGGTGAGCAATTCTTCTTTCCATTGCTCGGGAGTGCGCGACGGGTCGAAACTCGACAGACTGTCGCACAAGGCGGGCAGTTCAACACGGAACACGCTGTCGCGCTTCGCCACCGGTTCCCAGTCGATGCGGGCGGTGTAAAAATGCATGTTGGCAGCCAGCACCGTTCCGTTGTCGGCAAGCAGTTTGCCGCGTTCAGGCTCGATGCGGGTGGTCTTAGTGAGTATGCTGTCGGCTTTGTTGTTCCATTGGTCAGCCTGCACAATAGTCGTTCTAACCATTCCCAAGACAATGAGGACGGCAAAGAGAAGCATAAACATCACTACGAGCAAGTAGCGAAGGAAGATGTGTTTTTTGTTGTTCTGGCGTTTACTCTTGGTTTTCATTTTTGCGAAAGATAATAAGGTGGACGTTCGGGGTTAGATAAATCTATATGCATGGTATCGACAAAAGATTTCATTTGGCTTTCTCTAATCATAGAATTGTACTTCGCGCTGGCATTCACACAATCGGTTTTGGCATTGTCAAGTTCTGTCTTCAACGACAGCACTTCTTGCATTTTGCTCTGACATTCAAACTTGTTGCCTATATACATCAGCATCAGTCCCGTTATAAAAACGATGAACAGGACATTGCGGCGGAAGAAATCCAGCGACAAAAATGAGCGCCCCAGGAGCAGTCCGCCCATGGTCTCACTGGCCTTGTTGCCACGCTTCTTCTTTTGGTTATTATCGGTTGCCATTGTAGTTACGTTTCTTTAGTTTCAAATTCGCTCGGCGATGCGCAGTTTGGCGCTGCGTGAGCGGGGATTGGCCGCCACTTCTTCATCGCAGGGCACAATCACCTTATTATTTACAGCCTTGAACGGACTGTTGACCCGTCCAAAGAAATCTTTCTCGATGTTGCCTTCCACGTTGCCGCTGCGGATGAAATTTTTCACCAAACGGTCCTCAAGTGAGTGATAGGTAATCACCACTAAGCGTCCGCCGGGGCCAAGCAAGTCGAGTGACTGCTGCAGCAAGCGCTTGAGCACGTCCATCTCCTGGTTCACCTCTATGCGAAGTGCCTGAAACACCTGCGCCAGTTCCTTTTTCTCCTGCGCCGGCTTGATGAACGGCCTTACCACCTCTATGAGTTGGCCCGTGGTTGCCAACGGTTGTTGGCTCCGCGCCTTCACCAGCGCTGCCGCCATGCGACGCGACTGCTTCAGTTCGCCATACAGATAAAGCACCTCGGCCAAGCGCGACTCTTCGTAGTCGTTCACCACATGGGCGGCATCGAGAGCAGCCGAGCGGTTCATGCGCATATCAAGTGGCGCATCGGCACGGAAACTGAATCCACGTTCGGCATCATCGAAGTGATGAAACGAAACGCCCAAGTCGGCAAGGATGCCATCCACCTTTTCCACGCCATAATAACGCATGAAATTTTTCAGAAAAGCGAAATTGCTGTGTACAAATGTAAACCGCGAATCGTCCAACCGATTAGCATAGGCATCCATGTCCTGATCCACACCATAAAGACGGCCATTTTCACCCAGTCGTGACATGATGGCCCGGCTATGTCCACCACCCCCAAAAGTCACATCAATATAGGTTCCATCGGACTTGATGTTCAACCCGTTGATGCACTCTTCAAGAAGAGCAGGGATATGGTAAATGGTCTGTTGCATGGTGCTTCAGTTTTTAATCGGGAAAATACCGGTTTGGGGCTACTTTGCATTGAGCGTGTAAAATTACAAACAATTCCCCAATAATTTGCATTTCTAAATTCTAAAATTTGCAATTTTTTATTGAAAAGTTATTAACAGGGTGCCGAAATCTAGATTTAATGCGACTTTCTGTGAAATTTATTTTTGCAAATCTTTTTATCAAAAAATTTACGCCTCCACCCTCTTCCCAAAAACATCAAAGAAAAAATCGCCAATGACCTAAATAATTAGTAACTTTGCGTTATGAAAGTGATACATCTGAATTTGTATGAACCCTACCAAGGGAAAGCCGACTACTACTTTGGTAGTGTCAAGGCCATTTACGAACACATCCCGAAGGAGTGTGTCGGCATCGTGTACACCAACTTATGCACCCAGTTGCGGCACAACGGCACTTACATCAACCGCCTCTGCACCATCCGCACCGACCAGCTGTTGGCACGCAGGCAAGGTAGCAAATAATGACTATGAAAATGTAATAGATTATGGATAAGAAAGAAGGAATTGCTGTCGCCAAGAAACTCGCCGCAACTGAAGGGTACGACCATGTAGAAAGCATGGGAAAATGGGAAGGTTACTCGGTCTATTTTGCTTGCCCGAAAGAACTCCTCGGGGCTTGCTACGGATACCCAACATACGTTCTTGTGGATGGCAACGGAAATGCAAGGTTTGCAAAGTTCCCAACAGAAGTGGAGGCTATTTTGAAAGCGTTACAAGTGTAAGTTCAAATAAGAAATGCAACTTTTGGAGAAGTTGAAAGGAGTGAAAGTTGAAGATTTTTTTCAGGAGAAAGAGGGAGTGTCTCCCTCCTTCCCTGATGGAAAAATTGGTACCTTTGTAGCCCCTTCCAAAAGTTAC
>JAFZRJ010000033.1 GCA_017619935.1 Muribaculaceae bacterium | reverse complement strand
TTCGTTGTCAGTTATCTGTCTTTTCTTTTTCCAAAGATTGATGAAGGTAACGTGGCGCGTGAGATCCGGGCCTCGAGGGTGTCCGTCTATCGGTAGTCTTCAGAATCGACAGGGACATCTTATGTCCCTTGTTCTTGTTCAGTACTACTTGTCCTGCTGCATCATTTCAATGATCTCTCATAGGCCCGACGCCCCAGATTTGGGGCGAAAAGCGGTGCAAAATTACAACAAACGCACGGATCCACCAAACACAAAAATCGTTTTTTTACAAAAAAATCAGCACGAAAAGCGCAAGATACTGTTGCACAGCGCTATGCTTAAGGTTAAATAATGTGAAACAAAGAGAAGGTGGTGCTCTAAGGCGAAAAAGAGACTTAAGGACTGCAAGAGGCCATACGGATGGTTCGGGTCGAAGTGTCAGCACATGGTACGCACACCTATTTAATATATAGACTTACATATATACATCCGCCCCCATAAAATAATATGCCAAATTTATACATTGGACGGTTTCAAATTCAATATTTTAGCGCACAAAATACGACAGATTTATGCAAAAATGCCCCATTTAGATTAAAAAAAGTTAATTATTCAGTTTTTATAGAGAAAATATTTGATTCCAGTATAAATTCTAATATAAATTTGCATTGGTTTTCATGGTATTAGTTTTTAAGAAAATGAATTTCCATGTTGTCGTGATGACAACTGCGCTAATTCAAGAATTTGTTAAGGTTTATGTTAATGGTATTAGAAGGTTAATTAGTTAAGCAATCCCCGACGTTGATGTCGAGGATTTTTTTTTGCACATATACAAAAACTGGCAGCTTTGAGCCGCCAGTTCTATACTTCACAGAAGATAATCAATTATCAAATTTTATCATCCACCAATTTGATTTTCTGCTCCAGCATGGCAATGTCTTCTTTCAAACGGGAAATCTTGCGCTCCATCTCCTTAACGATAGAACTTCCCGTCTTGGACTGTGCATTAAAGAAGCCCAAGTTGTTTTCATAGGTCTTCAATTCATTGCACTTCTGCTCATAAGCCCTAACCAGGCGTTCACGCTCATGATAGACCTTGTCATTATCATCCAACTTGCTCAGGCTGCTTTCGAAATTAGCAAGATGGGCCTTAGAACCCTTCAAATCGAACTTCTCGTATGCCAAATCGATGGCCTCACGATATTCTTTATAAATCTTGTCTTTTTCCTTGTAAGGAACATGGCCAATCTCTTGCCATTTCGCCATCTGTTCACGCACAGCCTGAACTGTTTCTTCGTTATTCTCGGCATTAAGCAGTTCTTTCAATTGGGCAACCACCGCCTTTTTAGCCTTCAGGTTTTCGTGTTCCACCGCATGAACATTGACACTCTTCTGCTTGCGCTGCTCGAAGAAATAGTCACAGGCAGAGATGAAGCGATTCCACACCTGGTCGCTCTGGCGTTTATTGACGGGACCTATTGTTTTCCACTCTTTCTGCAACGCAATCAGAGCGTCGGAAGTAGCCTTCCAGTCGGTTGAATCTTTAAGCGCCTCGGCCTTCTCGCACAACTCAATCTTCTTGGCCAGATTAGTGGCCATGGTCTCACGGATGCCCTTATAGTAAGCCAACTTGTTGGCAAAGAACTCATCACACATTTTACGGAAACGAGCAAAGAGCTCATTGTTCAACTTCCTTGAAGCAAAACCGGCCTCTTTCCACTTCTGTTGCAACTCAATAATCTTCTTCGTTGCCTCGTCCCATGCTGCATTGGTCTTAAATTCACCCGAAACGATGGACTCCAATTCAGCGCACAACGCATTCTTAGTTTCGGCAGCTTCCTGTTCACGTGCCTTGCGTTCCTCAAAGAAAGCCTGATACTTCTTGTTGACGACAGCCGAAGCATTCTTGAAGCGCACCCACAAGTCCTCACGCAATTCTTTGGCCACCGGGCCCGTTTCGCGCCAAGTATTGTGCAGATCCTGCAATTTCTTGAAAGCTACAATCACATCTTTTTCATCATCGAGCGATTCAGCATCAAGACATAACTGCTGCTTGATCTCAAGGTTCTTCTTAAAATCATAGTCGCGGAGTTCCTTGTTAATCTTCAGCAAATCATAGAACTTCTCCATCGCCTGCTGATAGGATTTCCACACATCGGTGTCGTCGGTAGCAGGAACAGGTCCTATAGCCTTGAACTCCTGTTGGAGCTGCTGCACCTTATTATATTGCCGATTAATATTATCGGGATCGCTGGTTATTTCACAAATCTGTTGAATGATCTCACGCTTTTTTTCCAGATTCTGTTGCTTTTCAGTTTCCAGTGCTGCGTTAAATTCAGCCCGCTTGTCTCTGAGCTCGGCAAGAATTTCTTTCAATCGAATCTCATCGGCGTCATCTTTTGCCACAAAAGCAGCCTCCTCGTTGCCTTTCTCTAAGAATTCGGCCTTCTCCTTAGCTATTTCATCTTTACGAATAGCATAGAAAGCGGCCTTGAGAAGAGGCACATCGTCTTTAATAGCACCGATGTCTTCCTTAAGCATCTCTTCCAACTTGGCAACCAATTCGGACTTAGACAAATCGGCATACTTCACCGGTTCTTGCTTTGCGGGAGTTTCAACTTGTTCAACACCTTCATTAGCATCACTAATGTTTTCATTCTCAGCAACGGCACCCGCAGCTTCGGCAACGGGTTCTTCGTTCAGGTTCAAATCCTTCTCGACAGGGTTCATCGATTCAGACAGTTCACGCGATTCCATAATAATTATTTTTTACTCGTCATGCCCCAAAAAAGCAAAACGACAAATTTAAGACAACAAATTTATAAAGCATTTCACATATTGCAAAATTTTTCTTGACAATTCTCAGAAAAGATGACGAAAGCAATAGGTGAACATGCATGCAGCGACCTTTTTCACAAGCAAATGCCAGCTATGCTCAGAAAGCGGTGACAATGCCCATGAAGTCGGCAGCTTTCAACGATGCGCCTCCAATGAGGCCGCCATCAATATCAGGCTTTGCAAAAAGTTCCTGCGCATTGCTGGGCTTGCAGCTTCCGCCATACAGAATGGTGGTGTCGTCAGCTACCTGAGCGCCATACTTTTCAGCCACCAACTGGCGAATGAATGCATGAATCTCCTCAGCCTGCTCGGCTGTTGCAGTTTCGCCTGTTCCGATAGCCCAAATAGGCTCGTAAGCAATGACAATATTAGCAAATGCTTGCTCTTCGAGGTGGAACAAAGAGCCCACCAGCTCATCTTTAATCACCTGGAAATGTGTTCCAGCCTTACGCTCGTCAAGACTCTCACCACAACAGAAAATCACCTTCAAGCCAGCCGCAAGAGCCAAATCAACTTTGGTCTTGAGCATTTCTATTGTCTCGGCATAATACCCACGACGCTCACTGTGCCCAAGAATGACATAATCGGCTCCAGTCGAAGCAACCATTGGCGCCGACACTTCACCAGTATAAGCGCCCTTGTCATGATCAGCGCAGTTTTCAGCAGCCAACCATACCTTGCCTCCATCAAGCACAGCCTTCACGGCGGTGAGATGAGTAAACGGAACGCCTACAACCACATCACATTTAAGGTCAGCCGCGGCTGCAACGCCTTCGACCACTTCCTTTGCCAGTTGAACACCCTCAGGAACAGTTGTGTTCATTTTCCAGTTTCCAGCAACAATATTCTTTCTCATAATTTTATTATTTTAAGTGTTTATTCCTTTTTATTGTTTTCAAAAGATTTGCAAAGTTAATGTAAAACGACCGCAACACCAAATTTATTGCAAACTACTGTTGATAAGCGCCTATTACTTCGCAACTTTTCATTTAGTCTATATAGCCGTCTTCATCGACAGGTTTCTTTTTAGGAAGCAGATGTCCAATCACCACATGAGTGCGGTTAACCAACAATAATGCCAACATCAACAATCCATACACTGAAAACAGTCGACCCAATATCGCGCCGGCATCGTAATCGTCGTTTAATGTGGCCACTGTAACATTCGTATCGTGCAGCCTGTCATCCTCAATCGAGCCAAGAGTCCGTTTCCATCGGACCACCCCGTCGCTTACATACACGACTGCAGGGTTTCCACGAGCCAACATTTTCAGTTCGCTGTCATCGGCCGAGAAAATCGGGTATTCGGCCATGGTGATGTCTTTCCATTCCGCTATCTGTTTTTCCGAGGCCGAACAAATGCCATAGACATCCACACCTTGCTTTTGGGCATACTCGGTGAGTTCATTAATCATGAATGTGTGTGCAATGCTCACATCCTGCACATCGGGGAATAGCAACAGCAATTGATTCTTCGACATCAGCACTTCATCGCTCACGTCAACTCCCTCATTAAAGATGGGCAACTGATGAGCAATCACATTATCAAAGGCAACGACACTGCTCTCTTGAGACTTGTCTCGCTTGACAGGCCTGCGGTCAACAAATGTCCATCCATCTTCTTCATCAGGTATACTGTCAATCGTGAACTCGCGCTCCTCTCCATCCTTGGCATAGATAAACAAGTAGTCACTATCTTGGCCAGGCCGTGATGCGGCAGCAGTTAACCTTGTCCCCACTTTATAGGGACGGAAATCAACCAGAGGCTGTGTGAAATAGCCATGATAGGCAATCACCAAGGCCAAAGCGCACGACAAAGCGGCGACCAACCACTGAACAATAGGACCATACAAGCCCGGCGTTTGACGATTAAGTATCAGCAAAAAAACAATGCCCAACGTGAGCGCGACATTTTTTCCGAATGTCGCCCAATTGCTCAAAACCAAGGCATCGCCGAAGCAACCGCAATCGGGGACCGCATCCGACACTGCGAGCCAAAGGGTAAGCGGGAGCATCACCAACATCATCAGCAACAGCAACGCGGGAATCACGCGCCGATAAGCCCCCACCATCGTGAGCACGCCCAAAGTGAACTCAACAGCTGGCACGACAAAAGCCGCAACCAATGTCACACCTTGCAGGCTGTCCCAGCCCAAGGTGAGCACATATTCATTAAACTTATAGAAACTACCCCATGGATCAATGGCTTTGGCCAGTCCGGAAAAAGCAAACACGGCACCCACCACGATGCGCATTAGCCACACCATCGTAGGTACCACCCAGGCATATTTATTTTCCTTCTCCTTCGTCATGCTTGATGAGCGCAAACACTGCGTAGTTAATCATATCTTGATAGTTGGCGTCCACACCTTCACTGACCAAAGTGGCGCCATCATGGTTCTCTATTTCCTTTGTTCGTTGTATTTTTGACAAAATCAAGTCGGTATAGCTCGAAACTCGCATATCGCGCCAAGCCTCGCCGTAGTCAGTGTTTTTATCCATCATCAGTTTTTTGGTGGCGGCAATGTGTTTGTCATATAGAGCCAAAGCCTCTTCACGAGTAATGTCTATCTTGTCACTGTAACCCAGTTCAAGCTGAATGAGCCCCATCACTCCATAATTAACAATGCCTACAAATTCGGGCCAAATATCCTCCCCCACTTTCGTCTCGCCATTAATCTCCAATGTGCGAATTCGTTTAGCTTTGATGAAGATTTGGTCGGTCACCGACTGAGGACGTAATATGCGCCATGCCGGACCATAATCGCTCATTTTCTTGATATACAGTTCTCGGCATCGAGCCACCACGGCATCATATTGACTACTTGTATTTTTCATTTCCACATCTGTTTATGAACTGCAAATTTAGTAATTATTCATCAACTGAGCGCTGAAAATTGAGAATAATTAATGAAAAAAATCAAGAGCTGACCTTTCACGCCAGCTCTTGTGATGGGAATGCCACATCAAAGGGATGTGATGAAACTCCGAAATAGTAAGGATTTGAGGGCTTCACACCTTTGTAATCCTCCGGCTCATTACTGAACACCTTGCGGTTGAGGCCCGCCATTAGTGTGAAAGCTTATCTCGGCATTTCTAGTAAAAATTGAAGAGTATCGCGATCTTCTTTAATGTGGCAAAATGTGTTGGAACTACAAATTACAAAAGCCGTCAAACAACTTTTGCATTGCAAAGTTACATCAAATTAGAGAATATCCCAAATTTCTCGCTAAGTTTTTCAGCGTTTTTCTTCATTTTTCATGCGATTTTGTATCAATCGAAAGAAATGACATCGTATTCCAGCAAATATCAGCCGAACACGGTAATAAACTTGCCCCGCTGTCAAGCATCATAAACCCTTATCAACGAGCCTTATCGCCATCATGAAAACAATTAATCATTATGAATCATTGCACATGTCGCAAAAGGGTTGTAATTTTGAAGACAAAGAGAACATCACCATAAATTAATAATATGAAACTCAGGTTCACATTTATTTTAATCACCATTATTGCATGCATCACTTGCCATGCACAAACTACCGGCGACACCATCCGAGTCATGACCCTCAACCTGCACGCAGGTCACGACAGCAGCCTGCAGCAAATCGGGTTATTCATCAAGCAATACACCCCCGACTTTGTCGCCCTTCAAGAGGTTGATGAAAACACCCATCGCTCTTATGCCCGCCACCAAAATGGACGTAATTTCATTAATGAG
Source organism: Muribaculaceae bacterium (assembly GCA_017619935.1). Taxonomy (GTDB): domain Bacteria; phylum Bacteroidota; class Bacteroidia; order Bacteroidales; family Muribaculaceae; genus Sodaliphilus. The sequence continues at coordinate 27,593 of JAFZRJ010000033.1, read as the reverse complement.
CTGGCCTATCATAGCGGGATGAACGGTTTCTTTGGGCCAACCATCAATTTCAGTGGCGGGCGATACGGCATCGGAATGCTTTCACGGCACTGGCTCGTAAGTATGGACAACATCAATCTTCCCCACCCCAACCAAGACATGGAACAACGGGGACTGCTCGAAGGCACTTTTGTTATGCCCTGTGGCGACACTATCGTGATGGCTTGCACCCACCTCGAAGCGTTCGATAGCCTCAGTCGCGCCGAACAGGGCGCCTATATCCTGTCGCATTATTCCCGTTGCCCCAATCCCGTCGTCCTGGCCGGTGATTTCAATGCGGAGCCCAACGACCCAGTCATTCACAATTTGTCGCAATCATGGCTCGATTGCACCGACAGCACCCCCACATTCAGTTCCGACAATCCAACCGAAAAAATCGACTACATATTTGTTCGGCCCGACAATGGCAAATGGAAAGTGGTGAGTTCCCAAGTGATTAAAACCGTCATCAGCGACCACCTTCCTGTTATAGTCACACTTGTTTTCACAAAGGACAACTAAGAGTGGACGGACACAACCCAAACATAGCCAAACCCACGCATTTCTTGCACGGAAAATCGCCAGATAAGGCACATTAGAAGAATATGGCTTGTTAAAGTTTGCTAAAAAACTTTCCATTTACCCTATTTCTTTGATATAGAAGAATAAAAGTTTGGTCAGGTCAAATTAAAGCAGTACCTTTGCGCGCCGATTATTACCAAACAGCGGCTCAAACGGCACAAAACAAGCATTTGGCCGTGCTTATTTTTTGTGTTATAGAGTCATTTAGTTAATTATTAATCAGGAAATTAAAAAGTGGATACTTTAAGTTACAAAACTATTTCGGCCAAGGCCGAAACCGTACAGAAAGAATGGGTGGTAGTTGATGCCACCGATCAAGTTCTGGGTCGTTTGTGCTCGAAGGTCGCCAAGATTCTGCGCGGCAAGTACAAGCCCTGCTACACTCCCCATGTGGATTGTGGCGACAATGTGATTATCATCAACGCTGACAAGATCGTTCTCACTGGCAAGAAGTGGACCGACAAGCAGTATGTGCGTTACACTGGCTATCCTGGTGGGCAGCGTTTTGCCACTCCTCTGATGCTGAAGCAAAAATCGCTGAAGAAGGACCTCAAGCAAGGCATGCACCCACTGTTCATCCAAGTCATCAAGGGTATGCTTCCCAAGAATCGTCTTGGCGCTCAGTTGCTCAAGAACGTTCGCATCTATAATGGCAGCGAACATCCCCACGAGGCTCAGAATCCTAAAGTTATTGACATCAACACCCTCAAATAATTGGAAGTATGGAAAGAATTAATGCAGTAGGCCGTCGCAAAGCTGCCGTAGCTCGCGTTTACTTCACAGAAGGTAACGGCCAAATCACGATCAACAAGCGAACACTGGATGAGTATTTCCCCAATCCAATTCTGCAATTCATCGTCAAACAACCTCTTAACACTGTAGAAGCTGTTGAGAAATACGACATCAAGGTGAATTTGGTGGGTGGTGGTTACAAGGGACAGGCCGAGGCATTGCGTCTTGCAATTGCTCGTGCACTGGTGAAAATCAACCCCGAAGACAAGAGCGCATTGCGCAAGGAAGGTTTCATGACTCGCGACCCACGTGCCGTAGAGCGCAAGAAACCCGGTCAGCCCAAGGCTCGCAAGCGTTTCCAGTTCAGCAAGCGTTAATATTATATACCTTATTATATTACGGTATTCAACGACGCCTTGCTCAAAGAGTCGCAACGCGGCTACACAAATCGTTTTAAGCGGCTAGCGACAATGAGTTTAGTATCCAAATCACATAGACTCACACTGAGAACTGCGGTGGCTACTATGTGATTGATTTAAGTTGAATGTAAACTAAAACAAAAATTAAAATGCAAACACCTAATTTTGATCAGATGCTGGAGGCTACATGCCACTTCGGTCACCTCAAGCGCAAATGGAATCCTGCAATGGCTCCTTACATCTTCATGGAGCGTAACGGTATCCACATTATTGATTTATATAAGACTCAGGCCAAACTTGAAGAGGCTGCAAACGCACTGAAGAACATCGTCAAGAGCGGTAAGAAAGTGCTTTTCGTTGCCACTAAAAAGCAAGCCAAGCAGGTTGTAGCCGACCGTGCAATTTCAGTCGGAATGCCTTATGTAATTGAGCGCTGGCCCGGTGGTATGCTCACCAACTTCCCCACCATCCGTAAAGCAGTCAAGAAAATGGCCACCATCGACAAGATGGAAAAAGACGGCACATTTGACAACATGTCTAAGCGCGAGAAACTCCAAATCACTCGCCAACGCGCAAAGCTTGAAAAGAACCTTGGTTCTATCGCAGATTTGAACCGTCTGCCAAGCGCATTGTTCGTGGTTGACGTCATGAAGGAGCACATCGCTGTTGCCGAGGCCAATCGCTTGGGTATCCCCGTGTTTGGTATTGTTGATACCAACAGCGATCCCACCAACATTGACTTTGTGATTCCCGCCAACGACGACGCTTCAAAGTCTATCGACCTGATTCTTGCCACCGTATGCGAGGCCATCAATGAAGGCATAGAAGAGCGCAAGATTGAGAAGATTGACAACAAGGAAGAAGACCAAGTTGCTGAGGTTGAAGAGAAACCTCGCCGCACACGTGTTCGCCGTCGCACCACCGAGGAAGCTGCCCCTGTAGCTGAGGAAACTCCCGCAGCCGAAGAGCCCGCCGCTCCCGTTGAGGAGGCACCCGCCGAAGAGCCCGCTGCTCCTGCCGAGGAAGCACCTGTTGCCGAGGAGCCCGCTGCTCCCGCCGAGGAAGCTCCCGCAGCTGAGTAATTCAAGTGAAATAAAAACAGATTCGACTGGTCGGACAGGTCATAAACGTCAGGCCAGTCGGACCATATCAAAACAACCAATCAAAATACTGCAATACAATGGCTGTAACAATTAATGATATCAAGAAACTGCGCGACATGACCGGCGCTGGTCTGAGCGACTGTAAGAAGGCCCTTATCGAGGCTGAGAATGATATGGACAAAGCTCTTGAGCTAATCCGCAAGCGTGGTCAAGCTATTGCTGCAAAGCGTGAGGACCGCACCGCCGCTCAAGGTATCTCTATCGGCAAATCGGTCGGCAACTTTGCTGCTATCGTTGCTTTGAAGTGTGAAACCGACTTCGTTGCCAAGAATGAGAAGTTTGTCACTTTGGCAAAGAACATCCTTGATGCCGCTGTTGCCGCTAAGGCCAAGAGCCTGGACGAGGTTAACGCCCTCAACATTGATGGCAAATTGGTTCCCGATGCAATCACCGCTCTGAGCGGTATCACTGGCGAAAAGATGGAACTTGGTGCTTATGAGTGCCTCGAAGCTCCCTCTACCGTTTGCTACAACCACTTCAACGGAATGCTTGCTTCTATCGTTGCTTTCAACCAACCCGACGTTGACACCGAGGTTGCCAAGGGCATCGCCATGCAAGTTGCTTCGATGAACCCCATCAAGGCCACTCGCGAGCAGATTCCACAGGAAACCATCGACAGTGAGTTGCGTCTGGCTATCGACAAGACCAAAGCCGAGCAAATTCAGAAAGCTGTTGAAGTCGCGCTCAAGAAAGCAGGTTTCAACCCCTATTATTGCGCTACCGAAGAGCATCAGGAAGAAGCTGTTCGCAAGGGCTACATGACCGAAGAGCAACTCGCCGAGGCCAAGAAACTCATGGCCGAGACCGCTGCCGCCAAAGAAGCTAACATGCCCGAGCAGATGATTCAAAACATTGCTCAAGGTCGTCTCAACAAGTTCTATCAAGAGAATGTCCTCATGGAGCAAGTTTACGAGGCTGGCGAGAATAAGGAAACCGTTGCACAATTCCTTGCCAAGAGCAACAAAGACCTGAAGGCCATCGACCTCAAGCGCGTGAATCTGAACGTAGACTAATATTTAGGAGTTAGTAATATTTTTGAAGGAGAGCTGGACCTCGTGTCTGCTCTCTTTCTTTTTTGACATTTGCCCAAGCCGAAACAAATCCAAAAATTTGCTATTCTCATCATTTCATTATACTTTTGCAAAAACATAAATTCAAATTCAATGAAACGCTTAGTTAATTACCTGGCTCTGGCTTTTTTGGTGGTTTCATTCTATATGCCCGCCAATGGTCGTGCAGCTGTCAATCTAGAAAGCTACATGGGCGGTGACGGCACAATCCCCACCTCGGCTGCAAAAGAAATTCTCGCCAACGTGTTCATGCACAACATTGACCAACTCAACACCGTTTCGGTGGAGGTCTCGCGCATGCAGAAACGAGACAACATGAACATCGCTTTTGTGTACGTAGGAAGACTGGAAGACTTCTTCAACACCGAAATCTACGCCCTCATTTTCGACACTAAGTGGAACGTCATCGACGGCGCCATGCTGGGTGTGGAAGGCGACACCCAGGCGCTGACAATAGTCACGCCACACGATGAAATGGTTTATCAGCCCAACATTGATTTGGGATATATTCTGCGGGGCGATACCATTAAGACACAACGCACCTACGAGTATTATTCCACTTTGAGAGGAGGCCGCACCATTAACAAGCGTGGCACAATTTACAACAACTTGCTCATCCGTCAGGACGGGAAACTGGTCATGCTCCCGGCTCAGACCGAAGCACGCGAAACAATCGGCGACGCCAATTATCTGAGCAAAGACCACAAACAGCCTGTCACTCATAATACCGAAGGCGAATTCAACGGCTACGGCATGAACATGATCAGGATTTCACAGATTCCTGTCAGCTCTGCAATACCTATGGAGGAGTGGAACAACCTCGCTGCCATGGCGTCAGAAATCCTTCAAAAGGAGACCGACAAACGCGAGACCTTCAAGGCTCAATTCTGCAGCAAATGGTTGACCAATGCCGGACTTCGTAACGGTAACGAGTTCCTTGTGTGGATCTCACAAAACGCCGACATTGAAAAAATCACCCCGTTCATCCTGAACACCATCAACCAAAGCGGTATGGGCGAGGCGCAGTGGCTTCAACAGCGCGTCAAAGCGCTCAAAAACAAAAAAACCCGCAAATGGTGGCAGAAATGGATGAAGAACAACAACATCGCCACATCCAAATAAAATGTCGTTTTGTGCTAAATTTGTAGGTAATAAAAAACCGATGAAAACATATCTAGTAACAGGTGCCGCCGGTTTCATAGGCTGTAATTTCGTGAAATACATCCTCGACAAGCACGACGATATTCATGTGATTGTGCTTGACGCCCTCACTTACGCCGGCAATATCAATTCTCTCAAAGATGAACTGGAATCTGGCAGAGTGACCTTTATTCGCGGTGATGTGGGTGACCGCGAACTTGTTTCACGGCTCCTGAGTGAGAACGACATTGATTACATCGTTAATTTCGCCGCCGAAAGCCATGTTGACCGCAGTATAACCAATCCGCGTTTATTCCTAGAGACCAACATTCTGGGCACGCAGAACATGCTCGACTGCGCTCGTGCGGCTTGGAGCACCGGGAAAGACGCGCAAGGACGCCCCACTTACAAAGAGGACAAAAAATTCTTGCAGATTTCAACCGACGAGGTCTATGGCTCACTCGAAAAGACATGGAATGAACCTCATCCGCTTCAAGTTACCGACGATATTAAGAACGTCATCGGCAACCGGCGCGACATGAAGACCTACGGCGACCGGTTTTTCACCGAAACCACCCCACTCGCTCCGCGTTCGCCTTATTCGGCTTCAAAGACCAGTGCCGACCTCATCGTGATGGCCTATCACGAGACCTACGGCATGCCCGTCAATATCACGCGTTGCAGCAACAACTATGGTCCCTACCACTTCCCCGAGAAACTCATCCCGCTTATCATCAACAACATCCTTCAGGGTAAGAAACTGCCCGTTTATGGCCGTGGCGAGAATGTGCGCGACTGGCTCTACGTGGAAGACCATTGCAAAGGCATCGATATGGTGCTGCTCAACGGGCGGATTGGTGAAGTATATAACATCGGAGGCTTCAACGAAGAAAGCAACATCAACATCGTTAGAACCGTGATTGCCATCATTGCACGCATCATGCGAGAAGAACCGAAGTATCAGCAATTACTGTCGTGTCCGCTTGATGTCATCAACGACAATCTCATTGAGTTCGTCACCGACAGGCCCGGACACGACATGCGTTACGCCATCGACCCGTCAAAGATTGCGCGCGAACTAGGGTGGTACCCCGAAACACCGTTCACCATTGGCATCGAGAAAACCATTCGCTGGAACCTCGAACATCAGGACTGGATCAAGAGCGTCACCAGCGGCGATTACCAGAATTACTATGACCAGATGTATGGAAACAGGTAACAGTGACCATCAAACAGAAATACGATATTTGCAGAAGAAAACAGAATAACATGAAAGGAATAGTTTTGGCCGGCGGCTCCGGCACACGACTCTACCCCGTCACCAAGGGCATCTCCAAGCAGTTGATTCCCATCTACGACAAACCGATGGTGTTCTACCCCATATCTGTGCTCATGCTGGCCGGAATCCGTGAGATTCTCATCATTTCCACCCCGCATGACCTGCCCATGTTCAAGCGACTGCTGGGCAGTGGTGAAGAGATTGGTGTGTCGTTCTCCTATGCCGAGCAACCACGCCCCGAAGGGCTGGCCCAGGCTTTCATCATTGGCGAACAATTCATTGGCAATGATGACGTGTGCCTTGTGCTGGGCGACAACATCTTCTACGGACAGGGGTTCACCGGCATGCTGAAACACACTGTTGAGGTTACTAGCCGTGAGCAATGCGCCACGTTATGGGCATATGCCGTGAAAGACCCCAATCGGTTTGGCGTAGTGGAGTTTGACGAAAACCAGCAAGCCATCAGCATAGAAGAAAAGCCCGAGTCTCCTCGCTCCAACTATGCGGTAACCGGACTGTATTTCTACCCTAACGACGTGGTGAAAATTGCCAAAGAAATTAAGCCGTCACCCCGTGGTGAGCTGGAAATCACCACCGTGAACCAGGTTTATTTGGCACAGGGTCGTGTACGTGTTCAAACGCTGGGACGTGGTTTCGCTTGGCTCGATACAGGAACGGCCGAAAGCATGCTTGACGCATCCAATTTCATTCAGACCATCGAGACCATGCAAGGTGTCCAAGTTGCCGCCCTCGAGGAGATTTCTTTTCGTAAAGGTTGGATTACCGCCCAGCAGCTCATTGACCTGGCGCAGCCTTTGGCCAAGAACCACTACGGACAATACCTCATCAATCTCGCCAAAAATGGAATCTAACAAGCCTCATATCATAGAATTGCCTAAGATTAGCGACCCTCGAGGCAACCTGTCGTTTGTCGAAAGCGACGGGCACATTCCCTTTACGGTCAAGAGAGCTTATTGGATTTACGATGTTCCCGGAGGCATGCATCGCGACGGACACGCCTTCCGCTTGCAGCATGAAGTCATCATCGCATTGAGCGGAAGTTTTGACATCACACTCCATGACGGAGACAAAGAGACGTGTCATCACATGGCACGCTCCTACTATGGCCTTTACGTGCCTCCCATGACATGGAGAAAGATTGACAATTTCTCGACCAACTCTGTGGTCCTTGTGCTTTCGAGTGAGCTGTATGACCCTCAGGATTATATTGAAGATTTCCTTGAATTTCTTAAACTTAAAAAGTTATGAAAGAAGTGATTGGTAATTCATCGGTTGACTTTTGCAAAGTGATTGAACTGGACAAGCACCATCATGCCAACGGAAATCTCACGGTGGTCGAGAATCAGTCCCCCATCCCCTTTGACATCAAACGCATATATTATCTCTACGACATTCCCGGTGGAGAATCTCGCGGAGGACATGCACATCGCTCATTGCAGCAGTTATTGGTGGCCATCAGCGGCAGTTTCGACGTCGTTCTTGACGATGGGACTAACCAGCGACGGGTCACACTCAACCGTCCCTATCAAGGGTTGCTCATCGTTCCCGGCATCTGGCGTGTGCTGGACAACTTCTCGTCGGGCGCCGTGTGCTTGTGCATCGCCTCCGACCACTATGACGAAGACGACTACATCCGTGACTATCAGTCATTCCTCGATTCACGCAAATAGTATTGGACCATCATCATGAAACAATTTCCTTTTCTAGATCTCAAACTTGCCAACGCTCCTATTGAGCAAGAACTCAAGGACGCAGCCTTAAAAGTCATCTCTTCGGGGCGATACCTACGTGGTGAGGAGACCCAATTACTGGAACAAGAAATTGCCCAACTTTGTGACACACGTTTTTGCGTGGCGGTTAGCAACGGCCTTGACGCCCTTCGACTCATTCTGCGAGCCTACAAAGAACTTGGCCTCCTGCGTGACGGCGATGCTGTCATCGTTCCGGGCAACACGTTTGTGGCTTCAGTGCTGGCAGTCAGCGACAACGCGCTCAAGCCTGTGATGTGTGACCCTAGAGCCGACACCATGAACCTCGACAGCGACAAAGCCTTGCGTCTGATGGAACGCTACGACGCCAAAGCCATCATGCCGGTTCATCTCTACGGAACACCATGTTGGGATGAGCAATTAATGGAACTGGCACGGGAGCGCAACGTGCTCATCATCGAGGACAACGCGCAAGCCATCGGGGCAAAAGCCTCCGTTTGCGGACTTAATGGAACCGCCATGACCGGAGGGCTGGGCCATGCCGCGGGCATTAGCTTTTACCCCACCAAAAACCTTGGAGCCCTCGGCGATGCCGGAGCCGTCACCACCAACGATGAAGCGCTGGCTTCCACGGTGCGCGCCCTCGCCAATTACGGATGCGACCGACGATACCACAACATCATGCAGGGGCTCAACTGCCGAATCGATGAGTTGCAAGCGGCCATGCTCAGGGTCAAACTCCGTCATCTGGCCGATGAGACCACCCGACGCAACCGCATCGCCCTCACCTACAACCAGCACATTTGCAATCCCCGCGTGACCACGCCCGTCTTCTTCGAAAACATGACTCAAGTGTGGCACCAATACGTCGTCAGGGTAAGCGACCGTAGCCGGTTCATGCAGTACATGGCCGACAATGGCGTGGGCACCGACATCCACTACGAAACACCCGCGCACCTCCAACCCTGCTATCCAGCATTGGCATCCGAACCACTGCCCATGACCGAGACCCTGGCCCGCGAGGTAGTGAGTCTGCCCATAGCCCATCCCATCACCGAAAGCGACGCCGAAAAAATCGCCGGCATCATCTACCGGTTTGAATAACGATACTCATCACACCCCATAACGACAATGGAGCCCTGAAATCAGAGCTCCATTATTTATGCCGTTGCCAAGCAGGACTTATCGGTTCTTCTCCACTTGCTTGAGCAACTCCTCGACAAGCGCTTTACCTGTGTCGTCAAGCCCTTCAATGCTTTGGACATCGCTGGCGACCGACACCACCTGCTGGCCTTTCAATTCACCCTCATAAATCTCATAAAGGGTGTAAGTCAACAGATGGTTAAGCATCTCGGGAGACACATTGAAATCCCAGTTCTTGGCCTCCTCGACATCCACTTGAAGGCCGCCATTGTTGTGGTTGTTGTCCACAGGCACAATGTTGACCTGTGGATATTCTTGCTGCATCATGGCCACTTTACCCGCATTGCTGCGGAAAGCGCCTACCAAATAGCCCAGTCCCAAGAAACGGTTGGTGGCTTTGCCACGCTTCACCGAATTCTTGTAACACGTCAGGATATCGTTATAGATGGCTATGACCTTCACGTCCTTCATTCCGGCCTTGATGGCTTTGTCTACAACCTTTTTCAGCGAAGGATAACTGTTGAAAGCACTGTCATAAATCATGCCATAGGGCGTGAAATCCATCCCCTTGGTACTTGTGCTCTTACCACTACCGCCAGGACCGGTTAGGAAAACGATGCTATTTTTGCCTTGCCTGATGGCATCGGCAAGCATCAATGTGTAAACCGTATCCACGAGGTATTTCTCAGCCTGGCGATACGACGGCACATCCAATCCGTCGTACCCGATGGGCGCCAACTGCTTCCGCAATTCATCCGGGTCAAGTTTGTTGCCTGAGGTTGACAGATAATTGGCGATCAGTTCGCCGGCGTGCTCACGCGCCCACTCAGTGGCTTTGTCTCCCGTCAGCACCAACTGTTGATGTTTGTCGCAATAGCCACATCCCTTTTCATTTCCGCACTGATGCTGTGCCTGCAGTCCTGTCACACTGATAGAGAAGATGGCCAGCAACAAAAATAGTTTCTTTTTCATTTCGTATGATTTTTAATGGGTTTTTCGTTGCAAAATTAATAAAAAATTGAGGAATGACAATGCCAAAGCCACATCCCAAGTTCATGCCGCCCCTTCCAGCCGTCGCACAAAGCGATGAACGACCTCACCCGCCATTACACCGAACTTCGTGATGATTGCTGAAGCCACGATACAACACAGGTATTGATATATACCCCCAAAAAACTAGCTCTGAAAGAGCGACACTAAACACGATTGAAGGCCATCCAACACCTCAAAAATACCTCAAAAATTAGCTTTTTTGTAAAAAATAAGACAAAAATCTTGCGTATGTCAGAAATACTTCATAACTTTACACTCATTATGAATTTGACATTTATTTTTAATATTTTTAATCACTAACATTCTTCCTTTATGAACCGTAAGTTACTACTGACAACAGCACTGCTGTTAGGTATGGGGAGCATGATGGCACAGCGCCCAAGCTCATTCAGTGAGCCGCGAGTGCTGCTCAAGGCCGAGACAGGACTGATCGCGCCCGTGTGGTCGCCCGATGGCTCCCAAATCGCTGTTACCGGTGACAATTACACCGGTATTTATGTAGCCAATGCCGATGGCTCGGCAATGAAACAAGTTTCGGAAGCGACTGGCGCAGGTTACAAGATGACTTGGGCCAACAGCAACGAAATCACTTCAACACCCTGGACAATGGTTGACAACAAACGCATGACACGTGTCGAAAACGTGAATGTCGTTACAGGCACATCCACTGTTGTAGAAGCAGCCGAACGTCAATTCAAACCTTCGCGCGTGTTGAAAAACAGCACCAATTTGTTGCAAATCATGGTTGATGAACCAGACAATGCAACTAGGCGCATTTCTACACTCAATGCTTTCGAAGGCAAAATGGTGCTCAACCCCGCCCTTTCGCCCGACGGGAAGAAAATCGTTTTCCAAATTGTGGGCAAAGGCTTGATGGTGTGCAACACCGACGGCAGCGACCTCAAATCGCTGGGCAAAGGCGCCCATGCATCGTGGATGCCCGACAGTCGCCATGTGATGGCTGCACGCATCACCGATGACGGCCATATGTTTACCCACAGCGACATCTTTTGCATTGACACCGTCAATGGCGAAACGATGAACATCACACCGAATAGCGAAGTCATTCCCGTAACTCTTGCTGTTTCTCCCGACGGAAAAACTGTCGCCTTCGACAACGACACCGACGGCGCCATTTATGTTATTGACCTAAATTATTGATGAAATCATGAAGACTCTAAGCAAATATATGATGGTTGTTGCACTAGGTTGCATGGCCATCGGTGCAAGCGCACAACTCAAGCAGAATTGGGGTGATTTCAAATTGTGGATTGACCCTGGACATTCGGGACGTGAGAACACTGGTCTGTACAACTATTCAGAGGCCCAGAAAGTTCTTCGAGTTGGTTTGGCCACACGTGACTTCCTATATCAGTACACCACAGCCGATGAAAGCACCATCCACATGACGCGTGATGACGACCAAGACAACGTCAGCCTTGACGAGCGTTCCGATATGGCCAATGCGTGGGGTGCCGACTTTTTCTACAGCATCCACAGTGATGCCGGTGGTGGGCCGAACACCACGTTGTTCCTCTTCGGCGGTTGGAAACTCAATGGGCAGTATATAGAGAAGACCCCGCATGGTGGAAAAGCCTACGGCGACATCCTGTGCCCCAACCTCACCGGTGTGATGTACAATACTGGAACTCGTGGCAACTATTACGACCGTGTCTTCTACAACGGAGATGTGGACACGCATGAGAACCAGTATCCCTATCTTTCAGTGAACCGCCGTACCAACATGGCTTCACTGCTGAGTGAAGGCGGTTTCCACACCCACCCTGTCCAGCAAGCCTTGAACATTAACGACGATTACAAACATCTTGAGGCATTCGGCACTTTCCGCTCCATTATGGAATACCGCGGACTTGAACGTCCCGACCAGGTTATGCTGGCTGGTGTAGTCACCAATAGCGAAAACGGCCAAGGCATCGACGGAGTAACGGTGACGGTCAACGGTGAAACCTACATCACCGACACGTTTGAATCCACCTTTAGCCAATATGTACGCTTTGACAACATCGTGCACAATGGCTTCTTCCTGTTTGAAGACCTCACGCCTGGTGAGACCTACGAAATCACCTACTCTTGCCCCGGTTATTCCAGCGCAACGAAGACGGTCACCATGAATTCTGATCCTCAAGGATTATCGGGCGACAATGTCACTTGGGGCAATATCCAGCTGACCAACACTGCCCCGGCAGTGGTGAGCGGAAACACGGTGACCAATCCCGATGCCGTCAACCCGCGCTACGACATGGAAATCACCTTCTCCCGCAACATGGACCGCGCAAGCGTGGAACAAGCTTTCCGCATCAACAACAACGGTCATGTCACCCTCTCGTGGGACAACGACTATACCCTGCGCGTGAAATTAAGCGAGTTGATGAACGATATGTTCTACACCATCACCATCAAGGGCGATGTGGCCAAGAACAGTGAAACCGGCCAATTCCTCGATGGCGATGGCGACGGCGTGGAAGGTGGCGACTATGTGTTTGATTTCATCACCATTCCAGCCGACACCGAGGCGCCTTACATCGTCTCGACAACCCCGCGCGAGAATGAGACCCACAAATATAATCAACGTCCTGTCATTCGCATTGAGTATAATGAAGAACTTGACTGGAATGAAGACCTGGCTGTCGACGCCATTGTTGTCGAAGACAAGGACGGCAACAAATACGAGGGAAGACTCACCCACATGGTCGTGCGTGAAGCCTCGGTGCTCCAACTCTTCCTCAACCAGGATTTGCCGCTTGACAAGTGCTTCAAGGTCACTGTTAAGGGCGGCTTTGCCGACTTGTCAGGCAATGTCAATCCCGACGGCAAAGTGTTCAAGTTCTTGAGCGAATACCGCACTCAACGTTACCATGAAGAATTGATTGGTGAATTCGTTGCAAATGACTGGTTTGCTTCAGTTGCCGGCTCTGGTTCTTCTAAAGGCTTTACCGATGCAGAGAATCAGTTCTACGCCAAATCAACCAGTATGGTATATAACGACACCGTTCCCTCGACGATGCAAATTCACTACCAGTATGACCCATTCAGCAATGAACCGTGGTGGGGCGGCCGCTGCTATAACCGTAGAACCGACGGTTCCTCATATCCTTCGAGTAAGACCAAGCTAATGAATTCAGTAATCATGGCCATGGTATTCGGCGACGGTTCGGAACAAACTGTGGGACATAGTGTTCGTTGGCGTAACGATGAAGGTTCAGTAAAGCGCAGGACTGTCCAACCCATGGTACGTGGTTGGGAAATGGTCGCTTGGGACGTAAACAACGAGGAAAGCACTATTGTAAGCGGTACACAGACTTGGGTCACCGACGCACAATGGAAATATGACGCTTTCTGGTTCTGGAAAGGCCTTATCCCCGATTTGTTGGATGAGAATCCCGACTTGCTCGACTATCCTGCCAGCTACTGGGAGGGAGACATCTTCTTAGGCCCAGTTTATAAAGTCATTTTCAACGATGAGGAACAAACCGCTTCGCTGGACGACATTTCCACCGATGAGTATCCCGTTGGTGACATCACTGGCGACGGAAAGGTGGATGTGGCCGACGTAAATGCTGCCATCAACATCATCCTTGAGCTCAAAACTCCGAGTGACTATCCAGGCAAGGGCGACATTGTCGGCAACGACGGCAAGGTGGACGTGAGTGATGTGAATGCTATCATCAACATCATCCTCGCCCAGTAAAACTCATCGCGCAGTAGCGCAATGAACTGAGAATCTGACATTTCGGAGATTTCGGAAAAATCTGAGAAGTCCGAATCGTCCAAAGAGTCAGAAACAACAATAGACTGACGCGTGGCAAATCGCCATGCGTCAGTTTCTTTATATGCGCCAAAGTTATTAACAGGGTCTTTCTTTGAAACAAGTCTATGATAATAACACCAAAAATTTGTTGTAAATTTGCATGTCGAAAACGTCAAAACACAATTTGCAGTTATGATTACATTCTTCAAGAAAGGAGCTTCTACTGTCTATGCCGTCAGCAGTAATCAAAAACTCTCAGCAACCGACATTAAAAAATTAGAGTGGTTATTATCCGGAAAGTGTCTTCGATGTGAGACCGTCCAAGGGACTTTTGTAGGGCCACGACGCGAAATGATAACTCCATGGAGCACCAATGCCGTGGAAATTACACAAAACATGTCACTAACAGGAATTGACCGCATTGAAGAATTCACGATATCGAAAGAGAAAAAACCGGTCTTTGACCCTATGCTGCAAAATGTCTATCACACGCTGGACAATCACATTTTCACCGTTGACCGTCAGCCCGAAGACATCATTTACATCCAAAACCTCAAAGCCTATAATGAGCAGGAGGGTCTGGCGTTGAGCGAAGAAGAAATCGATTATCTGCAACAATTAAGTCAGCGACTGGGACGACCGCTGACCGACAGCGAAGTGTTCGGCTTCTCACAGGTCAACAGCGAGCATTGCCGCCACAAAATTTTCAACGGCACTTTCATCATTGACGACAAGACCATGCCCACCTCGCTTTTCGCACTCATCAAGAAGACATCCAAAGAAAATCCCAATCGGCTCATTTCTGCCTACAAAGATAATGTGGCTTTTGTGCAAGGACCCACCATTCAGCAGTTTGCCCCCAAACAAGCCGACAAGCCGAGTGAGTTTGAAATAAGAGACATTGAATCTGTCATCTCGTTGAAAGCCGAAACCCACAACTTCCCCACTACCGTTGAGCCGTTCAATGGAGCCTCTACGGGTAGCGGCGGTGAAATACGCGACCGCTTGGGCGGAGGACGGGCCAGTTTGCCCCTGGCAGGAACAGCCGTTTACATGACCTCCTACCCCCGCACCGAAGAAGAGCGCACGTGGGAAATGACCTCCATGCCACCGCGACCGTGGCTTTACCAAACGCCCGAAGAAATACTCATCAAAGCCTCAAATGGCGCCAGCGACTTCGGAAACAAGTTCGGGCAACCGCTCATTTGCGGTTCAGTGCTTACCTTTGAGAGCAAAGAGGGGCAAGACGAGAAAGCCTACGACAAGGTAATCATGCTGGCGGGCGGCGTCGGATTCGCCAATGCCCGTGATGCCATTAAAGGCACCCCAGAGGCCGGCGAAAGCGTGGTCGTTATGGGAGGTGACAATTATCGCATCGGTATGGGAGGTGGCGCTGTATCAAGTGTCAACACCGGGCAATATGCCGGAGCCATCGAACTGAATGCCGTCCAACGCGCCAACCCTGAGATGCAAAAACGTGTGTCCAACGTCATCCGTGCCCTGGCTGAAGCCAAAACAAACCCCATCGTATCGATCCATGACCACGGCGCCGGCGGGCATCTCAACGCCTTGAGCGAACTGGTTGAAGAGACTGGTGGACACATCTATATGGCCGCTCTCCCTGTTGGAGACCCCACATTGTCATCTAAGGAAATCATCGGCAATGAATCGCAAGAGCGCATGGGTCTTGTCGTGGAAAAGAAAGATGTCGGCCACATTGAGAAAATTGCTCAACGCGAACGCGCACCCTTCTATGTGGTGGGCGAAACGACTGGCGACCATCGTTTCGTGTTTGAGCAAGAGGATGGAGTCAAACCCATGGACTTGAATATGGCCGACATGTTCGGCAGTTCGCCCAAAACGGTGATGACCGACCACACTGTTGACCATCAGCACAAGCTCGTGCGCTATCAGGCCTCAAAACTTGACGAATACCTCGAATCCGTGCTCCAAATGGAAGCCGTGGCTTGCAAGGACTGGCTCACCAACAAAGTGGACCGTTCGGTTACAGGACGCATTGCCCGTCAGCAATGCCAAGGTGAAATACAACTGCCGTTGAGCGATTGCGGCGTTGTGGCGCTTGACTATACCGGGACAACAGGCATTGCCACTTCTATCGGCCATGCTCCACAAGCGGGCCTTATCGATGCCTCCAGTGGCTCAATCCTGTCGATAGCCGAAGCGCTCACCAACATCGTGGGCAGCAACCTCAATGGTGGTCTTAAAGCCGTTTCGTTGAGCGCCAACTGGATGTGGCCATGCCGCAACGAAGGTGAGGACGCGCGCTTGTATCACGCCGTAAAGGCTTGCAGCGACTTTGCCTGCGCGTTAGGCATCAACATCCCGACGGGCAAGGACAGTTTGTCCATGACCCAAAAGTATGGCAAGAAAAAAATCATCGCACCGGGCACCGTCATCATTTCGGCTGCTGGAGAGGTCAAAGACGTGAAAAAAACGATTGGTCCGGTGCTTCAAAACAAGAAAAGCCAACTCTACTATATCGATTTCAGCGGATGCGAACTTGAACTTGGTGGCTCGGCTTTCGCCCAGTCATTAGGTAAGATTGGCACAAAAACGCCGTGCATCCAAAGCGCCGAGTTCTTCGCACGCACATTCAACGCCGTTCAGTGTCTCGTGGAGCAACAGTTGTTGCTTGCCGCCCACGACGTTTCGGCTGGTGGAATGGTCACCACCCTACTTGAAATGACGTTTGCCAATGTGAAGGGAGGTATGACCATTGACGTGGACGCCTTCGGCAATAAAGACCTTATTAAGATTCTCTTTGCCGAGAATCCTGCGCTCATCATACAAGTGGCCAACAACCAATGCGGCAAGGTGGAACGCATTTTGGCACAAAACGGAGCAAAATTCCTGCATTTGGGAGAAACCACAACTGAGCGCGCCATCAGCCTTTGGCATCGTGGAGCCGAGTACCTGTTGATGATTGACCACCTGCGCGACGTGTGGTACCAATCGTCCTACCTGCTCGACTGCAAACAATCAGGCAACAAGTTGGCAAAAGCCCGATTTGAGAATTATCGCCGTCAGCCCGTACGCATTACGCTGCCTAAAGGATTCACCGGACGGGCAGCCGACCTGGGCATTACCGGCACAAAACATAAGCCCAGTGGCATCAAAGCCGCCATTATTCGCGACAAGGGTGTGAATGGCGACCGTGAGATGGCCTATTCACTTTATTATGCGGGGTTTGATGTGAAAGATG
The DNA here is from genome assembly GCA_017619935.1 of Muribaculaceae bacterium. Taxonomy (GTDB): domain Bacteria; phylum Bacteroidota; class Bacteroidia; order Bacteroidales; family Muribaculaceae; genus Sodaliphilus. The sequence continues at coordinate 10,272 of JAFZRJ010000033.1, read as the reverse complement.
TGCACATGACCGACTTGATGACCGGCCGTGAGACACTTGATGATGTCAATATGATTGTGTTCTGCGGCGGATTTTCCAACAGCGACGTGCTGGGTTCGGCCAAAGGATGGGCAAGCGGATTTGTGTGGAACGAAAAGGCACACAAGGTTCTCAAGCGTTTCTACGACCGCAAAGACACACTCAGCTTGGGCATCTGCAACGGTTGCCAGGTGATGATTGAATTAAACCTCATCAATCCCGAATATAAAAGTCAGCCACGCATGGAGCATAACGACTCACACAAGTTTGAGTCACAGTATCTCTCAGTATACATACCCCAAAACGACTCCGTCATGCTTGGCTCTCTGGCAGGAAGCAAACTGGGTATCTGGGTAGCACACGGTGAAGGCAAATTCTATCTGCCCGAAGGCACCGATGCCTATAATATCGTGGCACAATATAATTACCGCGCCTATCCAGGAAACCCCAACGGCTCGCCACGAGGCATCGCAGGCATTGTTTCAAAAGATGGCCGCCACTTGGCCATGATGCCACACTTGGAGCGCGCCATCTTCCCATGGCAATGCGCTTGGTATCCACACCGTCGCCAAAGTGATGAAATCACGCCTTGGATGCAAGCTTTTGTGAATGCTCATCAATGGATTGAAAAGCATAAATAAAATTTCTGCACAATAAAGATTGACTTTGTTTTCTTTATTTTGTAATTTTGCTCATTCAATTACGAATATCAAAACTTGAATATAAACATCATTAACTCTAGCATCAAACGTAAATCAAAAACATGGAACCATTGTTTGAAGAACTTCGCGCGAAAGCGGTAGCAAACCGCCAACGCATCATCCTTCCCGAAAGTACAGAACCACGCACCATGCGCGCAGCCGACCGCTTGCTGGCCGATGCTGTAGCCGACATCATCCTCATTGGCGACAGCAACGAGATTATAGCCAAAGCAGCCGAGCTGGGACTCAACAACATCAACAAAGCGACCATCATCAACCCTGCCGACGGTAAAGCCATTGAAAAGTATGCCCAACTTTTCTACGAACTTCGCAAAAACAAAGGCATCACTATCGAAGAGGCCCGCAAGAAAGCGCAGGACCCTCTCTACTTGGGATGCCTCATCATCAAGAATGGTGAAGCCGACGGTCAAGTGGCGGGCGCCATGAACACCACCGGCAACGTGCTTCGAGCCGCCTTCCAAGTGCTGAAAACCGCTCCCGGCATCAAGGTGGTGAGCGGTGCTTTCATCATGATGTTGCCCGAAGGATCGCCTTATGGAGAACGTGGCATCATGGTTTTTGCCGACTGCGCCGTCCTGCCCAACCCGACGGCCGAAGAGCTTGCCCAAATCGCCGTATCGGCCGAAAAGACCGCCCGCGATATCGCCGGCATCGACCCCAAGGTGGCTATGCTCAGTTTCTCCACTAAGGGAAGCGCCAAACATGAAAACGTCGACAAGGTGGTCATTGCCACCCAACTAGCACGCGAAATGAATCCCAACATGAAGATTGACGGTGAATTGCAAGCCGATGCCGCCCTCGTTCCGAGTGTGGGAGCCAGCAAGGCACCAGGCAGTGAAATCGCCGGCAAAGCCAACGTGCTGGTATTCCCCGATTTGGGTGTTGGCAATATTGCTTATAAACTTGTACAACGCATTGGTGGCGCGACTGCCGTAGGTCCTGTGCTTCAAGGTCTTGCCGCCCCCGTCAACGACCTCTCGCGCGGTTGCAACGAAGAAGACATCTACAAGACAGTTATCCTCACATGTAACCAAGCCATTGCCCGTAAATAATCACATGATTTGACAACAAATAAGACTTATAGCTATGAATATCCTAGTATTAAACTGCGGCAGTAGCTCCGCCAAATACAAACTGATTGAAATCAAGCAGAACCACACGCTTGCCGAAGGTGGCGTGGAAAAAATCGGTCTGCCCGATGCATTCATCAAACTGAAGCTGAACGATGGTTCGAAAAAAGAGATTCCACTGAACATCACCGACCACATTGGGGCCATTAAAGCCATCCTTGACGCTCTTACCAATGCTGAGCATGGTTGCATCAAGAGTTTTGATGAAATTGATGCCGTTGGACATCGTGTAGTACATGGTGGCGAGAAATTCAGCAAGAGCATGCTCATCACTCCAGAGGTCAAAAACATGATAAAGGAATGCTATGCGATTGCGCCACTCCATAATCCAGTGAACATGATGGGCATAGAAGCCATCGACCACATTCTGCCCAATGTGCCCCAAGTGGCAGTGTTCGACACCGCCTTCCATCAGACGATGCCTCCAAAGGCCTATATGTACCCCCTGCCCATGAAGTATTATTACGAAGACCATGTGCGGCGCTATGGTTTCCACGGCACCAGCCACCGCTACGTATCTCGTCGCGTGTGTGACGTGCTGGGCGTGCCTTTCAAGGATCAGAAAATCATTTGCTGCCACATCGGTAACGGAGCCAGCATCACGGCCATTCAGGACGGCAAGAGCATCGACACCACCATGGGACTCACCCCAGTGGAAGGACTGATGATGGGAACACGTGCTGGAGACGTCGATCCCGGTGCCATCTTCTTCCTCATGGAGAAACACAACTTGACTGCACAGCAGATGAGCAACATCATCAACAAGCAGAGCGGTGTACTCGGCATTACTGGTGTATCGAGCGACATGCGCGAAGTGATGGCTGCTATCGAAGCTGGCAATGAGCGCGCCAAGTTGGCTCTTGAGATGTATGAACACCGCATCATCAAGACGATTGGTGCTTACGCTGCTGAGATGAACGGTGTGGACATCATCGCATTCACTGGCGGTGTTGGTGAAAACCAAACCGACACTCGCGAAGCCGTATGCAAGAGTCTGGAATTCATCGGAGTTAAATTTGATCGTGAAGCCAACGAAAAAACCGTGCGTGGACGCGAAGGACTCATCAGCACGCCCGACAGCCGTGTTAAAGTGGTGGTCGTACCCACCGACGAGGAATACATGATTGCGCGCGATACCGAAGCTATCGTTGAAGGACGCGAAATCATCGATTGACAACAAACTAAGCAAGAGCCCAGTTATTACAGCGGGCTAACATACTATGAAAGTCGGACGGACAACTTTTTCGCCCGACTTTTTTTATAGTTAAATATGCCTTGTAATGTGTGTTTTAAAGCATAACCCGAGGACTGAAATCTGAGTTTTAGCACGGTTTATTAACATTTAGGTAATTTTTCACGTAAATATTTTGCTGGCTGCAAAATAATAACTACTTTTGAACGCTATTTAAAGCAGTGCTTTTTATGGCAAGAATTAGAGCAATGAGAACCCATTAACATAGAAACGTATCACTAATTTTTAACACTCATTTTTTCTATGGAAATCAAGAATGCTGCTGCCGGTACGTTAGAATCCGGCGATATTCTGATTCAGATTGCACCTGCCACTCAGGCGGGACTGCACATCGACCTCGACAGCACCGTGGCCTATCAATTCGGTGCTCAAATCAAGAAAGTCATTACGGAAACACTCACAGGCCTCGGGATGGACAATGCCGACGTGAAGGCTACCGACAAGGGAGCCCTCGACTGCACCATCCGCGCTCGAGTCACGGCTGCTTTTGTGCGTGCCACCGGTAAAGACGTGTGGGCCGACTGATGCCCGTTAATGCTAACTTGAACATTTAACTTCTCAATCACATTTTACACTATGCAACGTTTAAGAAGAACGATGATGTTCGTTCCTGGCAACAACCCAGGAATGATGCAGGACGCATTCATCTATGGTCCTGACTCAATCATGCTCGACCTGGAAGACTCCGTAACAATGGCCGAGAAGGACACTGCGCGACTGCTGGTTCACAATGCCCTGAAAACAATAGATTACGGCAACACCGAAATGGTGGTGCGTATCAATCCCCTGAACACCCCCTACGGCAAGAAAGACATTGAAGCCGTGGTGAAAGCAGGTGTTCACGTGATTCGTATGCCCAAAACCGAAACGGCCGACGAGGTGCGTGAGGTGGAAGCCGAAATAGAACGCGTAGAGAAGGAAATTGGCTGTCTGGGACGCACCCAAATCATGGCCGCTATTGAGAGCACACTCGGTGTCATCAACGCTTACGACATCGCCGTCGCCTCGAAGCGCATGATGGGTATCGCACTAGGCGCTGAAGATTATAGTGCCAACTTGAAGACCCAGCGCTCACCCGAAGGTATTGAGTTGCTGCTTGCACGCCAGACCATCGTGGTCGCTGCACGCGCTGCCGGCATCGATGCGCTGGACACCGTCTATAGCAACCTGAACGATATGGAAACCTTCCGCAAAGAGGTTGAACTCATCAAGCAACTCGGTTTTGACGGCAAGTCGATTATCAACCCCCGTCAGATCGAAGTTGTCAACGAAGTCTTCGCTCCCAAGGAGAAAGATATCCAGAAAGCCCTTACCATCCTCGCCGCCATCAAGGAAGCCGAGGAGCGTGGCAGTGGTGTGATTGCAGTCAACGGTAAGATGGTTGACCGCCCAGTAGTGATTAGAGCACAACGTACCATCGACTTGGCTATCGCGTCAGGCATTATTAATAAGGAGGACATTTAATCATGAATAACATCAAAGATAGAGCAGACCTCATTGCCCAGGCTGCACAAAAGATGAATAAGGAAGTCTATAACGACTCTCATGTAAAGAAAATCATCACGCCTCGCCACGAGTTGCAACGTCAAAGCAGCAAGGTTGTCACCCTTGAGGACGCTATCCGCAAAACCGGTCTCAAGGACGGCATGACCATCTCGTTCCACCATCACTTCCGCGGTGGTGACAAAGTCATCAACCTTGTCGTGGATAAATTGGCCGAAATGGGCTACAAGGACTTGCATCTGGCTTCTTCCAGCCTGATCGACGTTCACGAGCCTCTCATTGAGCACATCCGCAATGGTGTTATTACCAAGATTTCCACCTCAGGACTTCGTGGCAAACTGGCCAACGAGATTTCGCACGGTCTGATGAAGGAGCCCGTCGTTTTCCGTTCGCACGGTTCGCGTGGCTATGCCATCAAGAGTAACGAATTGCACATCGATGTAGCATTCCTCGGAGCATCGTCAAGCGACCCTCTGGGCAACGCTGCCGGATTCTCGACCAGCGAGAATGCCAAGAGCATCTGTGGTTCTCTGGGATATGCACTTCCCGACGCGAAGTATGCCGACCACACCGTTATCCTGACCGATGACCTGGTGGACTATCCCAACCAGCACAACGCTATCAGCGAGGCCGATGTTGACTATGTAGTTGTTGTCGACTCGGTGGGTGACTCCAGCAAAATCTCTTCGGGTGCCATCCGCGACACCAAGAACCCACGCGACATCCTGCTTGCCAAGCAGGCTGCCAAGGTGGTGATGAACAGCGGTTACTTTGAGAACGGTTTTTCTTTGCAGACTGGCTCTGGCGGTGCTTCGCTCGCAGTGACCAAATACCTGCGTCAAGGAATGATTGACAAGGGCATCAAGGCCCGTTTCGCACTGGGTGGCATCACTAGCCACATGGTGAAACTGCACCAGGAAGGTCTCATCGACCGCCTGATTGACGTCCAGTCATTCGACAAGGTCGCAGCCGAGTCACTCATGAATGACCCGAAACACAAGAGCGTTTCCGCCAACGAATATGCCGCTATGCTCGAGCCGGGTTCCGCCACCCATTTCCTGGATGTCGTCATCCTGTCGGCTCTTGAGGTGGACGTTAACTTCAATGTGAACGTGCTCGTGGGTAGCGACGGTATCATCCGCGGTGCCATCGGTGGACACCCCGACACCGCTGCCGACTCGGCATTGTCGGTCATCGTCTGCCCGTTGCTTCGTGGCCGCATCCCATGTGTGGTTGACGAAGTTACCACCCTCATCACTCCGGGCAGCAATGTCGATGTTGTCGTTACCGAGTATGGTATCGCTGTTAATCCCAACCGCCCCGAAATCAAGGAACGCCTAGTGGCTGCCGGACTGAACATCGTCGACATCCGCGATTTGGCCGAGAAAGCACGCAAAATCATCGGCAATCCTGCTCCCCTGCCCTTTGGCGACAAGGTTGTCGGCGTAGTGCTTAACCGCGACGGGTCGGTTCAAGACGTGATAATGAATATCACCGATTAACAAGACTAACGGGAGGGTGACATGATGACGAACTCTCGCCACCGTCGCCCTCCCCTTTATACAAATCATCTTTATGGAAATTACGCTTGACCAGTTACTGGCTAGCCGCGAAAATCGACACGAAAAGCAGATGGCGCTTCTCAGCGACCATCCAAGCCTCACACTCGTGTGCCTGACCGTGATTATGCCTGGGGCGGTCAAGCGTAATTCCCATTCGTTGATTGTCGCTAACGCTGCCCTGACGGCAGTGTTAGAGTGTTTTAGGACCACACTGGTCGATGTCGAGGTTCGTGACCTTGCCACAGGATATGAAGCCTACGTGCTGACGTCGCTCAGCAACAACGACGCCAAGCGACTTGCGTGCAAAATCGAAGATGAGCATCCGTTGGGTCGTTTATTCGACCTTGATATCATCACCGCCAGCGGTGAGCCACTGGCACGCACCAGCATAGGCCTCTCGCCACGAAAGTGCTTACTTTGTGACAACGAAGCGCGATTCTGCATGCGCAATCACTCGCACACGCAAGCCGAAATTCAACAAGCCATCGACATGATGATTGAGCAATATGTACAGTGAATACGAAATACGCACATTGCCCCTGTCGCTGAAAGCAACACGCAACCAAGTGGAGCGATTTCTCGCTTCATACAATCTGCGGCTTGATGACGTGGACACCTATGCAGTGGTTTCGCGCATCGACGACGACACCATCCTGGCTGGAGGCGGCCTGAAAGGCAATGTCATCAAGTGCGTGGCGGTGAGCGACGAGCAACGTGGCACGGGCTTGATGCAACGGCTGCTGTCGCACTTGCTCAGCGAGGCGCATGCCAGTGGGCACGACAATGTCAAAGTATTCACCAAACCCGACAATCAGGACATCTTCGAGAGCCTTGGATTCAAGTTGCTGGCGTCGGCTCCTCAAGCCATTTTCATGGAGCATGGCATGGCGGGCATCAATGTCTATTGCGACTATTTGCGCCAACAAAGGCTTCAAGCGGTGCGCCAGGAGTCGAATGCCACTTGTGGGGCCATCGTGATGAACGCCAACCCGTTCACGCTGGGTCACCAAGCGCTCGTCGAATGGGCCTCAACGCAGGTGGATTTCCTTTTTGTCATAGCAGTGCGTGAAGATTGCTCCACTTTCAGTTATCGCGAAAGGCTGCACATGATTCAAGCCGCTTGTGAACCGTTGAACAACGTGATGGTGTGCGAAGGCAGCGATTACGCCATTTCAGCGGCTACCTTCCCCACCTACTTTCTCAAGCGACTTGACGATGCCACCGACACGCAAATCACGCTTGACCTTGACTTGTTTGCACAGCACATTGCGCCCGCGCTTGGAGTCAACGTGCGTTTCGTGGGCAGCGAACCCATCGACGAACTGACGGCACGTTACGTGGAACTGATGCGCCAGCAGTTGCCGGCTCACGGCATCGAGGTGCGCGTGATGGACCGCGTCACCGACGGCGTTGGCCCCATGAGCGCGTCTCGCGTGCGAAAACACTTGGAAGAGGGTCTACTGCAACCGGCTGCCCAACTGGTTCCGGCCACCACAGCACCCCTGCTGATTGCCCACCTTGCCGGACGCGCATTGCAGATGGAACTTGACACTACGCCCAAGCCAGGGCTGGTGGACAGGAACGACAACGGCGCCCACACCGATATGGACTATGGCACGATGCAACAAAGCATCAATGCTTTGATGCCCTACTTTGACCGACTGGCCGAAGCGGGATTCAATGCCGAGTTGCCATCCAGTGCCAGCGTCAAGGCGCTAGGGCTGCAAGGCGAAGAAATGATGCTCAATGCCACGCAAGGCGTGAACACGCATAAGGGCGCTATATTCGCCCTGGGGCAGTTTTGTATCGCTGCGGCTCACGCCCTGCATGAACATGGAGGCATCACCGCCCTGTCGCTCCAAGCCGACATCAAAGCGCTGTCGCAGCCCTTATGCTCTCCCGAGCACACGCACGGCAGCGAAGCCGTCGGCAAACACCACGTCAAGGGTGCACTGGCCATGGCGCAAAACGGATACCAACAGTTGTTCGGCGAGTGGTTGCCATTCTACCGTTCGCTGGACGGCGACACTTGGCAACTGCACAAGACGCTGCTTCACATCATGGCATCGCTCGACGATACCAACATCATTTACCGCGTGGGATTCGATCGAGCGCAACAAGTGAAAGCAGAAGCTCAAGCGTTGCTCCATCAGTTCAGCCCCGAAAAGTTGGAAGACATGAACCGCCAGTTCATTGCCGACAACATCTCGCCGGGCGGAGCGGCCGACATGCTGTCGCTCACCATCTATGCCGATGCGCTCATCTTTCAAAACACTAACGACTCAACATCATACTGAATCATTAAACAACTAAAAATCAATAATTAATCTTCTTATTTAAACAAACTTTCATTATGGTAGAACTTATCAAACAAGGAGTTTATCTACTGAACGGTACTGAGATTCGCACCGACGGAGCCGGCATGCCCGCTCCCGACGATGCACGTGAAAACACTATCACTTACGGCATTCTGCGCAGCCACGACGTGGACGGCAGCAAGGGTAAGAAAATGCGCATCCGTTTCGATGCCATGATGTCGCACGACATCACTTACGTGGGCATCATCCAGACGGCTCGCGCCAGCGGACTGGACAAGTTCCCCCTGCCCTACGCCATGACCAACTGCCACAACTCGCTGTGCGCCGTCGGTGGAACAATCAATGAGGACGACCACGTGTTCGGTCTCTCGGCCGCCAAGAAATATGGTGGCATCTATGTGCCCGCCAACCAGGCCGTCATCCACCAGTATGCACGCGAAGCAATGGTGAAGTGCGGTAATATGATTTTGGGCAGTGACAGCCACACCCGCTACGGCTCGCTCGGCAACATGGGCGTGGGCGAAGGCGGTGGCGAACTTGTCAAGCAGTTGCTCAAAAACACTTGGGACATCAACGCTCCCGAAGTGGTGCTCGTTTGGCTCGAAGGCGCTCCCCGCAAGGGTGTCGGCCCGCACGACGTGGCCATCTCACTGGTGAAAGCCACTTTCGAGTCAGGCTTCGTGAAAAACAAAGTGCTCGAGTTCGCTGGACCTGGCGTGAAGAACCTGCCCATCGACTTCCGTAACGGCATCGACATCATGACCACCGAGACCACCTGTCTGAGCTCCATCTGGGTGACCGACGAAGAGGTGAAACACCACTACGACATCCACAAACGTCCACAGGACTACAAGGAACTCAAGCCCGGCGACATCGCTTACTATGACGCCATGATTCGCATCGACCTCAGCACGCAAGAGTCCATGATCGCTCTGCCCTTCCACCCCAGCAACGCCTTCACCATCCACGAGTTGCAAGCCAACCCCGTTGAGATTCTCAAGGCTGTCGAGGAAGACACCCGCAAACGCTTTGGCGACAAAGTGCAGGTCGACCTCGTCGACAAGGTGGTCAATGGCAAGGTGATGGCCGACCAAGGTATCATTGCCGGCTGCTCGGGAGGTACTTACGACAACCTGAGCGCCGCTGCCGCCATCATGAAAGACAAGAGCATCGGCAACGACTACTTCACCATGTCGGCCTACCCACAGTCGGTGCCCGTCTATATGGCTGCCACTCGCTCGGGCATTACCGAGGAATTGCTCGAGACCGGCTGCGTCATCAAGCCCGCGTTCTGCGGTCCTTGCTTCGGCGCTGGCGACGTGCCTTCGAACAACGGTCTGAGTATCCGTCACACCACCCGCAACTTCCCCAACCGCGAAGGCTCAAAGCCCGGTCAGGGACAGATTTCGCTCGTGGCGCTGATGGACGCTCGCTCCATCGCTGCAACTGCCGCTAACGGAGGTGTCATCACCGCCGCTACCGACGTTGACTACAACGACACCCACAAGCCCTACGACTTCGACGAGCGCATCTACGAGCGTCGCGTTTACAACGGCTACGGCAACGCCGACCTCAGCCAAGACCTCAAGTATGGTCCCAACATCAAGGACTGGCCCAAGATGTACCCCATGCAGGACAACATGCTCGTTGAGCTGGCCGCTGTCATCCACGACCCCGTGACCACCACCGACGAGTTGATTCCTTCGGGCGAGACTTCGAGTTACCGCAGCAACCCGCTCAAACTCTCCGAGTTCGCCCTCTCGCGTC
>JAFZRJ010000032.1 GCA_017619935.1 Muribaculaceae bacterium | reverse complement strand
GATTGAAGCAATGAGGGCTATCTGCGAGCGTTTTCTCCCCAACCACATGGATTCCTTTGATGCCGCCATCGAGCGCAGCCTGGAACGAACAGCCGTCGTGAGAATCACCTTGACAGAACCTCCTACTGGCAAACGGAAGCAGTACGACAAGGAAGGAGAGGAGATGAAGTATGGTCGAATGGCATGAGCAGAATAGAGCGTGAAAAGCAGACCGTCCGAAAAATGATTGAGCTATATTGCCGTCATCATTTGGGACTCGACAAGATGCCAGAAGAGTATCAACATCTGGCAGAGTTTGCTTGTCACCGTCTCGACCACTGCAAGTATGGTGAGAATAAGACGGCCTGCAAGGACTGTCCCACACATTGCTACGCACCGAAGGAGCGTGAGCTAATCCGCGAAGTCATGCGTTGGGTCGGGCCAAGGATGATATTCTATTCACCTCGAGAAGCAATTAGACATCTATTAAACAAGTAATGAGCAGGTCAGCAGTTTACGTAAGACAAAGGGGGAATAAACCCCTTTTTGTATTCCCCCGTTTTGTGATATAATAAGCATAGTTGCTGATATGACATTTTAATCAAAAACTCATAACCTTCTGAAAATCATTAAAATATTACATCAAGTATTAAAAAGTAATATCAACCGTTAGTCCCAACAGGAACAGACTGTCATCTTTAATCTCTTCTAACTTTAATATCCTTGCAAGCATAGACATTCTGCATTTGTTGTTCCAAAGATACTACCGAAAGTGTAGATACGCAAAAAATTTGCAGAAAAACCGAAGCTATACTTCAATTTTTCGGGGAAAACCTGAAGTTACACGCCATATAAATATTATTTTGGACGTGTTTTACATGTTAAAGTAGCTGGAGCGGTCGAGGTTGCGGTAGCCGATGGCTTCCATGATGTGGTGCTGCTGGACGCGGGGGCTGGCTTCGAGGTCGGCGATGGTGCGGGCGACCTTGAGGATGCGGTCGTAAGCGCGGGCGCTCATGTTCATGCGCTCCATGGCGTCGCGGAGTTTTTCAAGGCCGGCAGCGTCGGGTTCGGCATATTTGTGCAACAATGCTGTTGTCATTTGGGCGTTGCAGTAGATACCTTTTTCGTCTTTGAATCGCTCGGCTTGAATCTCGCGGGCGGCGATGACGCGCTCGCGGATGGCGCTGGAGGGCTCGCCAGGGGCCTTGCTTGACATCTGATCGAAGTCGACGGGTTGCACTTCTATCTGAAGGTCGATGCGGTCAAGCAACGGACCTGAGATTTTGTTCATATAGTGGCTGCGCTGGTATTCGGTGCAGATGCATTGTTTCTTTGGATGTCCGTAGTAACCGCAGGGGCACGGGTTCATACTCGCCACGAGCATGAACGAGGCGGGATACTCGGTGGCGTATTTCGCACGGCTGATGCTGATGACGCGGTCCTCGAGCGGCTGCCGCATGACCTCCAGCACCGAGCGCGGGAACTCTGGGAGTTCGTCTAGGAAGAGCACGCCATTGTGCGCCAGGCTGATTTCGCCCGGCGTGGGGAAACTGCCGCCACCCACCAGGGCGACCGGCGAAATGGTGTGGTGGGGTGAACGGAAGGGGCGGGTGGTCATGAGGGTGGTACCGCTGGGGAGTTTGCCTGCTACGCTGTGAATCTTAGTGGTCTCCAGCGCTTCAGCTAGGCTCAGCGGCGGCAGAATGCTGGGCAATCGTTTCGCCATCATCGATTTTCCCGAGCCCGGGCTGCCCACGAGCAGGATGTTGTGTCCGCCGGCGCAAGCCACTTCGAAGGCGCGCTTCACGTTTTCTTGCCCGCGCACCTCGGCGAAGTCGTAGTCAAATTGGCCCTGTGCGCGCGCAAACTCGGCTCGCGTGTCAACATCTGTAGTTTCTAGTGTGATGTCGCCGTTGAGGAAGGCAATCACTTGCTGCAACGAGTCCACGCCATAGATGTTGAGATTGTTCACCACGGCGGCCTCCATGGCGTTGGCTTTGGGAAGGATAAAACCATCGAGGTGCATAGCTCGTGCGACGATGGCCATGGGGAGGGCGCCTTTCACGGCACGCAAGGAGCCATCGAGCGACAGCTCGCCCATGAGCATGTATCGGCCCAGTCGCTCATTACTGATTTTCTCATCGGCGGCGAGGATGCCTATCGCCAACGGGAGGTCGTAGGCCGACCCTTCTTTCTTGATGTCGGCTGGCGACATGTTGACCACCACGTTTTTGTTGGGGAACTCATATCCGGCCTCTTGGATGGCGCAGCGCACGCGTTCGCCGCTCTCTTTGACGGCGGTGTCGGGCAAACCGACCATGACAAACCCCGAGCCCCAATCTACCGAGACTTCCATATCCACTTTGATGGCGTCAATGCCCTGCACAGCGGCAGCAATCGTACGAGCAAGCATAGTTCTATCTTTAGGAGCGTTTTTCGCTATTATGTAGCAAAGTTAGCACATTTTTTTCACTTATTGCCCCTCGCCGCCGATTATTCGCAAAAAAGCCCGCACCGCTCCAGACTATGTTAGTCGGGGAGGTTGTCGAAGAGGGTGGGTTGCTCGAGTAGTTGGAACGAGAGTCGGTGGTGCGGGGTGGTGCCGTGGGCTGCGATGGCGGCGCGGTGTTCGCGGGTGGGGTAGCCCTTGTTGCGGTCCCAACCATATTGGGGATAGTCGTGCGCCAATTGCCGCATGAGTTCGTCGCGGTGCGTCTTGGCCAGCACCGAAGCCGCCGCGATGCTCATCATTTTGCCGTCGCCCTTCACGATGGTGGTGTGTGGAATGCCGGGGTAGGGTCGGAAACGGTTGCCATCGATGAGCAGTGCTTCGGGGCGCACGGCGAGTTGTTCGATGGCGCGGTGCATGGCCAAAATGGATGCGGCAAGGATGTTGATGCGGTCAATCTCTTGTGGTGAAACCATCGCCACGGCCCATGCCAGCGCCTCGCGCTCGATGATGGGCCGCAGGAGGTCGCGCTGGTGCTCGGTGAGTTGCTTGCTGTCGTTGAGCAGTTCGTTGCTGAAGTCGGGCGGCAAAATCACCGCAGCCGCTGTGACCGGCCCCGCCAGGCATCCTCGACCGGCCTCATCGCAGCCGGCCTCAATGCGTCCTTCAACAAGAAATGGTTGCAGCATGATGAGAATTGGCGTGAGCGTTGACGGACAACGTCACAACTTGCGTTGGATGATGTAGTGGAAAATGAGCTTAAAGGCCTCGATGGTGTCGCATGGGGCGAAGGTGGCATCAAGCACTTCGTTGGCTTCGTTACGGAGCCGTTCCATGGTGGCATAGGCATAGTCGATGCCTCCGGCTTGCTTGGCGAAGTTTACCAGTTGTTCAATCTCGGGTGTGGTGAGTTGCTCCTTGTGCACCAGAGCGTTCATGGCGTCGTGCTCGGCCAGATCGGCACGTTGCAGTGCGTAGATGAGCGGCAAGGTGATTTTCCCCTCGCGCAAGTCGTTTCCGGTGGGCTTGCCCACCTCGGTGTTGTCGTAATAGTCGAAGGTGTCATCCTTGATTTGGAAGCAGATGCCCAGCAAACGGGCATACTTGCGCAGGGCGTCCAGCTCGGCTTGCGGGGCGTCTTTGGCGTAGCCTCCAACCGCCACACAACTCTCGAAGAGCGATGCCGTCTTCTTGCTGATGATGGAGAGGTAGGTTTGCTCGTCGATGTTTCGGCTTCGGGCGTTGTCGTATTGGTGGATTTCGCCCAGCGAGAGTTCGCCCCCCATCGAAGCCAGCGTTTCCAGAATGCGGTTGTCTTGAGTTTTCACGGCGCATCGCAGGGCAGCCGTTACAAAAAAGTCGCCCACAAGCACCGCCACATGGTTGGTCCACACGCTGCTGATGGTTTCCACCCCGCGCCGTTCTTTGGCCTGGTCGATGACGTCGTCGTGGATGAGCGAGGCGTTGTGCAGCAGCTCGATGGCGGCCCCGGCATACAGCACCCGTTCGCTGATACCGCCAAACAATTTGCCGCTTAGCAACACCAGTAGTGGCCGCAGCTGTTTGCCTTTGGTCTGCAGGTATCGTGTCACGATGGTGTTCATCAGCTCGGTATCACTGCGCAGGGTAGTGGCGATGATTTCGTTGAGCTTGACTAAGTCGTCGGCGACCGATGCTCGTATGTTCTCCAAATTGATCATTGTTGTTTCAAAGTTGTTCAAAATTAGTCGTCGCCCCTCGCGCAAAGCGGCGGTTTAGTAGGGCTTACGGAGTGTATGGGCGACGAACGGCAACGTGCGTGGTGTCGATAGTCGGCATGGTGTCGGGTGCAATGGCGGTGACTACCGTGGTGTTGTTGCCCCGCCAGGGCAGGTTGCCGCTGTAAGTTTCGTAATTGACCACGACGCGGAATCCGGTGCCCTCAAAGCGTTTGGCCTGCATGGCCACCGAGTCGTCGCTGATGGTGAAGACGAAGTTTGATTCATAGACGATGGTGTCGGTCACGTAGCGCTCGCTCATAAGTTTGCCTTCGAACGTCTTGACCAGAGTTCCCTCGCTCGTGACTTGCATCACGTAACCCCGTTCCTGTCCGGTGGTGTGCGGATGGAAATAGCGGGCCCATATCCACCAACACAGGAATACCGCCAGCATCATAATCAGCGCAACGAGCAACAAGCGCACGGTGTTGTGTCGGCGCTCGATGGTAGCCTCGGCTATCTCACGATCTTCACGTTCCTGCTCGGTTTCGACATGAGGTTTTGGGGATTCCACTACCTGGTCGTTTTCAAAATAATCATTGAAATCGTCGTTCATCCTTCCAAATTTTTTGCAAAATTACTGCATGGCGAGCGAAAAACCAAAATTGTTTGAGTTTTTCCTAGCCGCAGCCTGTTTTATTCAACATTAGTGCAGACTTGACGTGGCAAAATAAGTTTATACACCATTTTCTGATTTTGGGGGGCGGGGTTACTCGACGATAACGGTTTTGGTGGTGTAGTTTGAGTAAACGACGATTTGAATGCCTTTTTCTTCTTCATTGACGGGGAATCCTTGGATGTTGTAGCGTGCCACCTCTGTTACGTCGCCATCATCGCACGGAATCACTTCCACGCTGTCCATTTTGGGTGTGGATGCTTTTGATAACAGGTAAGTTACATGATTGTCGCCAAAAGGGCACATTTGATCTACGGTGAATCCATTTTTTGAAAGTAGGTTCAATACGCTGCCGATTGTCGGCTTGCCACCACATTCATCATACTCGTTGAAGTAATAGTAATACGTTCTTATATCGCTCGGAACATCTCCAGTCAAATAAATGGTTTGATGACTATAGGACGCCATATTATCGGCCGTCACAGTCACATAGTTTTTTTGGGCAAAGGCAGTGATGCCCAACATCAAAAACAGGAAAGTCAAGATTTGTTTCATAGTTTCTCGTTCTTTAGTTTTCGGTGAGTGAAAGTGGCCGAATGCAGTGATGTGTCATTCGGCCGTTATTCTAAGGTGTGGGTGTTGTGGGGTGGGCTATTTGATGATGATTTTTTGGCCGTTGTGGATGTAGATGCCGGCGGCGAGGCGGTTGGCGTCACATTTGCGGCCGGTGATGTCATAGTAGTTCTCATCGGCGGGACGCTGCATCTTGTCGGAATTTACATCGTTGATTCCAGTGTAGTAGTCCAGGGGGTGGACCAGGTATCCGGCATAGCCGTTGCCCATGGTGTATTCATAAATCATCACGCATCTTTCGTCAAGCGGGACCACGCGAAAAAAC
Organism: Muribaculaceae bacterium; assembly: GCA_017619935.1. Lineage (GTDB taxonomy): Bacteria > Bacteroidota > Bacteroidia > Bacteroidales > Muribaculaceae > Sodaliphilus. Next base: position 33,193 of record JAFZRJ010000032.1, on the reverse strand, counting down.
GAGCCGCATGAGGGGTTGGCCGAATAACCGCCGTCGCCCATCGGCGGGAACGTCTTCAGCGCCTCTCCGTTGGCGCTCATATCGCGGATGGTGAAACCGCCGTTGTAGTTGGTGCCGCTGGTGTAGAGAAACATGTCGTGTCCGTCAAGGGTGAAGAACGCGCCACCCACCGAGGTGTTGCTGTTGGGCGGGGTGGTGTTGAGCGAACCGGTGATATACTTTCCTTGGTCAGTCTGGTCGAAGAGGTTGTAACCCTGGTTACGCACCTGATAGATGAAATGATACGGGTCGTCGTCAATGGGGAAAATCATTCCTGCCGTTGAACTTGAGAACGAGGTGGGGGGAGTCGTTTCGATGCCGTCAAAGTTTCCGTTGGAAATATATATCAGGGTCACATCGCTCCGCCCGTTCTGAAAGTGAAATACCACGCCGCCCTCATCGCTCATCACGTCGCCGATGGCACTGATGAAGTTGGTTTGTCCCTCGTTCACCGTGATGTCCACCTCAACGGGGGTGGCGTTGAGGTTTCCACCGGGGTAAATGATGATTTTATTGGGTGTTTTCGTTATGCCGTCGTTGCGCTGAATCAGATTACCGGCCGTGTCAAAGCAGATGCCGTGGCTGCTGGTTCCGGGAGCCACGCTCAGTGTTCCGTTGGGCTTGAGGATGACCAGTTGGCTCGTCGCGAAGTTGTTGGCGTAAAACACGCCATCCTCGGTGATGGCTGCCTGTTGAGCCGACTTATAAGGCGAGTTGTCGGTGTCCAGTCCCGAAGGAAAATTCTCGGGCAGGTTGCCCTGATTGCGGGTGTAGGAGAACTGTTCTTCAACAACGATTTCAAGTGGTTCTTTTGGCTCCACGATGGCATCCCAGTCGATGTCGGCCAGTTCGGGCATCTGACTCGGCATGAGGTAGTCGCAAGTCATCATAGCCACGCCCATCTCGCCATAGAGTTTGTAGTTGGCAAGCGAGTTGACAGTCCACACCGCAACCTCCAAACCCTTGTCGTGGAATCTCTTCACGGTGTATTTGTCGAAACATCCTGCCTCAATGCTCGGCATGAGTCCCCACTGGACAATCCAGTCGAAGTAGGTCTCCCAGTTGCTGTTGCACAGGAACTGGCATTTAAGCGCCGGGTAGTTACTGCGGACATATTCCAGCGAATTGCGCATCGAGGTGAGGATGTAGGCTTTGTCGGTGAGTCCTTTTTCCTCGATGAGTGCGGCGAGCCCTGGGAATTTGCTCATGTCGTTGTTGTTGATGCCGGTCGTCCATTTCAGTTCAATCACCGGAATCACATCTTTCTCATTGCAGATGTCGAGATACTCAGCGACGGTACAAATTTTCCCGGTATAGGTCACACCGCCACGCGTCTGCGTGTAGTTTTCGGCCTGGAGTTGCGCGAGTGTGGCGTTAGCAACGGTGAGATTTCCGCCCACGGCATTGGTGGTCTCGTCGTGACTGATGACGTAATAGCCGTCACTGGTCACACGCACATCACATTCAAGCCCTTGATAACCATATTTTTCCACGCCATTGGTGTAGGCTTCCACCGTGTTCATTACGCCCGTGTAACTGCCACGGTGTCCGATGAAGGTGGGTTTCCATGCCCATGTGTTGGCCACACAAGCGAGAGCGAAGGAGATGAGTAGTAGTCGTTTCATATGCATTTGATTTTAGATGAATACTGTGAATTCAAGTGGTCGGAAGGCTTTCGGCTATCCACAAGCAAATATACAACAAAAAATTGGACCGATTGTCATCAAACGCCAGATATTTCAAAAAATATATTTTCCCGATTTGAGAACTGATGATGTAATAATTATGACTGAATTGATTGCTCATCAAGAATTATTTCGTAATTTTGTCATCAGAAATCATGAAAAAACTAAAACCAAATGAAACTATTTAACCGAATTTTAATGTCTTGCGGAATGGTCATGATGTGTGTGACGGCCACCGCGCAGAGTTATGCTCCAGTGGGTGATCGCATGGCCACCGAGTGGGCTTCGAAAGTGAATCCATCTCAAGTGTGGAACGAATATCCGCGCCCGATGCTGGTGCGTGACAAGTGGGTGAACTTGAACGGATTGTGGGATTATGCCATTACGGCTCACGATGCTGCTCGTCCGACGACGTGGGAGGGTCGCATTTTGGTGCCGTTTGCCCTTGAGTCGTCGCTTTCGGGCGTGGGAAAAAGTTTTGCCGCCGACCAGGCGCTGTGGTATCACCTCACCTTCCAAGCGCCCAAACGTGGCAAGGGTCATCGTGTGCGTTTGAACTTTGGCGCCGTGGACTGGGAAGCCCGTGTGTGGGTCAATGGCCGTGAGATGGGCAATCATAAGGGTGGCTACACAGCCTTCTCGCTCGACATCACCGACGCCCTTGCCGACCGTGGCACCAACGAACTTGTGGTGCGTGTGTTTGATGGCACCGACAGTGGTTTCCAACCCTGTGGCAAGCAACGCAGCAATGCTCGCGGCATTTGGTACACTCCAGTGAGCGGGATTTGGCAGACGGTGTGGCTGGAGACGGTGCCCGAGCATGCGATTATGTCGGTGCGCACCACCGCTGAACTGTCGACTTCAACGGCTCATGTGGCCATTGAGGGAGGCACACCCGGGATGACCGTTGAAGTGGAAGCCTTGAGCAAGGGCAAGCGTGTGGCCACGCAGCGCACAGCGGTAGGACAAACGGGAACCACAGTTGATGTACGCATACCTGAACCTGTGTTGTTATGGTCGCCCGAAGCGCCTAATCTCTATGACCTGCGCATCACCCTGCGCGATGCCGCCGGGAAGGTGGTTGACAAGGTGAGCAGTTATATGGCCATGCGTGAATTCGGTATGCAACGCGACGCCGAGGGACACATGCGTTTCACCATCAATGGGCAAAACATATTCCAGTTTGGTTTGCTCGACCAGGGATGGTGGCCCGACGGACTCTATACCGCCCCGTCGCCCGAAGCCCTGCGCTTTGATATTGACCAGACCAAGCAATGGGGTTTCAACCTGATTCGCAAGCATGTCAAGGTGGAGCCAGAGTTGTGGTATGCTCATTGCGACCGTGTGGGCATCATCGTGTGGCAAGACATGCCCAGTGGTGACTATTCCACCAGTCCGGAGTGGCAACGTGAGTCGTACTATCGTGGCCCACAGAATATGCGTTCACAAGCAAGTATTGACAATTATTACCGTGAGTGGAACGATATTATCGACCAGTTCCGTGGCTTCCCGTGCATCGCATCGTGGATTCCGTTCAACGAGCGTTGGGGACAGTTCAACACGTGGAGTGTGGCTGCGTGGACTCATCAAAAAGACCCCACTCGCCTTGTGAATCCCGCTAGTGGAGGCAACTTCTGCTGCACGGGCGATGTGCTTGACGCACACCACTATCCCGAACCGGTGCAGATGCTTTGGGACCCCGACCGCGTGAATGTGGTGGGCGAGTATGGCGGCATAGGCTATCCTGTGCAAGGACACACCTGGGTGACGAGCGACAAGAACTGGGGCTACATCAAGTTCAATTCTTCGCGTGAAGTCACCGACACCTACGTTGAATATGCCACCATGTTGCTCGATCTCGCTAAGCAAGGCTGTTCTGGTGCCATTTACACGCAGACCACCGACTGCGAGACCGAGGTGAACGGAATTATGACCTATGACCGTCGAGTGGTGAAAATGGAGATGGACCGTTTCAGCGACATCAACAGGAGGGTAACCCATTGCCTGAAATAAAAGTCGAAAAGCATAAACGAAGGAGGGTGTGTCAAAATTCTGGCATGCCCTCAGTTGTTTCAAGGTTGTTATGCTTTTTCCTGTTTTTCCGCAATGGGCACGCAAAAATATTAGGAGGTGAAGCATCGAAGATGCTGGGGAGGGTCGAAGGCCCGGCATCGTGTTAAAAACCATGCGAGCACCCAGTAAGGGTGCGACGCTTGGTTCACAACTGCGACTCTGGGTGGTGCGTCGAAGACGAACTTCTGCGTTGTCTTTGGCGCTGCGTGTACTGGTTGAAGTTCCTCTCCGAGGCACCTTTTCATTAGATAGCGCAAGGACCAAGCTGCGAGGGTCTTCGACCCTCTTGCATGGTCTTAAAGACAAATAGCTTCTCCGAAGCATTCTGCGTCTTCGACGCAACACGCCAAAATTTGAACCTTGCGCTCCGGCGCAACGACTGATAACTAGTGAGGGTTCACCTCAATTTTGAGATGACCCTTTTTTATTTGAATCAAAAAACGGCCTTAATGGTCTAAGGATTCTCAGGGGTGAGGCGGTCATGCATCATTCGGTTCATGTATTGCTGGATGATGGCTTTGAGTTCGCGCTCCATGGCCGCTTGCTCGGTGCGCTGGCCGACCAGATTGTTTTTCATGAGCCTGTCGTCAAGTGAGTAAAGGGCTACGGTGTGAGAGCCGTCCCACTGCAGCACCAACCCATGCTTCACATACTGATAGATGCCGTTGAGATAGTTCACCGCCCAGGTGTCGTCGGGTTCGGTGTTCAGCACGTCAATGCCGAAGGCAACGTATGGTTTGTTGTAGCCCAGTAGCCCCATCACGGTGGGCATAATGTCGATTTGCTGGGCTATTTTGTCCTGCATTTCCGGTTGTAATGCTCCGCTGGGATCGTAGATGATGACGGGCGAACAATAATCGCCCAAATCGGTCTGATATTCAGCATGGTCGCTCATGTTGGCATGGTCGCTTGTGAGCACGAAGATGGTGTTCTTAAACCATGGCTGGTGGCTGGCGGCCTCGAAGAAGCGTCCCAACGCCATGTCGGTGTAACGGATGCAGCGGTGTATCTCCAGCGGGCCGGCGGGCAGTTGGCTCTCATATTCGGCCGGAATGACAAAGGGGTGATGCGAAGATGCGGTGAACACGGCGGTCATGAACGGCTCGTGCATTTCGTTCATTTTTGCGCAATAGAACTGCAGGAACGGCTCATCCCATATCGCCCAGGTGCCGTCGAAGTCTTTGTCGCCTCGGAATCGCTTGTCGGCGTTAAATTCGGTACGCCCGTAATAGCGCTTGAATCCTGTGGCCTGTGCAAAGGCTTGGAAGCCCATGCTCCCGTTTTGCGCGCCGTGGAAGAAAGCCGTTTCATAGCCTTCACCGCCAAGCACTGCGGCAATACCCGACACATGGTTCATCGAAGCCGGCGTGAGGAAGAACGGTTCGACAAACATGGGAATACTCGACAGGATGGAAGGCATTCCGTCGATGCTTTTGCGTCCGTTGCAATAACTGTACTTAAAGGTCACGCTCTTGCTGATGAGCGAATCGATACAAGGCGTGTAACCTGTGTATTTGCCCTCTTCCAGGTCGCGGTTGAGCGCTCCAATGTATTCACGGCCGAAACTTTCCACAATTAGCACAACGACGTTACGTTTCTGCATGATGGACGTGTCGGCAGGCTGATGCAATGGCGTGTAGATGGTCGCCAGTTCTTGTTCGTTTTGATAATATCCCGGGTCGCTGAACACATTTTTGCCGATGGTGCGCAAGATTGAAAACGGCGTATTCAGAACGAGGGCCGCATCGGTGGGCCGTGACACGTATTGCGCCGCATTGCTGACGGTGATGGGGCGGACAGCGGTAGCAAAACCACCACGCATACCTGCAATGCAGAGCGGTGCTATCACCAGAATGGCTGCAAGCATCGTTAGGCCATATCGCCACCACACAAGCCGTTGACGGGGCAATCGTGGGGTGAGATACAGTCGCCACAGGCCATAGATGATGACAACGGCTGCCAACACCAGATACCAGTGATGAATCAATTCGGTAGCAAAAATAGAACCTAGATTGCTCTCGTGGCTGAACTCGTCGAACACCGTGCTGGTGGTGCGCCGCAATGTGAACGGGAAGTACACCGCGTCACAAAGGTTAACAATGAGCGCCAGGGCATTGATGACCACAAAAATCCATCGGCACACACGGTGATAGACGGCCGTCTCCTTGAAGTGGAGCGGGAAAAGTATCAGTACTATCCACAGGATGTTGGTGTAGAGGATGGCCGAGGTGTCGAACATCCACGCGCCATTCAGCAGGTTGCCCACGCCATTGTCGAGAGCGCCGCTTAACAATGTCCAGTTTTCAGCCAGATAGATGGCTCGTGCCAGAGCGTAGGTGACATAGACCAGCAACAAGTTCCACAACACCGCCCACACTGGCGCCAACGGTGATTCGGCTATTTTCGTTTTGAGTCGTTTCATCATAATGACCTAATTTTTCGCAAAATTAGCAAAAATATACGTCAAGCACAAAAAACATCTAACCCCAAAGTCGAAATGGGGTTAGATGCTGAGTATAATTGACAAAAATGGAATGGTGTTGAGTGTCACTTGAAAGTCATGCCCACTTGCACATCATCGAAGTTTTCGCTCAAGAAGGAAATTTGTTGCAGGGTTTTACTGCTAGAAAAGCCACTGGCAAACTTCATCAGGGTGAGAAACTTGTCCACATCAAAAAGCAAGTGGATTTTCTTTCCGTCACGTTTCAGGCGCGCATTCAGTCGAATGCCGAGCCATCGCAACGTGAGTTGTTCCTTTTCGGGAATATAGTCATACTTGCCTTTGATTTCGGGTCCGATGATTTTCATGACAAACGTGCCGTCTTCGCGTAGCGTGAGTCGGGTCTCCTTCTTTTTGAGTTTGATTTTTTTAAAGGCTTTCTCCAGTTTTTTCTTGATTTTCGACTTCGCGATGGGTTTTGCCACTTTTGCCATCACGCTGGAGCTTTTGGCTTCGATACATGCGCCGTCATATTTCCATTCTCCGGCGATGAGTCGGTTAGCCTCGGTACGCACCTGTTGCACCTCGTCGTCGGTGATGGTGAAAACCGAGTCGGGGTGCAACAGTGTGGAATTATCTTGTGCGCTGGCCATGGTCACGACCAGCAGCGACATCAATGATAGTTTAAATTTCATGATTCTATAATTTCACGTCCAAACGGGGTCAAGGCGATATGGGCCAATTTCATGTGCTGCTTGCCAAACGGGATGCCCACGACGGTGATGTAGAATAAAAGGCCCAACAACCAGTGCGAGATGGCGATGCCCAACCCGCCGACAAAGAACCAAATCACGTTCATCGCCGTGTTCAAGCATCCGCTGGTGGGTTTGCGCACCACTTTCTTGCCAAACGGCCACAGTGCCAACATGCTCAGTTTCAGCGTTTGAATGCCAAAGGGAATGCCGATGATGGTAAGCATCATGACCAGCGAGGAAAAGATGTATTCTATGGCGATGCCTAGACCGCCGAAAACCACCCAAATGATGTTGCCTAAAGTTTTCATTGTTTCCTATTTTCCATCAGCATTGCAAGAATCATGCCAAATTTCATCAACGTGTCATTCGATGAGCGTAACAATGCCAAAAAGATTGATTGAGTCAAATTTATTTGGCTTTTCCCGCAAGTTGCAGTACCTTTGCACAAGAATTGGCAAGAAGCATAGAGTATGGATTTCACGCCGCTAGCCCGAGGACACTTTTTGAGCCGCCTGCCGCAGCAGGTGCGCTACATTGACCATGCCGATGCCGTCCAACAGGGAGAGCTGGTGTGGATGGTGGAACGAGCCGCCCTTACCGAAGTGGGCCGTGGCTACGATTTCTCTACCGTTCGTACATATCAGGAATTTAAAAACCGGGTGCCCTTGTGCGCCTACGAGGATATTCGCGCAAAAGTGATGCGGATGATAAAGGGCGAAAGCGGCGTGTTGTGGCCAGGGCGTGTGCGTAATTTCGCGCAGTCGAGTGGTACAAGCGGAGGGAAGAGCAAGTATATTCCAGTCACGGTCGACTCTTTCAAGCGCAATCATTATCGGGGTGCGAGCGATGTGGTGTCGCACTATATGAATTTGAATCCCGACACCCGCCTTTTCTCAGGCAAAGCCCTCATTTTGGGTGGCAGTTTCGCCACCGAGTTGCAGACTCCTCCTGGAGTGAGGGTGGGAGACCTAAGCGCCAGTTTGATTGAATACATGAACCCGATGGCCAACTTGTTCAGGATACCGAGCAAGAAAGTGGCGCTGATGGAAGATTGGAGCGAGAAATTGCCTTTGCTGGTCGAAGCCTCGATGAACGCCAATATCACCAACTTGAGCGGGGTGCCCTCATGGTTCCTCACCTTGCTCAAGGAAGTGTTGCGGCGCAAGAACGCGACCTGCATTCATGAGGTGTGGCCCAATCTGGAGGTGTTCTTCCATGGCGGCATTGACTTCGGGGCCTATCGCAACCAGTATGAATCAATATGCGACATGAGCAAGATGCACTTCCTTGATACCTATAATGCCAGCGAGGGTTTCTTTGCCGTTCAAAGCAGTTGGGAAAGCACGGCCATGTTGCTGTTGCTGGATGCGGGTGTGTTTTATGAATTCATCCCGTTTGAGCACGTCGAGGAAGAACAGCCCGAGGCTATTCCCGTGTGGGAAGTGGAGGAGGGGAAGACCTATGAACTGGTCATTACCGCCTGCAACGGCCTGTGGCGATACCGTGTGGGGGACACGGTGACCATCGCGCAGACCCATCCCGTGAAAATCACCATCGCTGGTCGCACGACCAACTATATCAACGCATTCGGTGAAGAACTGATGGTTTATAATGCCGACTATGCCATCGCTCGTGCCGCCGAGGAAACGGGCGCGCAAGTGCTCAACTATACAGCCGCTCCGGTTTTCGCCACCAATACCGAGCAAGGGCGCCATCAGTGGCTGGTGGAATTTGCCGTTCCCCCAACCGACTCTAGGGCATTCATTACCTCGCTGGACCGGCACCTGAAGGAAATCAATAGTGATTATGAAGCCAAGCGCGCGGGAAATATCTTTTTAAAGCCGCCCACGCTGATTGTGGCGCACGAGGGCGTCTTCGAACGCTGGCTGGCCACCACGGGACGTTTGGGCGGCCAACGCAAGGTGCCTCGCCTGAGCAACAAGCGCGAAATCATGGATGCTGTGCTCAAAATTAATGATGAATTGAGTGGCGAGCGGCTTCATGTTGAAAGATGACGATGAAAAAGTTTCTGCAAAACATATTGTTTTATGTTTTATACGGGACGTGGTGCATTCTGTCGCTGTTGCCGTTATGGTTTCATTACATTTTGGCTGACATCCTCTATGTGCTGGTGGCTCATGTGGTGCATTACCGCCACAGGGTTATCGACAAGAACCTTGCCCATGCTTTTCCCGAACTTTCCGATGTCGAACGTCGTCGTCTGAAGAACCGTTTCTACCACTTTTTCTGCGACTTCATCGCCGAACTCGTCAAGTTTTCTACCATGCACCCAAATAACATCAAGCGCCGCATGGTGTTTCACGGCGCAGAACAGGTGCGCGACATCATCAACGATGGGCAAGACGTGGCGCTGATGTTGGGACACTGTGGCAACTGGGAGTGGATGACTAGCTATCCCTTATGGTTTGAGGGTGCCGATGCGGGTTTCGGACAGGTGGCTCACACGCTGGAGAATCCTGTCATGGAACGGCTAATATGCGCTGTTCGGAACCGGTTCGGTTCTCAGACCATCGCCATGAAAGAGACACTACGATGGTTGCTCCAGGAGCGTGCAGAAGGGCACCCAACCATTTTGGCATACATCAGCGACCAGGTGCCCACCTGGCAGAACATACACCACTGGATTGACTTCATGAATCAGGACACTCCCGTGTTTACTGGCGTGGAGCGCATCGCCCGCAAATTGAATCAGGCGGTGGTATATGTCGATATGCAACGCGTGAAGCGAGGTTACTACGAAGCCGAGGTACAAGTCATCACCCGAGACCCCAACTCGCTGCCGGAGTTTGCCATCACCGACGATTACTTCCGTCGTCTTGAGGCCGCCATACGTCGGACACCGCAGTACTGGTTGTGGAGCCATAACCGATGGAAACGCACTCGAGAGGAGTTTAACCGCAAGTTTGAGGTCGTCAATGGCCGGGTAATAGAACGCAAATGAAGCACTGTCGCCAATGACGTCAAAAGACAAAAAAGAACGATTACAGGAATTTGAAACGATGCCCGTAGGCCGTTTGCTGTGGAAATACAGCGTGCCGGCGGTGGTGGGCATCATGGTGATGTCGATATACAATGTTATCGACCGCATCTTTATCGGTCAAGGCGTTGGGCCGGATGCCATTGCTGGATTGGCCATCACTTTTCCAGTGATGAACGTCAGTGCGGCCTTCGGTGTGCTCATCGGTGTGGGTGCCGGTGCGCGCACGTCGATTGTGCTGGGACAGGGCAACCATCGTGGGGCTGAAGAAATCTTGGGCAACAGCATCGTAATGACGCTCATCTTTGGCACGTTCTACATCGGTTTGTTTGCGCTGTTCATGGAGCCCATCCTGCGCCTGTTTGGTGCCAGCGACACATCGTTGCCTTATGCCTACGATTTTATGATGTGGATGCTGCCCGGACTGATGTTCAACAACTTGTGTTACTCGTTCAACAACCTTATCCGCGCCACGGGCTATCCCACCAAGGCGATGTACACCATGTTTATTGGTGCCGGGCTGAACGTCATTCTTGCCCCCATCTTTATCTTTGGTTTTGGGTGGGGCATCAAGGGGGCCGCTATCGCTACCGATATCTCAATGGGGACCAGCACCGCCTTTGTGATGCACCACTTCTTCAGCAAGCAGAGCCAAGTGCATTTCACGCCGGGAACTTATCGCCTCGACTGGAAGGTGTTGAGGCCCATCATGGCGATTGGCGCGGCTCCATGCATTGTCAATACTGCCGGATGTGTGGTCAACGCCGTGATTAACAACACAGTGTATCATTATGGGGGCGACTCGGCGGTGGCTGCCATTGGCATTTTTACAGCCACTACGGGGCTGATTATCAGTTTTGTGATAGGGGTGTGCCAGGGTATGCAGCCCATTGTGGGATATAACTATGGGGCACGTCGCTTCGACCGGCTCAAACGCACCTTCTGGCTCACGTCGGCAGTGTGTACGCTGGTGTGTCTGCTCTATAGTGTTGCCTGTCAGGTGATACCATATCCCATCTCACGAATGTTTACGACCGATATGCCATTGCTGCAAGCCAGCGAACACACCTTGCGTATGACCACGTGGATGTTTTGGGTGGTGGGTTTCCAGATAGTGATTACCAACTTCTTCCAATCGCTGGGCGAGGCCACCAAGAGCATTTTCATGAGTCTCACGCGCCAAGTCATCTTCTTGTTGCCGCTATTGTTCATCCTGCCAGGTGTGATGCAACTTGACGGAGTGTGGTTGTCGTTCCCGTTCAGTGATCTTGCCGCTACTCTCGTTGCGATTGTGCTGCTTGTGGTGGAGATTCGCAAAATCAATCGCTGGACGGTAAAAGCGTGATAATTCTATTCGTCTGATAATCAGTTATATAATTCTATCTACCGATAATTGATGACGATTAATTGGAATTTTCTCATTGTCAATTATCAATTATTTTGTAACTTTGCAGTCTCAAATAATGGATTCGGGGTGTAGCACAGTTGGTTAGCGCGCCACGTTCGGGACGTGGAGGTCGGAAGTTCGAGTCCTCTCACCCCGACCCGAGTGGGGATAACAAGCAGTCAGTCTGCAAGTTATCCCCATTTTTTTGATTTTGCCGGGACAAAATCGGGACAAAACTTTTTTGCCCGTCGATTTTCTCTATAAAGGCAAGTGCCTGAAAATCGGCAAGTTACAAGCCGTTTTTCAAGCGCAAAAACGAGACAAAAACGGGACAAGACTTGAAAATCTGCGTCCCACAACGTGCAACGTTATGGCATTTCCCACGAAGAAATGTCAAAAAAAATGTGTGCATACCGTCCACGCAAAAACAAGGTTGAAACAATGGTGCCGCCGGTCACGACGGCAAGTAATGTGGCATTCGTCAAGCAGTACACCCGTGCGGTGCTGCGCGAGGGGAAAGAGTGGTACATCGAGTTCTATGCCTACGACCCCGCTCTGGCACGGCTTCGACGCAAGAAAATCAAAATCAACCGCATTAAGAAAATCACGGAGCGTCGCGCATACGCCCGCGAGGTAATCGGACGCATCAACACCCAGTTGCAACGCGGTTGGAATCCATGGATAGCAAAGGACGTGGGCACGCTGCATATCTTCGCCGAGGTGTGCGACACATACGAGGCTTACATCGACAAGATGTTCAACATCGGCTACTATCGCAAAGAGACGTGGGCGGGTTACAAGTCATACCTGAAGAATGTGCGCGACTATGCCAAGGGCAAGCAGCCGATTTATTATCTCTACCAATTTGACCATGCCTATATCGTGGAGTTTCTCGAGCATATTTTCATCGAGCGTGACAACGGTGCGCAGACACGCAACAACTATCTCGCATGGATTTCGGTGTTCTGCGGCTGGTGTGTCGAGCGCAACTACCTCAAGTCGCGCCCGACCGACGGCATCGCTGCCATCGACAAGCGTCACATCGTCAAGACACGCGAGGTCATTCCCACCGATATAGTCAAGCGCATAGGCGAATGGCTTGCGGTGAACGACCGCCATTTTCTGTTGGCTTGCCATCTGCTGTATAACTGCTTTATCCGCCCGGTGGAAATGACGCGCCTCAAAATCGGTTGGATCAACATCAAGGAGGGCACCATCACCATTCCTGCCGAAGCGAGCAAGAACCGCGAGACGATGGTGGTGACGTTACCCACCAAGGTGCTGCACTATGCCATCGACCTCGGCATCTTCAACTCACCGAACAGCGACTACATTTTCTCCGAGAAACTACTCCCAGGACCGACACAGATTGACACCAAGATTTTCCGCGATCACTGGAAAAAGGTGCGCAAGGCTTTGAACTTGAAAAAGGAATGGCAATTCTACTCGCTGAAGGACACCGGCATCACCGAGATGCTCGACAGCCATATCGCCAGCATCACGGTGCGCGACCAGGCACGTCACTCGTCGTTGGCCATCACCGAGCTTTACACGCGCCACTTGCGCAAAGCCAACAGCGATGTGCTTGCATGGGAAGGCTCACTCTGATATGCGGTAGAACGTGCCTTTCTTAAGCTGGCTCATGCCGTTCTGGTTGATGTCCGTCTTTATTTGGGCGCACAGATACTTCTTGCCACGAATGATAAACACCGAGCGCACATCCGGCATCGTATCGCTCAGGAACGAGAACTCGTATTTGCGGTGTGGCTCAATCTCTATGGCAGCGGCGAGCAGTTGACCTTGCCCATAGCTGTCATTATTCAACCGAAGCGACACGTCATGTCCGCTGTCAATGCGCGTCCATGTGTGCACCACGTGTTGATTGGTCACCTGCCACGTCACTTTCAGGTCGAAGCTGTCGATAAACGGGTGAGGCAGGTATGGCGCAAATTGCTGATAATTGCCGAACCAAAATCCCACTTGTAGGTAACTGATGCCATTATCGCCGTCATTATCTCCGGCTTTTATGTTCTCGATGAGCGACGACTGCAGCAGCGTGGAGTAAGGCACGGTCGTTGCGTTCGGTCGGCGGCCGTAGGTGTAACTCTCGCCGCTGGTCGAAGTGTTGTCGGTCGTGCCCATATCCATGAACACAGTCTCACCCTTGTAGGAATCTTCCTCAGCGGTCAGCGTGTCGTCAATCCACACAGGCACAATGCCGATTTCCTCTTTATCCTCCCAGTTTTCCTCATCGTTGATTCGGTCGCCGAATATATTGAGCGGAAGCAGGCGATATACTGTTTCATACAGGTCGCCATAAATCGGACTGGTGCCGCCAGTCTTTTCCCGCTTGATACCATAGAGAACGAAGTAGGTGTCCACGTCGGCGGCATAGTACAGACTTTGTGCCGAGGGCGAACCTCGATGTCCTGTGGATGACGAGATATTGCGCAGTGCAGTGATGAGTTCCTGCAGAGTATCGTAAGAATAGGCATACCTTGCTCCTTTATGGAAGAACCAGTAACATGAATAGAAGTTCCACATCTCATGCCCTGCGTCGGCATAGCCGATATTGCGCACCCCCTTGTATTTGCTCTCATCGTCACGGGTCACCGTGGCGGTAAACTCATCAATGATTTCGGTCAGTGCTACGACACCGGCGGCAACCACGTTCTCGTTGCTCCACGAGAAGGTGATGCACTGCGCCTCATGGTCGATGTCAAACTCACAAAGCAGCAACTTTTCGATGTTCTCAAAGAACTCGTTGAGCGACCAGTGCGGCAACGTGCTTTGCCATGTTCCCAAGCCCCAAGCGAACGGTGCCGTATTGAATGAGTAAAGGTGGTAATATTCGCTGTTGCGCCAATCGTCAGCCTCGAAATCATACCCCAGTGCGTCACAAATCAGTTCCACAAGCTTGTAGAGGCGTATTTGGCACGACAGCCCGCTCACCAATTCGGTGTCATCGTCATCGTCCTGTGCCACGTGCCATTTATATGCTCCGTTCACATAGTCGGCACGGTTCTGAATGTTGCCGCTCGTGTTGTTCACCCATGGCAGGGCGATGATGTCGCCGTCGCCCCAAGCCTGAGCGGGCGATTTGTATTCCACGGTTGTCTCATCGCCGGTGGCGTAGCCCGGACGCGGGCGACCCGACATGCCACCGCTCGCTTCGGCATAGTTGTTAGGCTTCCAATAGGGCATGGAACCCAGTTCCAACTCGTCGATGTAACGATTGTCAAAGTCAGGGTAGAAGTTCTGATAACTCCGTTTCTCGAGGAACTGCACCTTCACCACATCATCGGTGATGGCGGTGATGACCGCAGCACCGCGCTTGTGGAAGTTGTCACAGATAATTTCTGCCGCAAAGTAGATGTTGTTGATGTCCACATCCTTGCGGTTGATATTGCCGAAGATGGCATCATTCTCGGGGCAGCCGAGCGGCAGTTCAATCGACAGCGAATAGTCATCGCGATCCATGAACAGACGGTTGTCCGAGTGGTATTCGAAGCTCGAGCCGTCCTTGATGACGGCGGGTCGGTTGTCAATAAGCAGTATCATTTGCGTTTCGATTTAGGGAGCGTGTTGTTCATCAGCCGTTGGTACTCGTCCTGCGCCTCCTTGATTCCCATGTCGCCGGTAACGGTGTTGACGGTGACAAACGGCTCGTTCAGTCGGTCGGTGAGTCTTGCCATTGTGCCGTCGTAGTTGCCCAGGGCGGCGGCAACGGCCACCATCAGGCGTTCGTTCTGTCCGTCGGTTGCCGCACCGGCAATAACGGCAGGGGCGGTGACCGAACGCGACACATCGGCAGGGCGCAGCGAGCCGAGCGTGTTGTTACGCTGGGCGTAGTCAAGCGCCTCGATCATCGGACGCGCGACAGGATTGGCGAGCAGCCGCTGCGAAGCCACCCACTCGCCCGCATGGACCACACCCACCGGTTTGTCCTTCGGGCCTTTCGGGGTGAAACCGCCCTCCGCGAAGCCTTTCGCCTCACTTGCCTCCTGCTGCTTCTTGATGGCGGCAATCTGCACGGCACCTGCAGCGAGTGCGAGCCCGGCAGCCACAGGACCGAGCCACCAAGCGATTTTCGACGCGCTGGCATAGGCATTGATGGCAGCAAGTGCGGTCGATGAGATGGCGTTCATCACCTGCTGGGCGAACTCCTTGCGCTGCGCCTCAGCCTTGATGCGGGCTGTTTCCTTTTCTTTCTTGCGCTCGAGGGCTTTCACCTTGCGGTTGTTGCCCTCCGCCATCGAGATCTCGCGGTCGTACTGCTTTTCGAGACGGGCAATCTTCGCCTCGGCTTCAGCCTGTGCCATTTGGTTGAAGCTCTGCATCATCGCGGTCATCGAGGCAAAGGCTTGCTTGACGGTATCGCCATACTTCTCCCATGTGCCGTCACCAAAGATTTTGTCAAGAGCTTCGCCAATCCAGTCGTTCCACGACTTCTGCCCATCCTTATCGTTCTTGAAGATCTCGTCGTAGAGTTTCTTTCGAGCCTTGGCATATCGCTTGTCCAGCTCCAGTTTCTTCTCATTATTGCCGGCACATTTAGCCAATTCTGATTTATAGACTTCATCAAGTAAAGTTAATGCCGTTTGGTATTGTTGTTTTTTGGATTCATCATCAGTGACAAAGTATTTGTCCCACATTTGTTTCAGCTGCTCTTGATGCTTCTTTTCCTTGTCAGCATATTCTTTCTGCCGCTTCTGCTGGTCGGCAACGAGCTTCTGTCGGTAAGCATCCTCTGCACGGCGACGCTCATCAGTGCCTTCCTTAGTGAGCTGCGTCATAGCCCGCAGATGTGCAAACTCGATATTCTCCATCTGCATATCGTAAGCCTCCTTTGAAATGCGGTTTTGGAGATAATCTTCCTGTATCTGCATTCGCAGGTCCTCATAGGCTGCATTCTCCTCGGCAATGGTCTGCGCTTGTGCGCGCTTGTCGAGTTTCTGTTTCGCTTCCCAGAATTTCACTTGTGCGTCAAGACGCTCTTGCTCGGTGAGGTCGGTGCGTGCCATCAGTTTCTCGGCATACTGCATGTCGATTTGTTCCAGCCTCTGCTGGTGCTGCTCGTAGTCGGTCTCACCCTTGAGGTAGGAGATTTTGGCGAGCGCAATCTGTTCCTCACGCCAATTTTTTTCGGCTTTAAACTTGTCTTCCGATTTGGAGCTACCACCACCTTTTTTGTCTTCATCACCCCCAGAAGGCGTGTAAGTGACCTTTGGCGGTGTTGCAGGTGTGTCAGAACCAGCAAGCAATTCTGATACACCCGGAATTTTCGCAAGACGTTCATTTGATGCATTCAAGTCTCTTTGTTGCGCTTCGAGGCGGGCGATGTTATCATTGGCAATTTGCTGCTGCTTAGTATTGTCACGAATTGTCTCAGACAGTTCTTGCTCAGCATGAGTCTGAACTCCTGCGGGCATGAAGGCGTGCTGAGATGAATTGCGATCGTTATTCTGCCTCTGCTGCGTACGAGCCTTATCTGCACGAACTCCGGCATTATGTGCCCACGCTTCGTTACTGCGAATTTCGTCCTCTATGTCGAGCAGTTTTTTCTCATTTTCTTGTATTTTTTCAGCAGCGGCACGCGCTCTTGCATTTGCAATAATCGAGAGAGTCAGTTTGTCGTAAGCATCTTTGGCTTGCCCCGCCATGATTGCTTCGGTGGAAAAATTGGAGAAAACTGCTGGATAAAGGTTCTGCATTTGCTTTGCTGCCTCCACTCGCTTTTCTCGTGCCGAAGCCTCGTCGGTGGCTGCCTTATACAGCGCTTTCAGACGTGTGAGTTCGTTTGATGAATAGCGATTCGAGGCTTCATCGATGTCCGAAATTGATTTTATCCATTTTCGGTGTTCCTCGGCGAGTCGCTTAGCCTCCTTCCTATTTGCCTCCATTTTCTGCAGCAACCCGATAAGGGCGCCAACAAGGGCGGTTGCTCCAGCGATGGCGAGTCCCCAGGGCGAAAGTTTGAGTGTGTTGTTCAGTAGCATGGTGGCTGCGCGTGCGCGGGTCATGTTACCCGTGAGCGCATTATAGGCAGCACTGGCTGCAAGCACCACGACACGTCGTGTGGCCAAAAGGGCATTAGCTATTTTGTCAAATACGGCATCCGAGGCTTTGGCTATAGTGTTTGCCTTTACTGCTGCCGTATAGCCAATAATGGCAAGCGTGAGCGTGGTGATAAGCAGCTTATGCTCACTGATGAAAGTGATAACGCCAGAAAGGACTTTCATCATGGCACTGGTGCTGGTGATGGCATACTTCATTGCCGGAGCGAGTTTCTCGCCAAGTTGGACAGCCATCTCGTTGAAGTGTTTCTTTGCCTTCTCCAATCCAGCCTGTACAGTATTGTTCTGTACGTTGAACTCCTTAGTGATAGAAGTTCCTTCTTCGAAGGCTTGGTTTGCTGCCGCTTGTTGTGCCCGCACCTCGTCGATTTTTCCTGCAAGCATGGTTAATGTCTGCACCGAACGAGAACCTTTCTCTCCCATGTCGGCAAGCATCGGAGCCAACACATCCAAATTGCCTGCATTATGCAGCGTTTCAAGGAACATCAAGACAGCCTCATTGGCATCTGTCTTGAGGAGGTTGGTAAACTTTATGACATCCATCCCCGCGGCCTCAGCATATTTCGCCGGGTCGCGGTAGAGTTTTATAATCAACTGTCCTAGTGCTGTGGCCGACGATTCCAATTGAGCACCGTTCGAGTCAAGAACGGCTCCAAAAGCCATCAACTGCGGCGTGGTCATCTTCGCCGTTGTGCCCGCACCGGTCAGGCGCTGGGCGAACTCTGCTAGATAGGGGGCCGAAGCACGACAGTTTTGGGAAAGTTCGTTGATTACTGAACCGGTTTTCAGCAAAGCCTGTTCGGTGCCATATTTGTCTTCATCGCCAAATGCTCCGGCAATTTTCGACAAAGTCAGTGTGGCGCCCTCGCCCAGTTCATCGAGAGCTACATTGATTTGGTCGGCTGCCCGCACAAATCCCATCACATCCTCTTTCGACTGTTTGCCGAGACGACCTGCATCCTGTGCGAGTTTGTTGAGTTGCTCGCGACTTGATCGAGTATCCATTTTCTTGAACTCCTCATTCAAGTCCGCGACCTGTTCGGCGGTCATACCGGTGTATTTGCGAACATTCGCCATTTCCTGGTCCATCTCGGCGAATGCTTCCACAGCCCTGCGGGCGGTCATGGTGATTCCGGTTATTGCGGCGAAAACTACCTGCAGGGCCGCGCCCCAGTCGAACATTTTCTTGGCGAAGCGTTCCCACAGCGAAGTGTGTTCCTTTGTCTCTGCTCTAACCTTAGCGAGTTCATCTTTGACGGCTCGGATTTTCTTGACCTGCTCGTCCCAAGCCTTTGAGCCGCGCTCGATGCTCGCCAACTCCTTGTTGAGTTGTCGTAAGGCTTTGCGCAGTTCCTCAGGAGTGGCTTTGTCAAGACGAGAGAGGGCTTGTGTCACGCTCGACACATTGCTTTGCACCTTGTCAAGTTCTTTCTCCGTAGCCTTGACTTTCTTCAATGTGCTGTTCCATGCTTGAGAGCCGAGACCTTTGCTTGGGTCGGCGGCAATGTCCATCAACTGCTTCTTGTAATGGTCCAATTCGCCACGGAGACGACGCAGTTCGTCTTCGGCGGGTCGGCCATTGACATAGAGTGTGGTTGTTGCGCTACTTGTTGTGCTCATATTACCTTGTCATTATTTTGTGACAAAGTTAGTGACAAGGATCAAGACATAAAAAGACAAAACGCCGAGCTATTTTGAAGCCCGACGTTTCTGTCTTTACAGGGATTTTCAAGTGAAGCGGTACTTCACTTTGTTGCCGTCAAACACCTCGCTCACGATGGTGGTGAGAATCGGGAAAATCTTCTCGCCGCTCTCATCCTCCTGCATGGCGATTTGGTCGAGGATGTTCTGCATTTCCTCCGAGGTGGTGAAGAACTTGCCCCATTCGCCGGTCTGCGGGTCGCGGAAGCTGACCACATAGCGGTCGCTGCCATAGGACGTGCTCAGTCCTGTCTCGAAGTCATGCAGTTCGATCTCTTTGTTCACTATGGCACCGAGGCGCATCACTTTTCCGGGGAAGCGCTTCTTGCCATCTGCGGGCACAAATGATATGCCCAGTTCGCTGAATCGTTTCATTTCTTTATGAGTTATTGATTTATAGAGATGATTGCAGTCAGCGTGTACCGCCATTCCTTTGAATGCGCCCATTAGCGCGATGCGACGTTTGCGGCTCTTGACATCTGCCATGTGCCTCGCGAACCTCTGTTTGATGCGTTTTCGCAACAGGGCGTGCGTGCCATAGTTGACATATCCCAGAAAGTCGAGGCCGTCGGCAAGGGGCCGCAGCGTCTCGTTCTCTTTTACGGTCAGGTGTAAAGTCTCGAGTTGGTCATGCAGCAGGTCGCGCCAGTGCCACAGCGTGGACTTGTCGCCTGCGAGCATCACGATGTCATCACAATAGCGGTAATAATAGCGCACTTTGACCACCTCCTTCATGAAGTGGTCAACAGGCGATAGCAGGATGTTGCCGAAGCATTGCGACGAGCGTAGCCCTATGGCCAACCCATGAGGCATCAGTCTGACGAAGTTCTCCAGCATGGGCAGCAGGACATTATCCTTGATGTGCCGGTGAATGATGTCCATCATCACATCCTGGTCAATACTCTCGTAAAACTTTTTGATGTCGCATTTGTAGAAGTAGCTCGTGCCTTCCGTGTCGCATCTGATGTCACGCTGCATCATCTTGAACAGGTAGTGCATTCCTCGCCCTCTGATTGATGCCGCGCTCGACGGTACCACCGAGCGGTACAGCACATCATCCACGATGTTCATGATGGCGTGGCATCCCACGCGCTCCACGATGGGCGGTGCCTGCACCGTGCGCACCTTCGGTCCGTCGGTCACCAGCAGGTTGTTATACTGCGTGATTCTGAAGGATCCGTCGGCAATGGAAGTCTGCAACCTTGCCACCACTTCTGCCTTTCGCTGCTTGAACTCCGCCTTTCGGCGGTCATTGGTGAGGTTGCCGATTACGTCATCAAAGCTCTGTTCCATGTTGCCCTGTTCCACGATGCGGGCAATCAAGTTGCCATGTCTTTTCATCAGCCTTCAGGACACTGTGGCTTCATGACGTTCACCGTTGGCGGTTACCAGCCACCACAAGCCACATTCTTTTGTTCCGGCCTAACTCAACAGTGAGGTTTGCCGAGGCTCCGTTCCCTCGCTCCTTGCCTTGCCAAACACGTTGGCGGCGCAGGTGTTGCGATGAAAACCGCCGACCCATGCCGAACATGGGGGCAGTGTGCCTTGATTGTTAGCCGCGAGCCGATGTTGTTGTTCGCATTCGACGAGTCGTTGTTCGCGTTGACGTACACGAAACCGTTGTTCGCATTGTTGTTGTTGCCGGAGCGCGCAACAGCACGGGCCCCCATGGGAACTTCCGCCTAACAGGCGACAAAATTACGAAATTTTTCTAAATCGACCCCGCTGCGCGGGGTAAAAACGAGTGGGAGCAGCCCTTGCGGGCTCTCCCACTATCGTTTTGCGACGCTTGCGCAAGCTACTCAACGATTTCGCACTCGCCCCTGAAGGCTAGCCGCGAGCCGATGTAGCTGTACGCATTCGACGAGTCGCTGTTCGCGAAGACGTACACGAAACCGTTGCTCGCATTGAAGCTGACGCCGGAGCGCGCAACAGCACGGGCGGTGCTGGCATTGTACTCCTGCTGGTCACAGTAGTAGGTGTCCCAACTTGAGTTCGTCACCAGCTTGCTCGGTACCACGTCGCAATAACGGCCGTGGCGCACACGGCAAATCTCCGTCGAGCCGCTCACGCCCTGCACCGCGCGCTCCGTGCCGTCAGGCATCAGCACATGCCACACCGCATTCGCCATGCTGCCGCTCGGAGCCGCGCCGTTGGGCTTGTTCGTCTTGAAACTGCGGTACCAGCCGGCGAAGCTGCTCACGTTCACCATCACGCCGTCCATCCACTCGCGGCCGTTGCAAGCCCAGTCCTCCAAGCCCAGCGAGCGAGGACGCTGGCTGCCGCTGCTCTCACGCATCGGGCTCTTGTATGTCACACCGCTCACCGTAGCCGTGTTCGAGCCGCCCGTCGCCGTGCCGTAGTTCACGCCGCTGCCGTTTATCGCCTGACTGTTTCGGCGGCCGTAAAGCGCCATCCACAAGTTCGCGATGTCCTTGTGCATCTCGTAGTCCACCAGCTGGTAGCCCGCGCCACGGCATTTCGCCAAGTTGCTCAAGTCCTTCATCGAGCGGTTCATCGTCACCGATGTCTGAGGCTGTCCAACCGTCAGCTCGCCCTGTTCGTCATAGTTCCAGTACGATGCCGTGCCATTTGTGTTCGAGCCGTACACCGGCGTGACACCGCTCACGCTGCGCAGGCGGCCCTGCGAGTCGCGGCTCGCCTTGTACATGCCCACCAGGCATTCCTCGTGCAGCACCCAGTCCGGCTCCATCGCCTCTATCTGGAGGCTGTCCACGGCGATACACTCCAGCGTGTCCTGACCCTGCACGCTCGTGAACACGAAGCTAGCCGCGCCCGACGGAACAGCGACAAACACATAGTCGCCCAGGATGTAGTCCGTCAGCGCGTGGGCGATATAACCCGACACCTTGCTCAGTACCTTGCCCGAGGCATCAAGGAACAGGCAGCCCACCGTCTGGCTGTTGATGCCCGGCCAACGCACTCGCTTCATGCCTGTCACGTCCATGCGGTACACGCTGTTCAAGCCTTCCGTCGTAGCGAGCTGCGAGGTGCCGAACGTGTCGCCCACGGCAAAATCGTCGATATACACACTGCGGTCAGCCGCCACCAGCAGGTTGCCGAGCGTGTGGCGCGTCACATGGTGGGCGCTTGAGCGAGGCTCGTTCAATTCAGTGCTCAGGCAGAAGTACTTTTTCTGGTTCAGATGGTCGTTCACGCCCTTATACCAGTAACGGGGGAAACGCACGAAGATGTCGTGCCCGTTCAGGCTCTGGTCGTCAAGGTTGCTCGCCGTGCCGTCCACAAGTTGCTCGATGTCGTCATCGCTGATTTGCTTCAGCTGCATCACACCGCGCGACGGCAGGAACTCGCCACGGTAGGCGTGGAGCTGGCGCATCAGCGTAACGATGTGGCCACTCGGCACATAGCCCAATCCGCCGTTGCCGTCATACGTGCCGTTGTCCATATTCGTCACGTTGCCGTCATAGGTCAGTGTGTCGTCAAACTCTATCACCGTGTACTGCGCGTTGTATATAGTCAGGTGCTCGAAGTATGCCTGCAACTCCGCCACCAGCGACGGGTCAAGGTATGTCGTCAGCGAATACGTGCCGAACAGCTCGGGGTTTCCCGTGCGGTTCACCGCTCCGTGCACGCCTTTCTCCTTCAGCGCTATCAGCGCGCTGCCGTCACCCGACAGGTCGAGGTCGGTCAAGCGAACATACTGCAGTGCGTTGCCTTCAGTGGCGAGAATGTCGCCCAGCAGGCGCACCGCGTCGAGGTTCGGGCAACCCACAATGTCCAATGTCTGAATCGAGCCGTAGCCTTCAAGGGTCAAGCCCTCGTAGGTGAGGTTCGGCAGACGGTCGAACTGCAGCTGCACCACCGATGATGGCAGACGCAGCGTGTCGATGGTGCATGCCGTCGGCAGCAGCACCGACGTGATGCGTGAGCCCCTCGCGTCAATCTCCTCCAGCGCGCGGCATCCGCTCGCGTCCAGCGTACTCTGCAAGGTTGCGCAGTTCACCACGTTGATGTAGCGCAGCAGCGGGTGAGTGCCCAGCGTCAGGCTCGCCAGTTTGCCCACATATCCTTGAGTCGAATTGCCCACAATCAGTTCCTCCAGCAATCGACAGTTGCCCACCACAAGGCTCGTCGGGTACAACGCGCTCAGGTCACCCAGACTCTTGATGCGGTCGGCCTGGTAGATGTAGGTCTCCGTGTCATTGGGCTGGCTCCCCGCCGGAGCCGAGAAGGTGTAGCTCTCGTTCTTTCTGATCAGACGCGAACTGTAGCCGGCGTTGCCGCTGAAGCGGAAGCCAAAGTACCAGTCCTGTGCCGCCGTCACCGTCACGCTCACCGAGCTTGGAACCGTCGAGGCGCCCGCGGTGTTCGCGCGCAGGTACACAGCGCTCTCGCGATAACTGCCCACGCAGCGTTTGGCGTTCACATAGGCGAAACGCTCGCTCATCACCCACTTGCGGTGGTGCGAGCGGCTGCCCTGAGCGATGTCGAGGTAGTTCTGGGCGGTGTTGTCCGCGCCTCCCACCACGCCGAAGCTGTCGAGGTACTTATATTTCGTGTCCTGATTGTAGATTGTCTCGCACCAGCGGTCGCTCTGACGCTCGTTGAACCAGTACAGCGCGCGTGCATACGTCAGGTTGCCTTGCGACACCAACCTCTCATAGTTCGCCGATTTGTCCGTTTCCAGCGTCTGCTCGATCAAGTTCCACAGCGTGCTGCTCTCGCCGTTGAACACGTCCTTGCCCAGCGCGTCCTTGTCATGGAGTTCCACATAGGGGTGGAACTGTATGCGGCCCTCGTTGTTCAGCGTCCACAGCGTGTCGTTATCGTAGAAGATAGGATAACACAATCCGTCGAACATCACCCACATCATGTTTTTCGCGCCTTGGTCGCTGGCTATCAGCACCTCGCGGATATTGTCGTAAGCCAGCATCATGTCCTTGTGGAAATAGCTCTGGTAACCGGCGAGGAATGCCGCCTTGCGGTCGGCCAGCTGTGACGCGCTCAGATTCTCGTCGCTGATGTCAAGGTTCACCAGCCAGTCCACCACTCCACGCAGCTGGGTTGGGATCTTGCCCGCGCCGTAGGCCGCGTTCAGGTCATCGCTGTCCGGATAGCGAGGTTCGAACGCCGTCGCCCAGTAAGGAGCATGTATTGTGCCGCCGTCGTTTGGCAGACGGTCTCTGTCAAACCAGCTCGGGATTGAGTCGCCCGTCACTGTGCCGATCCAGTCCGAGCTGTGGAACAGGCACATCGGGTGGGCGTTGTTCAGGAACTCCCAGCACTCCACGTTATTCTCAATCAGCTTGCCGCCACGCGCCTCCGTCAGGCCGTTGGCCACCGTGATGCTCGCGCCGGCACGGTTCTTCCATGTGCGGCTCGCATAGTCCCACAGCCACAGCTCGCCTTTGTCCACCCAGGCTCCGCTGCCATCGTTCCACTCGGCCAAGTGGCGGTAGTGCGACGTGTCGGCGGGGTCGTTGATGAGATACATCAGTTCGCCGTCCTCCGAGGCCTCGAATGCGTCGGAGTCGCCCTGCAGCGAGGCCAGCGTGCCGTTCCACAGCAGCCAGTCGCCACGGTTCACCATAGCACCGTTGTAGTCCGCGATTTTCTCGAAGCCGAACGTGTCCTGCGTACTTTTGTCGTTGTTGAAGTTGTACTTGCCGATAAACGTGCGGGGGCTGTTCTCCGTTTCCTGATGGAACATCAGCACCGGAAAACCGTACACCGTCGTGCGCACCGTTGCGTCCACACGCTGCGGAGGCGTGAGGATGCCCGCACCCGTCAGCACCTCGTTGATGAAGTTCGCCGCGCCGGTGTTGTGCGAGCCCGACGACTCCGCGAAATCCGCCTTCAGGCAGAATGTCTTCACCGCTTTCTGCGCCACCGCATTGCCTTGGCCGTCCACACCGCGCAAGGCATATTTCTTCTGCGTCGCGCCGCTTTGCGTCATCTGTATATCCTCGAGGAACTTCAATTTCCAGTTCTTGCGAGGGTAGTACTGCGAGCTTGTGCCCTGCACGTCCGTCTGTGCCTTGCCGCAGGTGAACGAGTATTCAGGGTGCTGACGGTCCTCGAAGATGATCTTAGTGTCTTTTTTCTTGTCGCCCTTGTACGTCGGCAGCGTGCCGATGAACGTGATGCACGGTATCATCTGCACAGCCTTGTCATAGTCCACCGCGTCGGCGTTGTCGTCATTCAGCACATCATTGGCCTCCAGCTTCGCGAACATCACCTCCGTATCGTCCATATCCGCGATGAAGTTGTTCACCATCTGGCGCATGCTCAGCGAGGTGTCATACACGCGCACATTCCACACGTCGAGCTCGCACAGGACGTTGCCCAGCGTTATGCCCACCGGCGTGTTCTGCACGAAGTAGTCGCTTGTGTCATATTGCTCCACGCCGCTCAGGATGCCGTCAAGGTACATCATCATAAAGCGGCGCTCATCAGTGCGCTGAATCACGAAGCTCACACGCACTCGCTCGTCCTGCTTGAACTTGCTGCCCACGCGCTTGCGCAACGCGCTTTGCAGGTAGCAGTCCTGCGCCGTGATGGCGAAGCCCACTCCGTCGCTCAGGCAGCTGATAAGCACCGCGCTCTCGTCGTAGCACTTGCTTGCCTTGAACTCCACCTCGATGGTCTTGCCCTCCAGCTTGCAGTCCGAGGCAAAGAGGTTCAGCGGTATCTCGCACCGCGCGCCACCGGCAAGATGGAGGCTCACCAAGCCGTGTTCGTCGGGCAGCCAGCCGCTCTGCGCGTCCCAGCCCACATCATGGAACACCGCGCTCAACGCCTCCCCGCCCTCAGGCGTGAAACTCCAGTCGGCACGGTTTGTCGCCGCATTACTTCGGCCGCTGCTGCTCAGCCACAAGGCCAAGCCTGCCGTTTCCGCCGTCACCTGATGGGCCGCTGCTGTCACTGTCACCTCGATGGTGCGGCTCGTGCCGCCTGCGCTGATGACGAAGGTGTAACTGCCGGCTTCCTTGCTTCGCCAGCTCAATGTCTGCCGTGTGCGGTCGACCTCCATGCTCGTCAGCAGGATGCCGTCCAGCGTCACTTCCACCTCGCAGGTGGTGTGCAACGGGTCATACACCGCGAAGGGGATGATCAGCGTCTGGTACTGCTCAATCGTGCCACCGTCATATTCGGTGGCCACAATCACGTCGGTCGTGCCCTGCTGCGTAATCATCAGGTCGAAATACAGGTGGTTGCTCTCCAGCATCACCCCATCGGCAATCTCGCGCTCCGCCCACACTTCGAGGCTGTGCGCGCCATGGCTCAGCCCTGTCGTCGGTATGCTCTTGATGCTCGTGCCGCCGCTGGTGGTCACCGTCTCTGTCGGCAGCGCGGCGCCGTCGAGTTCGAAGTTCACCACCTTCGCGCCGCTGCCTGTCACTACAAAGCGGAAAGGAATCGGCGTGCCCGCCTCCGTCACCGTCGATAGCGAGTAACTGCTGCTCAGGCCCAGCGTCACCACCGTCACCTTGATGTACGCACTCTGTGCCACCACGCCGTCATCGGCCGTGATGCGCACGCGCAGACTGTTCGTGCCCACACTCAGCCATGGGCTCACGTCAAACGAGCCTATGCCCTGTGTCACGTCAACGCTCGTCACCGTGCTGCCGTTCACAATCAGGTCGGCACGGCCGCCGTACTGCGTGTCCACGTTCGTGGTGATATTGTAGTGACGCCAAGTGTATTCCACGAGGTGAGGCGTGCCCTCTTTGATGGTCGCGCTCATCGCGCTGTCGATGGTCAGCTCGATGGCCGTGGGATTCGTGGCCCCGCCACCGCCCGAAGGCAGAGTGACGCTGCTCATCACCTCGCCGTTGGCATCCAGCAGCGACAACTGGTTGCTGACCGGGTCAACGCTCAGTCCGGCCGCCAAGCCCAGCCGCAACTGCTCCAGCGCAGCCGTCACCGTCTTGTTCGCTATCGGGTTACTGCTCTCGCTGTTCAGCACTTCGTCAACCGTCACATGATAATTCAGGTTGATGATGCCGTTACGGTCGGGAACCGCTGCCGCAGCATCGTTGAACGAGATGCCGCGCACGTCGGGCACCCAGCAGGTCTCGTCAGCCCAGTCGGCAAGCAAAGTGCCTGTGAACTGCCACCGCTGCCACACCCCTGCAGCCGATTCAAAGGTGATGATACGGCCTCCGGTGCGCAGCTCCTCGGGTACAGCATTTGCGGCTGTGCCACGGTTATAGAATCCATCGGCACGCGGAGCGATTTCGTTCACGTTCACCACATTGCCCGTCGCGCTCCCGCTGCCGCCGAACTTCGACCATGCCGCCGCGCTCGACCATGTCGTGCCGTCCCATTGCCACGTCTCCATGCCGTCGTCGGTATACAAAGTCACCACCACGCCCTGCACCTTGATGCCGGCATACGCGCTGCCGTCGGTCAACGCGAGGAACTGTGCAAGCGACGTGGCCGTGCCCACACGGTTCACCACCTTGTTGCCGTTCAGGAACAGACGCTGGCCGACGGCCGACTCCGCGGCGGTCATCCGCTCGCCAAGCGTATTCAGCTGCGAGCCGTAGTCCTTGCCCATAGAGGCCAGCTCCTGCTCCGCGCTTTTCCAGTAATACAAGGTGTCGGTACTCGTGCACACATACGCCTTCAGACTCAGCGGAGTGTACTGGGCATCGCTGTACAGCTCGCGGTCAGCCCAGTCAAGATAGTAGGTGAACAATGTGTTGAACAATGGCATGTCTTTCAATGCCGCCACCGCTTGGTCACTCAATCGTGTGGACACCACCGCGCCCACGCCCGGAGCGTGTTGCGGTGCGGCGACGAAGTCAGGAGCCACAGTGCTCACCGCCACATCGGTGCGCACTCCAAGCACAAACTGGTTCAGGCTCTCCACGAAGAACACCTGCGCATCGCCGTCGCTGCTCTTGCTCTCGCTGCGGCCGCTCGTCACCGTCACACTGTTCAGCACGCCCGAGAACTCCAGCACGTTCGCCAGGTCGTCGGGTATCAGGCCATGTGGCACCTTGCCGTTAGAGTCCAGCACCACCATGCCGCCGGCTTGGTTAGCCCCTTCATGCAACGCGCCCACGGCGGCACTCGCCGCATTCGCTGTCGTGGTCGCTGTCTCACTCGCCGTCTGCAGCTGGCCCACCAGCGTGGTCAGTGCCGCAACCGCGCTCTCGCACTGTCCGGCCAGCGTGCTCGCCGCATTCGCCGTCGAACTCGCCGCGTTAGCCACGTTCTGCGCACTCGTCGCAGCCGTCTGGGCGGCATTCGCCGTCGTGGTTGCCCCCTGCGCCGAAGTCAATGCCTGACGAGCAGTAGCCAACGCAGTCGCTACATCGTCGGTCAGACCGCTCGAGTCAAGACTCGGCAGGAAGTTCACAATCTGTTGAAGCACGTAACCCACGCGCTCCGGCGACACGCTGTCGGCTTCCGTCTCGGCTCTCAACGCCGAGATCAATCCTGTCAATTCAGTTGTATCTACCATTTGTGAAAAGATTTAATGAAACTTTTGTGACAAAGGTAGAGACAAGGCCCAAAACAAAAAAAGACAAGCGACAGCCTGTAGCCGTCGCCTGTTTTTGGATGCCTTATTTCGATACCGCCATCTTGCGTCGCCTCACTCGCGACGGGTGCTTCATGTCGAGCCACTTGTTTTTGAAGTGCTCATGCACCGTGCTCGTCTCGGGGGTGATGGCCATCATGCCACGGCAGAA
The DNA here is from genome assembly GCA_017619935.1 of Muribaculaceae bacterium. GTDB lineage: Bacteria > Bacteroidota > Bacteroidia > Bacteroidales > Muribaculaceae > Sodaliphilus. The sequence continues at coordinate 4,352 of JAFZRJ010000032.1, read as the reverse complement.
CCAAAACCATCCGGCACGCAGCAAAGCCGACACGGCGATGCCCACAAGGGCGGCCACTATCAACCAGAAGGCTATCACCAGCAAACCGAGAATCACGACGATGATACCCCCGAGGACAATGCCGCAGGTGCCGAGGATGTCAGTGAATATGCCGATGAACCATGTCATGATCTTGTCGCTTTTTATAATTAGACTGCAAATTCCGTGCCAAAGTTTAACAGTAAGGGGCAGGGTGTCTCGCGACGGCCTGCCCCGTGCAACGTTATTGTCAAAAATGTCTCGTATTATTCGCGGCGGGGGCGCATCGCCCAGCCGTGGCGGCCGCTGTGGCCGTCGTAGCGGATGGCGTAGCCGCGCTCTGCCATCACGGCGGCGATGGCGTTCGGCTCCAGCTCCACCATGTCGTCAAGGTCGCGCAATATCGCGTCGGTGGTCTTCAGGCACACGCCGCTCTCGTCAGGCTCCCAGTTCTGCAGCCACGCCTCCAGCGCGAGCAGCGCGGCGTCGGTGGTCTTCGTCTCGCTCATTGCGCACCTCCTTTCTTGTTCTGCATCTCGAGGAAGGACACGATGGCCTCGCTCACAGTGGGCAGGTCGGCGATGTCGTCGAGCCACAGGCTGGTGGTGGTGATCGAACTCTTGCGGTGCTGAACGGTGATCTCCACCGCCGTCGGCACCTCGGTGTCGGGGTCGGTGTGCCGGGTGAAGATGATGCGAACGTTGTCGCGCTCAAATGTCGTGATCAGTTGCTTCGCTTTCATTGGGCAACCACCTCCTTTCCCATGGGAGCCATGCCGCTGTAGTCCCACTTGATGCTACGGTCTTCTCCGAAAGAGTCGGTGAAGACTCGGTTGCCGCGATATACGCCCATCTTCTGCCACTGTTCCAGCGGCTCATTGAATGCATAGCACTCCACGCTACCGACGCGTGTCGCCAGCTCATCACCTTTGCGGTGACACTCGGTGCAGGTGGCGTTGAAGTGGTCGAGCACCTGAGTGCCCTTGCGGAACTCAAAAGACCAGATGTGCTGTTTCATACGGCAAGCACCTCCTCTCCGTTGTCATCGAGGTTCACACCATACTTCGCTTCAAGTGCGTCTATCTCGGCGGCATGCTCTCGGTCGATGGCGAGCAAAGCCAGCTTGCGCTCGTGGTCAAGGTCAACCTTGCGCAGCGAGTAGCGGCGTATGCGCTCGGTGATGTCTGTCAGTTTTTCGGCATTGTTGTCAACGTCTTCCTGCATCTTGATCTTGGCGATGTAGAGGCTCTTTTCGTTGCGTGCCTGTTCAATGTCGTGGCTCAACTGCACCTGACGGCGGGTGTATTCCACATTCACGGTAGAGATGCGCTCACGGTAGCGCAGCTTCAGCTCTCGGCTCTCACGGTTCCAGGCTTTCATAGCTCACCTCCTTTCTTGCAGATGTCGATGGTGGAGAGTACTGCGAAGTGCAGAGCCCAGCCCAGTGTGAGGGTCGCCATCATCACGGGGTGCTCGCCGGTGGCTTGATAAAGCAGCACGGCGATGACTGCCAAGCAGCCCAGCACGCAACTGAGGCGCATCGAGGTTAACAACTCCAGTGCTTTCGTGGCAAGCACTCTCGCCAGTCGCCCAATGGCGACGCTCTCGGTCGGGGTCAATGAAACTGTTTTCATTGCATCACTTTGTTTAGCGTTTAGGCAGAGAAACGGCTGCCGTTATCCCGTCGCTAAACAAAGTGATGCGTTACCCCGAAGAGCATTTATCACTGGATAAGGCAGCCGATGGCTGTTATGGTGCGGGGACAAAAAAAGCCCACCGCAAAGTATGTGAGCAATATCCGATGCTCAAGCGGGATGAGAACGCTCATCACTTTGTTTAGCGACAGCAAAATTAGAACAAAGTTTTGGATTGCGCAAAAAAAAATCCGCAAAAATGCGGATTTATGTTGTAGAACACTGTTTTTTTAGATGGGAGTCAGGTGTTATGTTGGTTGTTTCGCTAATAACGCCCTTTGTAGATAGCACTTGCCTTCTTGATTCTCCACAATCTTTGAAACGTCTAACATATCAATAAGTATCATATAACAATGATGTAGACTCAACACACTGTCTTGCAGATTCTGGTTCGCTTCCAAGTCCACGATATTGAGACCTGCTTGCCTGCAGTCTTCTTTAGATATATGACGAGCGTGCGAATAGCTATTCTTGTGATCGAGGAACGTACTTTTGATAACATTTATATCGATATTTGGATTGACTTCTTGAATCCACTTTGTGGCTAAAGTCTCAGACCAAGTTAAAGTATCTTCACAAGCTGTCAAGAAAGTTGGATTTAATTTTCCATAAATTTTTTGCCATAAACCCAAGGATGCTGGGTTACTTTTGACTTCGCTCACAGCTCTTCTAAACTCATCAATAACAGTTTGACACGCCACCCCATTCAGCTGCGGGTCAATCGGTCCCAAGGAGGATTGATGGCCCATAATGATTTCTTTACAAGACATAGCTATCATTGTCCCGGCAGACATCGAAATTTGAGGTACGATTGCACGAATATCATTATTGAACATCTTCTTAAGATATGCAACAATACTCTCAGTAGCTGCAATTTCACCGCCTGGTGTATGAAGAATCAAGTCAAGCCCTTTTGTGCGATCCAACTGGTGAATCGCATTCATGAAAGCATTCTTATCGTTGTCGTTTATATCTACATTAGGTGCTCCAGGGTGTTTGAGCCAACCTGAATAATATGTTATCACATTCCTGCCTGTAATAGTCGAAATGCATTCTAAATAATTATGACGCAATTCGGTCAATTTGGCAAGCGGCTGAGTGTGCGTGTTCACTTGCTCAAAAATATCACTCCATCCAGGCATTATGGTACTATTGAAATTTGTTGAACATTAGAATATGCATGAGTCTCATACTTAGAATGGTCATACAGAGAGAAAATCTCAAAAGGTCGCATCAAATCGCTTCCCGATATAGCCTCCTTATCACTATCACCCATAAATTGCGCGAATTGCTCGCTCAACGGCAATTCATCATCTTTCACAATAGGGTCAACAGCATTTTGATTGGAAATTTCCATAGTTGTCCATTTTTTAGTTATTTGGCTTATGTAATCTTACAAACAGATTAGTCTCTTTTTTGAGTGAATCTATTTCCATAGTCACGATATACCGACCATCTTCTTTGATAGGAAGACCGTTAAACCTCATAACAAGATTCAAATCAGAGAAATCAGGAGTTTTATCCGTGTTGATTTTATGTTCAAAAGGTGGGAGCAAATACAAATCAGAATCAAATTTCTTGATATAAAACTTGACTGTATGCTCACTCTGAACTTTCTTTTGTTCTTGGTCAAGTGTTATCTTTGCTGCTATCGCAAACTCCGGGTAAACGGTCGGCAGTGTTGTCACATTAATTGTGTTGAACGTGCCGACTATTATCATTCGCCCTCCATATTCCTGTGCCGAGTCGCACAATGTGAAAATATCAAAATTCATGTCTCTGCTGTTAAGTAGTTATTACTCGAGGTTTGCTCAATCGCTTTCCTCAAATTTTCAAGGACATATTTTATCTTACCAATTGTTCGTCGATTAGTGGATGCAAGATTTGCTCCGTGCCTGCCTGTTTGGCCTTCTTTCACCGTAAATGACAGAACACTGGGGCGTACACCCTCAACGAACACCAAAATAGATTTAGCCTCAAGCATATCTCCTACTTCGCCATGAACATTCAGAGATTCTCTCAAGGCTTTCTCATTATCATCCAAAGATAATGATTCAAGGACTTCAACCTCACAATTACGGTCTAAATCACAGATGACCATAGTCTTGTTTGTGATTGGGTCTTTTGATAAGCGCTTGAACTCATATCTTCGGGTCATAATTCGGCATTTCTTGCCTTCAACCATCGCACCTTCTGCAATATACTTCGCCATAAGTCAACAATTCAAGCTTTTTCTTATAGAACCGTAACTAAACGAGAATAATGCAGCCATATCATCAACATCCTTGATGTCCTTAATCTCCTGAACTAAGAATAGAGCCAATCTGATGTCGTTTAAATCTGCTTCGCAATCTTGAGACACAACATAGTCGTCCTCATTGTTCTCGATGGTCTTGTCAAATTCGTCATCCGAAATTTTGTTGTCCAAGAGCATGCTATACAACTGGAAGTAATTGCGCTCACGAGTCCTGTTGTTAACCGCACGAATCAATAAATCTTTAACTCTATCGATGGGCGAATCTTGAAGTGTAAAGAAACTATTTTTGGCCACACCTGAAAATGCCGTCACCTTACCATCTGACGCCATCACCATTTCCATGTCATCGCTATGAAATTGAAATGACAGTACGATATTTCCGGG